>CAWBTY010000010.1:0-60575 GCA_963791895.1 uncultured Actinomycetes bacterium
CGCGCGCGAAGCCGGCGTCGAGGAGAGCGTCCTCGACGAGGCGCTCGACTTCCACCGGATGGCGAAGCCGCACGGCTGAGCCGTTCCGGCAACTCGCTGTCTCAGGCGCCGGCGACGCCCGGCTGGTACGGAGGCGTCCCGGGCTGGAGCGGTGGCGGTGGCGGCGGGCACTCGCGGACGAACCAGACGATCGGGATGCTGGCGAGCGCCCCGTTGGTCGCGCGAGCGGTGACGAGGTCGGGCACGCAGCGCTCGACGCCCGGGAAGCGGAAGGTAAAGCCGCCCCGCACGCCCGTGCGCACCGTCGCCTTGCGCGTCCCGCCGGGTGACACCACCCGCAGCGTCACGAGCACCCTCGGCTTGAAGCCCGTGCCGATGAGCGAGAGGTTCGAAGTCGTCCCGACGCGGAGTGTCGGGCTCGTGACGGCCGCGGCCGACGTGGCGCCCCCGAAGACGGAGACCGCGACTACGGCCCCGATGAGCACGAGCGACTTCACCACCTAAAAGTATGAACCTTGTCCGCGCGGCGAGGCGAACCCGTACAGCTTCCTTACACGCGGCGTCGGCCTGCGGCTCGATATCACGCCGACGTGGGTTGATATCGGAAACTCATTTGGTCATAGTGGGGCGCGCACGTGTCGAGGGGAGAGACTCGATGACGTGGATGTCTCGAGCATCCGCATCCGACGGACACGCCGGTGACGTGCCGTCTGAGCCCCCTCGGCAGATCCACTGGGCAAAGAACGCGCGCTGTCCAGGCGCGCGAAGCCGCAGACAGAAGGGGGAAGTGCATGTCACGCAGACAACGTCGCCGATTCGCCATCGGCGCGATCCTGGCGGCCGTCGTCGCCACCGTTGCCGTCGGAGGGTTGCTCTCCGGCGCAGGCGGCACGACGCAGGCCCGCGAGGAGGGCGAGTTCCCAACCGCGCTCGCCGGCCACCTCGACAACCTCCGCCAGACCGTCCCCGGGAACCAGGGGATGGCCGAGGACGGCCCCGCGAGCGGTGCCGACGCGGCGTTCCTCGAGCGCGCCTATCCGGCGGGGGTGATCCCGCTCCAGGCAGCGGCAGGCGCCCGCGCCGCGTTTACGTCGTCCAAGGGCCGGCCCTTCCCGAATGGCAAGGGGAAGAAGGGCACCTGGGTCTCGGTTGGGCCGAGCCAGGCGCTCTATCCCGCGACGCCCTTCCGGAACGCGTTCAGCTACGTCCCGGCCGCGTACGTCGCGGGTGGACGGACGACGGCGATCGCGATCGCCGACTCGTGCAAGCCCGGAGACTGCAAGCTCTACATCACACCCGCGGGCGGCGGCATCTGGCGCGCGAAGAACGCGCTCACGGGCCAGCCGAACTGGGAGTACCTCGCCGGGCCGCTCGGGATCAACGCGGCCGGCGCGGTGACGATCGACCCGAACGACACCTCGGGGAACACGATCTACGTCGGTACCGGCGAGGCGAACATCTGCGGCTCCGGTTGCGTCGCAGGCGTCGGGATCTACAAGTCGACGAACGGCGGTGACACGTGGACGGGGCCGCTCGGAGGTGCTCCGACCGACACCGGGAACCCGCTCGGAGGGAAGGGCATCGGCCAGATCGTCGTGAAGCCGGGCAGCCCGAACACGATCTACGTCGGGACCACGACCGCCCTCCGCGGCATGTCGGAGTCCTGTTGTGTCGGCGTCACGCGACCCGTGCCCGGCGCCGCGAAGTGGGGCCTCTACAAGTCCACGAACGGCGGCTCGAGCTGGAGCTTCATTCACAACGGCTCTGCGAGTGCCGCCGCGTGCACGGGCGACCAGACCGAGTTCGTGAACGGCGGCGTCTGCTCGCCGCGCGGGGTCCGCGCGGTCGAGCTCGACCCGTCCGACCCGGAGATCGTCTACGCCTCGTCGTACGCGCGCGGCATCTGGCGCTCGCCCGACGGGGGCACGACGTGGACGCAGATCAAGGCGTCGCTCAACTCTGCGCTCGTGCAGACGCGTGCCGCGATCGACGTCACGAAGCTCGCGAACGGCAAGACCCGGATGTACGTGTACGAAGGCAACATCGGCAACCCGTACAGCCGCCTCTTCCGCTCGGACGACGTCTCGACCGGCGTGCCTGGGTTCGCCGACCTCTCGAGCTCGAGCGTCGCGAGCCCGGGCTACGCGACGTACAACCTCTGCACCGGGCAGTGCTGGTACGACGTGTTCGTTCATACGCCCAAGGGGCATCCGGACCTCGTCTACTCGGGCGGCTCCTACTCCTACGGCGAGACGATCGCGAACAAGCGTGCCGTGATCCTCTCGACCGACGCGGGGGTCAGCGGCACCGACATGACGTTCGACGGGACGGACGAGCTGAACCCGAACGGGCTCCACCCAGATCAGCACGATCTCGTCACCAACCCGTCGAACCCGTTCCAGTTCTTCGAGACGAACGACGGCGGCGTGATGCGCTCGAGCGGTGAGCTCGTCGACCGCTCGGCCTGGTGCGACGACCCGAACCGCGGTCTCACCGGAGCGGCGCTGGCGCGCTGCCAGCAGATGCTCTCGAAGATCCCCTCGAAGCTCGAGGGGCTGAACCGCGGGCTCAACACTCTCCAGTGGATCAAGGTCAAGGCGAGCCCGCACAACCCGCAGCTCCTGACGGGCGGGACGCAGGACAACGGCACGTGGGAGACCCCGGGGAATCCCACGAAGTGGGAGAACACGATGATCGGGGACGGCGGCTGGCCGGGCTTCGACGTCGAGAACCCGAACTTCCGGTTCCACAACTTCTTCGACGCCACCACCGAGGTGAGCTTCAACGGTGGGGACATCGGCGCGTGGATCTGGACGGCCGACCCGATCTTCGGGCACGCCGGGACGCAGTTCTACGCCCCCGTGATCGCCGACCCGGTCGTGAGCGGGACGATGTTCGCCGGTACCGGCCGGACGGTGTACCGGACGAAGACCCACGGCCTCGGAACGAGGACGCTCGAGGAGGCGAACGCGGTCTGCAACACGTGGACCGGCACATTCGCGGCGACGTGTGGCGACTGGGCCGAGACCGGCCCGAACCGCCTCACCGCTCCGTTTTGGGGTGACCGGGCGGGTGGTGCCGTGTCGACCATCGACCGCACGGCTGACGACGACTCGACGGCGTGGGCAGCGACGACGACCGGCCGACTGTTCGTGTCGAGGACGATCGACGCCGAGCCGGCGAGCGCGGTCTCTTGGGATCGCCTCGACACCGACGTCGCGAACGACCCCAACCGGTTCATCTCGAGCATCCACGTGGATTCCGAGGACGGGAACCGGGCGTGGATCTCGTACTCGGGCTACGGCGTCAACACACCGGGCACGCCGGCGCACGTGTTCCTCGTCGTCTACAACCCGGCCACCGGGACGTCGACGTGGACGGATCTCTCGCACGACTTCGGTGACCTCCCGGTCAACGACCTCGTACGGGACGACGAGACGGGCGACCTCTACGCCGGGACGGACTTCGGCGCTCTACGCCTCGCGAGCGGCACCACGACGTGGACGAACTCCGCGCCGGGCCTGCCGAACGTCGAGGTCACGAGCCTCGAGATCCTCGCGGACGAGCGGATCCTCTACGCCGCCACGCACGGTCTCGCGACGTGGCGGCTCAACATCGACTGACCGTCGTCAAACCGGAACGGACAGTGTGTGGGAGGGCCAACGGCCCTCCCACACCGTCTCTCGCGCGGCCTCGATATCACCCCGGCCTGGGGCGATATCGAAAAAGAGGTTGCCGGTTGCAGTATCCCGCGGGCACGTCTAGGGTTCTGCCCGCGTGTCAGGGGAGAGATATCGCTTCTTGCTCCGCATGCCCGAGGAGCTTCGACGTCGCCTCGTCGAAGCGACACAGAACTCGGGGCGAAGCATCAACGCGGAGATCGTGTCGCGCCTCGAGGCGAGCCTCGAGCGCGAGCACCAACCTGACCGCACGCCTGCAACATCCACCTTCACACAGGGGAGACAGATGCGACAGCGACGCATGCGTCGTCGGCTGGTAGCCGTCGGCGTCTTCGTGCTCGCCCTGGCGGCCGTCGCCGCCGGCGGGCTCATGAGCGGGGGAGGCGGCGGTTCGGCCGTCTCGGGCCCGGCACTGGAGACGGAGGAGCTCGCGCCGGCGCTCGCCGCGAAACTCGCCGCGAACGCGACCTTCGCGCCGCCAGGCAGCTTCCAGGAAGGCGAGCGTGGCACGGATGACGAGTTCCTGAAGCTCGCCACACCGGGTGACTCCGTGCCTGCCGCACTGGTGCAGAAGGCGCTCGCCGACTGGAAGAAGGTCAAGGGTCGCGCGAAGGGCGGCAAGAGTGACTGGAAGCCGCTCGGGCCGACACATGCTCAGGGCCTCGACAACCAGTTCCGCGACCGCTCGGTCTACAACGCCGGCACGCCCGACTTCAGCGGCCGCATCGCGCACGTCGCGATCGAGCCTGGCTGTGGCGGCAACGGGAATGGGAACTGCACGCTGTGGATCGCGAACGCGAACGGTGGCGTCTGGCGGACGAACAACGCGCTCGCGAACGACGTCCGTTGGCAGTACGTCTCCGCGGGCTTCGAGCACAACAACGTCGCCTCGATCGAGCTCGACCCGAACGACAAGCAGTCGCGCGACCTCTGGGTCGGCACGGGCGAGCCGAACGCCTGCGGCTCCGGCTGCGAGGCCGGCGTCGGGCTCTACTTCTCGAAGAACGCCGGGAACAGCTGGACCGGCCCGTACGGCCGCGAGCACTTCAACAACCGGGCGGTCGGCTCGATCGCCGTCAAGCCTGGCGACTCGAAGACGATCTTCGCCGCCTCGGGCCGTGCGGTCCGCGGCGTCTCGAACGTCTGCTGTGGGGGCGCTGACGCGCTCATTCCCGGCGCGCCCCACTTCGGGCTGTGGCGTTCGACGAATAGCGGTGAGTCGTGGGAGCTCGTCAACCAGGGCAACACCGCCCTCTGCACGGCGGCCACCCCGGACGCGGTGTCGCTGAACACCACGGCCTGCTCGCCGCGTGGCGCGCGACGGGTGATGATCGACCCGGTCGACCCGAACACCGTCTACGCCTCGTTCTTCGCACGCGGCATCTGGCGGTCGAAGTCGAACGGCGATCCGGGCTCGTGGGAGCAGATCATGCCGCGGCTCGGCCCCGCGACCGGCAACGCGGAGCGGGCAGAGTTCGACATCGTGAAGCTCCCGAACGGCGAGACGCGGATGTACGTCGGCGTCGGCGGCGGCGGCCTCTTCGCCCGCTTCCGTCGCAACGACAACGTCCGCTCGGCGACCGCCGCCGCGGTGTCGGCGGCGTGGCTCGACCTCACGAGCGCCACACCCGACACGCCGGGCTACTCGAGCTTCGGCTTCTGCGACGGTCAGTGCTCATACGACAGCTACGTCTACGTGCCGCCTGGTGCGGACGCCGACACGGTGTACCTCTCCGGCGCGAATCAGTACAACGAGAACAACTTCGGTCCCGGCGGGCCAGGCCGTTCGAACGGTCGCGCCGTGCTGCTCTCGACCAACGCCGGCGTCCACTTCACGGACATGACCGACGACACGTCGGATCAGCTCTATCCGTTCGAGCTCCATCCTGACCACCACGCGCTCGTCACCAACCCGCAGAACTGGAGGCAGTTCTTCGACGTCGGCGACGGCGGCATCGTCCGCTCGAACGGCAACTTCGTCGACGACTCGGGCGACTGCACGAACCCGAAGGGCTACGTCGGGGCCCAGCTCGCGTTCTGCCAGCTCGTGCTCTCGCGCGTGCCGGAGAGGCTCGAGTCCATGAACAAGGGCCTGAGGACGCTGCACTTCTACCAGATCGCGGTCAGCCCTCATGACCCCGATCTCGTCGTCGGCGGCACCCAGGACAACGGCTCGTGGGAGCGCTCGTCGGGCGACACGTGGGTCAACACGAACATCGCCGACGGTGGTCACAACAACTTCGACATCGCCGATCCGAACTTCCGGCTGTCGGGGTTCCAGCAGGGCCAGCTGATGGTTGCCTACGAGCCCCGCAACCAGGAGGACATGAACTGGATCTCGGACACCCTGTTCGTCTTCTACGGGAACGAGGGTGTCCCGTTCATCGGCCCCGCAACGACCGATCCGACGCACGCCGGCTGGATCTGGACCGCGCGTGAGCACGTGTTCCGCTCGACGAACTACGGGCGTGCCCAGGGGCTGTCGGTAGCGAAGCACCGCGAGCACTGCAGCATCTGGACGGGCGATGGAGACATCGACGAGGACGGCACGTACGAGCCGGCGACCGACCTCTGCGACGACTTCAAGCCGCTCGGCAATCCAGGTGTTGCCGGTCGCCTGACGAACGCGTCGTTCGGTGCCAGTCGCACGGGCGGCACGGTCGCGGCGGTCGAGCCCGCCAAGGACGGCAAGACGCTCTGGGCTGCGACCAGCACCGGCAGGATCTTCGTCTCGAAGAACGCCGACGCAGCAGATGCTGCAACGGTCGTCCTCGACCGCATCGACGACGAGTCGTCGGCGACGCCGCCGCGCTATCCGACGGCGATCTTCGTCGACCCGGCGGACGCGAACCACGCCTGGATCACCTACAGCGGCTTCAACGCGAAGCCGTCGCCGATCGCGACCGATCCGAACAAGCCGGGCCACGTGTTCGAGGTGAGGTACGTGCCGGGCGCCTCGACGTTCACGTCGCTCGACGGCACGGGTGACGAGGCGTTCCTCGACATCCCGGCCACCTCGATCGCCGTTTCCGACGGGACGATCGTCGTCGGCACGGACTACGGCGCGGTCAAGAGCGAGGGTGACGGTTCGTGGGCGGAGGCAGGCAAGGGCCTCCCGCACGTCGTCGTCGCCGACCTCGTGCTCGTGCCGGGCAAGAAGGATCAGATCTACGCCGGCACCCACGGTCAGGGTGTCTGGACGCTGAAGTTCAAGTAACGATCGGTTCATTGCAGCACGACGAGGGGCCGCCGGTGGGCGGCCCCTCGTCGTTCCTCCTCCCCGTGATAGCACGGAGCGCACGCGCTGATATCACCAACGGTGTGCCAGAAACGGCTTGGACAAGCCAAAAACTGGCTCTTGACACGCGGCTCGGGCGCGTCTTCAATGCGCGGCCGTGCCCCGGGTCGCAACGCTCGCCGTCGTCGTCCTCCTCGCCCTCACCGGGCTCGTCGCGAGCGGCTGCGGCGGCGACGAGGACGCCTCCGGCTCGATCCGGCTGCTCGTCTTCGGCGATCCCCCCGAGATCAACGCGTACCGGACGATGATCGACGCCTTCTCGGAGGAGGAGCCGGAGATCGACGTGCAGCTGGTCGAGGCAAGCGATCGCGACGACCTCATCGCACGGCTCTCGACCTCCTTCGCCGGCGGGTCGCCGCCCGACCTCTTCCTGATGAACTACCGCTTCTACGGCCAGTTCGCCGCGCGCGACGTGCTCGAGCCACTCGAGCCCTACGTCGAGGACTCCGGTGCGTTCGCGCTCGACGACTTCTACTCGGAGGCCGTCGACGCGTTCCGCTGGAACGGGGAAGCGACGTGCCTGCCGCAGAACATCTCGAGCCTCGTCGTGTACTACAACCGCGACCTCTTCGAGCGCTTCGATGTCCCGGTGCCGACCGACGACATGGCGTGGAGCCAGTTCGTCTTCCGCGCCCAGCAGCTCACCCGCGACGACAAGGGCGCCGTCGTCCGGGGCGCCGATCCCGACCTGCCCCCGCAGCCGAACGCCGCTCCCGCGGCGATCTACGGCCTCGGCGTCGAGCCGACGATCATCCGCTTCGCGCCGTTCGTCTGGTCGAACCGCGGCGAGCTGGTCGACGACGACGAGAACCCGACGCGCTTCACGCTCGACTCGCCCGCCTCGAAGTCCGCGCTGCAGCAGTTCTTCGAGCTGCGCACACTTCACGGCGTCGTCCCGCCCGACGTCGAGGTCGAAGCCGAGGACGACGAGACGCGCTTCCTCAACGGGCGGATGGCGATGCTGCTCGAGTCGCGCCGTCTCGTCCCTGCTCTCCGTGAGGCCGCGAAGTTCGACTGGGACGTCGCCGCGTTGCCGACGCTGCAGGACGAGGCAAGCATCCTCCACTCGGACGCCTACTGCATGACGAAGGCGTCGCAGGAGAAGGACGCCGCGTGGCGCTTCGTCGAGTACGCGCTCGGCCCGGAGGGCGCCGCGGTGATCGCCGGGACGGGGCGTACCGTGCCGTCCCTGCGCGAGGTGGCGGAGTCCGACGCCTTCCTCGACCCGACGCAGAAGCCGGCCAACTCCAAGGTGTTCCTCGACGCGATCCCGTCGATCCGCAACGTCCCGACCATCTCCACGTGGCCGGAGATCGAGGACGCCGCCGAGCCGATCCTCGAGAACGGCATGTACCGGGCGCAGCCGATCGACGAGGTGGTCGCCGAGGTCGATGCGGCCACCCGTCCGCTGTTCGCGCGCGGCGACAACGGCTGACGCGCTCCGCGCGTACCTAGACTCCGACGGTGCGTGGCGGGGAGAGAAGGTGGGGCGGCTGGCGACAGCCGGTCGCCGTCGCCGTCGCCGTCCTCTTCCTCCTCCCGTTGTGGTTCCTCGTCGCCGGCTCGCTCCGTGAGCCGGGAACCGTCCCGCCGCGAACGCCGGAGCTCCTGCCGAGCCCGCTCTCGACGGCGGCGTACTCGGAGGCGTTCGACCTCGTCGATCTCGGGCGGTACCTCCTCAACTCCCTCGTCGTCGCGGCGCTCACGGTGCCGCTGGCGGTGCTCGTCGCCTCCTGGGCGGGATTCGCTCTGCTGCTGCTCGCTGGTCGTGCGCGTGTCGTGCTCCTCACGGTTTCGTTCGTGGCACTGATGATCCCGGTCACGGCCCTCCTCGTGCCGCGCTTCACGCTCTATCGCTGGCTCGGCGTCACCGACACCTGGGTGCCGCTCGTGGCTCCAGCACTCCTCGGCCTCTCTCCCTTCTACGTGCTGCTCTTCTACTGGAGCTTCCGGAGGCTCCCCGAGGAGCTCGTCGAGGCTGCGAGGCTCGAGGACGTGCGGCCGTTCACGATGTGGCGGCGCCTCGCGATGCCGCTGGTTCGCCCGGTCACGGTGGCGGTCGCGCTACTGGCGTTCATCGCCTCCTGGGGCAACTTCCTCGACCCGCTCGTGTACCTCTTCGACCCCGACCTCTACACGCTGCCGCTCGGGCTCCGCTCGCTCTCCGTCCTCGACCGCACGAACTACCCGGTGCTCCTCGCGGGCGCGGTCGTCGCAACGGTGCCCGTCGTCGCGGCCTTCGCGGTCGCCCAGCGCTTCTTCCTCCACGAGGATCGCGGCGCGGGCTGGCTCGGCAGATGAGTGGCGTCGCCGTCCAGGGCCTCGAGAAGCGCTTTGGCTCGGTTCCCGCGTTGGACGGCATCACGCTCGAGGCGCGCGACGGCGAGCTGCTCGTCGTCGTCGGTCCGTCGGGCTGTGGCAAGAGCACGCTCCTGCGATGCATCGCCGGGCTCGAGGCCGTCGACGCGGGGACGATCTCGATCGGGGGACGAGACGTCACGCGGCTGCGACCGGCCGCCCGGAACGTCTCGATGGTGTTCCAGAGCTACGCGCTCTTCCCTCACCTGACGGCGGGAGAGAACATCGGCTTCGGTCTCGTGGTCCGCGAGACGCCGAAGGCGGAGGTGCGGCAGCGCGTGGCGGAGGCGGCGGCGCTCGTGGGCATCGGCGACCTGCTCGAGCGCCGGCCGTACGAGCTCTCGGGCGGGGAGCGGCAGCGAGTCGCGCTCGCACGAGCGCTCGTGCGCCGACCCGACGCATACCTGCTCGACGAGCCCCTCTCGAACCTCGACGCCGGCACACGGGTGGAGATGCGAACGGAGCTGCGGCGCCTCCACCGAGAGGTCGGCGCGACGATGGTGCACGTCACCCACGACCAGATCGAGGCGCTGACACTCGCCGATCGCGTCGCCGTCATGAGCGCCGGGCGGGTCAGGCAGATCGGCCCCCCCGACGAGGTCTACCGCCGCCCGGCCGATCGGTTCGTGGCCGGGTTCCTCGGCACTCCACGCATGAACTTCCTCGACGCCGACGCGGCGCGCCCCTTCGCCGTGGTGCCCGCCGGCACGGAGCTCGGGGTCCGGCCCGAGCACCTGCGGCTCGACGGCCACGTGCCGGGACGCGTCGATCTCGTCGAGGTTGCGGGCGGAGACGCGTACGTCCATCTGGCCGGAGGCCTCGTCGCGCGCGTGGCGGCGGACGGGCGGCCGCGGGAGGGCGACGAGGTGCGGCTCGGCGTTCGTCCCGAGGACGTCCATCTCTTCGACGCGACCACCGGGGCGCGGGTCGACCGATGAGCGAGCGCCGTCAGCTGGCGCTGATGCTGGCGCCGTACCTCCTCGGCCTGACAGCCCTCGTCGTCCTCCCCGCGCTCGTCACGCTGGGGCTCGCGTTCACCGAGTACGACCTCGTCCGCGCGCCGCGCTTCGCGGGGCTCGACAACTTCCGCGAGCTCCTCGACGACGACGTCTTCCGGATCGCCGTCAAGAACTCACTCGTCTTCGCCGCGATCGCGGTGCCGCTGCGCCTCGCGGCCGCGCTCGGCCTGGCGCTCCTGCTCCACCGCCGGTACGCGGGCGTCGGCGCCTACCGCTCGGCGACGATGCTTCCCACTGTCGTCCCCGACATCGCGTTCGGGCTGCTCTGGCTGTGGCTCTTGAACCCGCTCTACGGCCCGATCAACACGCTCCTCGGTTGGGGCGGCGCGCCGAACTCCACGTGGATCGGCTATCCGCTGCCCCAGTGGCTCACGCACCCGAACGACGCGCGGGCAGCGATCATCATCCTGAGCCTGTTCACGATCGGCGAGGGCTTCGTCGTCCTGCTCGTCACCCGCCAGGGCCTGCCGACCGAGCTCTACGACCTGGCCGCGCTCGAGGACGTGACCGCGTGGGGGCTCTTCCGCCGGGTGACGCTGCCGTTGATGGCGCCGGTGCTGCTGCTCCTGCTCGCGCGAGACACCATCTTCAGCCTCCAGGCGACGCTGGTCCCGGCACTGGTCGTCACGGACGGCGGGCCGCCGCTCTTCTCCACGACCTACGTACCGCTCTTCGTCTACCGGAACGCGTTCGAGTACCTCCGCTACGGCTACGCGGCGGCTGCCACGCTCCTCATGCTCGCCCTGACGGCGGGCATCGTCCTCGCGCAGCTCGCGTTGCTCCGCCGCTATCGGCTCGGCCTGCGGTGACGGTGTCGGTCCCTACGGCCTAGCGGCGCGGTGCGTCCTGATCGGACTCGAACTCGCCCGCGTGCGAGCCCGACCGCAGATCGGTCTCGACGTTGCCGCGTTCGACACCGTACTCGTCCGACCGCTTGTCGATCTCCGCGTCCTCGAGCTCCTTGCCCTCGTCGGGCGTCGAGCGGAACCAACCGAGCACTGTCTCCTTGAGTCCCATGGCGGGAGCGTAACGCCTCGCGGGCGCGGCGTCGACCGCCGGGCTCAGTAGGCGACCGCGCCGCGACCGGTCTCGGCGGCGTGGCGCTGCTCGTCGGCGCGGTAGCTCGAGCGCACGAGCGGGCCGGCGAAGACCGAGCCGAAGCCGAGCGCCTCGCCCTGCTCGCGGAGCCAGCGAAACTCGTCCGGGTGCACCCACCGGTCGATCGGCGCGTGCTTGGAGGACGGCTGCAGGTACTGCCCGATGGTGACGACGTCGACCCCGTTCGCACGGAGGTCGCGCATCGTCTCGACGACCTCGTCGTTCGTCTCCCCGAGCCCGACGATGATTCCCGACTTCGTCAGCACCGGGTAGTCCGCGAGCTCCTTTGCGCGACGCAGGAGCTCGAGGGCGCCGTCGTAGGTCGCCCTCGCGCCGCGCATCCGCCGGTGGAGGCGGCGGACCGTCTCGATGTTGTGGTTGAAGACCTCGGGTCGCGCCGCGAGCACAGTGGCGAGCGCCTCCTCCTCCACGCCGAGGAAGTCCGGAGTCAGCACCTCCACGGACGACTCGGGCAGCTTGGCCTTGAGCGCGCGGATCGTGGCCGCGAAGTGACCTGCGCCGCGGTCCGGCAGGTCGTCCCGGTCGACGGATGTGACGACGACGTGCGAGAGCCCCATCGTCGCCGCGGCCTGGGCGAGGCGGAGCGGCTCCAGCGGATCGGGCGGCGCCTCGGGCTTGCCCGAGGTGACGTAGCAGTAGCGGCACGCGCGCGTGCACGTGTCGCCGAGGATCTGGAACGTCGCCGTGCCGCGGCCCCAGCACTCGCCGATGTTCGGGCAGCGAGCCTCCTCGCAGACGGTCACGAGGCTCGCGCCGTGCAGCAGCTTGCGGACGTCGTAGTAGCGCCCCTCAGCGCTCGGCGCCCGCACCTTCATCCACTCGGGCCGGCGCGGGCGCTCGGCGACAGGCAGAGACGTCTGCATCGCGGTCATGGTACGGGCCGGCTCCGCGGGACCGGGCGGACGTCGACGGTCACGGGCGCGTGGCCGCGATCGCGTCGGCTGCGAGTCGGGCGAGCGCCTTCGCCCCACCCGCGGGCGGATCCTTGATCTGCCAGTCGTAGACGACGTCGCGGTGGAGGAACGAGAGCCTCGCGGGCCCACACGAGGCACCACACCGGATCGGGACGTACCGTGCGGGCTGGCCACCGGGGAGCCTCAGGTTCGGTCGTGACATCACGGCCCCGCGCCGACCCGCGAACGAGGCGACGAAGCACGCCGTTGCAGTGCCGCAGCTCGGCGCTGCCCCGATCGTCATCGACCAGCTGTCGGGGTGGTGGCGGGCCTGAAGGTAGAGCGTTCGGTTGCCGACCTCGAGCGGGAGGGCTCGCGGAAGCAGGACGTGGATCTCGGTTCCGCGCTTGATCGCGGCGACCGGCTTCGCGAACTGTGCTCGGACGTCGAGCGTCTCGGCGGCCGCGGTGCTCGCGGCGGCGCCGTCGCCTGCGCCGACAAGTCCTGCCGCCAGGAGCACCGCGAGGCAGACGAGCGTCGCGTTCGTTGCGCGCCTCGTCGCGCTCATCGAGGCGCAGCGATCTCGTGCACGAGCGACCGCTCGTCGTCCGACGGCTCGTGGAGCTCGAGCTCGAACACCTCCGCGAGCGCCGCAGCCGCCGGCTCGCGCACGTCGTCCACCGAGAGCGGCTGTCCGAGCTCGGCGGCGATCGACGTGAAGCGGGCGTCCTCGAGCCCGCAGGCCGTGATCCACTCGGTGAACGGCGCCGGATCGAGGTCGACGTTGAGCGCGTACCCGTGGGTCGTGACCCAGCGCGAGGCGTGCACGCCGATCGACGCGATCTTGCGGTCGGGCGACGTGAGCCACACGCCGGTGAGCCCGTCGATCCGCGTCCCTGCGAGGTCGAACCGTGCAAGCGTTTCGATGATCGCCTGCTCGAGGTCCCGCACGTACTTCCTCAGGTCCCGCCCATGACGGTTGAGGTCGAGGATCGGGTAACAGACGAGCTGGCCGGGCCCGTGGTAGGTCGATTTCCCCCCACGGTCGGTCTCGACGACGTCGATCTCGACGCCGTTCGGGAGGTGGAGCTCGTCATCGTCCGTCCGTCGGCCGAGCGTGATCACCGGCTCGTGCTCGAGCAGGATGACCGTGTCGGGCAGCTCGCCGAGCTTGACGCCGTCGGCGACGGAGCGCTGGAGCGCGAGCGCCTCGCCGTACGGCACGAGGCCGGGCAGGCTCAGGAGGTGGGCGCCGCGCACGTCGCGAGCGTACCCGCCGTCAGGCGCTGCCTTCGTCCCATTCCTCCAGCCGCTGCCGAAGGTCGCGCAGGAACGAGCCGGCGTACGCGCCGTCGACGAGCCGGTGGTCATAGGTGAGCGTGACGTTCATCAGCGGCCTGATCGCGATCACGTCCTGGCCGAGCTCGTCCTGGACGACCCACGGGCGCTTGACGAGCGCGTAGGTGCCGAGGATCGCCGCCTGCGGCTGGCTGATGATCGGCGTGCCGTGGAAGGTGCCGTAGCCGCCGGGGTTCGTGATCGTGAACGTGCCTCCCTGGACGTCGTCCGGAAGCAGCTTCTTCGTTCGCGCCTTCTCGGCCAGCTCGGCGATCGCCCTCGCCACCCCGAGCAGGTTCAGGTCCTGTGCGTGCTTGATCACCGGGACGATCAGGCCCTTGCCGTCCTCGAGCGAGACCGCGACGCCCACGTGCACGTGCGGGCGCGTGACGATCTTCTCGCCGCGGATCTCGCCGTTGACCCACGGCCAGTCCTTGAGCGTCTCGACCGCCGCCTTGGTCACGAAGGCCAGGTACGTCGGGTTGACGCCGTAGCTCGCCTGGTACTCCTTCTTCAACAGGTTGCGGGCGGCGACGACCCTCGACATGTCGACCTCGATCGCGCTCGTCACGTGCGCCGAGGTATCGAGTGAGCGCCGCATGTGCTCGGCGATGCCGCGCCGCATGGCATTCATCGGCTCTTCCTGCTCGCCGACGACCGGCTGCGCCGAAGCTGCCGGCGGAGCCGCGGCCGGAGCTGGAGCGGCCGCGGGGGCGGCAGCAGGGGGCGCGGGTGGGGCGGGAGCAGGGGCGGCGGGTGCGGCCGGCGGGATTGCCTCGGGCTGCGGTGCCGGTTGGGCGGGGGCCGGCGCGACCGCGGCGACCTCCTCGGCCGGCGCGGGCGCAGCCGCACCTGACTCGATGAAGGCGAGGATGTCCTTCTTCGTCACCCGGCCGCCCTGGCCCGTGCCCGTGACGCCACCTGGGTCGACGCCGTGCTCGGCGGCGATGCGGGCGACGACGGGTGAGACGAACGTCCTGCCGTTGCCCGGAGGCGCTGCTGGTGCAGGAGCCGCGGGCTGCGGCGCGGCCGCCGAGGGGGACGGCTCGGCTGCGGCAGGGGCAGGTGCCTCGGGCTCGGGCGCCTCGGGCTCGGGCGCCTCGCTCGGCGCCTCCGAGGGCGCCGTTCCCTCTGGAGCGATCACCGCGAGCACCGTCCCAACCTCGACCGTCTCGCCTTCCTGCACGCGGATCTCGGCGACGACGCCGGCGCCCGGGCTCGGAACCTCGGTGTCGACCTTGTCGGTCGAGATCTCGAGCAGCGTCTCGTCGCGCTCGACGGAGTCGCCGGCCTGCTTGAGCCAGCGGGTGACCGTCCCCTCGGCGACGGAGACACCCATCTGCGGCATCACGACCTCGACCTGGGTTCCGGTGCTCACGTGCTCCTCCTCGTAGAGGCGAGGCGTGCCTCGCCCGTCAATACGCGGCCAGGTCGCGGAGCGCGGCCGCGACGTCGTCGACCTGCGGGATGTATGCCTTCTCGAGCGACGGGGCGAACGGGACGGGGCTGTCGGGCGCAGCGATCCGGCGCACGGGCGCGTCGAGCTGCTCGAACGCCTCCTCGGCGATCGTCGCGGCGATCTCGGCGCCGAACCCACCGGTTCTCGTGTCCTCGTGGAGCACGAGCGCCTTCGAGCACTGGGCGACGCTCTCGAGGACCGCGTCGCGATCCCACGGGATCAGCGTGCGGAGGTCGAGGACCTGCACGGAGACGCCCTCGTCGGCCAGTTTCGTCGCGGCCTCGTCGGCGGTGTAGACCATGGCGCCCCAGGTGATCACCGCGACGTCGTCGCCCTCGCGGTGCACCCGTGCCTTGCCGAACGGGGTCGTGTAACGGTCGTCGGGCACCTCGCCCTTGATGCGGCGGTACAGGTGCTTGTGCTCGAAGTAGAGCACCGGGTTCGGATCCTCGATCGACGTGGCGAGAAGCCCCTTGGCGTCCTCGGGCGTCGCCGGGCAGACGACCTTGAGACCGGGAATGTGGGCGAAGCTCGACTCGGGGTTCTGCGAGTGAAACGGACCGCCGGAGAAGCCGCCGCCCGACGGGAGCCTGAGCACGATCGGCACCGGCGTGCCCGCGCGGAAGCGCTGCTTGGCCGCGACTGTGACGAGGTGGTCCCACGCGCAGGAGACGAAGTCGGCGAACTGCATCTCCGCGATGGGTCGCATGCCCATCAGCGCCGCGCCGGTCGCGCCGGCGACGATCGCGGTCTCCGAGAGCGGCATGTCGAGCACGCGGCTCGCACCGAACTCCTCCTGGAAGCCCTGGGTGACCTTGAACGCGCCGCCGTAGACGCCGACGTCCTCGCCGAGGACGAATACGCGCTGATCCCGCCTCATCTCCTGCCGGAGACCGTCCGAGATCGCCTGGAGGTAGGTCTTCTCCGCCATCTCGGCCGCCTACTTGTGGTGCGGCGTCTCGAGCTCCTCGGGCGTCGCGAAGACGCCGTCGAGCACGGTTGCCGGATCGGGGACTGGTGACTCCTCCGCCCGCTGGATCGCCTCGTTGAGCAGGCGCTTGACGCCGCTCGTGATCTCGTCCTCTTCGTCGTCGGTCATGGACGCGTTGTCGCGGAGCCAGCCCCGGAAGCGCTCGATCGGATCGCGCCGCGCCCACTCCTCGAAGAGCTCCTTCGGCACGTAGAACGCGTCGTCGTGGACGGCGTGGCCCTCCATGCGCAAGGTCACGGACTCGATCAGCGTCGGCCCCCCGCCCTCGCGGGCCTTGTCGATCGCGCGCTTCGCCTCGCGGTAGACGGCGAGCACGTCGGTGCCGTCGACGACGACGCCCTCGAAGCCGTAGGCCGCGGCGCGGTCGGCGAGGTGGTCGATCGCGAACTCGAGGTGGGCCGGCGTGGAGTACGCCCACTGGTTGTTGTCGATCACGAAGACGACGGGCAACCGGCGCACGCCGGCGAGGTTCATGCCCTCGTGGGCATCGCCCCGGGCAGCCGCACCCTCGCCGCACCAGGCGACCGCGACGCGCTTCTCGTCGCGGATCTTGAAGGCGAGCCCCATCCCGACGGCGACGGGGAGCATCGCGGGCAGGTGGCTGACCATCGTGTGGAGCCCCATCCGCGCGTCGCCCATGTGGACGTTGCCGTCGCGGCCCTTCGTCGGCCCGTCGACGCGGCCCATGTACTGCGCGAAGACGCGCCAGGGCTCGATCCCGCGCGTGACGTGGACTCCCATGTCGCGCTGCAGCGGAGTGCCGACGTCGTTCGGGCCCATCGCGGTCGCGACGCCGACCGCCGAGCCCTCGTTGCCGCGCCCCGTGTAGAACGACCCCGGGATCTTGCCCTGCTTGTAGAGGATGTGACCGCGCTCCTCGATGCCGCGGGTGACCAGCATGCTGCGGTACATCCCGAGCAGGTCCTCCTTGTCGAGGCCCGCGTCCTTTACGTCCTGCAGCGTCTCGACCGGCTCGGCCTCGCGGACTGCCATGTGTGCGCGCTCCCCTTTCCTGGGCGACGATCGGCAGGGACTCTAGCGACTCGGGTGGCCGGTGGAACGGCGCCCGGCGAGCCCCGGAGGCGACCGGTACAACGTCTCCTGTGGCGCGCCCGCGACGGAACTGGATCCAGGAGGAACGACGCCGGACCCTCGGCGACTGGGTGGCGTTCTGCCCCGCCTGCGGTCACGTCGCCCGGTACTTCCAGGACCACGAGGACGAGCGACCGACGGTCTGCCCGCAGTGCGCGACGACGCTCGTCTCGCGCTGCCCCGGCTGCGACGCGCGCCTGCCGTCGGCGTTCCAGGTCGAGTGCGAGGAGTGCGGCGCCGAGCTGCGACCGAACGAGCTCTTCGGCGG
Source organism: uncultured Actinomycetes bacterium (assembly GCA_963791895.1). Taxonomy (GTDB): domain Bacteria; phylum Actinomycetota; class Thermoleophilia; order Gaiellales; family Gaiellaceae; genus Gaiella. The sequence continues at coordinate 17,516 of CAWBTY010000010.1, forward strand.
CGCGATCCGGCGTCCAGGCCGTTGACCGTGCGCGGGACGCTGGCGGCCGGAGGCCGGCTTCGCCGGCCGGGAGGCCAGGAGCGCCCAGTTCAGTGCGCTACGCAGAAGAAGGGGGCCGGCGGGGGAAACATGGTTTCCCCCGCCCTCAGAACATCGTCCCGACGATCTGCGAGAAGCGGATCACGGTGATCGTGTCCTCCGGCGAGACCGGCCGGTTGTAGAGCCGCCCGAGCCACTCGGTGAACTCGTCCAGGCGACGCAGCTCCGGGTTGTCGTGCTCGATCTCGCGCGGGGAGAGCTCCGCGAGCGGCTTCACCTCGACCTTGTCGATCACCGCGTCGAAGACCTTCTCGCGCTGCCCGTAGCGGGCGCCGACGAGCACCGTCACGATCATCCCCTTCCGGTACTTCTTCGACTTGTCGCCGAGGCGGATCGTCGCCGTCTTACGGCCGGTGCGAAGCTGGTCGGCGACCACCGGTGAGTAGAAGTTGAGCGCGAAGGTCGGCACCGCCCGCGAGCCTAACGCCTCGCGCGTCCAGGGGCGAGGCGTGCGCCGGCCCTCACCGAGACGACTCCGTGAGCGTCGTGGCGGCCTTTCGCACCATCTCCTTCTCACCGCCGTAGGAGAGGAGGGACGGCGCGTCGTCGAGCGGCACCCAGCGGGCCTCCGCGACCTCGATCTCCATGCCGGCCGGCAGGTCGCCGATCCGGCCACCGACGGCGCGGAGGAGGAAGAACGAGACGATCTTGAAGATCCGCTCGCCGTCCCAGGTGTAGACGTAGCGCACGTCACCGAGCTTTCGCTCGCCGACCGCCCGCAGGCCCGTCTCCTCGGCGACCTCGCGCACGGCGGTCTCGAGGCCGCTCTCCCCCTCGTCCACCTGGCCCTTCGGGAGTGCCCAGACCACGGGCCGCTGCTGCTCGCGCCGGGGCCGCACGACGGCGACCCACACGCGACCACGCATGCGCCGCACGACGACTCCGCCGGCCGAGAACTCGCGCTTCACGACTCCGATTCTGCTCGTTCACGACCTGGACGGAAATCTGAGTCGATACGACGCAGATCAACCTTCCCACGCACGCGGTGGACGTGGTATAACCCACGTGTCGGCACTCTCGTAGCGCGAGTGCCAGAAACGTGGAAGCCACAAGTCTCAGGGAGGCACATCGTATGAATCTGCAGCCCCTTGGTGACCGCCTGATCGTGGAGGTCCTCGACGAGGAAGCCATCACGGCAAGCGGCATCGTGCTGCCCGACACCGCCCAGGAGAAGCCGCAGCGCGGCAAGATCCTGGCCGTGGGCCCCGGCCCGCGTGACGAGGACGGGGAGTACATCACGATGGACGTGGAGGAGGGTGACGAGATCATCTTCTCCAAGTACGGCGGCACCGAGATCAAGCTCGGTTCCGACGAGGTCCTGATCCTGCGCGAGTCGGACGTCCTGGCGAAGGTCGTCGGCGATCGCGCCGGCGTCTAACGGCATTTCGAGAGGAAGAGAGCACTCATGGCTCACAAGGAGCTGAAGTTCAACGAGGACGCGCGCCGCGCGCTCGAGCGGGGCGTCAACACCCTCGCCGACGCGGTCAAGGTGACGCTCGGCCCGAAGGGCCGCTACGTCGTCCTCGACAAGAAGTTCGGGGCGCCGACGATCACGAACGACGGCGTCACGATCGCCCGCGAGATCGAGGTCGAGGACCCGTTCGAGAACCAGGGCGCCCAGCTCGTCCGCGAGGTCGCCACGGCGACCAACGACGTCGCCGGCGACGGCACGACGACCGCGACGGTGCTAGCCCAGGCGATCGTCCGCGAGGGTCTCAAGAACGTCGCCGCGGGGGCCAACCCGATGGGCCTCAAGCGGGGCATCGAGCAGGCCGTCGACGCGATCGTGGCCGACCTCAAGAAGCAGTCGGTCGAGGTGTCCGGCAAGGAGGACATCGCCCGGGTCGCCACCATCTCGTCGCGCGAGCGCGAGATCGGCGACGTGATCGCGGACGCGATCGAGAAGGTCGGCAAGGACGGCGTCGTGAACGTCGAGGAGGGCCAGACCTTCGGGCTCGAGCTCGAGTTCACCGAGGGCATGCAGTTCGACAAGGGCTACCTCTCGCCGTACATGATCACGGACGCCGAGCGCATGGAGGCCGTGCTCGACGAGCCGTACGTCCTGATCGCCAACCAGAAGATCGGCGCGGTCAAGGATCTCCTCCCCGTCCTGGAGCAGGTCATCCAGGCAGGCAGGCCGCTCCTCATCGTGGCCGAGGACGTCGAGGGCGAGGCGCTCGCCACCGTCGTCGTCAACAAGCTCCGTGGCGTCTTCACCGCCGTCGCCGTCAAGGCGCCCGGCTTCGGTGACCGCCGCAAGCGGATGCTCGAGGACATCGCGATCCTCACCGGTGGCGAGGTGATCACCGAGGAGATGGGTCTCAAGCTCGAGAACACGAAGCTCACGCAGCTCGGCAAGGCCCGCAAGATCGTGATCGACAAGGACGCGACCACGATCGTCGACGGTGCAGGCGACTCCGAGGCGATCAAGGGCCGCATCAAGCAGCTCAAGGCCGAGGTCGAGAACACCGACTCCGACTTCGACCGCGAGAAGCTCCAGGAGCGCCTCGCGAAGCTGTCGGGCGGCGTCGCGGTGGTCAAGGTCGGCGCTGCGACCGAGACCGAGATGAAGGAGAAGAAGCACCGTGTCGAGGACGCCCTCCAGGCGACCCGGGCGGCGCTCGAGGAGGGCATCGTCGCCGGTGGCGGCGTCGCGCTCCTGAATGCGGCGGATACGGCGAAGAAGGGCTTCGCGACGCTCGAGGGCGACGAGAAGACCGGTTCGGCGATCATCCTCCGCTCCCTCGAGGAGCCGGTGCGTCAGCTCGCACAGAACGCCGGTCTCGAGGGCTCCGTCGTCGTCAACCAGGTTCGCTCGGCGAAGAAGGGCTTCGGCCTCAACGTCGACACCGGTGAGGTCGAGGATCTCGTCAAGGCGGGGATCATCGACCCGACGATGGTGACGCGCTCGGCGCTGCAGAACGCCGCGTCGATCGCGAAGAACATCCTCACGACCGAGGCGATCGTCGCGGAGGCCCCCGAGAAGGCCACTGCCGGTGCCGGCATGCCCGACATGGGCGGCATGGGCGGCATGATGTAAGCAGCCTCCGGGCTGCCGGACCACCCGAGGGGCCGGCAAACGCCGGCCCCTCGTCGTTCCCGTGCCGCGCGCGACCTCCGTGGCGCACCGACCGAGATTCACAGGTCGTGTCCGTCCGGGCGGTCAGGCCGCCGCGACTTCGACGGCCGACGGCGCTATGCCATGGGGCAGAGCGGCGAAGGCGACTCCCTCCTCGACCGCGTAGCACCGGTTTCGGCTTGCGTCTCCGAGCGTGTCGTCGACATACGACTGGACGTCGTCGACGGATCCGCTCTCCCAGAGGCACGTCACCAATCGACCGTCCGTGGCCGGGAAGAACTGGAGCACCCTCGTCCCCTCGGGCGCGCCTTCACCGCGCTTCAGGCGCTCCCCGCGCTCGAAGGCCGTGGGTGGATCGACGAGCTCGTGCCAAACGATCACGAACATGCGACCTCCTTTCGAAACCTGTTACGTTACGTGTAACGTAACAGGTGCCGCTATAAAGGTCAAGGGATGGGACGGCCCCGAGAGCACGACGAGGCAACGCGCGTCGCGCTGCTCGAGGCAACGGAGCGACTCGTCGCACGCGGGGGTGCGGCGGCGCTCTCCGTCCGCGCCGTCGCCGGGGAGGCGGGCACGACCACACGTGCCGTCTACAGCCTGTTCGGCTCGAAGGACGGACTTCTCGTCGAGGCGATCGCGCGCCGGGCGTTCGAGTTCCTGTACGCCGAGATCGGGAAGCTCGAGGAGACAGACGACCCAGCCGCCGACCTGGTTGCCGTTGGCGTCCGTGCATACCGTCGGCTCGTGCTCGAGCATCCCGGCCTCTATCGCATCGCCTTCCAGCGTGTGGTTCCGGGCCTCTCCGCAGGCCCCGAGCTCACCGAGGCGCGGCAGCGAGCCTGGAACCAGCTGCTCGGAAAGGTCGCCCGACTCGACGCGGCCGGCATGTTGCGCGAGGTGAGCGTCGAGGATGCAGCCATTGCCTTCAACGCGATGCTGGAAGGACTTGGCAATGCCGAGCTGCGCGGGGACGTGCTCCGCGTCCTGCCCCAAGCAGGCGAGGAGGAAGCCTGGCGGAGCGCTCTCCACACCGTGGTGCGCGGCTTCACGAAGACGACGCGTGCCCAGCTCCGGCCGATCAACAGCCGAGCGCGTCGTTCAAGACGCGGCAAGCCTGCGCCATCCGAGCGGGACTGAGCGTCGTCACTCGACGGCGGAGGGTGCCACGCCCGATCGTGTGGATGTTGTCGAAATTGACGGCACACAAGGTTGGAACTCCGTCCGCATCGGGCGTGAGCTCGAGCTCGGAGACGATGCCGCGCACCGTTCGGGTCAGCGCGGCGACGACGACACTTCCGATCCGCTCGGCCACCGGGTCGCGGGTGAGGACGAGGACCGGACGATCGCCGCCCGGCGTGGCGGCGAACCAGATCTCACCGCGTTGCATCTGCCCAGTCCGACCAGTCGTTCGCAGGGCCCCAGTCGGCGATGTCGGCGAGCGCCTTCTCGTCTTCTGTCATCGGGAAGGCGACCCACGCGTCGGCGTCCTGCTCCCCCGCGAGTCGGACCAAGTGGAGGCGCAGAGCGTCGCGGAGCAGCTCCGATCGGTCGAGACCGAGTCGCTCCGCCCAGCGCTGCGTACTCTCTGCGTCGCTCGGATCGACCCGGAAGCTGAGCATTGTCATACGCACATCCAATCATGTATGACAGCAGCCGTCTTGCGCAAGCCACCCACCGCCGCGTACGTGGTTCGGCCATGCACATGCTGGCCGAGCGCTACCGGTCGGGCAACAACCCGTCGCGGTAGGAGATGCGGTTCGACCGCGGGACGTGCGCATACGCCTCAGCCGACCTCGTGGTCTCTTCCTCGACCGAGACACCGTGCTGGCGCGCGACCTTCGACGGGACGTAGACGATGCCCTTCCGTCGGAGACCCCTCGCGCCGACGGCGAGCACCACCGCAGGCCCGTCGCCCGCGCCGACGATCATGTGGTCCGTCTGCGGCGGGCAGTGGACGAGATCCCACGCCTCCAGCGTCCGCTCCTCGTCCTCGACGATCAGGAGGCAGGCCCCGGCAAGAACGAGGAAGTCTTCCTGGGCGTTCTCGCGGTGGTAGAAGCCCATGCTCTGGCCGGGTTCGAGAACACTGATGTTGATCCCGAGCTGGCGGAAGGGCCGTTTGCCCTCGAAGTCGCACCAGATCCCGAACGGCTCCGATTCGCGCCAGCGCGCCTCTCGGGCATTGACGACGAACCATCCTTCGACGTCGGCGACCAACCCGTGCTTCGTTCTCCGGAGAGGAGCTTCCGGCATGCAAGAAGCGTAGAGGCCGAGGGCTCACGGCGACTCGCAGGATCCGACAGAATCGGGGCGTGACGCTCTGGTCAGGCCGCGTCGGCGGCTCACTCGACCCGGCCGTGTGGGAGCTCCTGCGCGCGGAGGACACCGAGCTCCTGCCCTACGACTGCGAGGCGACCGCGGAGCACGCCGGCCGGCTGCACGGCGCCGGGCTCCTGGACGCGGACGAGCTCGCCGAGGTGGAGGGGCGCCTCGCCGAGATCGCGCTCGACCCGTCCGCGATCCTCGAGGCCGACGAGGACGTCCATTCGGCGATCGAGCGGCTCCTCGGGCCGCTCGGTCAGAAGATCCACGCGGGTCGCTCCCGCAACGACCAGGTCGCGGCGGCGCTGCGACTGTACGTCGCCGACGCGTGCGCGGAGGCGCACGAGGAGATCGACGCGCTCGCGCTCGTCACGCTCTCGTTCGCGGAGACCGAGGCGGACACGCTGATGCCCGGCTACACCCACCTCCAACGCGGGCAGCCGGTCACGCTCGGGCACCACCTCCTCGCATGGGTCGAGATGCTCGACCGCGACCGGACACGGTTCGCGGCGGTGCGAGCCGCCGCGCGACCGAGCCCGCTCGGCGCGGGCGCGCTCGCGGGCTCCACGCTCGGGATCGACCCGCCCGCCGACCAGATGGCGAACTCGATCGACGCAGTCTCCGACCGCGACTTCGCGCTCGACTACCTCTACGCGGCCGCGATGCTCCACCAGCATCTCTCGCGGATCGGCGAGGAGATCGTCCTGTGGGCGACGGCGGAGTTCGGCTTCGTACGGTTGCCCGAAGCAGCCTCGACGGGCTCCTCGATGATGCCCCAGAAGCTGAATCCGGACGTCGCCGAGCTCGTGCGCGGGAAAGCCGGGACGGCGATCGGTCGGCTCACGGGGCTGCTGGCCACCCTCAAGGGCCTGCCGCTCGCCTACGACCGCGACCTCCAGGAGGACAAGACGCCGCTCTTCGGGGCGCGACGGGACGCCCGGCTCTCGCTCCAGGGGATGACCGTGCTCGTCAGCGGCCTCGAGGCGAACCGCGAGCGGCTCGCCGCCGCCGCGAGCGACCCACTTCTGCTCGCGACGGATGTCGCCGAGGAGCTGGTGAAGGGCGGGGTCGCCTTCCGCGAGGCGCACGAGCAGGTCGCCGCATCCGTGAGGGACGGCTCGTACCGGCCGACCGGGTCGGCGGCCGAGAGCGTCGCCGCGCGAGCCGCGCCGGGTCCGGGCGACGTCACGTCGGCGATCGCCGTCGCCCGTCGCCGGTTCGGCGCAGCTCGGTAGCCCTCGCTCGTTCGCCGCTTGATCCACCGCCTGCGCGCGCGATGTGACATGGCGGCGCGTCGGCGGCGTACACAGGGGTGCAACCGACCCCAGGAGACGTCATCCGATGAAGCGCATCGCACTCGTAGCAGGGCTCGTACTCGCCGCCGCAGCACTCGCCGGCGTCCTTCGGCCGGAGGGCGCGTCAGCGGTCGAGGCGCCCGAGGGCGTCGACACCGTCACGGTGAGCGGGACGGGAGTCGTCACCGCCGTGCCCGATCGGGCGGAGATCTCGGCGGGCGTCGAGTCGCGGGCCCCGACCGCGCGCGCTGCCCTCGCGGCCAACGCGGCGGCGATGCGCAAGGTGCTCGACGCGCTCCGCGCGCGAGGCGGGAAGGAGATCACGACGCAGACTGTCTCGCTCTCGACGGCTTTCGACCAGAACGGCCAGCCGAACGGGTTCGTCGCGTCGAACATCGCGTCCGCCGAGACGACCCTCGGCGGCGCCGGGGCGCTGATCGACGCCGCGGTCGACGCCGGCGCGAACTCCGTCAACGGCCCGTCGCTCTCGCGCTCGGACGCCGAGGAGCTCTATCGCGAGGCGCTCGAGGGCGCCGTCGCGGACGCACGCGGGCGAGCCGCGATCCTCGCGAAGGCCGCCGGGCGCGAGCTCGGCCGGGTGACCGCGATGGCGGAGGCCGGTGGGCCGGACGTGCCGATGTTCGCCAGGGAGTCCGCGGCAGCGGACTCGACGCCCGTCGTCTCCGGCCCGCAGGAGACCACCGCTTCCGTGAGCGTCACCTACGAGCTGCGATGAGCCGAGATCGGCGGACAACGCTTGTGTTACTTGAACACAAGCGTTGTCCGCCAGAACCGAGCTGCTCAGCCCGTCGCCGAGGCCGTCGAGCCGGTCGGCGCGGGCTGCTCCTTGGGCGCGGTCACCGTGCGATGGGCGTGGTGCTCGGTGCCGTAGCCGCCGGGCACGGGGATGTAGAACTCGGGATAGCCCCACATGCCGTGCTCGGAGACGTCGAGCCCCATCGTCTCCACCTCCGGCTCGGTGCGGATCCCGACCGTCGCCTTCATCAACCAGAGGACGCCGAACGACGCCGTGAGGGTGAAGGCGCCGACCGCGGCGAGCCCGAGGAGCTGGACGCCGAGCTGGTGGAGGCCGCCGCCGTAGAGGAGCCCCGCCTTGCCGGTGGCGAGGCTCTCCGCGAGCTTCGGCAGGGTGAGGAACCCGAGCGCGACCGTGCCCCAGACGCCCGACATGCCGTGGGCGGCGAGCGCGCCGACCGGGTCGTCGATCCCGACCCGCTCGACGAGGAGTGACCCGCCGACGACGATCGCTCCCGCGACGGCACCGATCAGGATCGCCGCCCACGGGGCGACGAAGGCGCAGGCGGCGGTGATCGCGACGAGACCGCCGATGGCGCCGTTGAGCATCATCGAGAGGTCGGGCTTCTTGATCAGCGTCCACGACGTCACGACGGCACCGAGGACGCCCGCTGACGCGCCGAGGACCGTGTTCAGAGCGACGTACGCGAAGAAGCCGACGCCGCCGAAGTCGACGGAGAGCGTCGACCCCGCGTTGAACCCGAACCAGCCGAACCACAGGATCAGGACGCCGAGCGTCACGTACGCCATGTTGTGACCCGGGATCGGCTGGGGCTTGCCGTCGACGAACTTCCCGATCCGCGGCCCGAGCAGGAGGGCTCCGGCGAGCCCGGCGAGGGCCCCCTGGTAGTGGACGACGGTCGAGCCCGCGAAGTCCTGCATGCCCTTCGCGAAGAGCCACCCGTCCGGGCTCCAGATCCAGTGGGAGACGACGGAGTAGATGACCGTGAAGACGATCCCGAACGCGAAGTAGACCCAGAGCTTCGTCCGCTCCGCCATCGCTCCCCACACGATCGCGAGCGACACCGCCGCGAACGCGACCTGGAACAGGAAGGCTGCCGACGCAGGGACGGCCGCGAACCACGAGAACGGCTCGGCGCCGACGGCGAGCAGGACGTCGACCGACGGCACGAACCCGCTGCCGCCGACGAGCCCGTTGCCGCCGTCACCGAACGCGAGCCCGAACCCGACCAGGTAGTACGTCACCGACGCGAGGGCGAGGACGAGTGCGTTCTTGGCGGCGATGTGACCGACGTTCTTCATCCGAGTCAGTCCCGCCTCGAGGAACGCGAAGCCGGCCTGCATGAAGAGGACGAGCACGGCGGCGACGACGACCCAGACCGTGCTCGCCGCGATCGCAAGCTCCTTTGTAGTCATCGAATCTCCTTCGACCTTGGCGGGTTGACGTTCGTCGCGTCGAGCCGTGCACGGGCGTTGGCCGGCGGAGCCGGGCTATGCCCGGCGGGAGCCGAGGTGGCCGCGGTTCCGTGCACAACCCCAAAGGAGGGGGCTCGTGGGGGAACCATGGGTTCACCCACGGATCTCGACCTCCTCGAGTCGCGCTCCGGTCCGGTTGTGGGTCACACTGCTGACGGGGGACATCCAGCAGATCCCGTCACCGTTCGGGTGCCCGGTTCGAGCCGCGTCCGCGACCGCGTGGATCACGTCCTCGGCGAGCTCGTCACGGACGACGAACGTCATCAGCGCCTTCGGCAGGAAGCGCGACTCGAAGACCCGCCCACGGTACTCGTGGGTAATGCCCTTCTCGCGGCCATGGCCGACGGCTTCGATCACCGTCACGCCGACGTGACCCGTCTCCGCCTCGACCGCCTCCATCACGGTCTCGACGCGATCGCGTACCACGACTGCCTCGACTTTCATCATCGGCTCTCACCTCCTCCGGACCACGAAAAAAGCCCCACCTCTCCTACGGAGAGATGAGGCGCCATTGCCTGCCGCGGGGCCGCCGTCGACCCCGAGCGGAACACCATAGAGAACGGAGCGGCGGGAGCGCAAGTCGGGGTATGTCTCCGGTGCGGTTTCCCGTACTAGCCGCCCGCCAGCGGCGCTGTTACGCTCGGCCCGTGTTGATCCGCGGTCGTATCTAGGACACCCGTTGCCGAGGCCCGCCCGGCGCGGTGCCTTCTTTGCGCACGTCCCGATACCACCGACCCAGAAGGAGCACCACCGTGAGAGAGTTGTCGCCCGTCCCACCCGACGCGCTCGCCGTCGACGCGCGCGACCTGCGCAAGGAGTTCGTGCGCAAGGATCGCAAGCGCGGCAAGCGCCGCGTCGCGGCGCTCGACGACGTCACGCTCGAGCTCGCCCGTGGCGAGTGCGTCGCGATCCTCGGCCAGAACGGCTCGGGCAAGTCCACGCTCGTCCGCCTGCTCTCGACCTTGCTCCTGCCGGACGGCGGCGGCGCGACCGTCTTCGGCTATGACGTCGTCAGCGACGGGAAGGCCGTCCGGCGGCTGGTCAACCGCGTCTCGGTCGAGGCGAGCTTCTTCAAGAAGATGTCGCCGTCGGAGAACCTCCACTACGCGGCGCGCTTCTACGGCATGACGCCGGGCGAGACGACGGAGCGGATACCCATGATCCTCGAGCGGGTCGGGTTCCCGTCCGACCGGCGCGGCGAGCCGATGGAGAACCTCTCACGCGGCATGCAGCAGAAGGTGGCGCTCGCGCGGGCGCTCCTCACCTCACCGGTGCTCCTCCTGCTCGACGAGCCGACGACGGGGCTCGACCCGCGCTCGAAGCTCGAGGTGCAGGACTTCATCCGCGAGATGCGCGCCGCGCACGACTCGACGATCCTGCTCTGCACCCATGACCTCGACGAGGCGGAAGCGCTCGCCGAGCGGGTCGGGATCCTCGATGCGGGCCGCTTGCTCGCGCTCGAGCCGGCGGGCGACCTGAAGGCCCGCTTCGGTGCCGAGACGCTCGAGGAGGCGTTCTTCGCCGCGACCGGTCGCGGCTTCGAGGACGAGCAGGACGAGCTCGACGCCGAGGAGAGGAAGGTGCTCGCATGAGAGCCGTCGCCCTCAGCCTGAGACACGAGTTGATCGGTCTGGCCGGCGTCGTCGAGCGGAACGTCTACCTCACCCGGCGCTACATCTACTGGGACGTCGCGTTCTTCGTCTGGACCGTGGCGAACACGCTGACGATCGTCTTCATCGCCGAGGGGATCGAGGCCGCAGGCGGCCAGATCGACGTCGAGCGGGCGACGACGACACTGCTGATCGGCGCGGTCGTCTGGGCGTACCTCGGGATCATCTTCGAGTTCCTCACCGAGACGGTTGCCTGGGAGCGCTGGGAAGGGACCATCGAGTACACGTTCATGGCGCCGCTCTCGCGGGCGATGCACCTCGGCGGCTCGGGGGTCTTCGCCGTGCTCTACGGGCTGATCCGCGCGATTCTGCTCTTCGTCGTCGTGGCCGCGTTCTTCGGGCTCGCCTTCGACGACGCGAACTTCGCCGCCGCGCTCGTGGTGCTCGTCGTCGCCTCGATCTCGTTCTTCGGGATCGGGATGATGACCGCCGTCCTGCCGCTCATCTCCCCCGAGAAGGGCGCCCAGCTCGGGTTCGTCGCCCAGGGGATGCTGCTCGTCGTCTCGGGCGTCTACTACCCCGTCGACGTGCTGCCGCAGTGGATGCAGTGGCTCGCGACGATCTCGCCCGCGACGTACGCGCTCGAGGGCATTCGCGCAGCAATCCTCGACGGCGACCCCTTGAGCTCGATGTGGCCGCAGATCTGGCCGCTCCTCGTGATCGGCGCTGCGTCGATTCCGCTCGGCCTCGCGATCTTCAACCGTGGTGAGGTGTACGCAAAGCGACACGGCAAACTGAAGCGGTCGGGATGACGACGTTCCGGCCCGCTCTGTCCGACGAGGATCTCCAGACGTATGTCGAGCTCTGGAACACGGTCACGCCCGGCGAGGCGTCGGTCGAGCAGCAACGCAAGCGACGCGAGCGCGACGGGCGACGGCTCTACCTCCTCGCCGAGCACGAGGGCGCGATCGTCGGCTGCGGGTATGCGGGGCCGTCGGACTCGCCGGATCGGGGCTTCCTCGCGCCGCGCGTCCTGCAGCACGTTCGGAGACAGGGCATCGGGAGCGCGTTGCTGCGAGAGCTTGCCGCGCACCTCGCGACCCTCGAGTTCGTCTCGATGTCGTCGCACGTCGACGGCGCGGATCCCGGTTCGCTCGCGTTCGCCGTCCGACACGGGTTCGAGGAGGTCGACCGGCAGGTCGAGCAGGTGAAAGTCATCGGCGAGGAGCCCGTCGGCCTCCCTCCCGCGGGCATCGCGTTCACCACGCTGGCCGAGCGTCCGGAGCTCCTGCGGCTGTCATACGAGCTCGCGGTCGAGGGGTACGCCGACATGGCGACGTACGCGCCGGTGACGATCACCCTCGACGACTGGCTGGACGGCGACGGCGGGGACGTGCCGGCCGGATCGTTCGTCGCGCTCGCGGGCGAGGACGTCGTCGGCTTCTCCGGTCTCTGCGCGATGCCCGACGGCAGCTTCGAGGACGGCCTCACGGTCGTGCGCCGCGACTGGCGCCGGCGGGGCCTCGCCGAGGCGCTCAAGCGCGCGAAGCTCGCGTGGGCGGCCGAGACCGAGGTCTCCGAGATCGTCACCTGGACACAGCGAGGCAACGAGGGGATGCGCGCGCTCAACGAGCGCCTCGGGTACGCGTACCGCAGCGTCATCATCTCGGTGCTTGTGCCGCTCGAGTAGGGAGCCCGGCCTCGACGGGCTGTCCGTGGGAGGCGGCAAGCTGGAACGCTGATGGCGAGCGAGCGGGAGATCACGGAGCTTCACCCGGGCGATCGACCCGGGGCCGAGGCGTACACGGCCGTCTGGAATGCCGTCCTGCCCCGCTATCCGATCACGCCCGACGAGCTGGAGCGGAGCAGGCAGCGGCGTTCCGACGACCTCAGGCTCGTCGCCCGACTCGACTGGGCAGTCGCCGGCTGTGGCGCCGCGATCCGCTCCGATCTCCCCGGCAGGACGTACATGGGCGCCGTCGTCCTCCCCGAGCACCGCCGGCGTGGCCTCGGCCGCGGCCTGCTCGAGCGAGTCGTGGCCGCGGCGCGAGGCCACGGGAGCGAGATCCTCGCCGCGGGGCTCGAGGAAGGCGACGCTGACGGCGAGGCGTTCGCCGAGCGGTTCCGCTTCCGAGAGGTGCTCCGAGAGGTCGAGGTCGCGCGGGCGCTCGGTGCCGAGGACGTCGAGCCCTCACCGCTCGACGGCATCGAGGTCGTGCCGCTCGAGAGCCGCCCCGACCTGCTCGGGGAGACCTACGACCTCGTCAGCGCGACGATGCCCGAGATGCCGCTCCACGCGCCGTTCACCATGCCCTCGTACGAGCGGTGGCTCGAGGAGGACGCCACGGGCGAGGACGTCATCACCGGCGGCACGCTGGTCGCGCTCGACGCGGGACGGGTGGTGGGCTTTGCGGGGCTCGTCCGGCGGGCGGCCGACCCGCTCCTCGCGGAGCACGGCTTCACCGGCGTCGCCGCCACGCACCGCGGCCGCGGCATCGCGACGCTGCTCAAGCGGTCGCAGATCGCCTGGGCCGCGCGCTCCGGCTACCGCGAGCTCATGACCGCGACGCAGTTCGGCAATGCCCCCATGCGCGCGATCAACGACCGGCTCGGCTACGAGCCGCGGCCGGCCTGGATCAGGGTCGAGGCGCGGCTCGAGGACGTCGAGGCGGCGTTGGCCGCTTCCGCCTGAAGGCCGGCGCTCCCCCACGGCCTCCTCAGGAGCCCCGACCGGATCGCGAGCGCGACCGCGTGAGTCCCGTTCCGTGCGCCGAGTTTCGCGATCGCCCGCTTGCGATATCCCTTCACCGTCTCGGACGAGAGAAAGAGACGCGCGCCCGTCTCCTCCGCCGTCTCGCCCTCGGCGGCGCCGGCGAGGATCTCAGCCTCTCGGTCACTGAGTGACTTGCCCTCCAGGATCTCTCCGAGCAGGCTCGTCATCCCGCCCGCTTCCGGAGCCTGGTCGAGCCGTTCCGTGCGAGCGTGTGCACGCGGTCGGCGGTCACTCCGAGGTCCCGCGCCACCTCGTCAGCGCTATCGCCGTCGATGACCGTCCGCACGAGAGCCTCCCGCTCGCGCTCGGGTAGCGTGCCGAGCACCCGTAGGCGATCGAGCGTCTCGAGCGTCTCGTGCGGTGTCGGAGAGGGATCGGTCGGCTCGAACGACGCCTCTTCGGTGGTGCCGCCGACGTCCGCGAACCCGATGACCGCCGCGTACCGGCCGTCGCCCAGGGCGGCCCGGCGAGCGCGCACACGGATGATGTCGATCACCGCGCCGCGGACGAAAGGGGCTGCGAACGCGGCGAACGGGGTGTCGAGCGACGGGTCGTATCGTCTCGCCGCTCGCGCGAGAGCGAGGTTGCCCTCGGCGACCAGGTCCTCCTGATCGAGAGGCGTGTGCCGCCAGCGAGCAGCCTCACGGCGGGGGATGTGCAGGGCTTGCTCGACGAGCTCCCGTTCCTCGACCCGCGACTCGCTCGTCGGGTCGGGGATGCTTGCGCGCGGCGTGCCGCAGAGACTGTGGATTGGGGAGCGTGCCATGGCCGGTGACGCGGCGTCGGGCTCGAGGAGCGTGGGGGAAGCGCCGAGCGTACCGCATCCCCCGGCTGGCTGTCCCTCGGTCGAGTGACGACCGGAGGCCGTGCGTCGCCTGGGGCGGCCTCTCGCGCGCGGTGGTAACGTGCCGCATGCTTTGCGAGGCAACGGGGCCTCGGGCGCGGTGCGACCGCGTCCGGGGCTTTTGTCGTTCTACGGGAGGAGAGGCCTGATGGCGAGAGCGAGGAGCACGGCGGCCACGAGTCGCTCGACGATGGTGAAGTCCAAGGACCGCGCGACGTCGAGCGTCGCGTCCCGCCGAGCGGTGCTGAAACGACTGAAGGACGAGCAGATCGAGCATGTCCTGTTCTGGTTCACCGACCTCGAGGGCCACCTGAAGTCCTTCGCCGTCACCCCCTCCGAGATGGAGGGCGCCCTCGACGACGGGATGGGCTTCGACGGCTCCTCGATCACGGGCTTCAACGCGATCGAGGAATCGGACATGGTCGCCATCCCCGACCCGGGCACCTTCCAGGTGATGCCGAGGCCGGTCGACGAGCACGGCCACGAGCTCGGCGCGAAGGTCGCGCGGATGATCTGCGACGTCGTGAAGCCGGACGGCGTGCCCTACGAGGGCGACCCGCGCTACGTGCTCCGCGCAGCCCTCGACCGCATGAAGCAGCTCGGGTTCGACTCCTTCGCCGTCGGCCCGGAGCTCGAGTACTTCCTCTTCGAGGACGACAAGGACACGAAGACCCTCGACGAGGGCGGGTACTTCGCGATGACGGCGCAGGACGCCGCGACCGAGGTGCGCAACGACACGATCCACGCGCTCGAGTCGGTCGGCATCCCGATCGAGTACCACCACCACGAGGTCGCTCCCTCGCAGCACGAGATCGACATGCGCTACTCCGACGCGCTCGCGATGGCCGACCACTGCATGACGTACCGCCTGATCGTGAAGGAGGTCGCCGCCTGGCACGGCTACTACGCGACCTTCATGCCGAAGCCGCTCTTCGGCGAGAACGGCTCCGGGATGCACACGCACATGTCGCTCTTCAAGCGCGGCCGGAACCAGTTCTTCGACGCGAAGGATCCCCACCACCTCTCGGACACCGCGAAGGCGTTCATCGCCGGGTTGCTCGTCCACGCCCGCGAGATGTCCGCGGTGCTCGCACAGTGGGTGAACTCGTACAAGCGGCTCGTGCCCGGGTTCGAGGCCCCCGTCTACGTGGCGTGGTCACAGCGGAACCGCTCGGCGCTGATCCGGATCCCGCTCTACAAGCCGGGCGCCGAGCAGGCGACCCGGGCGGAGATCCGCTGTCCCGATCCGGCGTGCAACCCCTACCTCGCCTTCGCGGCGCTGCTCCACGCCGGGCTCGAGGGCATCGAGCAGGGATACGAGCTGCCCGACGAGATGACGACGAACCTCTACCGGCTCACGGAGACCGAGCGCGAGGAGCGCGGGATCGTCGCCCTCCCGGGCTCGCTCGGCGAGGCGGTCGAGGCGATGGCGAGCTCGGAGCTCTTGCAGAAGGCGCTCGGCGAGCACATCTTCCCGCGTTACGTCGAGCTCAAGCGGCGCGAGTGGAACGAGTACCGCGTCCAGGTCACCGAGTGGGAGAAGGAGAAGTACCTGAGCAGCCTCTGAAACCGTGGGGGAACCGCATGGTTCCCCCACGAGCCCCCTCCTTCTTGGTTGCGCCCGGATCACTCGGCGGTGGGCCTCCCGGCCGGCAAAGCCGGCCTCCGGCCGCGACGGTGGGCTCACGGATGGCGCGACCGAACCCGGTGTCTGGCTTCAAGCCAGACACCTGCTCTTGATCGTACGGCTGAGGTGGCGTGCACCGGTGTCCGACTTCAAGTCGGACACCTGCGTTTCGGACTGGACATTGACGAGCGGATCCCGCAGAATCAGGGAGCAGGCGGCAGCCGCAAGGCGAGCGGCGCTGCTTGTGTCTGACGGCCGATCGCGGGTCCCCGGTGGGGGCCCGTGGTCGTTAGGACGTGGGGGAAACCATGTTTCCCCCACGAGCCCCCTTCTTCCGGGTCGCGCACCGAATCACGGGCTTCTGGCCTCCCGGCCGGCAAAGCCGGCCTCCGGCCGCGACGGCTGGGCACGGGTCGACGTGGAACTGCATTTAGCCTGACCTCGATGCTGACGGTGCTTCGGGTCCTGCACGTGCTCTCGGCCTCGGTCTGGGTCGGGGGCACCGTGGCGCTCGTCTTCGTCGGCGTGCCGGCGATCCGGAAGCTCGAGGGGGACGCTCGCGCGACCGCGATGCGCGCGCTCGGGCGACGCTGGCGGCCGCTCGGGTGGGGCGCGATGGCGGTCGCGATCCTCTCGGGGCTCTGGCTGACCGAGCTCAACGGCGGGTTCAGCCGCGCTGCGCTCGAGACGGACTTCGACCGCACCCTGATCGTCAAGTCCGTCCTCGTCGCCCTGCTCGTCGCCGGCGCGCTCGTCCACGACTACGTTCTCGGCCCGCGGCTCCAGCGAGAGCTCAAGGCGCAGGACCCCGCGGCTCCCGCGACGCGACGGCGCCTCGTCGTCGTCGGCTGGTTCAACTTCGCGCTCACGCTCGCGGTCCCGATCCTCGGCGCCGTCATCCTCACGTACCTGGACTGACGTTGCGATGAACGACGCCGCCCGCCACCTCGCGCTCCTCACCCGCACGACGGAGGTCGTCAACTCCTCGCTCGACCTGCAGGAGGTGCTCGAGGCCATCGCGCACGAGGTTCGGCGTGGGGGAACCCATGGTTCCCCCACGAGCCCCCTCCTTCGCGTGGCAGCACGCGCCGACCATGCTTGGCCTCCCGGCCGGCAAAGCCGGCCTCCGGCCGCAGCCGCGTCCGTCATCGGCGAGCGCCCGTGAACGACGCCGCCCGCCACCTCGCGCTCCTCACCCGCACGACGGAGGTCGTCAACTCCTCGCTCGACCTGCAGGAGGTGCTCGAGGCCATCGCGCACGAGGTGGCGGCTGCGCTCGAGACCGATGCCTGCTTCGTCTACCTCTACGACGAGCGGGCCGACGAGCTCGTGCTGCGCGCCACGCACGGGACGCGCATCGAGGACGCCACGAGCGCGCCACGGATGCGACGAGGGGACGGGATCACGGGGGCGGCCGCCGCCGAGCGGACGCCGGTCATGATCCCGTCGGGAGCCCACCTCGATCCGCGTTTCAAGGCGTTCCCGAACCTGCGCGAGGACGAGTACCAGTCCATCCTCGCCGTCCCCATCCTCGCCCGCGAGGTCCTCGAGGGCGCGCTCAACGTCCGGACGCGCGAGCCGCGGGCATTCACCGACGCGGAGATCGGGCTCCTGACGTCGATCGCGTCGCAGGTCGGACAGTCGATCGAGCACGCGAAGCTCTACGCGAGCGCGCGACGGCGGGTGAAGGAGCTGGAGGCGCTCGCGCGGATCTCGGAGGCGGTCTCGGAGTCTCTCTACCTGGAGGAGTCGCTCGAGGCGATCGTCGGGACGACCGTGCACTCGCTCGACGCGACGGGCGCAGCGCTCGTGCTCGAGGACGGACGCGTGGCCTGGCCCGCGGGTCGCGCAGGCGCGCACGCGGAGCGCCTACCGCTCCGCTGGCGCGGCCGGGCGATCGGCGAGCTCGTGGTCGACCGGGACACGCCGTTCAACGACGACGACCGGCAACTGCTCGACGCGATCGCGAACCAGGCTGCCGTGGCGCTCGAGCACGGTCGGATGGCGTTGCGCGGCGTCCTCGCCCAGGAGATCCACCATCGCGTGAAGAACAACCTGCAGACCGTCGCCTCGCTCCTGCGCCTGCAGGCGCGCGCCGAGGGGGTCGATCCCGCCAAGGCGCTCGGAGACTCGGTCAACCGGATCCTCGCCATCGCCGCCGTGCACGAGGTCCTGACCGAGCACCGGGAGGACGTCGTCGAGCTCGCCGAGCTCGTCGACCGGCTGCGCGCGATGCTGGTGCAGGGCCTCGTGGCGGAGAAGGAGGTCGACGCCGAGCTCGCATCGGTCGAGCTCGCCGGCCAGCGGGCGACCGCGCTCGCGCTCGTCTTCAGCGAGCTCCTCTCGAATGCGCTGGAGCACGGTGGGGACCGCATCTCGATTACGCTTCGAAGGGACGGGGACGAAGGCGTCCTCGGAATCGTCGACGACGGCGAGGGCATGCAGGCTGCGTCCGACGGAACCGGCCTCGCCATCGTCCGTGCGCTCGTGCGCGACGAGCTCGGCGGGGCGCTCGACCTCTCGGGCGATCACGGCCTGCGTGTGGAGGTGCGATTCCCTGCCTGAGGAGGACGACGCATGCGCATCCTGATCGCCGAAGACGAGACCATCATCCGACTCGACCTGCGCGAGCTTCTCGAGCGAGCGGGCTTCGAGGTCGTCGCCGAGGCGCGCGACGGCGAGGAGGCGGTCGCCCTCGCGCGGAGCCACGAGCCCGAGCTTGCGCTCCTCGACGTGAAGATGCCGAAGCTCGACGGGATCGACGCCGCGCGCCAGATCCTCGACGAGCGGCCGATCCCCATCGTGATGGTGACGGCGTACGGGGAGGAGGAGCTGGTCGAGCGCGCCGTCGAGGCGGGCGTGTTCGGCTACCTCGTCAAGCCGTTCCGCGAGTCCGACCTGCTTCCCGCGATCCGGACGGCCCGGGCGCGGCACGACGAGCTGACCGCGCTCCGCGAGGAGGCGGACTCGCTCGCCGAGGCGCTTGCCGCCCGGAAGGCGATCGAGCGGGCGAAGGGGCTCTTGATGGAGCGCGAAGGGCTGACCGAGCAGGATGCATTCGCGCGGCTGCGGAAGGCGAGCCAGATCTCCGGCCGGCCGTTGAAGGTCGTCGCCGAGGCTCTGATCGCGACGCTCGACGTGCGCTAGGAGGCCGACAGCAGGCGATCGTCCGCGCGCCGCCGCTGCGTCCGGCGAGCGAGCCACATCGCCGCGCCGAACAGCAGGAACGGTCCTGCGACGACGGCGACGTAGAGGAGCGCGATGCCCTCCCACGCCAGGATCGCGACGGTGCGATCGAGGGCGCGGTCGAACCGCGAGGGGACGGCCGGGACGGCGGAGGCCTCCTCGGTGCGAAGACCGACTGAGATCGTCGCGAGGCTTGCCTCGCGGCTCACCGCGGCGGCCTGTGCCCGGACGTCCGCGAGCTCGCGCTGCGCGGCCGCCCGACGCGCGACGAGCGTCGCTCGCATCGCCGGCTCGAGGTCCTCGGTGTTCAACCGCGCGGTCAGGCGTGCGATCTGCTCACGTAGCGCCTGCTCGCGCTTCGCGAGCCCCGAGACCTGATCGCCGAGATCGTCGATCTGAACCTGCTGCCCGACGATCGTGCCGAGCGCGGAGAGGCGGACGAGCGCGTCCTGCACCTTCGCGGTCGGGACACGCACCACGAGCGATGCGGCTCCCGTCTCGCCGGAGGCCCCGAACGACGTCGAGACCGCGTAGCCGCCGAGCGAGCGGACGATCGTGAGCGCCTCCTGCGTGGCGTTCGAGAGAGCGTCGGCGTCGCGCACCTCGAGCTGGAGGTCTGCGCTGTAGCGCTGCGGCCTGCCGACGCTCGGGCCGACCGCGGGTGCCGGCGGGGAGCTCTGCGCCTTGAGCGCCGAGCGGTCGGCGCCGGTCGCGGCCTCGCTCGTCGCGTCCGCGGCAGGGCTCGTGGCGGTCCCGAAGGCGCTCTCACGACTCCGGTTCGCCCCGGCCTCGCGAACCGACTCCGGCCGCGAGATGCCGATCGCAACCGCCGAGACGAGCGCGAGACCGGCAGCAGCCGGAACGACGAGGAGCAGTCGGCGCGCGCGGAGCCTGTCGAAGAGGGACGGCGGCCGGACCGGTGGCCGTGAGGTGAGCGCCAGGATCTCGACGCGCAGGGCATCGGTCGCGTGGGGGCGAGTGGCCCGCAGCTCGTCGACGATCTCGGTCATGGTCATTCCTCGCTCACCCTCTCCTCGAGTCGCTTGAGAGCCCGGCTGAGCCGGGTCGAGACCGCTGTCGGGCTGATGCCGAGCACGCGGGCGGTCGCGTCGCCGTCGAGCTCGAGGACGATCCTCAGGGCGAGCACCTCGCGCTCCCCCGCGCTGAGGGTCGCGAGCGCGGCCTCGAGCTCCGGCGAGAGGCCCTCCACGAACGACTCCTCGACGCGCTCCGACGACGCCGACTGCTCCTCGCGGCGGCGGCGGCGTGACTCTGCGCGGAACCAGTCGAGCGCCGTCGTGCGCGCAATCCCGAGCAGCCAGGTTCTCGCGGTGCCGCGCGCCGGATCGAAGCGCTCCCAGAGGCGCAGCGCCTTCTCGAAGGTCGAGCTCGTCAGGTCCTCGGCCGTCTCCCGCTCGCGGGTCAGGTAGAGCAGGTAGCCGAGCACGTCGTCGAGGTGCGCCTCCGCCGCCTCGGCCAGGGTTCGAGGTGCGCGGGCGGCCAGCGGCTGCTCGAGGGTCATCGCGTGCACGCCTCGTCTACGCCGCCGGCCCGTCCTCGTGTCACACGCTCATTGTCGGCGGACGGACAACGCTTGTGTTACTTGAACACAAACCCCTTGCCGCAGACGGCACGAAATCGGCGCAAACGCGTCACGGTTCGGAGGCGAGGATGGATGCATGCGCTTCGCGGCCCGCATGGACGCTCGGCTCACCGCATACCTTCGTCGCATGAGCCTCGACCGTTCCATTGCTGCGTCGGCGAGGGAGCTCGGCTCGTACGCGTCTGCGATCGGCGTCCCGCGCCCGGGTTACGGCTGCATGCGCCGGCACATCGCACTCGAGAAGATCCGGCGCGCGGAGCGGGACGCCACTTTGCAGACTGCGGCTGCGCTTGCGTTCTCGCGCAGCGTCGTGCCGACATTGGAAGGGATCGAGGCCGCGTACTCGCGACGGCTCGACCGTCGGCTCTCTCAGTGACAACGCTTGTGTTCAAGTAACACAAGCGTTGTCTGGCGGTGCGCCGGGCGCCGGATCGGCTCAGAGGCGTTCCCACCGCCCGATCGTCGGCGACGAACGTTGCGGGTCGAGCTTGTGTTCAAGTAACACAAGCGTTGTCTGTTGCGACCAGGGTCCGGCAAAGCCGCGTTCGGTCGACGCGCGAGGTGTTCCCGATCCGGGGCGCGGTGCCTGCCAAGGCTGGCGCGTGCTACCCGGCCGGCGGGGCCGGGACGTCGTCGACTTCCGCCTGCGCCTCGGCGAAGAGCACCTCCCAGCGGGCCAGCAAGGCGTCGAGCTCCTCACGACCGGACGTGTACGCGGCCAGCAGGTCCATGTCGGTCCAGTTCTCCGCCAGGCGGCCCTCCAGCTCGGCGACGAGCGGCTCCAGCTCGCCGATCCGCTTCTCCACCTGGTCGAGCTCCTTCGGTCGCGGCCGCGCCGGCCGCGGCCTGGCTGCCTTCGGCTCGGCCGGGCTGCGGGTCGGCTCTTCCTCGACCCGCCGTTCGCGGTCGCGCACGAGGTCCGCCCAGCCGCCGTCGGTCGAGCGGAGGCCGAGGTGCTCGACGGAGACGATCCGGTCGGGGACCGCGTCGAGGACGGCGCGGTCGTGCGACACGAGGAGGACGGTCCCGGGGAAGGCCTCGAGCGCGGCCTCGAGCGCCTCGCGGCTCTCGAGGTCGAGGTGGTTCGTCGGCTCGTCGAGCACGAGCAGGTTCGCTCCGGAGGCGACGACGAGCGCCAGCGCGAGTCGACGGCGCTCGCCGCCCGAGAGCACCGTGACGGACTTCTCGTGGGTCTCCCAGCCGGAGAAGAGGAAGCGTCCGAGGAGGTTCTGCGCCTGGGGACGCGGAAGCCCCGTTGCGGCGGCCGTCACGTCGAGGATCGAGCCGCGGTCGGGCAGCTCGGCCTCGTGCTGCGAGAAGTACGCGGGCACGACGCCGTGGCCGAGCTTGATGCGACCCTCGTCGGGCGTTCGGGAGCCGAGCAGCGTCTCGAGCAGCGTCGTCTTGCCGGAGCCGTTGGGCCCGACGAGCGCCACATGCTCGCCGCGCTCGAGCACGAGCGAGGCGCCGTCGAGCAGCAGCTTGTCGCCCGCGGAGACGACGAGGTCGTCCGCCTCGAGGACGATTCGCCCGGAGCGGGCGGGCTGGAGGAACTCGAAGCCGAGGGTACGGCGCTTGCGGGTCAGCGACGCGAGCTCCTGTGCCGCGGCGCGGCGCTCCTGCTCGAGGCGGCCGATCTGGGTCAGCTTCGCCTGCGCCTGCTTCGCCTTCGACTTCTTGTAGCGGAACCGCGTCACGAAGCGCTCGAGCCGCTCGATGTCGTCGCCGACGCGGTCGAGTTGCGTCGCGGCCGCCGACGCGCGCGCCGCCTTCTCACGGCGCCAGGCGTGCCACGGTCCGTCGAAGAAGAGCGGCTTCGGCCCGCCCAGCTCGAGCACGGCCGTCGTGACGGCCTCGAGGAACCACCGGTCGTGCGCGACGAGGATCACGGCGGCGTCGAGCGAGGTCAGCTCACGCTCGAGCCATTCGAGGTTCTCGACGTCGAGGTGGTTCGTCGGCTCGTCGAGGAGCAGCAGGTCGGGATCGGCGGACAGCGCTCGCGCGAGCGACGCGCGCGTCAGCTCTCCACCGGAGAAGCCGTCGAGCGCGCGGTCGAGGTCGGCGTCCCGGAACCCGAGGCCGCGCAGCACCGCTGCGGCGCGATCGCGCCACGCCCAGCCGCCTGCGTGCTCGAGCCTCGCCTGGGCCTCGCTGTAGCGGCGCAGCGTCGCCGGTGCGTGGTCGCCGTTCGACATCGCCTGCTCGAGCCGTGCCAGCTCCTCTTCGATCGCGACGAGGTCGCCCGCTCCCGAGAGGGAGTACTCGCGGAGCGTCAGGCCCTGGCCGCGGGGCGGTCGCTGGTCGTGGAGCGCCACGCGCGTGTCCTTCGCGAACGCCAGCTCGCCGCCCTGGAGGGACGTCTCGCCGACGAGCGCCCGGAGAAGCGTCGTCTTGCCGACTCCGTTCGCGCCCGCGAGCGCGAGCCGGTCGCCCCGGCGCAGCCGGAACGAGACCCCGTCGAAGAGGGGGTCTCCCGAAAGCTCCTTGCGGAGGCCGGACGCGATCAGGACTGCGGGCTTCCTGCTCGTCGGCGGGCAGGCGCTCATCGACATCGGCAGCCCGGCGGCGCCACTCTCCGCGAGCTGGCGGCAGCGGCAGACTCGCCGTCACGGGGGCGTGCGATCGAGCTCCTCGGCTACGTCGGCGACGCCGGTGACGCGCCCTTCGTTCGCGAGGCGCTCTCCTCCGAATCGGCGGACCTCCGCGAGCGCGCGGCGCGCGCGCTGGGCCGCCTCGGCGCGCGCGATGCAGTGGAGGGACTTCGACAGCGGCTCGCCGACCCGGAGCCCGCCGTGGCCGCCGCTGCGGCAACCTCGCTCGGATCGATCGGGGATCGAGCGGTGCTGGACGAACTGCTGGAGCTCGCACGGGTCGGGCCCCACAAGGTAGCCCGGGCCGCCGCGCGTGCGGCCGCATCCCTCGACCCGCGGGCCGTCGAGCGGGCAGCGGACGATCCGGGCGCCGGCCAGCACCTCGGCGAGGCGGCCGATCTGGCGGCGCTCTGATGCTCGACGCGCTCCTCGACGCCTGGGCGGTCGTGACCCTTCTCTACTTCCTCCTTCTCGGCGCCATGTCCCTCGTGTTCACCATCGTCGCGTGGGTGAGCCTGCGCCGCTTCGAGCGCTCGCGGCACTACTTTCCGGCGGACGAGGCGTTCGCGTCGCCGCTGACGCCCGGCGTCTCGATCATCCTTCCCGCCTCGACGAGCAGGCCGGAGTGGTCGAGAGCGTGCGCTCGCTGCTCGCGCTGCGCTACCCGTCGCTGGAGGTCGTCGTCGTGAACGACGGGTCGACGGACGCGACCCTGGAGCGGCTCCACGAAGCGTTCGACCTCGTCCCGTGCGGCGGGCGCTGCGCGACACGATCCAGTCGGAGGCCGTGAGCCAGGTGTACGTCTCGCGGCGGAACTCCGATCTCGTCGTGGTCGACAAGGTGAACGGCGGCAAGTCGGACGCGCTCAATGCCGGGCTGCGGGTCGCCCGACACCCACTGTTCGCTGCGATCGACGCCGACGCGGTGATGGACGCCGACGCGCTGCTGGAGGTCGCACGCCCATTCTTCGACGATCCGGAGCAGACGGTCGCCAGTGGTGGTGTCGTGCGCGTCTCGAACGGGTGCACGATCGACCACGGCCGTGTCTTGCGCGTCGGGCTGCCGAGCAGCCTGCTCGCCAGCCTCCAGTCCGTCGAGTACGTCCGTGCCTTCCTCATCGGCCGCATCCCGTGGAGCGGTCTCAACGCGCTGATGATCGTGTCCGGGGCCTTCGGCCTCTTCCGCCGCGATGCAGTCGAGGAGGTCGGCGGCTATCGACGCGAGACCGTCGGGGAGGACGTCGAGCTCGTGACGCGGCTCCACCGTGCCCACCGGGACGCGGGGCGGCCGTATGCCATCCGCTTCGTCGCCCACCCGGTGTGCTGGGCCGAGGCGCCGCAGGACGTCCGCACGTTCTCGCGCCAACGGCGCAGGTGGCAGCGCGGGCTCGGCCAGACGCTCTGGCGCGCTCGCGGCATGTTCTTCCGCCCGCGGTACGGCTGGCTTGGCCTCGCGACCATGCCGTACTTTCTGATTTTCGAGTTCCTGAGCCCGGCCGTTGCGCTGATCGGGGTGATCGTGACGGTCCTCTGGTGGCTGCTCGGCGGCCTGTCGCTCGGGTTCTTCCTCGTCTTCTTGCTCGTAGCCTTCCTCGTCGGCGGCCTCCTCACGACGGCCGCCGTCGCGATGGACCAGCTCGGGGAGCGGCAGCGTCTGTCGAATCGCGACCTCGCGAAGGCGATGGGGATCGGGCTCGTGTCGGGCGTCGGCTATCCGCAGCTCGTGCAGGCGTTCCAGGGGATCGGCTACCTCGACCTGGCGCGGCGGAAGAAGACCTGGGGCGCACAGCACCGCCGCGGGATCGGCACCACGACTGGTGAGCCCGAATGAGGGGACGCGCCGTCACCGCGTTCGCCCTGGCGGCTATCGCGAGCGGGTGCAGCTCGTCCGCGAGCGAGCCGCCGTACACGACGGCGACGGTGAACGGCCTCGAGCTGCCGGCGCGCGTGCAGGGAACGCGATGCTGGCGGTGGCGACGGAGGATGGCTGGGAAGGGCGCTTCTGGCCGGGTGTCAACCTCGGGCGCGACGATTCCGGGGCGTCAGCCGGGCGAGGTGGCGCCGGACCGCGAGGACTACGACCGCTGGCTCGAGGGGATCGGCGAGCTCGGTGCGCGCGTGGTTCGCGTCTACACCATCCTCCGGCCGGCGTTCTACGACGCTCTGGCGTCCTACAACGAGGCCAATCCGGACAAGCCCCTGTTCGTGATCCACGGCGTCTGGATCCCGGAGGAGGAGTGGATCGAGAGCCAGGACGCCTACACGCCGCCGAAGGAGGCTTGACGCGGAGATCGAGGACGCCGTCGACGTCGTACACGGTGACGCCAAGCTGCCCGACCGGCGCGGTCATGCGAGCGGCACCTACCGGACCGACATCTCCCGCTGGCTCCTCGGCTGGTCGATCGGCATCGAGTGGGACCCCGCTGCCGTCGCGTCGACCGACGAGAAGCACCGCGGAACCGCGCCGCACGCGGGCACGTACGTCGGCGCGACCGAGGGCGCGAGCCCGATGGAGAGCTGGCTGGCCGCCCGCCTCGACCACCTGGCGCGCCTCGAGGCAGAACGGGGCTGGAGCAGGCCGCTGACGTTCACGAACTGGCTCACCGCCGACCCGCTCGACCATCCCTACGAGCCGATCGAGCAGGAGGATCTCGTGTCGATCGACGCGACGCACCTCGCGGCGACGGAGCGCTGGCCGGGAGGCTTCTTCGCGAGCTACCACGCCTACCCCTACTACCCGGACTTCCTCAGGCTGACCCCGGAGTACCAGACGTACGAGCGACCGTCTGACGGCGAGGTCGACCCGTACTCCGGCTACCTCGAGGCGCTCCGGGCCTACCACGGGGACCAGGCGGTGATGATCACCGAGGTCGGCGTCCCGAGCGGGATCGGGACGGCCCACGTCGGGCCGCTCGGTCGCGACCAGGGGAACCACTCGGAGCAGGAACAGGAGGGACATGAACGCGCAGCTCCTCCGGGACATCCAGGAGGAGGGCTACGCAGGAGGGATCCTGTTCGAGTGGGTCGACGAGTGGTTCAAGCTCACGTGGAACACGGTCGACCTCGAGCTCCCTGCGGATCGGCGCCAGCTGTGGCGAAACGACCTCACGAACGAGGAGCAGTTCGGCATCGTGGCGGCGGAGCCGGGAGCGGAGCCGTCGGTGACGCTCGACGGGGACGGCGGCGAATGGGAGGACAATGGCAGCCAGGTGATCGCGGAGGCGCTTGGGCCGGTGCGCGAGGTGCGGGCGATCAAGGACGAGCAGTCGCTCTCCCTCCGGCTCGTGCTCGACGACGAGGACGTCCTCGACGACGGCACGATCGTGGTCGGGCTCGATGTGCGACCCGGCGGCAACCGCGGCCTGCCCGACCTGGAAGGCGTGTACCCGGAAGCGGACGTCGCGCTCGTGCTCGGCCCGGGCGAGGCGGCGAAGCTCTGGCAGGCCGCGTGGTGGGAGCCGACGCGGATCCGGTACGGCCTCGGTTTCGGGTATCTCGAGGTCGATCCCGCGGACTTCGAGCCGGAAAGCGGCACCTGGGTCTCTCCGCTCCAGATCACCAGCAGGCCCTACGTCGTCCCGGAGACCGGGGAGCAGCGCCCGGCCGAGCTGCACGACCTCGGTGCCGCCGGCGGCGGAGAGATGCCGAGGACGACGGCGCGTCGCGCATGGCCGCGCCCGGGAATACGCTCGAGGTCGGCTGCCGTGGGCGATCCTCGGCTTCGCCGACCCCTCGAGCCGGCTCCTGTACGTGCAGAACCGGGACGGGACGGTCGAGACGACCGAGATGGAGCGCGTGGGGATCGCTATCCACGCGGGAGAC
The DNA here is from genome assembly GCA_963791895.1 of uncultured Actinomycetes bacterium. Classification (GTDB taxonomy): domain Bacteria; phylum Actinomycetota; class Thermoleophilia; order Gaiellales; family Gaiellaceae; genus Gaiella. The sequence continues at coordinate 44,622 of CAWBTY010000010.1, forward strand.
ACGCTTCTCCCCACGAGTGGCTACGCCTGGGAGCCCTGGAACCGGGTCGAGTGGCACGAAAGGCGCAAGGCGGGCTTCGACGCCGTCGCAGGTGCTATGCGTGAGCAGTGGCAACGTGGGGCGGAGGAGGAGTAGGACGTCGTGTCGGAGAGGCACGAAACGGGTACGGAGTCGGGGTGAGCGAAACGGAGACGATGTCATGGTCATGCCATCCGATCAGATCGTCGTCGTGGGAGGCGGCCTTGCCGCCGGCCGCCTCGCCTCCGAGTACCGCGACGCGGGCGGCGAGAAGGACCTCGTCGTGCTCGGCGCAGAGCCCGACCCGCCCTACAACAGGCCGCCGTTGACGAAGGGCTACCTGCGCGGCGAGCTCGCGCGCGAGGAGACGTTCGTCCGGGCACCGGAGGAGTGGGAGGAGGCAGTCATCGAGCTCCGTCTCGACACGCGGGTCGAGGCGATCCACCCGTCCGAGCACGAGGTCGAGCTCGCAGGCGGCGAGCGAGTCGCATACGGCACCCTCGTCGTCGCGACCGGCGCGCGTCCGCGCGGGCTTCCCGTTCCCGGCGCCGACCTCGTCGGCGTGCACACGTACCGCACGCTGGCCGACGCCGACACGGTCGGGCAGGCGGCCGAGGAGGCCCATTCGGCGATCGTCATCGGCGGGAGCTTCATCGGCGCCGAGTCCGCGGCGTCGCTGCGCCTGCGCGGGCTCGACGTGACGCTCGTCGAGCGGGGGCCGTCCCTGATGCCGCAACTCGCCGCACCGGAGCTCTCCGAGGAGCTGGCCGCCCTCTACCGCGGCGAGGGAGTGGACGTGCTCCTCGACGCACAGCTCGAGGAGCTCACCGGCAACGGCAAGCTCCTCACCGGCGCACGCCTCGCCGACGGGCGGACGATCGAGGGCTACCTCGCGATCGTGGGGATCGGCGTCGAGCCGAACGTCGAGCTCGCGCAGGAGGCAGGTGCCGAGGTCGACGACGGGATCGTCGTGGACGAGCGTTTCCTCACCTCCCTCCCCGACGTCTACGCGGTCGGCGACGTGGCCAAGTACCCGGACCCGACGACGGGACGGCTGCGCCGGATCGAGCACTGGTCGAACGCCTCGGCGCAGGGCCGCCACCTGGGTCGCCAGCTTGCGGGCTCGCGGGCGGCCTACGACGAGCTGCCGGTGTTCTTCACGCAGCTCTTCGACAAGAAGCTCCAGGTGCTCGGCGACGTCCAGCCTGCGGTGGAGTGCGTCCTCCGCGGCTCGCTCGCCGAAGGGCGGCTGATCGGCTTCCACCTCACGGAGAAGCAGGAGCTCACGGGCGCCGTCGTCCACGGCCAGGCAGCCGACCTCGTCGCCGAGCTCGGGGCGCTGATCCGCGAGCGCCCGAAGGTGGACGATCCGACGCGCCTCCTCGACGAGAACCTGAGGCCCGCGGAGGCCGTGGCGGGATAGCGGCGGAGTCGGGCTTCGCGCTACGTGACGCCTGCAGTCCTCCGAACGACAGCGCGGGCCGCTTCTGCGATGTGCTCCGCGTCGATCCCGGCGGCCGCGAGGAGCGCAGCGGGCGGTCCCGACTGGGGCAGCTCGCGCACGGCCAGCTGGGTCACGGGCGTCGACGCGCCGTGCTCGGCGAGCGCTGACAGCACGGCCTCGCCCAGGCCGCCTTCGGCTCGATGGTCCTCGACCGTCACGATCGGCATCCCGAGGCCGGCCAGTGTCTCGCCGTCGATCGGCTTGACCGAGTAGCAGTCGATCACGCGCGCCGAGATCCCCTCGTCGGCCAGCGCGTCGGCGGCGCGGAGCGCTTCGTGCAGCGTGATCCCCGCTGCGACGAGCGCGACGTCGTCACCCTCGCGGAGCGTCTTCGAGCCCCCGACCGGGAACTCCTCGTCGGCGCCGTAGACGACCTCCGTGTCCCCGCGCGTGGTGCGGAGATACGAGATCCCGTCGAGGTCGGCCATGGTGCGCACGAGCGCCGCCGCCTGGTTCCCGTCGCAGGGATAGAGCACCGTGGAGCCGTTCAAGGCCCGGAACTCGGCGAGGTCCTCGAGCCCCATCTGCGACGGGCCGTCCTCGCCGATCGAGACGCCTGCGTGCGAGCCGCACAGCTTCAGGGTCGCCTGGCTGACGGCCGCCATGCGGACGAAGTCGTACGCCCGGGAGAGAAAGGCTGCGAACGTCGAGGAGAACGTCTTCCAGCCGAGCACCTGCATCCCGACCGCGGCCGCGATCATCTGCTGCTCCGCGATGTACATCTCGACGAACCGCTCCGGATGAGCCTCGCGGAAGATCTCGGCGTAGGTCGAGTTCGAGACCTCGCCGTCGAGCACCACGACGTCGCCGCGCTCGCCGCCGAGCGCGGCCAGCGCCTCGCCGTACGCCTTCCGGGTCGAGACCTTGGCGCCGACCTCGTAGGCCGGCCGGTCGACGGCCTGCGGCTCGAAGCGGTGCGAGTCGCCCGGCTCGGGCTTGGCGACGTCGATCTTCCGGTTGCGGATCCCGCCGAGCTCGGCGATCGCCTCCTCGGCGATCGCCTTCCCGTGCCAGCCGTTCTCGTTCTCGACCTTCGAGTACCCCTTGCCCTTGATCGTGCGCGCGACGATCGCGGTCGGGCGACCGGTCGTCGCCTCGGCCGCGCGGTAGGCGGCGTCGATCGCCTCGACGTCGTGCCCGTCGATCTCGAGCGCCTGCCAGCCGAACGCCTCGAAGCGGCGGGTGTACGACGAGAGATCCCAGCCGTGCATCGTCTCGCCACGCTGGCCGAGCCGGTTCACGTCGACGATCGCCGTCAGCCGGTCGAGCTCGTAGAAGGCCGCGTGCTCGGCCGCCTCCCACATCGAGCCCTCGGCCATCTCGCTGTCCCCGCAGATCACCCACGTGCGGAACGGGAGGCGATTCAGCCGCTTGCCGGCGAGCGCCATCCCGACCCCGATCGGCAGCCCCTGTCCGAGCGAGCCGGTCGCGACGTCGACCCACGGGAGCACGGGCGTCGGATGACCCTGGAGCCGCGAGCCGAACTGGCGGTACGTGCCGAACTCCTCCTCGGAGAGCGCGCCTGCCGCCCGAAAGAGCCCGTAGACGAGCGGCGAGGCGTGGCCCTTCGAGAAGACGAGCCGGTCGTTCCGCGGATCGTGCGGCGCGTCGAAGTCGTAACGCAGGTGCGCCGCGAGCAGCACGGCTGCGAGGTCGGCCGCCGACATCGACGAGGTCGGATGGCCCGAGCCCGCCTTGTCGCTCGCGCGCACGGCGTCGACCCGCAGCTGCTGTCCCAGTTCCTGCCAGAGCTCGCGCTCGTCCATGGCGTCTCCTGACTAGCCCGCTCGTCCGTTTGCGTAACGTAGCGAGGGATGAGAGTCGCGGTCGGGTTCGACCACCGGGGCGTGAAGCTGCGTGCCGCGGTGCTCGAGGCGCTCGCCGCCGACGGTCACGAGCCCGTCGATCTCGGGGCCGAGACCGACGAGGTTCGCGTCGATTACCCCGTGAAGGCGGAGGAGGTCGGGACCGCCGTCCTCGACGGCCGGGCGGAGCGCGGAGTCCTCGTGTGCGGCTCCGGGGTCGGCGCCTCGATCGCGGCGTGCAAGCTCCGCGGGATCCGCGCCGCGATCTGCCACGACACGTACTCCGCGCACCAGGGCGTCGAGCACGACGACATGAACGTGCTCTGCCTCGGCTCCGAGATCGTCGGCGCGTCGCTGGCCGGCGAGCTCGTGCGGACGTTTCTCGCGGCCGAGTTCGCGGGAGAAGGTCGCTATCTGGAACGCTTGGGGATGGTCGAGGAACTGGAGGCGAGAGGACATGGCTAGGTCGAGACTGCACGAGCTGAGCGAGCACGGCGTGAGCGTCTGGATGGACTCGCTCTCCCGGGAGATGCTGGAGACCGGCGAGCTCGCCCGGCTCGTCGAGGAGGACGCCGTCGTCGGGGTCACCTCGAACCCGACGATCTTCCAGAAGGCGCTCTCGGAGGGCGACTGGTACGACGAGCAGCTCCGCGAGGCGTCGGCGGCGAGCGACGACGCGACCGAGCTCTTCCTCGCCCTGGCGCAGGAGGACATCCGCGACGCGTGCGACCTGCTCGATCCGATCTGGGAGCGGACGGACGGGGTCGACGGCTACGTCTCGCTCGAGGTCGACCCGAGGCTTGCGTACGACCGCGAGGCGACGGTCGCGCAGGCGACACGCTTCCACGCGGACGTCGACCGGAGGAACCTCTACGTCAAGATCCCGGCCACCGAGCCCGGGCTCGGCGCGATCGAGGACTCGATCGCCGCGGGGCGCTCGATCAACGTGACGCTGATCTTCGGCCTCGAGCGGTACACCGCGGTCGTCGAGGCGTACCTGCGCGGTCTCGAGCGGCTCCTCGAAGCGGGCGGCGATCCCGGCTCGGTGCTGTCGGTCGCGAGCTTCTTCGTCTCCCGGGTCGACACCGAGGCCGACCGGCGGCTCGACGAGGTCGGCCGTCCCGAGCTCAAGGGCAAGCTCGCCGTCGCGAACGCGAAGCTCGCCTATCGCCACTGGCAGGAGACGTTCTCGGGCGACCGCTGGGCGGCCCTCGCGGCAGCGGGCGCCCGGTCGCAGCGGTGCCTGTGGGCGTCGACCTCGACGAAGAACCCCGACTACCGCGACGTGCTCTACGTCGAGGAGCTGATCGGGCCGGACGTCGTGAACACGATGCCCGCCGAGACGATCCGCGCGTTCCAGGATCACGGCGAGGTCCGCGACACGCTCACGCGGCAGGTCGACGAGGCGGAGTCGCTGCTCGACGAGCTGGCGACGGCCGGGGTCGACTACCAGGACGTCGTGGAGACGCTCGAGCGGGAAGGCGTGCAGAAGTTCTCCGACTCGTTCGCCGAGCTGCTCGAGGGCATCGAGACGAAGCTCCGCGCGGTCGCCGCAAGCTGAGTGAGCGCCCGCGCGAACCCGCTCGAGGAAGGTCTCGGGATGCGGCGCAAGCCGGATCCCTGCGCGCTCGTGATCTTCGGCGCGTCGGGCGACCTGACGCAGCGCAAGCTCTTCCCGGCGCTGTACGCGCTCGCCTACCGCCGCCTGCTGCCGGAGCGGTTCGCGGTCGTCGGCGTCGCCCGCTCCGAGCAGACGACGGCCCAGTTCGAGGCCGCGATGAAGACGCGCGGTGCAGCGACACGGCCGCGACCCGTTCAGCCAGTCCGTCTGGAACGGCCTGACCGACGGTCTCCGCTACGTCGCGGCGGACTTCGCAGACGAGACCGCCGAGGACGACCTGGACCGCGTCGTCTCCGAGCTCGAGGCGAGCAAGGGGCTTGCCGGCAACCGCGTCTACTACCTCGCGATCCCTCCGCAGGCGTTCGAGACGAGCGTCCGGGAGATCGGCGAGCGGCAGGATCACGAGGGCTGGACGCGCGTCATCGTCGAGAAGCCGTTCGGGCACGACGCGGCCTCGGCGCACCGCCTGAGCGAGCTCCTGCATCGCTGGTTCGGCGAGCAGGAGATCTTCCGGATCGACCACTACCTCGGCAAGGAGACCGTGCAGAACATGCTGGCGCTGCGGTTCGCGAACGGCATCTTCGAGCCCGTCTGGAACCGCCAGTTCATCGACCACGTCCAGATCACCGTTGCGGAGTCGATGGGGATCGAGGGCAGGGCCGGCTTCTACGAACGGTCGGGGGCGATCCGCGACGTCTTCCAGAACCACCTGCTGCAGCTGCTCGCGCTGACCGCGATGGAGCCGCCGATCGACTTCACGGCGGACGCGGTGCGGACGGAGAAGGTGAAGGCACTGCGGTCGCTCCACACGCCGGGCCCGAAGTCGGTCGTCCGCGGCCAGTACGGCCCCGGCTGGGTCGAGGGCCAGGAGGTCGCCGCCTACCGCGAGGAGGACGGCGTCGCGCCGGGGTCGCTCACGGAGACCTTCGTCGCGGCGAAGCTCTACGTCGACAACTGGCGCTGGGCGGACACGCCGTTCTACGTCCGGGCGGGAAAGCGGCTCGCCCGGCGCGAGACGACGATCGCGATCCAGTTCCAGCGCGCGCCGCATCCGCCGTTCGAGGCGATCGCCGGTGACGGGCTGCGTCCCAACGTCCTCCTCATCCACGTCCAGCCCGACGAGGGCGTCTCGCTCGCGATCGGCGCCAAGGTGCCGGGCGCCGGCATGTCGATCCGCACCGTGCACATGGACTTCCTCTACGGCGGCGCGTTCCGCGAGGGCCTCCCCGAGGCGTACGAGCGGCTCATCCTGGACGCGATGCTCGGCGACGCGACGCTCTTCACCCGCGAGGACGAGGTCGACGAGCAGTGGAAGCTCGTCGACGCGATCGTCGGCGCGTGGGAACGTGACCGTCCGACGTTCCCCGACTACGCGGCCGGAAGCTGGGGCCCGCGCGCGGCCGACGAGCTGCTCCACCGCGACGGCCGCTCGTGGCGGCGACATTGAGCGTCGTCGACGACGTCCAGCGCCGGCTGGTCGAGGCACGCTGCCGGGAGCAGGACGACCCGGTGCCCGAGCTCCGTGCGAGCACGATGACGCACGTCGTCTGGGCGCCGCCGGAGTGGCTCGCCAAGGCGCACAGGGTGCTCGTGGGGCTCGAGGAGCGGCATCCCGCCCGGACGATCGTGCTCGTGCCCCGGCCGCGCGGAGCCGCAGGGGTGAAGGCGCGGGTCGTCGTGCGCGACTTCGACGGCCCCGGCGGCCGCGAGGTGCTCTCCGAGGTCGTCGAGCTGCGGCTCCACGGCGCCTCGGCGCGCCATCCGGGGTCACTCGTGCTCCCGCTCCTCATCTCGGACCTGCCCGCCTTCTGCCGCTGGCGCGGCGAGCCGCCCTGGGACGGCGAGGCTCTCGCCGAGCTCGTCTCGGCGTGCGACCGGCTGGTCGTCGACTCGTCGGAATGGCCCGCGCCGGCCCGGCGCTACGCGCGGCTGGCCGGGCTCTTCGACCGGATCGCGGTGTCCGATCTCGCGTGGCGGCGGGGGTTGCCGTGGCGTGTCGCCCTCGCCGAGCGGTGGCCGGGGATCAGACGAGTCGAGCATCTCGTCGTCGAGGGCCCCGACGCCGATGCCGAGCTGCTCGCGGGCTGGCTCCGCTCGCGCCTCCGCCGCCCCGTGCGGCTGACGCGGAAACGGGCGCCCTCGCTCGTCGCCGTGACCGTCGACGGCGAGCGGGTGCGGAAGCCCGCCGGCCCGAGACCGCGCGGAAGCGAGCTCCTCTCCGCCGAGCTCGACACGCTCGCGCGGGATCCCGTGTACGAGGAGGCGGTTCTGGCGGTCAGCCGAGGGACGCGAGCAGGTCCGCGTGGAGCAGCCCGTTCGACGAGACCGCAGTCCCCGCGTCGATCCGGGGCTCGCCGGCGAAGTCGCTGAACCGGCCGCCGGCCTCCTCGACGATCACCTGGATCGCGGCGAGATCCCAGATCGAGACGCCGACGGCGTCGATCGCGCCGTCGACCGCTCCCTCGGCGACGAGCATGTGGCTCCAGAAGTCGCCGTAGCCGCGGGCGTGCCACGCGTGCGCCGCAAGTGAGGGCACCGGCTGCTCGAGCGCGAAGCTGAGCACGGCGTCCTCCACGCGCCGGACGGCCGAGACGTGGACGCGGTCGCCGTTCGCATGCGCGCCACCGCCGCGCTCGGCCCACCAGCGGCGGTGGAGCGCGGGCGCCGAGACAACCCCGGCGACGACCCGGCCGTCGGCCTCGAGCGCGATCAGCGTGGCCCAGACCGGCACGCCGCGCGAGTAGTTCCGCGTCCCGTCGATCGGGTCGATCACCCAGCGTCGCGGGCCGGAGCCGAGCTCGCCCTCCTCCTCGCCGAGGATCGCGTCTGCCGGCCGCTCGCGCGCCAGGATCGCGCGGAGCTCGGCCTCGACGGCGCGGTCGGCCTCGGTCACCGGCGTCGAGTCGGGCTTCGTCTCGACGACGAGGTCGCGCGCCCGGAACCGGCGCATCGAGATCCCATCGGCGGCATCGGCCAGCCGCACCGCGAGCTCGAGGTCCGAGGGCACGGTGCTCCTAGTCGACCTGGAGGTAGAGCAGCGCCACCAGGCACGAGCCGACGAACAGCACGACGAACACGGCCAGGAGCGCCAGCCCGAGCCGCATGTTCCTCCGCTCCAGCTCGGGGGTCAGCATCAGAGGAGCACCGGGTCGAGCGCCGCTGCCACGAAGAGGAGCGCGAGGTAGGCGAGCGAGTAGTGGAAGAGGACGACGGCATTCCGCCGGCTCGTGTCGACGCGCAGCCGCTGTGCGAGCCAGAGGAGGTAGCCGCCGAGCAGTGCGGCCGCGACCGTGTAGAGAGCGCCCAGCCAGAAGCCGACCGCGAGCGTGAACCCGACGAGGGCGACCGAGTAGAGGAGGATCTGTCGGGTCGTCTCCGCCTCGCCGCGCGTGCCGGGCAGCATCGGCACGTTTGCGGCGCGGTAGTGCTCCTTCAGCATCAGCGCGAGCGCCCAGAAGTGCGGCGGCGTCCAGAGGAAGACGATCAGGAAGAGCCACAGCGCCGGGAGCGCGAGCTCGCCGGTCGCGGCCGCGTAGCCGACGAGCGGCGGCACGGCTCCCGCGGCGCCGCCGATCACGATGTTCTGGTCGGTCGCGCGCTTCAGGTAGCCGGTGTAGACGACGACGTAGAAGAGGTTGCCGACGAGCGCCAGCACGGCGGTCAGCACGTTGACGGTCGAGGCGAGGAGCGCGAACGAGAGTGCCGAGAGGACGAGCCCGAACTCGAGCGCGCGCGGCGCGGGCACCCGGCCGGAGGCAACGGGGCGGGAAGCCGTCCGCTCGCCCATGAGACGGTCGATGTCGCGGTCGAGCACGTGGTTCAGGGCACTCGCGCCGCCGCAGGCCAGCGCCAGCCCGAGGAGCATCGCCGCGAGCTCGGTTCCCCCGGGCCAGCCCCCCGCGCCGACGAACATCCCCGCGGCGCCGGTGAGGAGGAGGAGCGACATGATCCTCGGCTTCGTCAGCGTCACGTAGTCGCGCCACGGCCCGAGCGGGAGCGGCCCACCGCGAAGCGACGCGACGAGCGTCACGAGCGAGGCGGCGAGCGCCAGCCCGGCGGCCGCCACGTGCACGGCGAGCGACCAGTCCGCGTCGGCCCAGGCGACGAGGCCACCGGTTGCGATCGCGAAGAGCATCGCGAGCACCGCGGCCGCGGCGGGCCATGCGAGACGCGGGTACGCGACGAGCGCGGCGACGAGCACGGCGACGAGGAGCGGGAGCGCGACGAGCGCGGCGCCCCAGTGGGCGCGACCGAGCTCGAGCGCGGCGCTCGCGACGACGAGGCCGGAGGCGACCACGGCGGCGAGGATCGTCGAGCCGCAGCACCGGGCCTGGAGCGCGCTGGGATCTCATGCCGCCGCCCCTCCACGGCGCATCCGCCGGCGGAGGTCGTACAGCGGTCGCGCGCTCGTCACGTACGGCACCTCGTCGAAGTTGTGGGCCGGAGGCGGAGAGGTGGTGTACCACTCGAGGGTGTCCGCCTGCCACGGGTCGTTTCCCGCCCGCCGCCCGTTGCGGCTCTTCACGACCGCGACGACGAAGCAGAGGATCCCGACGCCCATCACGTACGACCCGATCGTCGAGATCAGGTTGTACGCCTCCCATAGCCCGTCGTCGCGGTACGTGTAGACGCGGCGCGGCATGCCGAGCAGGCCGAGGAGGTGCTGCGGGAAGAAGGCGACGTTGAAGCCGATGAAGAGCAGGACGAACGTCCACTTGCCGAGCCGCTCGGAGAGGAACCGCCCGAAGATCTTCGGCCACCAGTAGAAGAGCCCCGCGAGGATCGCGAAGATCGAGCCGCCGAAGAGCACGTAGTGGAAGTGCGCCACGACGAAGTACGTGTCGTGGACCTGCCAGTCGATCGGGAATGCCGCGAGGTAGATCCCCGAGAGGCCGCCGATCGTGAAGATGCTGAGGAAGCCGAGCGCGAAGAGCATCGGCGTGTCGAGCGAGATGTTCCCGCGCCAGAGCGTCGCGAGCCAGTTGAAGATCTTGATCCCGGTCGGCACCGCGATCACCATCGAGACGAGCATGAACCAGATGTTCAGGTAGCTCGGCATCCCCACCGTGAACATGTGGTGCGCCCAGACGAGCATCGAGAAGAACCCGATCGCCACGGTCGAGAGCGCGATCGCCTTGTAGCCGAAGATCGGCTTGCGGGCGAAGACCGGGAGGATCTCCGAGATGATCCCGAACGCGGGGAGGATCATGATGTAGACCTCGGGATGCCCGAAGAACCAGAACACGTGCTGGAAGAGCACGGGTGAGCCCCCGTCCTCGGGGCGGAAGAAGTGGAACGTCTCCGGGAACTGCCGCTCGAGCAGGAGCAGCGTCAGCCCCGCCGAGAGCACCGGCAGCACGAGCAGCAGCATCGCCGCGTACACCTCGATCGACCAGACGAAGAGCGGGAGACGCATCCACGACATCCCGCGGGCGCGCATGTTGTGGATCGTGACGATGAAGTTGATCGCCCCTGCCGCGGACGAGAGCGTGAGGATGTGGATGGCCAGGATCCACAGGTCCTGCCCGTTCCCCGGGGCGAGCACGGAGAGCGGTGCGTACGCGGTCCAGCCCGTGTTCGCGGCGCCGCCGACGGCGAAGAACGAGAAGCAGAAGACGAGCCCTGCGAACGCGTAGAGCCAGTACGAGAGCGCGTTCAGCCGCGGGAACGCCATGTCCGGCGCCCCGATCATGAGCGGCACGAGGAAGTTGCCGAGCCCGGCGAGGATCGGGACGACGACGAAGAACACCATCCCGGTGCCGTGCATCGTCACGACCTCGTTGTACGAGTCCCCGGTCACGACGCCGCTCGAGGACGTGGCGAGCTGCGAGCGGATCAGGAGCGCCAGGATCCCCGAGAGCAGGAAGAAGAAGCCCGGCGGTCGCGATGTAGAGGATCCCGATCCGCTTGTGGTCGACCGTGACGAGCCAGCTCGCGAACCGCCCGCGCTGCCAGGACGGCACGCGTTGCTCGAGCGGCTGGTGGACGTCAACCGCCAAGGTTCTGCTCCAGGTGGTCGGTGATCGCGCTCAACTGGCCGTCGTCCCAGTCCCGCCCGACGGGAGGCATGAGCCCGCGGCCCTCGCGGAGCAGCCTGACGACCGCCTCGCGATCCTCGACCAATTCTGTCCCCGCGAGCCGCGGCCCGTAGGCGCCCTCGCCGTCGAGCCCGTGGCACTTCGCGCACGATCCCTCCCAGAGCTCCTCGCCGAGCGGCGAGGTGCCGTCCGCCTGCTGGGAGCTCCGCTCCTCGAGCCACGCGTCGAACTCCGTGGCAGGCAGCACCTCGGCGGCCGCGGTCATCCTCGCGTGGTAGACGCCGCAGAGCTCGGCGCACTGCCCGGGGAAGACGCCGGGGCGCTCGGCGCGGAACCACGTCTCGTTCACGGTGCCCGGGATCGCGTCGATCTTGCCGCCGAGCGCGGGAATCCACCACGAGTGGATCACGTCCCACGTCCGGCGCGGTCACCCGCAGCTCCACCGTGCGTCCCTGCGGGACGCGGAGCCGGTCGACCGCGATCACGCCGTTCGGGTAGCGGTACTCCCACATGAACTGCGAGCCGTTGACGTCGACGACGAGGTTCTCCTGTCCACCCGTAGCTGCCGGCACGTCCTGGATCCCCGGCAGCTTCACGAAGACGAAGGCCGCGATCCCGACGAGGAGCAGCACGGGCACGGCCGTCCAGGAGAGCTCGAGCGCGGTCGAGCCGTGGATCTGGGCGCCGTCGGCGTCGCGCGGCCGGTTGCGCCGCCGGTAGCGGATGACGAACGCCACGAGGAGGCCCTCGACGAGGAGGAAGATGGCGAGGCAGATCGTCGAGACGAGCAGGAAGCTCTCGGTGATCCCCTCGGCGTTCGGCGACTCGCTCGGGACGGGCGCGAAACCGCCGTTGCCTGCACTCGCCGGTGCGGCTGCGGCGAGCAGCGCGATGAGCGCGCCGGAGAGGACGACGGGCTTCGGGTTGAACCTCACGGCTGCGGGCATTCTATGAACGTGGAAGCCTCATCGCGCCGCATCACTCGCGTCCCCTTGCCCCGCGACGTCCGGAGGCCGTTCCAGGTCTATCTGAACGGGATCGAGCAGCACGAGGGCCCCGATTTCGTCGTGCGCGACGGCTTTCTCGTCTTCGAGCGGGAGCTGGCGCGCGAGAAGGTCGGGCTCGGCCGCTGGACGTCGATGGTGCTCGGGATCGCGGGCTCGTACGGGAAGAACGACTCGGTCGACGTCCTCTACGAGCGCGACGGCAAGCCCGTCGTCGCTGCGAAGCTGCGGTTCGAGGAGCACATCTCCGACTGACGCCCGGCGGCTCCGGTGTCTGGCTTCGGCCAGACACCTGCTCTTTCGCGTGCCGCACGCTCCGGTGTCCGACTTGAAGTCGGACACCTAGACACCTGCTCTCCGTCCATCGCAACCCGATCGCAACCTGACCGGAACCTCGTGCTAACGGGTGCTCAGGGTCTCCTCACATCTCGCGCGTTCTCTCTCTATGCGATGACGACCAACACACTCACTGCCCCGAGCCGCGCCGAGTCCGAGCGCGAGAGCGTCACCTCGTGGCGGGTCGAGCGGCTCCTCGCCGCGGGCTACGACGCCGAGGCGTCGCTCGTCCTGGCGCTCGACCGCGACGTCGACCTCCACCTGGCCGTCTCCCTCCTCGAGCGCGGCTGCCCGCCGGATACCGCGCTGCAGATTCTGTTCTAGCTCGCCAGGCGGGATTCCGCAGAAGCGGAATCCCGCGGCTTGATCCCCGGCTTCGCCGGGGCAGATCCCTGAAGGCGTCCCCTTCGGGCCGCAACTGCCTCTTTGCCATGGGCGGTCGCCACCCGGTGTCCGACTTCAAGTCGGACACCTGCCGTTCAGGCGCCCGGGCGAAGGCGGCAGGCCCCTGGAGCTCCGCGTCCACCCATCAGGGCGCGACCCTGCCGCTCGCGACGGCAGCCGCCCGGAGCCGTTCGGCGTCGCCGAGCGTCAGCTGGCCGTGCTCCAGCCGCCATTGCCAGTTCCCGCCGACGACGCCCGGCGTGTTCATGCGTGCCTCGCTGCCGAGCCCGAGCACGTCCTGCACCGGCACGACCGCGAGCGCGCAGCGGGACGAGAGGGCGAGCTCGATCAGCGGCCAGGAATCGGCCTCGCCCGTCGCGCCGACGAGCGTGTCGGTGTCGTGCGTCGACGTGTAGACCACCTGATTCTCCCGATGGCGCTCGAGCCGGTGGAGGTTCTCCGGAGAGCCCGAGAACGACCAGAGCAGCACGACCATGCCGGGGAAGCCGAGCGCGTCTCGTAGCTCGTGGACGTCGGGCGTGATGAAGCCGAGGTCCTCCGCGATCACGGGGAGCGGGCCGAGCTCTGCCTGCGCCGCGGCGAAGAGCGGTACGCCCGGGCCGGGCGACCACCAGCCCTCCCGGGCGGTCGCGGCGCCGGCAGGCACCGTCCAGTAGCCGGCGAAGGCTCGAAAGTGGTCGATCCGGAAGCGGTCGACGAGCGCGCGTACGCGTCTCATCCGCTCGATCCACCAGCGATAGCCGGTGGCGGCAAGCGCGGGCCAGTCGTAGAGCGGATTCCCCCAGAGCTGCCCGAGCGCGTTCATCCCGTCGGGCGGCGCGCCCGCGACGACCTCGTCGACTGGGAGGAAGAGCTCGGGGTGCGCCAGGTGGTCGCACCCGCCGCTCGCCACGTAGATCGGGACGTCTCCGATGAGCGCAACGTCGCGCGCGCGGGCGTGCTGCCGGAGGGCGGTCCATTCCCGCTCGAACCGCACCTGGTCCTCGACCGCGCCGCGACCCGCACAGGTCTCCCAGTCCCCGATCCACGCGTTTTCGCGCTCGCGGAACGCGCGAACCTCACTCGGCTCGACCCGCGCCTCGGGATCCGCGAGCAGCCCGGCCCAGCTCGCGAAGGCCGAGGCCGACGTGTACGGCGACCCGACGGCGTCGGGTGGATTGAGGGGAAGCACCTGCCACCAGCGGGCGCCGGCGGCCGCGAGCCAGTCGACGAAGCCGTGCGCTTCGGGCCCGAGCCGGCCCCCGGGAAGCGAGGTGGGGTGGAGCTGCACCCCCAGTGAGCGGTCGAGCCGCATGGCGGGACTGTTTACCGTGTCGTCGACATGGCTGCCGAGCGGATCGTCGTGAGCGAGGTCACGCCCCAGGTCGACTGCGGGCGCTGGCCGGCGAAGGCGTGTGTCGGGGACGAGGTCGCAGTCGCCGCCACGATCGTGCGTGACGGCCACGAGGTGGTTCGCGCGGTCGTCCGGCACCGGCGCGGGCGTGGACGCTGGCGCGAGGCCCCGCTCGTGGCCCTCGGCTCGGATCGCTTCGCCGGCTCGTTCACGGCGGAGGACGTCGGACGCCACCGGTACGAGATCGTCGCCTGGGTCGACCGCTACGCCGGCTGGCTCGACGAGCACGACCGGAAGGTCGCCGCGGGACAGGAGGACCTCGCGGGCGAGTTGTCCGAAGGCGTGGCGCTCTTCGGCGCCGGGACGCTCGACGACTGGCGCGTGGCGGCGCCGGAGCTCGCCGCTCGCGACCGGCACGGGGTCGGCCGGAGCGCCCCGCTCGAGCTCGAGGTCGAGCGGGAGCGCGCCCGCTCGGGCGCCTGGTACGAGCTCTTTCCGCGCTCCTGGGGCGGCTTCGCGGGCGTCACGGAGATCGTGCCGCAGCTCGCCGAGCTCGGGTTCGACGTCGTCTACTTCCCGCCGATCCACCCCATCGGGCTGACGAACCGCAAGGGTCGGAACAACACGGAGCGTGCCGAGCCCGGCGACGTCGGGAGCCCGTGGGCGATCGGCGGTGCGGAGGGCGGCCACGACGCGATCCATCCCGAGCTCGGCACCGAGGCCGACCTGACGGCGCTCGTCGCGGCCCTGCGCGAGCACGAGATGGAGCTCGCGCTCGATCTGGCATTGCAGTGCTCGCCCGATCACCCCTGGCTCCGCGACCACCCCGAGTGGTTCCAGCACCGTCCCGACGGGTCGCTCAAGTACGCGGAGAACCCGCCCAAGCGCTACCAGGACATCCACAACCTCGACTGGGACACCGAGGACCGCACCGGGCTCTGGGAGGCGGTCCTCGCCGCGGTGCTCCACTGGTGCGAGCTCGGCGTGACGATCTTCCGCGTCGACAACCCGCACACGAAGCCCGTGCCCTTCTGGGAGTGGCTGATCGCCGAGGTGCGCGCACGTCACCCCGAGACGGTCTTCCTCTCCGAGGCCTTCACCCGGCCGTCGATGATGACGCTGCTCGCGAAGGCCGGGTTCTCGCAGTCCTACACGTACTTCACGTGGAAGAACACGAAGGCGGAGCTCGTGGAGTTCGTCGAGCAGCTCCGCTCCTGGTCGACCTTTCTCCGCCCGAACCTCTGGCCGAACACGCAGGACATCCTCCACGCGCTCCTGCAGACCGGAGGCCGGCCGGCGTTCGAGAGCAGGCTCGTCCTCGCGGCGACGCTCTCGCCGGCCTACGGCATCTACTCCGGCTTCGAGAGCTGCGAGAACGTGCCGCTCCGCGCCGGGAGCGAGGAGTACCTCCACTCGGAGAAGTACGAGCTGCGCGAGCGGGCGCTCGACGGGCAGCTCCTACCGCTCGTCAAGCGGCTGAACGAGCTGCGGCGCGCTCACCCCGCCCTGACGCATGCGGGCCTCGAGCGGCTCACCTGGTTGGAGACGGAGAGCGAGCACCTGCTGGGCTACGCGCGGACGCTCGGCGGCGACGTCGTCGTCTGCGTCGTCAACGTCGACCCGTTCTCGGTGCACGACGGCGTCTGCGTGATCCCGCCCGCGCTCGGCCTGCCGGAGCACTTCGGCGTCGTCGACGGGCTGACCGGCGAGAGCTACGAGTGGGGCGGGCGCAACTACGTCCGTCTCGGGCCCGGCAAGTCCCACGTCCTCGAGGTGGCGCACGTATGAGGAGCACAAGAGCAGGTGTCTGGCTGAAGCCAGACACCGGACACCGGTACTTGGAACGAGTCGGTTCCGCCGGCGAAGCCGGCGCCTTCAGGGATCTGCCCC
>CAWBTY010000011.1:0-362594 GCA_963791895.1 uncultured Actinomycetes bacterium
TGGGCCTGCGAGGGGATCTCGACGAGGCGAGGGCGACGGCCGCGGTTGCACGGCAGGAACTAGCGGAGCTCGGCGAGGAGGTAGGCCTCCGGATATCCGTGGCGGCGATGTTCGGATCCATCGAGGCGTTTGCGTGCCAGTGGGAGGCTGCGGCGTCGACCTTCGAGTCGGCACTCGAGTACATCGCACAGTGGGAGTCGGAGAGCCGTCCACCCTGGCGTGCGTGGCGCGCATATTTCGGATTGCGCATGGCTGAGGTCGCTCTCGCCCAGGGTGACTCCGAGCAGGCCCGACGCCTCCTAGCCGAGGCTCGACGAGGAGCGGTCGTCGCCGACAGCCTCGCGACGGTCTGGCTGCGTCGGATCGACGCGCGCGTCCTGGCGCGCACCGGGCATTCGAAGAAGGCAGTCCGTGTCGCTCGCGAAGCCGTCTTGTTGAGCGATTCGACGGATGACGTCATCGAACAGTCTCAGACGAAGCTCGACCTCGGAGAAGTGCTCCTCAGCGCGGGAAGCACTACGGAAGCTCTGGCACACGTGCGTGAAGCGATCGGTCTGCTCGACGCGAAGGGTGCTCGGCTCCTTGCTGCGGGCGCCCGCGCCAGGTTTGCGGAGCACCTCGACGAGGACAGCGGGGCTCGAGTGGTGTCGAGCCCCGCCGCTTGAGGTAATCAGCACATCGGCGGGCACATGCTGCCCGGCATCCGCGCCGGCTCGCCTGCCGCCGGTGCGATCGTCTGCACCATCGCCGCACCCATGACGATCGTGGCGACGATCGCGATGACCGTGCGGAACCTCTGGGACGCTGCCTCCATCTTCGTCTCACCTCCTCTCGCGGTCGGAGGCGAGCGTCCGATCGGCCCTCAATGGGACCGTCACGGTTTCCAAACGGCTCGCTAACGCCGTCGCAAGCGGAGCCCTGACGGGTCTCGGCGGTTAGCGGGCGGTTAGTGACTTCGCACGTGCTGAGTGCTACAACCGCCGCACCGTGCTGGACTTCCGGATCCTCGGGTCGCTCGAGGTGAGGGACGAGCAGACCGCGATCGCTCTCGGGGGGCCGAGGCAGCGCGCACTCCTCGTCGCGCTGCTGCTGCGCGCGCGTCAGGTCGTGCCGACCGAGCAGCTCGTCGACGAGCTCTACGGCGAGGAGCCGCCGAAGACCGCGACGACGTCGCTGCAGAACGCGGTCGTCGCGCTGCGGAAGCTCCTCGGCCCCGAGACCCTCGTCACCCGGGCGCCGGGCTACGTCCTCCAGATCGGGCGCGAGCAGGTCGACGCGTACCGCTTCGAGCAGCTCCTCGCGGACGCACGGAGGGCGTCGGCGGCCGAGCGGCGTGAGCTGCTCGTGCGGGCGCTCGCCCTCTGGCGCGGGCCGGCGCTCGCAGAGTTCGCCTTCGACGACTGGGCGCAGTCGGAGACACGCAGGCTCGACGAGCTACGCCTTGTCGCGCTCGAGGAGCGGATCCAGACCGACGTCGAGCTCGATCGTGCGGCCGACGTCGTCTCCGAGCTCGAGTCGCTCGTGAGCGAGCACCCGCTGCGCGAGCGGCTCTGGCACCTCTTGATGAGCGCCCTTCACGAGGCAGGACGCACCGCGGAGGCGCTCCAGGCCTACACGGCGGCCCGCGCCGCGCTCGACGAGCTCGGCGTCGAGCCGGGTGTCGAGCTGCGACGTCTCCAGGGCGAGATTCTCCGCGGCGAGACGACGAGCCGTCGCTCGACGAACGGTCACCGGGGAAGCGACGCCGACGCCGAGGTCGTCAAGGCGCTCGTCTCCGGCCGGGTCGTTCCCGTCCTCGGCCTCGACGGCGGCGCCGACCTGGCCGAGCAGCTGGCGACGGTGTTCGGCTACCCGACCGGCCGGCCGACCGATCTCGCCCGCGTCTCGCAGTACGTCGCCACCATGAACGGCTCCGGCCCGCTCTACGACGAGCTCCACCGGCGCTTCCAGGAGGCTGCGGAGCCGCAGGCCGTGCACCGGTTCCTGGCAGCCCTGCCACCGGTGCTCCGCGAGCACGGCGCCTCTCACCAGCTGATCATCTCGACGCGCTACGACCTCGCTCTCGAGCGCGCGTTCGAGGACGCCGGAGAGGAGGTCGACGTCGTCTCGTACGTCGCCACCGGCCCGTACCGCGGCAAGTTCTGGCATCGCGCGCCGGGCGAAGAGCCGCGGCCGATCGACGTCCCGAACACCTACGCGACCGAGCTCTCGCTCGAGCGCCGGACCGTGCTCCTCAAGCTCCACGGTGCCGTCGATCCGTTTCCGGAGCGCGCGTGGGAGAGCTTCGTGATCACCGAGGACGACTACATCGACTACCTCGGCCGCTCCGATGTCGTCTCGTCGGTGCCGGTCGCGCTCGCGGCGCACCTCAGGCGCAGCCACTTCCTGTTCATCGGCTACGAGATGGTCGACTGGAACCTCCGGCTCGTCATGCACCGCGTCTGGGGCGACCGGCCGCTCGCCTACCGCTCGTGGGCGCTCGATCCCGAGCCGTCGGCGCTCGAGCAGGCGTTCTGGCGCCGGTTCGAGGTCGACGTCTTGGACGTCGATCCGGACGAGTACGTCGGCCTCCTCGAGCGGCGGCTCGAGGGGGTGGCGTGACCGCGCGCTCGCCGTACCGAGGGCTCGCCGCGTTCGAGGACTCCGACCTCGACGCGCTCTACTTCTTCGGGAGGGAGCGAGACTCGGAGATCGTGGTCGCGAACCTCATCGCGTCCCGCTTGACGTTGCTCTACGGCCCGAGTGGAGTCGGCAAGTCGTCGCTGCTGCTCGCGAGCGTGGCGCGAGCGCTCCGCTCCCTCCCGGAGGCTCCGATCGTCGTCGTCTTCTCGTCCTGGGGCGAGGCGCCCGAGCCCGCCCTCGCTCGCGCGCTGGCCGAGGCAGCAGGGGTGCAGGCGGGCACGCTGGTCGATACCGCGTCACGGGCTCAGGCGACGCGGGATGTCTACCTCGTGCTCGATCAGGCGGAGGAGTACTTCACGTATCACCCCGAGGGCGACGACTTCGACCGTGCGCTCGCGGGACTGGTCGACGGCCCGTTGCGGGTCAACGTGCTCCTCTCGCTCCGCGAGGACACCCTCGCGACGCTCGACCGGCTGAAGTCGGTGATCCCCAATCTGTTCGCGAACGTCCTCCGCCTCGACCGGCTCGACCGCGACGCGGGTCACGCGGCCATCGTCAAGCCCCTCGATCGGTGGGCCGAGCTCGAGGGCGAGACCGTGACGATCGAGGACGCGCTCGTCGGCGCCGTGCTCGACGGGGTCGGTACCGGCAGGATCGAGCTTCGGCCGGGAGGACCGGGAGTCGAGAGCGGGAACGGTCGGGCGGCGGGGATCGAGGCGCCCTACCTGCAGCTCGTGATGCAGCGGCTCTGGGACGTCGAGCGGGCGAGCGGATCGTCGACGCTGCGCGCCACGACGCTCGAACGGCTTGGTGGTGCGGGACAGGTGGTCGCCGATCACCTCGAGCGTGCCATCGCGGCCCTGAGCCAATCGCAGCGCGAGATCGCGGCACTGCTCTTCGATCACCTCGTCACTCCGTCCGGGACGAAGATCGCCCACGAGGCGACCGACCTCGCTCAGTTTGCGCGTCGTCCCGAGGCGGACGTTCGCCCCGTCCTCGAGGTCCTGGCAGAGCACCGCATTCTCCGCACCGACGAGGCGGGGCGCTGGGAGATCTTCCACGACGTCCTCGCCGGCGCGGTGCTCGGTTGGACGACTCGCTTCGAGGCGGAGCAGGCGGTCTGGAAGGCGAAGCGGGAGGCACGGCGACGGCATCGCCGCCTCGCCTTTCTCGCGTTCGGTGCGCTCGTCGCCCTGGCTGCGACGACGGCGCTCGCCGCGTTCGCGTTCTCGCAGCGAAGCGAGGCGCGCGAGCAGGCGCGGTCGGCGCAGAGCGGCCAGCTGGTGGCGAGCGCGCTCTCCGTCCTCGGAAGCGATCCCGAGCTCGCACTCGAGCTCGCGCTCGAGGCGGCGAAGATCGAGGCGACACCTCGCGTCGAGGCCGCAGTGCGGGAGTCGCTCGACGCGTCTCGTGTCCGACGGGTCATCGACACGGGTCATCCCGTCGTGGGGATGGACGTGGCGTCGTCCGGCTCGCAGGCCCTCGTTGTGGGCAACGACGGCGTCGCGCGGATGTACGACCTCGAGAGCGGCCGCATGCGCTGGGCACGTCCGGTGGACGGTGCGGCCGCGGCGTTCGCTGCGGGAGGACGGTCGGTGCTCCTGTCGACGGGCTCGGCGCTCGTCCGGGTCGAGGCCGCGAGCGGCAAGATCAGTCGGGAAGCCAGTGCCGATTTCGCTTCCCGGTGAGATCGAAGGTCTCGTCCCCGGCGGCGGTTCGGTGATCGCCCTCAGCGGCAAGCCGCGGGCGCGAGTGTTGCGTCGTATCGACGGGCGAGCAGCTCGGCCGGGTCAAGCATCTGCGGGCAGTGACGGACGCCGCGTTCTCGCCGGGCGGTCGACTCGTTGCCAGCAGCGGCCGAGACCGGACAGGACGCGTCTGGGACACACGCTCGTGGGAGGAGGCTCCGCCCTCCCCTGCTCGGGCACAACGGACAGGTGCTCGCGGTCGCGTTCGACCGCGTCGGCGCCAGGATCGCGACCGCAAGCACGGACCAGACAGCGCGTGCGTGGCGCACCGGGACGGGGCGCAGCTTCACCACGCTCTTCGGCCATACGCATACGTGAGCGACGTCGCGTTCGGCCCAGGGGCTGTGCTCGTCACCGCGAGCGGCGACGGAACGGCCAGGACGTGGCGGCCCGGCGGCGCGCCGGCCCGGGTCCTCATCGGGCATCGGGGACCGGTACGGAAGGCAGAGTTCGCAGCCGACGGCACGGTCGTCACCGGCGGCGACGACGGGATCATCCGTCTCTGGGATCCGGGCACGAGCATCGAGTTGCGGCCCGCGCCGGGAGCTCAGGGCCCTCCTCGCTCCTTCTCGGAGAGCCGTGTCCGCTGACGGCACGGCGACCGCGGTCGCGGACGGCAACGTCGTCCGCCTCCGGAGTGCTTCGGGCGAGACAGTCCTCGAGGGACACCGCGACGCGGTCAATGCGGTGGCGTTCAGCTCGGACGGCGGACGGCTCGTGAGCGCGGGACGCGACCATGACGTCATCGTGTGGGACGTTGCGACCGGAACCGAGGTCCTCAGGATCGAAGAGGCGCAGTCCGCGTCCGTGCAGGACGCACGTTTCAGCCCGGACGGACGCTGGCTCGTGACGGCCGGCCCTGGCTCCGCCCGACTCTGGAGCGCCTCCGGACAGCCGGTGCAGTACCTCCACGGTCCGAAATCCAAGCTCACCGCAGTCGGGTTCGAGCCAGACTCGCTGGTCGTCGTCACGAGCGAGGAGGACGGCGTGGTGCGACGATGGGTCTGCGAGCTCTGCGGCGGCCTGGGCGAGCTGACCGCCCTGGCACAGGCGCGGCTCCGGGGCACGGACCGCACGCTGAGCGCCGCGGAACGCGCTCGGTACCTGGGCTGATCGACCCGCCCGACACGGTCAGGGACGCGTCCGTCGAAGCTACGCTCATCTGGACAATGCCCGACCTGCGCGTCACGTCCGCCTACCGCCCTACCGGCGATCAGCCGCGCGCGATCGCGGAGCTCGCGGCCTCCCTCAAGGACGGCAACCGCGGCCAGACGCTCCTCGGGGCGACCGGCACGGGCAAGACGGCGACGATGGCGTGGCTGATCGAGGAGCTTCAGCGCCCGGCGCTCGTGATCGCGCACAACAAGACGCTCGCCGCGCAGCTCTGCAACGAGTTCCGCGAGTTCTTCCCCTCGAGCGCGGTCGAGTATTTCGTCTCCTACTACGACTACTACCAGCCCGAGGCGTACGTCCCCCAGGCCGATCTCTACATCGAGAAGGACTCGTCCCGGAACGACGACATCGACAGGCTGCGCCACTCGGCGAGCACCTCGCTCGTCACGCGCCGCGACGTCGTGGTGGTCGCCTCGGTCTCGTGCATCTACGGGATCGGCTCGCCCGCGGAGTACGAGGAGCGCGTCGTCCATCTCGTCGTCGGCGAGGAGTTCGACCGCGATCTCCTGCTGCGCAAGCTCGTCGACATCCAGTACGTGCGCAACGACACGCTGCTCGGGCGCGGGCGCTTTCGCGTCAAGGGAGACGTCGTCGAGCTGCAGCCCGCCTATCTCGAGACCGCCTACCGGATCTCGTTCTTCGGCGACGAGATCGAGCAGATCTCGCACTTCGACCCGCTCACGGGCGAGGTGCACGGCAAGCTCGACGACCTGACCGCGTTCCCGGCGACGCAGTACGTGACCTCGAAACCGACGATCGAGCGGGCGGTGGACGAGATCCGTCACGAGCTGGAGACGCAGGTCGCGGCGTTCGAGGCGGACGGACGGATGCTCGAGGCGCACCGGATCAGGCAGCGGACCGAGTACGACGTCGAGATGATGAAGGAGCTCGGCTTCTGCAACGGGATCGAGAACTACTCGCGGATCCTCGACGGGCGGCCCGAGGGCTCGGCGCCGTACACGCTGATCGACTACTTCCCCTCGGACTTCGTCTGCCTGATCGACGAGTCGCACCAGACCGTGCCCCAGATCGGCGGGATGTACGAGGGCGACCGCTCGCGGAAGCAGACGCTCGTCGACTACGGCTTCCGGCTCCCCTCGGCGCTCGACAACCGGCCGCTCCGCTTCGACGAGTTCCTCGGCAGGGTGGGGCAGATGGTCTTCGTCTCGGCGACGCCGGGGTCGTACGAGCTGCGGCACTCGGCCGTCGTCGCCGAGCAGCTGATCCGCCCCACCGGCGTGGTCGACCCCGAGGTCGAGCTCCGGGCGACGCGGAACCAGATCGACGACCTGCTCGGGGAGATCCGCAAGCGGGAGGCGGCGAACGAGCGCGTGCTCGTGACGACGCTGACGAAGAAGATGTCCGAGGACTTGACCGACTACCTGCTCGAGTCGGGCGTCAAGGCGCGGTACCTCCACTCGGAGATCGACACGCTCGAGCGGATCCAGATCATCCGCGAGCTCCGGCTCGGCGAGTACGACGTGCTCGTCGGCGTGAACCTGCTCCGGGAGGGCCTCGACCTGCCCGAGGTCTCGCTCGTCGCGATCCTCGACGCCGACAAGGAGGGCTTCCTGCGCGGCAAGACGGCGCTTCTTGCAGACGATCGGGCGGGCCGCACGAAACGTCAACGGCACCGTGCTCATGTACGCCGACAAGGAGACCGAGGCGATCCAGGCGGCGCTCGACGAGACCAATCGCCGTCGCGCGCTGCAGCTCGCCTACAACGAGGAGCACGGGATCACGCCCGAGTCGATCGTCAAGGGCGTCTCCGACATCGCCGAGCTGCTCGCGCTCGAGTCGCCGACCGTGCCCGGCCGGCGCCGGCGCGGACAGCGGGACGTCGAGGGGATGAGCCAGGACGAGCTCGAGAAGCTCGTCGTGACCCTCGAGGAAGAGATGTCGGTCGCCGCCGAGGAGCTCCGCTTCGAGTACGCGGCCAAGCTGCGCGACGAGCTCAAGGAGCTCCGGCGCGAGCTGAACGCGTTCGCCGACTCGCCCGTCTGAGGGACTGTCCGTCGCCGGCGTGTAATGGCCGTCTTCGGGACGGCGAATCCCTACGCGTCGATCGCCTCCGTGCCCCTCGGCCCCGCAACCGCTTCACCCCAGGAGAGGCGAACCGGGTTTTTCGTCGCGCGAATCTGCACGCTTCGAGAGGACGCGATGGAACGCGTTTGCCGTGCGTTGGCTCACGCAACCGGGTGCCGCTGAGCGGCTACGCTCGACGCATGTGCAGAAACATCAAGACGCTCCACAACTTCGAGCCGCCCGCGACCGAGGACGAGATCCGCGCCGCGGCGCTCCAGTACGTGCGCAAGGTGAGCGGCGCGACCAAGCCGTCGAAGGCCAACGAAGCGGCCTTCGAGCGGGCGGTCGACGAGATCACCCACATCACCGCGCACCTCCTCGAGGATCTCGTGACGGCGGCGCCGGCGCGCGATCGCGAGGTCGAGGCCGCGAAGGCGCGTGAGCGCGCCGAGAAGCGGTTCGGCGCCGCCGCCTGAGCCGCGCTGATACGTGAGTGAGCTCCGTGCGCTCGCGAAGCGAGCGCCTTCAGGGATCTGCCGCCGCCGGAGGCGGCGGATCTCGCCGCAGGATTCGGCTCCTGCCGAATCCTGCTTGGCGGACTGAAAGAGTGGGGCGATGAGTCGCCCCACGGAGCAGGCACTCGACTCGGCTCTGCGAGCAGACGTCCGGCTGCTCGGCGACACGCTCGGTCACGTCCTCGTCGAGCAGGAAGGCGAGGAGACCTACGGGCTCGAGGAACGGATCCGAGGGCTCGCCCGGCTCGGGCGACGCGGCGACGCAGAGGCTTCCGCCGCGCTCGCCGAGACCGTCGCAGCGCTCCCGGTCGAGATCCAGGCGGTCGTCCTGCGGGCGTTCACGATGTACTTCCACCTCGCGAACATCGCCGAGCAGCATCACCGCGTCCGACGTCGTCGCGAGGTCGAGCGGGAGGGCGGCACGCCGCGCGAGTCGCTGGACGAGGCGCTCGGGCTGCTGGCCGAGGCCGGGGTCGGCGCCCAGGAGCTCGCGGCTGCGGCCGCGGCGGTGTCGGTCGAGCTCGTCCTGACCGCGCATCCGACCGAGGCGCTGCCGCGCACGATCCTCGAGAAGCACCGGCGGCTCGAGGGGCTGCTGGAGGCGCTCGACGACCCGCGGATCACGCCGAGCGAGCGCGCACGCGCCGTCGCCGAGCTCGCCGAGGAGGTCACGATCCTCTGGCAGACCGACGAGGTCCGGTCCGACCGGCCCCGTGTCGTGGACGAGATCCGACAGGGGCTCTGGTTCGTCGAGGACACGCTCTGGGACGCGGCGGGCGCCTTGCTCGCCGCCTGGCAAGAGCGCCTTCCCGGTACGCCGCTCCGCTTCGGCAGCTGGATCGGCGGCGATCGCGACGGCAACCCGAACGTCGGCCCGGCGACAGTGCGCGAGGCGGTCGAGCGCGGGGCGAGCCTCGCGCGGGAGCTGCTGCGGCGCGATGTCCGCAAGCTGGCGGTCTCGTGGGGCATGTCCACGACGCTCGTCGAGGCGGACCCGGCGCTCGCAGACGTCGACCTGCCGCGCGAGTCGAACCCGGGCGAGCCGTACCGGAGGCGGCTGACCGCGATCTGGGAGCGGCTCGGGGCCGACGACTACGCGGACGCCTCCGAGCTCCGCGCCGAGCTCGAGCTCGTCGAGCGGAGCCTTCGCAGGCACGCCGGCGAGCGGGTCGCCGACGGTGGGCTCGCGGCGCTGCGCCGGCGGCTGGACGTCTTCGGTCTCCACGGTCCCTCACTCGACCTGCGTCTCCACTCGCGCTCGCTCGTGGACGAGCCCGACGAGGCCCGTGCCCTGCTCGCCGAGGGCGCCGCGCTCCAACGTCGCCGTGGGCGTGAGTGCATCGACACGCTGATCGTCTCGATGACCCGAAGCGCGGCAGATGTGCTCGCGGCGGAGGAGCTCGCGGCC
Source organism: uncultured Actinomycetes bacterium (assembly GCA_963791895.1). Taxonomy (GTDB): domain Bacteria; phylum Actinomycetota; class Thermoleophilia; order Gaiellales; family Gaiellaceae; genus Gaiella. The sequence continues at coordinate 9,492 of CAWBTY010000011.1, forward strand.
GAAGCCGGGCTCGAGGTCACGGTCGTGCCGCTGCTGGAGACGATCGACGACCTGCGTGGCGCCGCGGCGCTCGTGGCAGACCTCCTCGACCGCTCGCCGCGCGAGCGGCTCGAGGTGATGGTCGGTTACTCGGACTCGGGCAAGGACGGTGGCATCGTGACCGCGCAGTGGGAGGTCTTCCGCGCCCAGGAGTCGCTCGCGTGGCTCGCGGGTGAGCGAGGCGTCGAGCTGACGGTCTTCCACGGCCGAGGTGGCAGCGCGGGACGCGGCGGCGGCCCGACGTACCAGGCGATTCTCTCGCAACCGCCGCATGCGGTCGGCGGGCGGCTGAAGCTGACCGAGCAGGGAGAGACGATCGCCTTCAAGTACGGCCTGCCGGGACTCGCGCACCGCAACCTCGAGGCGGCGCTGGCCGGGACGCTGCTCACCGCGTTTCCGAATCGCGTTCTGCGAGAGGCTCCCGACGGAGCCCGGGAGACGATCGAGACGGTGTCCCTCTCGGCGCACGCGCTCTACCGCGGAGTCGTCTGGGAGGACGAGGAGTTCCCGCGCTTCCTCCGCGGGTTCACCCCGCTCGACGAGCTCGGCCTGCTCGACCTCGGCTCGCGCCCCGCAACGCGTCCCGGCGGCGCCCGGGACGAGCTCGCGGCGCTCCGGGCGATCCCGTGGGTCTTCGCGTGGACGCAGACGCGGTGCATCCTCCCGGCGTGGCTCGGTGTCGGCGCCGGGCTCGCGGCTGCGCCGATCGTGGAGCTGCGGCACCTCTACCGGGAGTGGCCGTTCTTCACCGCGCTCGTCGAGAGCGTCGAGATGTCCCTTGCGAAATCGAGCATGGAGATCGCCGAGCGCTACCTCGAGCTCGTCGACGACGAGGCGCTCGCGCAACGGACGTTCGGGGCACTACGGCTCGAGCACGACCGAGCCCGGGAGACGATCCTCGAGGTGGTGGAGGGCAAGGAGCTGCTCGACCGCCACCCGGTGCTCCAGCAGTCGATCCGGCTCCGCAACCCGTACGTCGACCCGATGAACGCGATCCAGGTCGAGCTGCTCCGCCGGCACCGAGAAGGCGACGAGGAAGCGCTGCGACCGTTGCTGCGGTCGATCGCCGGGATCGCTGCCGCGCTCCGGAACACCGGGTGAGCCAGAGCTACGCAGCTGCGAGCGTGGCGTTCTTCTCCGCGAGATAGCGGAGGTACGGCTCGGGGTCGATCGGGCCGCCCGCGACGCGCTCGATCGTCTCTGCCGGCGTGAACTTTCGCCCGTGACGGTAGAGCCGCTCGCGGAGCCACTCGTAGATCGCCTCGAACGAGCCTCGCTCGATCTGCTCGTACGCATCGGGCAGCTCGGCGAGGAGCTGCTCCCAGATCTGCACCGAGAGGACGTTCCCGAGCTGGTAGGTCGGGAAGTACCCGAACATGCCGCCCGACCAGTGCACGTCCTGCAGGCAGCCCAGGCGGTCCGACGGCGGCGCGATCCCGAGGAGCTCCTCGAGCTTCGCGTTCCACGCGGCGGGAAGGTCGGCGGTCGACAGCGTCCCCGAGAGCAGCTCCTGCTCGAGCTCGAAGCGCAGGATGATGTGGAGCCCGTAGGTCGTCTCGTCCGCGTCGACGCGGATCAGCGAGGGCTGCGCCCGGTTGATCGCACGGTGGAACCGCTCGAGGGAGACGTCCGCCAGCACGTTCGCGAAGCCGTCGCGGAACTGCGGGTAGAACCAGCGCCAGAACGGCAGCGAGCGGCCGATCACGTTTTCCCAGAGTCGGCTCTGCGACTCGTGCAGCGCCGACGAGCAGCCCGTCGCGAGCGGCGTCCGGTCGAGCGCCGCGTCGCCGCCGTGCTCGTACAGGCCGTGACCGACCTCGTGCATCGTCGAGAAGAGCGAGTTGCCGTGCAGGTCGTCCTCGGCGTAGCGCGTCGTCAGTCGGATGTCTCTCGTCGAGAGCGACATGCAGAAGGGATGGACCGTCGGGTCGAGCCGGAAGAAGGCATCGCTCGCGCCGAAGGCGCGTGCGATCGCGAGCGAGACCTCGTGCTGCGCCTCGCGGGCGTACGGGCCCTCCAGGAACGGCTCCGGCGGGTCGTCCGGCGCCGCGGCGACGAGCTCGCGCAGCGCCGGCTTGAGCCGGTCGAAGACGACACGGACTTCGTCTGTGCGCATGCCCCGCTCGAAGTCGTCGAGCAGCACGTCGTACGGGTCGTCGGTCGCCGGGAAGCAGGCGATGTAGCGGTGCTTGAGCTCGAGCGTCCGGTCGAGCCACGGGCGAAAGCTCGCGTAGTCGTCCTCTGCTCGCGCCTTCGCCCAGGCTTCCATGCCTTCGGACGCGAGCTTGGTCAGCTCGGCCGTCAGCTCGGTCGGGACACGGCTGGCCTTCTCCCAGTCGCGCCGCGTGACCGCGATCAGGCAGGCGTCGTCGGACTCGGGGTCGAGCTCTGCCTCGAGCGGCGCGAGCTCGTCGAGGAGCGCGCCGACCTCGTCCCGGACGAAGAGCTCGTGCGCGAGCCCGTGCAGCGTCGCCAGCGTGTCGGGGCGGGTCGCGGCGCCACCCTCCGGCATCATCACGAGCTGATCCCACTCGAGCGCCCGCGCGGCGACCGTGAGATCCGCGATCCGGGCGAGCTCGCCGCGCAGCGTCGTCAGGGCGTCGGGCACGGCTCGATGCTAGCCGAGGGGCTCCGGCACGAGCTCCGTGCGTCGCACCCAGACGGGATGCGTCGCGAGAGCGAGCAGCTCGCGGTCGCCCGCGGAGTCCCCGTAGGCCCAGAGCACCGCGTCTCCGAGCCCGGCTTCGGCGAGCCACTCGCGTACCCGGCGAGCCTTCTCGGGGCCCCGGCAGTTCGCGCCGACGAGCTCGCCCGTGAGCCTGCCGTCCCGATCGCGCCCGAGCAGCGTGCAGACGACGTCGTCGACCTCCAGCAACCGGCCGAGCGGCACGACGTACGGGTCGAGGGACGCGGACGCGAGGATCACGGTGTGCCCGAGGTCGCGATGGCGGCGCAGGCGGGCGGTCGTGTCCGCCCGCAGCCGCGGCGTGATGACCTCCTTGGCGAACTGCACGCCGAAGCGATCGAGAGCCGCTCCGTCGAGGCCTTCGAGCGACGAGCAGGCGAGCTCCTTGAGCGCGTCACGGTCACGGCGGACGAGCGCGCTCAGGAGGGCGACCGGGCGCTCGAGCGCCATGCGAAGCAGGCGTCGGCCGGCCACCCGGCGAAGGAACGGCGTCACGCAGTCGCGCGTCGTGAGCGTGCCGTCGACGTCGAAGGCGGCGACGACGGGACGGGCGTCTGCGGGCGTTTCGGGCACCGCCGAACGAGGCTATACACTCGATCACGTGTCCGACGGACCGGAAATCTTCGACGACCTCTACCTCGGCCTGCAGGCGGGCGGCGCGCTGCGGAAGCAGCGGCGCGGCGAGGAGCTGACCGAGGAGGAGCGCGACGCGCTCGGCCGGTGGCAGCAGATGTCGATGTGGCGGAAGGGCCTCGCGGTGGGCGCGTTCGCGGTCGGCACGTTCGGTCTCGGCTTCACCCTCGGCGGCCTCGTCTTCGGCCGCCGCGCCCGCAAGGCCTGACGCGCTCTGCCCTGGCGCAGATAGCGGCGTCAGACGCAGACCCCGGTTGACCATTCCTGGTGGCCGCGGCCGGGATGACACCGCTGCTGCCAGCGGACCTCGAGCGGGCGGAAGGCGTCGTCCTCGAGCGGATCGAACGTGAGGACGAATCGAAGCTCGCGCACCGAGTCGTCGAACAGGCGCCCGAGGGTGACGACCACGGTGCCGTTCCCCTCGGGCTCGGTCGGCGGGAACGCCGCATGCAGATCGCCGGCGGCGCCGATCAACGGCTGCACGTACGCGGTCGCAACGCCCAGGAGCGATTGCTCCCACGGCTCGTCGACGGCGTCGAGATAGGCGGCAAACCCGTCGGTGGGTAGGTTCCCGTCCGTGGGGAAGGGGCGGGGAGGCCCGTCCCACGACGCTCGCTCATCGCCTCCGCAACCGCCCAGGACGGTGGCCGCGACCACGATCAGAATCGCCGCGCCGAGCTTCACGGAGGGATCGTGATCGAGCCGCGTGAAGGATCCGTGAACATGCCCGAGAGAACACGTGTTCGATCCGATGCGAGGGCTAGACTCGCTCGACAGATGGCCGATCACCTCGTCGTCCACGGCGCTCGCGAGCACAACCTCAAGAACGTCACCGTCCGGCTTCCGCGGAACGCGCTCGTCTGCGTCACCGGGCTCTCCGGGTCGGGCAAGTCGAGCCTCGCGTTCGACACGATCTACGCAGAGGGGCAGCGGCGCTACGTCGAGTCGCTCTCCGCCTACGCCCGCCAGTTCCTGCAGATGATGGAGAAGCCCGACGTCGACTCGATCGACGGGCTCTCACCGGCGATCTCCATCGACCAGAAGACGACGTCGCGCAACCCCCGCTCGACCGTGGGCACCGTGACCGAGATCTACGACTACCTGCGACTCCTGTACGCGCGCGTCGGGCGGCCGCACTGCCCCATCTGCGGCCGGCCGATCGCCGGCCAGAGCCTCGACCAGATCGTCGAGCAGGTGCTCGCCTTGCCCGAGGGAACGCGGTTCACGGTCGACGCGCCCGTCGTGCGCGACCGCAAGGGCGAGTTCCGCGACGTCCTCGAGGAGCTTCGCCGCGACGGGTTCACCCGGGTCAAGGTCGACGGCGAGCAGCGCCTGCTCGAGGAGGAGATCGTCCTCGACAAGAAGTTCAAGCACACGATCGAGGTGGTCGTCGACCGGCTCGTGATGAAGCCGGATCTGCGCCAGCGGCTCACCCAGTCGATCGAGACCGCGACGTCGCTCGCCGAGGGGCTCGTGGGGATCGCAGTCGTGGACGGCGACTCGTACCTCTACAGCGAGAACTTCGCGTGCCCCGAGCACGGCGTCTCGCTCCCGGAGCTCGAGCCGCGGATCTTCTCGTTCAACGCCCCGCACGGCGCCTGCCCACGGTGCACCGGCCTCGGGTCGCAGCTCGAGATCGACCCCGACCTGCTCGTCCCCGACCCGAGCCTCTCGATCGAGGAGGGCGCGCTCGTGCCGTGGTCGCTCGGCGGCCAGGGGTTCTACGAGTCGGTCATCAAGGCGATCGCCGACCGCTACGAGATCGACCTCACCACGCCGTGGCGCGACCTCGAGCAGGTGGAGCAGGATCGGTTCCTCTTCGGTACGGGCGGTGACCGGATCCTCGTCACGTACCGGAATCGCATGGGGCGGAAGCGGCAGTACACGATGGCCTTCGAGGGTCTCGTCCCGAACCTCCAGCGCCGCTACCGCGAGACGGACTCGAGCCACCAGCGCGAGCGGATCGAGGAGTACATGTCGATGCGGCCGTGCCCGGTCTGCAACGGCGCGCGGCTGAAGCCCGAGGTGCTGGCCGTGACCGTCGGCGGGCTCTCGATCCACGCCTTCGCCCAGCAGTCGGTGACCCGGGCGCTCGGCTGCCTCGACGAGCTCGACCTGACGCCGACCGAGGAGCTGATCGGCCGTCGGATCGTGAAGGAGATCCGCGAGCGGCTGACGTTCCTCGACGACGTCGGGGTCGGCTACCTGAACCTCGACCGGGCGGCGCGAACGCTCTCCGGGGGCGAGGCGCAGCGGCTCCGGCTCGCGACGCAGATCGGCTCGCAGCTCGTCGGGGTGCTCTACATCCTCGACGAGCCGTCGATCGGGCTGCACCAGCGCGACAACGGCCGACTGATCGGGACGCTCGAGCGGCTCCGGAACCTCGGCAACACCGTGCTCGTCGTCGAGCACGACGAGCAGATGATGCGGACGGCCGACTGGCTCGTCGACATGGGGCCCGGCGCGGGCGAGCACGGGGGCGAGGTGGTCGCGGAAGGGACGGCGGCCCACGTGATGCGGAACCGCCGCTCGGTGACCGGCGACTTCCTCTCCGGCAAGCGGCGGATCGCGATCCCGGAGCGGCGTACGGAGGATCGCGGCACCTTCCGCGTGACCGGCGCGCGCGAGCACAACCTGAAGGAGATCGACGTGGAGTTCCCGGTCGGGAAGCTCGTGTGCGTGACGGGTGTCTCCGGCTCCGGCAAGTCGACCCTCGTGAACGAGATCGTCTACAAGGCGCTCGCCAACAAGCTCAACCGGACGCGGACGAAGCCGGGCGCGCACGACCGGGTCGAGGGGATCGACTGCTTCGACAAGGTGATCGAGATCGACCAGACGCCGATCGGTCGCACACCGCGGTCGAACCCGGCGACCTACACCGATCTCTTCACCCACGTCCGCGAGCTCTACTCACTGACTCCCGAGGCGAAGGTGCGCGGCTACAAGCCGGGCCGCTTCTCGTTCAACGTCCGCGGCGGCCGCTGCGAGACGTGCAAGGGCGACGGGCAGATCAAGATCGAGATGCATTTCCTGCCGGACGTCTACGTCCCGTGCGAGACGTGCCACAGCCATCGCTACAACCGCGAGACGCTCGAGGTGCGGTTCAAGGGGAAGTCGATCGCCGACGTGCTCGAGATGTCGGTCGAGGAGGCACTCGAGTTCTTCTCCAAGATCCCGAAGATCCGACGGCGGCTGCAGACGCTGCACGACGTCGGCCTCGACTACATCCGGCTCGGGCAGCCGGCGACGACGCTCTCGGGCGGCGAGGCGCAGCGGGTGAAGCTCGCGTCCGAGCTCTCGAAGGTCGCGACGGGACGGACGCTCTACATCCTCGACGAGCCGACCACGGGGCTCCACTTCGCCGACATCGAGAAGCTGCTCGAGGTGCTGCAGCGACTGGTCGATGCAGGCAACACGGTGCTCGTGATCGAGCACAACCTCGACGTGATCAAGCAGGCCGACTGGGTGGTCGATCTCGGCCCCGAAGGTGGCGAGGCCGGTGGAGAGGTGATCGCGGCAGGAACGCCCGAGGACATCGCCGCGGTCGCCGAGTCGCACACGGGGCAGTTCCTCCGGGCCGTGCTCGCGGAACCCGCGGCCGCGGCTGCGTGAGACCGCGCTCGCAGCCTTAGCCGAGCCACAGCTGGACGCAGCGGCTCGAGCCTGTGATGCTCGCCGCCATGCAGGTGGGCTCGGCTGTTGCGGTGCGTCTCGTTGCGGTGCGGGAGCTCTGGGGAAACCCGGGGCTGCGACGCGCGCAACTCGCGTGGGGTGGGTTCCACGCGGCCGAATGGGCGTCGGTGGTCGCGCTCAGCGTCGTCGCCTACGAGGCCGACGGCACGACGGCAGTCGGGCTCGTGCTGTTTGCCCGCATGGTTCCGAGCGCGTTGGTCGCGCCGTTCGTCGCCGTCGTCGGCGATCGCTATCGCCGCGAGCGGATTCTCGTCGTCGTCCATCTCGTTCGCGCGGTCGCGTGCCTCGGAGCGGCACTCGCGCTCTTCGTGGCGGCCGACACGGCCGTCGTCTACGGGCTGGCGGTCCTCGCGGCTGTGCCGCTCGCCGCGCACCGCCCGTGTCACCTGGCGCTCGCGCCGCTGCTCGCCCGGACGCCGCGGGAGCTCGCGGCATCGAACGTCGCCGCGCTCGCCTTCGAGTCGACCGCCGTCCTGCTCGGGCCGGCCGTCGCGGCGGTGCTCCTGGCGGTCTCGGGCCCCGCCGCAGTCTTCGTAGCGTGCGCGGCGCTCTCGTTTCTCTCGTTCGTCGCGATCGCCGGGATCCGTTCGTCGACGGCCGACATCGCACCGACGACGGAGGCGCGCTCGGGCGCGATCCGCGAGCTCCGTGCGGGGTTCCACGCGCTCGCGGGCAACTCACCCGTGCGTCTCGTCGTCGCGTTGTTCGGTGCGCAGGCGTTCGTCCGCGGTGCGCTCGGCGTCCTGCTCGTGGTCGTGGCGATCGACCTTCTCGACATGGGTGAGTCGGGTGTCGGAGTCCTGACCGCCTCGTTCGGGGTCGGCGGTGTCGTCGGGGCGCTGGCCGGCATCTCGCTCGTCGGCCGGGGGAGCCTCGGCCGTCCGTTCGGGCTGTCCCTTGCGGCATGGGGCCTGCCGCTCGTGCTCGTCGGCCTCTGGCCCCAGAGCGCCGTCGCCGTTCTCTGCCTGGCGCTCGCGGGTCTCGCGAACAGCCTGCTCGACGTCTCGGGGTTCACGAGCATGCAGGAAGGGATCGACGAGGCGGTGATCGGCCGTGTCTTCGGGCTCTTCGAGCTCGTCGTGATCGCGACCGTGGGGCTCGGCTCGCTCCTGGCGCCGATCGCGATCGAGGCTCTCGGATCACGTGGCGCGCTGATGGTCGCCGGCGGGCTGCTCGTCGTGCTCGCTGCGCTCGCGTACCGGCCGCTCGGTCGGATCGACGAGGGAACCGAGGTGCGGGCCGCGGACCTCGAGCTCCTCGGACAGACAAGCATCTTCGGACCGCTGCCGTACTCCGCGCTCCGCCGGGTCGCATCGTCGCTCGGTGAGCGACGTGCCCCCGCGGGCGAGGTTCTGATCCGCCAGGGAGACGAGGGCGACGTCGTCTACGTGATCGCCGAGGGTCGCGTCTCGGTCAGCCGCGACGGCGATGCGCTACGGGAGCTCGGGCGGGCCGACGTGTTCGGCGAGCTGGCTCTGATCCTGGACGTTCCGCGCACGGCGACGGTGACGGCGAGCGAGCCGGTCGTCCTGAGGACGGTCGCGCGAGCACCGTTCCTCGCCGCCGTCACTGGGAACCAGCTCAGTCAGGACGAGCTCCGCCGCCTGGTCGCAGCCCGGACGCCGACCGAGCTCGCGTCGGCGGGCTAGGACGGACCGTCTACCCTCGAGGTGTGAGTGAGCGGGGGCTGAAGCCCGGACCGGCGGCCGACGCGGCCGCCGAGCTGCGAGGAGCCGACGCGGACCGGCTCGCCCGCGCCTGGTGGCGACGCGTCCCGCAGGTCGTGACCGCACCGCGACCCGTGTTCGCCGCCCTCTCGGAGACGGACGACCTGGACGTGGGGGCTCGCGCGGAGCCGGTGCTTGCGATCACGGTTCTCGCAGGGACGGCGGGCATCCTTCTCACGCCGGCGTGGGGCCGCCTCATGAACGACCCGTCGGTCGACGGCCTCGTCGCGGTGGTCGTGACGTTCGTCGCGGGCCTCTTCTACGGCGCGGCCGGCTACTTCGCCCTCGGGCTCGCGCTCTGGCTCGGGACGAAGGCGGTCGGGGTCGACGCCCCGTTCAGGATCGCCCGTCAGGTGATCGGCTTCGCGGCGCTTCCGATGGCGCTCTCGCTCGTCGTGCTCGTCCCTGCGATCGTGCTCGGCTTCGGCGCCGACTGGTTCCGGTCGGGCGGCGACGACGAGGGCGCCGGCCGCGAGGTCGTGGTGGCGATCGGGCTGGCGTTCGTCGCGTGGTCGCTCGCGCTCGTCGCGATCGGCCTGCGCGAGACGTTCCGGCTGCCGTGGCGCGGCGTCGTCGGCGCCCTCGGGCTCGCGGGCGTCATGGTCGCGGCGTTCGCGGTGCTGCCGTATGCGCTCTGAAGAGCGAGCGTGTCTGGCAGAAGCGGGACACGCCGTGGATGCCTGCGGCGGGCAGATTGAAGGCGTCTGGCTTCGCCGCCAGCACACCCGCTCATTGAGCTGGAGGGGTCTCGGGTCGGCAAGCCGACAGCCGTGCGAAATGCCTCGAGCTCCTCCTCCGACATCGAGTACGTGTGCTCCGGCCCGGGGAAGGCGCCGCTCCGCACCTCTGCCGCATACGCCTCGAGCGCGTCGCGGATCTCGCGCGAGAGGTTGGCGTACCGCTTCACGAACCGCGGCAGGTGGCCCTCGGTCAGGCCGAGCAGGTCGTGGTAGACGAGCACCTGGCCGTCGCAACCGGAGCCGGCGCCGATCCCGATCGTCGGGATCTCGAGCCGCCGGGTGATCTCGTCGGCTACGGGTGCCGGCACGGCCTCCAGCACCAGCGCGACGCAGCCCGCCGCCTCGAGCGCCAGCGCACCGTCGACGAGCTCACGGGCGGCCGCGGCGGTCTTGCCCTGCGTCTTGAAACCGCCGAGGAGGGTCGCGGACTGCGGGGTCAGCCCGATGTGGCCGACCACCCCGATGCCGGCCTGCACGATCGCGCGGGCCCGCGGGACCATGGGCCCTGCGCCTTCGAGCTTCACGACGTCCGCCCCGGCTTCCTTGACGAAGCGGATCGCGTTCCTGACCGCGTCCTCGTCGGACACCTGGTAGGAGCCGAACGGCATGTCGCCGACGACGATCGGCCGGTTCACCGCACGCACGACGGTGCGTGTGAGAAAGAGCATCTCGTCCATCGTCACGGGGACCGTCGTACCCTCGTGACCGAGGACGACCATCGCCGCCGTGTCGCCCACGAGGATCATGTCGATGCCCGCGTCCTCGGCGAACCGCGCGCCGGGCATGTCGTACGCGGTGACCATGACGATCCGGTCGCCGCGGCGTTTCATCTCGGCGAGCTCGGGCAAGGGCAGCTTTCCTGCAGGGATGCTCATGTGGTCATCTCCTCGTCGAGCGGGACGTTGTCGATCAGGCGGGTCGAGCCCGCGCGCACCGCGGCGGCGAGCGTCGGGGGGTCGAAGGGGGCGACGGTGACGTAGTCGACCTCGAGGCCCGACGCCTCGAGGATCGCGCGAGCCGTCTCGACGTCGCGGGTCGCGAGCGCCCGAGGGAGGGCGAGCGCGAGCAGTCGCTGCTCGGGGGTGAGGGTGCCGTTCCGGGAAGAGAGCGCCAGGCCGTCGGCGTCTCGCACGGTCGGCACGACGACGAGCTCCACCTCGAGCTCGAGGTCGGCGATCATCCTCCGCAGCACGTCGACCTGCTGGGCGTCCTTCTGACCGTAGAACGCAAGGTTGGGACGGACGATGTGGAAGAGCTTCAGGCAGACGGTCGCGACCCCGCGAAAGTGGCCCGGACGATGCTCGCCCTCGAGCATGGCGCCGAGCTCGGTCACCTCGACCCAGGTCTGGTACCCCGGCGGGTACATCTCGGCCGCGGTGGGAGCGAAGACGACGTCGACCCCGGCGTCGCGTGCGGCCTCGAGGTCGGACGCCTCGTCGCGTGGGTAGCCGTTCAGGTCGGCCCGCTCCCCGAACTGGGCGGGGTTGACGAAGAGGCTCATGGTGACCGTGTCGCACCTCTCGCGCGCGGCGCGCAGGAGCGCGCGGTGCCCGTCGTGGAGCGCGCCCATCGTCGGCACGAGCCCGAGGCGCCCTGCTCGCCGGTCGGCCAGCGCCGCACGGACGTCCGCCACGGTGCGGGCGACGATCACGCGCGGCTCCTCGTCGACTCCGCGGTCAGCGTCGCGAGCACGTCGTACGCCTCGAGCAGGTCGGGCGCCTGGGCGGCGATCGCCGCCCGGTGGCGCTCGACGGTCTCCCAGTCGCCGCGCTCGATCGGGCCTGTGAGCTGGAAGTCGTTCTCGAGCACGCGACGCATGAGCGGCTCGAGCGCCTCCTCGGGAACGTTCGCGGCGGCGAGCAGCTGCCCCGCCGCGCGACGCAGCGTCACGAGGTAGTTCGACGCCATCGCGGCACCCGCGTGGTAGAGCGCGCGGTGCTCGTCGGCGAGGACGAACGGTCGCAGTCCGAGCATCTCGGCGAGCTCGATCGCGACCCCGAGCGCCTCGGGGGACTCGCCGGTGACTGCGGCCCAGGCACCGTCGAGCTGCTCGGGCCCCCGGTCGTGGGTGAAGGTCTGGAGCGGATGGAGCGAGAACCTCCGGCGGTGCGGCGCGAGCGTCGCCAGCGGTGTCCCCCCGCTCACGTGGGCGACCCACGGCCCCGGCTCCAGCTCGGCCGCCGCATCGGCGATCGCCCGGTCGGGGACGCAGAGGAGAACGAGCTGTGCGTCGCGCTCGCCCAGCGCGACCCCGCGCTCGACGAGACGCGCGCTCAGAGCGCTGCCGACGCGGCCGCGCGCACCGATGACGTTGACGCTCTCGATCATCCTGGGCTCCAGTTCCTCGCGGATACCGGGCAGACACGAGTGTAAACGCTCTGACAGGCCCGGCTAGTCCTGCAGACGCGTCACGAGCCCTCGCTCGACCTGCGGCCACTCGTCGTCGACGACCGAGTACCACGCGCTGTCGCGGTTCTCGCCTTCGCGGACGAGCATGTGCTTGCGATGGACGCCCTCGAACCGCGCGCCCATCGCCTCCATCGCGGCCCGGGAGCGCTCGTTCAAAGCGTCGGTCTTCAGCTCCACCCGGCGGCAGTCCCACACCTCGAACGCGTGGCGGAGCATCAGCAGCTTCGCCTCGACGTTGACCCCCGTGCCCCAGGCGGACGGGTGCAGCCACGTCCAGCCGATCTCGACCGAGCCGTGCTCCGGACGCAGGGCGAGGAACCGGGTCGAGCCGACGACGCGTCCGGCGGTGACGGTGACCAGCGGGAGCTCCGTTCCTTCGCGGGCCGCGTCGAGCGCGGCCGCGAGCTAGTCGTCGAATGCCTTGCGCGTCGCGGGCTGGACGATCGAGAGCCACTGCCACGTCGCGGGCGCACGGGACGCGTCCCAGAGTCCCTCGGCATGGCCGTGCGTGAGAGGCTCGAGCCGTACGACCCGACCCTCGAGCGTCGGTGCCTGCCAGGGAGTCACCTGCTCTAGACTACGAGCGTGCCCATCTACGAGTACGCGTGCATGGAGTGCGAGGAGCACTTCGACGAGCTCGTCCGCACCGAGGCGCAGGTCGTCACGTGCCCGAGCTGCGGCGCCGGCAAGGTGCTGAAGCAGCTCTCGTCCTTCGCGGTTCACGGCTCGGCCGCCAAGCCGAGCTTCGCGTCGGGCGCCGGCGGTGGCGGGTGCTGCGGCGGCGGCTGCGGCTGCCACTAGCCTCGCGCCGCGTCCCGGCACCGCTGCAATGAGAAGCTCGGTAAAGCTCGTCGGCGCGGCCGCGACCGGCTACGCGCTCGGCACGATCCCCTTCGCCGACCTCGCGGCGCGGCGCGAGAGCGACGGCCGCATCGATCTCCGCGAGTGGGGAAGCGGCAACCCCGGCGCGATGAACGCGCTGCGGACGTTCGGCCCTGCGACGGGGATCGCGGTCGCGGTCGCGGACGCCGGCAAGGGTGTGGTCGCGTGCCTGGCTGGGCGGGCCCTCTCGGGCGACGCCGGAGCGCATCTGGCCGGCGTCGCCGCGGTCGTAGGGCACTGCTATCCACCGCGAAGCCGACGAGGTGGCAAGGGCATCGCGACGAGTGCGGGCCAGCTCGTCGCGACGTTCCCCGCGTTCGCGCCGTTCGAGGCGGCGGTCGGTGTGACCACGGGCGCCCTCGTGCGGCCGGGTCGACCCGGGCGGCGTGCGCTCGCGACGACCGTCGTCGCCAGCGCCGCCTGGATCGCCGGCAGCGTCGTCTGGTGGCGGAAGCGCCTGCCGAACGCGTGGGGTGTCGAGCCGACCGCGGCTCTCCCGCTCGCGAGCGCCGCCTCGACTGCCGTCATCGCGTCACGCTTCTGGCACGCGATCCGGCACGGGCTCCCGGACGACTACTCGCCCGAAGCGTGATCCGCGGCGCTGCCTAGACTTCGTCCGTGATGGATGCCGCCGAGCGAGCAGCGGCACTGGATGCGGAAGCCCGTGACGCCTCCGGATGCGAGAGATGCGGCCTTGCCGCGACCCGGGGCCAGGTGGTCTACGGCACCGGCCCGCTCGACGCGCCGCTCATGCTCGTGGGCGAGTCGCCGGGGTTCCACGAGGATCGCGAGGGGGTGCCGTTCGCCGGACGCGCGCGCAAGCTGCTCGAGCGCCTCCTGGCGGACGTCGGGATCTCGTTCACGGATGTCTACGCAGCGACCGTCCTCAAGTGTCGCCCTCCTGGCAACCGCGATCCCCTGCCCGCGGAGACGTCGGCGTGCGAGCCCTACCTCTACCGGCAGCTCGAGCTCGTCCAGCCGCGCGTCGTCGCCACGCTCGGGAGCTTCGCGACGACGCTCCTCTCCGGCCGGGCGCTCGGGATCACGCGTGTGCACGGGCTGGAGCAACAGGTGACGATCGGCAAGCGACGCATGCTCCTCTATCCGCTGTACCACCCGGCTGCGGCGCTCTACACGCCGACGATGCTCGAGGTCCTGGAGCGGGACGTCGCCCGCCTGCCCGAGCTGCTCGGCCTGGCGGAGACGGCGTCCGAGCGGCCGATGGCGGCCGCGGGGCGCGTGGAGGCGCTCGCCGGCGCCCGGCCCGTGCAGCTCGATCTCTTCTGAGCGCAGTGTCGGAGCTCGAGCTCGAGACGGCGTCCGCAGCTGCGACCGAAGCCGTGGCCGCACGGCTCGCGCGGCACCTCGACGCGGGAGACGTCGTGCTGGTCTCCGGCGAGCTCGGGGCCGGCAAGACGACCTTCGTGCGCGGTGCCTGCCGCGCGCTCGGCGTGACGGGAAGGGTGACGAGCCCGACGTTCACGATCGGCCACCGCTACACGGGCGCGAGGGGCGACGTCTCCCACCTCGACCTCTATCGCTTCCGAGGGCTCGCTGCGGCGGAGTGGGGCGACCTCGAGCCGTACTTCGACGACGCGGTCGTGTTCGTCGAATGGCCCGAAGCAGGGGCAGATGCGCTGCCCGAGGCGCGCGCGCGGGTTCGCCTTGATCACGTATCGCCCGAGACCCGGCGCCTACGCGTCGACGCACGCGACGCGGCGTTGGTAGAAGGGCTGGAAGGTGCTGATCCTGGCCTTCGACACGGCGACTGACGTCGCGACGAGCGCGCTGCTCTCCGACGGCGAGGTGCTCGGCGAGCGCGCCTCCGTGGCGAGAACGCTCCTGGAGGACGTCGACGCGCTCTTCCGGCAGGCCTCCGCGAGGCCGGCCGACCTCGACGGGCTCGCCGTCGGCACCGGGCCCGGCAGCTTCACGGGCACGCGAATGGGGCTCGCCGTCGCCCGGGGGCTCGCGCTCGCGCTCGGCATTCCCGGCGCCGGAGTGTCCACCCTCGACGCGCTCACCGCCGGCGCAGGGGCCGACGCGCTCCCGGTGATCGACGCCCGCCGCGGCGAGGTCTTCGTCCCGGGGCCGGCTGCCGTCGCGCCCGCCGCGCTCGACCCGGCGGGCCGGCTGTGCGTCGGCGACGGCGCCGTGCGGTACCGCGACGTCCTCGAAGCACGCGGGGCGCTGATCCCGGAGGCGGACGATCCGCGTCACGTGCCACGCGCAAGCCTCCACGCCCGGCTCGTGGCGGAGCTCGGGCCGGTGGACGAGATCGAGCCGTTGTACGTCCGCGACCCGGATGCGAGCCGATGGCGACCGTGAAGCTGGAGCTGCGGCGCCTCGAGCTCGACGACCTCGACGCGATCGAGGCAATCGAGCGAGTCTCGTATCGAACTCCGTGGTCGCGTTCGATGTTCGCCTCCGAGCTCGCCAAGCCGAGCTCGCTCTCGCTGGGAGCGGTCGACGAGCACGGTGTCCTGGTCGGCTACCTCGTCCTCTCGCGGTACGTCGACGCCTGGCACGTGATGAACGTCGCGGTCGCGCCCGGCGAGCGACGCTCCGGCGTCGCCTCCGCACTCCTGAGCCACCTGCTCGACGTGACGCGCGACGACGCCCAGCGCGGCTACACGCTCGAGGTGCGCGTCTCCAACATCGGCGCGATCCGCCTCTACGAGCGGTTCGGGTTCACCGCCAGGGGCGTGAGGCGCGCTTACTACACCGACAACCGCGAGGACGCCCTCGTCATGTGGCGCGACGCAGGCGATGAGCCGGACGGAGCCGCGTGACCGAGCTGATCCTGGGGATCGAGACGTCGTGCGACGAGACGGCCGCGGCGGTCGTGACCGGGGACGGAGGGCTGCTCTCGTCCATCGTCTCCTCACAGGCCGAGCTCCACGCGCGCTACGGCGGGGTCGTGCCGGAGATCGCCTCGCGGCGACACCTGGAGCTCGTCGGCCCCGTGCTCCGCGCCGCCCTCGACGATGCCGACACCGACCTGCGCGACGTGACCCGGATCGCGGTCACGCAGGGACCGGGCCTCGTCGGTGCATTGCTCGTCGGGCTCTCCGCCGCGAAGGCGATCGCGTGGTCGCGGGGTCTCGAGCTCGTCCCGGTCGACCATCTGCGCGCGCACGTCGCGACGCTCTACCTCCAGCCCGAGCCGGTCGAGCCGCCGTTCACCTGCCTCCTGGCGAGCGGCGGCCACACGCTGGTCCTCGCCGTGACAGACCGGTCGGGGTTCGAGGTGCTCGGCGCCACGCTCGACGACGCCGCGGGCGAGGCGTTCGACAAGGGAGCCCGGCTGCTCGGGCTCGGCTACCCCGGCGGCGCAGAGCTCGACCGGCTCGCGCGCGACGGCGACCCCGAGGCGTTCTCCTTCCCGATCGCCCGCGTGCCCGGTCTCGACTTCTCCTTCTCCGGGCTCAAGACCGCACTGCTCTATGCGGTCCGCGGGCTCGACGAGCACGAGCTGGAGGGGCGACGGGCGGATCTCGCTGCCTCCTATCAGCGCGCGATCGTGCGCGCGCTCGTCGGGCGGCTCCGGGGGGCGGCGACTCGAACCGGGCACCAGACGATCGCCGTCGTCGGAGGAGTGGCCGCCAACTCCGAGTTGCGGGCGGCGTTGCCCGACGCGCGCTTCGCGCCACTTCCGCTCTGCACCGACAATGCCGCGATGGTCGCCTCTGCGGGGCGCTTCGCCGACCCTGTCCCGCTGCCCGGCTACCTTGGCCTCGATGCGTACCCGTCGCACTAGCGCCGTTCTCGTCGCCCTCGTCACCGCTGCCGTCCTCGCGGCGGGCGGCGCGTCGGGTGCAGCCGACACGGAGGCGGGCGCCGAAGGCTGGCAAGGGCTCCTCGGCAGCCGCTCGGAGCCGGAGCTCGGCGGCCGCTGGATCGTCGTCCTACGGGCCCCGTCGCTCGCCGACCGGGTGCGACGGGCAGGGGGTCGCGCGACCGAGCTCGAGATGCGCTCCTGGACGGCGACCGCACGCAACGCCCAGCGCCGCGCGATCGCAGGGCTCTTCAGGCGCGGCGCGCCGGTCGACCCGGAGCAGTCGTACGTGCGCGTGCTGAACGGCTTCGCCGCCTCGCTCGATCCGATGCTCCTACCCACGCTCGAGCGCGACCCGGCCGTCGCGGGCGTCTATCCCGTACGCGCCGCCTACCCGGCCGCGGTCGGCCGCTCGACCTTCGAGACGGAGGCCTTCGGGCCTGCGAGCGGCCGTCGCGCCGGTTTCGAGCTCCCCGGCGTCGACGGCACCGGCATCACGGTCGCCCTGCTCGACACGGGGATCGACACGCGCCACCCGTTCCTCCAGGGACGGCTCATGCCGGGCATCGACGTGATCGACGCGGACGGGGACCCGGCCGCTGCGCAGAACCCGACGGCCCCGGGGAGACCCGAGCGTCACGCAACCGAGCTCGCCGGGCTCATCGCCGGTGCGCGCGGCCCGGCGGGACTGCGCGGCGTGGCGCCGGGTGTCTCCATCCTGCCGATCCGCGTCGCCGGCTGGCAGCCCGACGCGGACGGCGGCGTCTCGACCTACGGCCGCACCGACCAGCTACTGGCGGGGCTCGAGGCGGCCGTCGACCCGAACGGCGACGGTGACGCGCACGACGCCGTCCGCATCGCGCTGGTGGGCGTCGTCGAGCCGTTCTCTTCCTTCCCGGACGGCCCGCTCGCCCGCGCGGGCCGCGGCGCACTCGCGCTGGACACGCTCGTCGTGGCGCCGTCGGGAAACGACGGGCCTGCCGGCCCGGGGTACGGCAGCATCGCCGGGCCTGCCGGTACCTCCGGCGTCCTCGGCGTCGCGGCGGCCGACTCGCGCGGGCGCAGCCCGACCGTGCATCTGCTCCTGCGCGCCGGCCTGCGCGTGATCGCCTCCGGCGAGACGCCTCTCGGGGGCGCCGTCGGGCCGGGCGCGGTGGTGACGGCGCCCGTCGTGGCGCTGCCGAGGCGCCAGATCGTCGCGGTCACGCGTGGGAATGCCCTGTCCCGCCTCTTCGACCGGGCGGGCTACAGCCGGGTCGCGGGAAACGCCGTGCTCCTCCCCTCCGGCCCCACGACGCCGGAAGCGGTGCGAGAGCTCGCAGCCGCAGGCACCCGCGCGGTGCTGGTCGACGGGCCGATCCCCGCAGGCTCTCTCGGACTCGACGAGACGGTGGACGTCCCCATCGTCGGCGTCACCGCCCGGGCCGCAGGCGAGGTACGGGCCGCGCTCGCCGCGGGCATCCCGGTCGAGCTCGGCGTCGGTGCGGCGTCGCTCGACGAGAACGACCAACTCGGTGCGCTGGCACCGTTCTCCAGCCTCGGCCTCGCGCTCGACGGGGGCTCGAGGCCCGCAGTCGCGGCGCCCGGCGTCGGCCTCGTCACGTCGGTCCCGGGTCGGAACGAGGGGGGATCCGCGCGCTACGGCACGATCAGCGGCACGAGCGCCGCGGCCGCGCTGGTCACGGGCGCTGCAGCTCTCGTCGCCGACGCACGGCCGGATCTCGATGCCGCAGGCCTCCGCGGCGCGCTCGTCACCACCGCGCGTCTCGGCCGCGGAGGCTCCGAGGCCCGTCTCGCCGACCCGCTCGCCGCGTCGTCGGTGGAGCTCGTCGCCGATCCCCCGCTCGTCCCGCTCGGCGCGATCCATCGGGGGCGACGCGCCCTCTCGGCGCGTGTGACCGTGCGCAACGTCTCGCGGCGGACGTTCGTCGTCAGGATGCTGCCGGGAACGGCGGCGGCGGGGGTCTCCGTCGGAGTCGCACCGCGTCGCTTCGCGCTCAGGCCGGGCGGCACCCGCGTCGTCCGCCTCGGCATCCGGGCGCGGGCGCGCCTCGAGCCACCCGGTGCGCTCGAGGGGGTCGTCCGCGCGGTCGTCGGGCCCGGGACGCGTCTTCGCATCCCGTGGAGCGTCGCCGTCCCGGTCAGCCGGCCGCCGGTGGTGGCGCAGGTCACCCTCTCGTCACCCTCGTTCGTGCCGTCGGACCTCCGGCCGGCCGTGCTGTCGCTCGTCGCCGGTCGCGTCGACGGATCGGCCGAACGACCGCAGCTTCTGCCCTTGACGCGGCTCGAGCTCGAGCTTCGTCGCGGCAAGCGGCGGCTCGGCACCCTCGTGCGGCTTCGCAACCTGCTACCCGGCCGCTAC
The DNA here is from genome assembly GCA_963791895.1 of uncultured Actinomycetes bacterium. GTDB lineage: Bacteria > Actinomycetota > Thermoleophilia > Gaiellales > Gaiellaceae > Gaiella. Next base: position 28,441 of record CAWBTY010000011.1, read on the forward strand.
GCGTTCGGCGTCACCGGCCGCGGGCCTGGCGGAGGACGCCTCCGTCGCGGTCGCTACGTGTTGCGCGTCGTCGGCATTCCCGTCGGCGGGGGGCCCGCCTCGACCGTCGACGTTCCTTTCCGGGTCAGGTAGCTCTGAGCTAGAGTCCGCTGGTCGTGCGACTCGCGCGCCTCAGCAGATGAGCGCCACCGAGGCGCCGACCCACCTGCGCGAGAATCCCTACGATCTCGCGCGGGCGCAGCTCCGGCGGGTCGGCGAGGCATTCGGCGTCGACCCCGACCTGATCGGCGTGCTCTCCGAGTGCAAGAAGACGGTCGAGGTCTCGGTCCCCGTCGCGATGGACGGCGGCGGTGTCGAGGTGTTCGAGGGCTACCGGGTCGTCCACAACGTGACGCGCGGGCCGGCGAAGGGCGGCATCCGCTACCACCCCGGCCTCACCCGCGACGAGGTGAAGGCGCTCGCGATGTGGATGACGTGGAAGTGCGCGCTCATGGGGCTCCCCTTCGGCGGCGCGAAAGGCGGTGTCGTCTGCGATCCCAAGGTCCTCTCGCAGTCCGAGCTCGAGCGGCTGACGCGCCGCTACACGACGGAGATCATCAACGAGATCGGTCCGGAGAAGGACATCCCCGCCCCCGACGTCGGCACCGACGCGCAGGTGATGGCGTGGATCTTCGACACCTACTCGATGAACGTCGGCCACTCGGTGCTCGGGGTGGTCACCGGGAAGCCGCTTGCCGTGGGCGGCTCGGTGGGCCGCGACGGCGCGACCGCACGCGGCGTCCTGTACTGCATCCGGACGGCGCTGCAGAAGGAAGGACGGCGGTTCCCCGACACGCGAGTCGCGATCCAGGGCTTCGGCAACGTCGGTCGGAACCTCGCCCGCCTCCTGGCCGAGGAAGGCGCGCGCGTCGTGGCGCTCTCCGACACGAGTGGCGCGGTCGTGAACCAGTACGGCATCGACGTTCCCGCGGCGATCGTGCACAAGGCCGAGCACGCGAAGCTCGAGTCGCTCCCCGGTACCGAGGAGGCGACGAACGAGGAGCTGATCGAGCTCGAATGCGACGTGCTCGTGCCGGCCGCGCTCGAGCAGGTGCTGACCGCGGACAACGCGTCGCGCGTCCGGGCCCACATGGTCTGCGAGGCGGCCAACGGGCCGACGACGCCCGGGGCCGACGAGGTGTTCGAGGATCGCGGGATCCTCGTGCTGCCGGACGTGCTCGCGAACGCCGGCGGCGTGGTCGTCTCGTACTTCGAGTGGGTGCAGGGGCTCCAGGAGTACTTCTGGAAGGAGTACGAGGTGAACGCGAAGCTCAACGACATCGTCGTGAGGGCGTTCGAGGAGACCTGGTCGGCGCGCGAGCGGTTCTCGACGAGCATGCGGAGCGCCGCCTACGGCCTTGCCGTGCAGCGCGTCGCGGAGGCGACCACGACGCGGGGGCTGTATCCCTAGGCGGAGATCGGCTCCGCCGAAGGTGTCCGACTTCAAGTCGGTCACCTGCTCTTCGCGCTAGATAGGAACTGTATGCCGCGGGTCGTCGTCTACACGGCTCCGGGCTGTCACCTATGCGGTCCGGCCGTCGACGCCGTGCGCGCCGTCTGTGGCGAGTCGTACGAGCTCGTCGATATCTCGACCGATACCGCGCTGGAGCGGCAGTATCGCCTTCGGATACCGCTCGTCGAGATCGACGGCGTCGAGCGGTTCCGGTACGAGGTCGACGAGGCGGCGTTGCGGGAGCTCGTCTAGCTGCGATGGCGAAGCAACTGCGCGGCCGGACGACGGTTCCGGCTCGTCCGCCGCAGGCGTGTCGGCACAATGTGCGCGGTTGTCACAAACTCCATGGGGAGGATGTTCGTGCCGGATCGCCTGACCGTCGGCGTCGCAGCACGTCTGAGCCGGTACCTGCAGGTGCTGACGCAGGCGAAGAAGATGGGCAAGGATCGGATCTCCTCGCAGGAGATCGCCGAGTACACGAACATCAACGCGACGCAGATCAGGCGCGACCTCTCGACGTTCGGCAGGTTCGGGAAGCGTGGTGTCGGCTATTCCGTGGACTCGCTGCTTTCCGAGATCCGCAAGATCCTGCGCACCCAGGGCCAGCACAACATCGCGCTCGTCGGCGCAGGACGGCTCGGTGCCGCGATCGCCTCGTCGCCGATCTTCGCGGAGCACGGCATCACCATCGCGGCCGTCTTCGACCGGGATCCCGCGAAGGTCGCGACGTCGCTCGGCGGCGTCTCGGTGAGCTCGCTCGACGACCTGGAGGAGATCGTGCGCGACCGGAGCATCGTCGTCGGCGTTCTCGCCGTCCCGGCGGAATCCGCGCAGGAGGCTGCCGAGCGGCTCGTCGGTGCAGGCGTGAAGATCGTCTTCAACTACTCACAGGCGTTGATCGACACGCCGTCGGACGTGCAGGTGCACACCTCGAATCCCGCCGTCGAGCTCCTGTACGCGCTCTACTTCCACCTCACCTGAGGCGGTTTGCCGGCCGGCGCGGCCGCAGCCTCGAGCGGAAGATCTCGCGTTCCTCGGGAATCGGCTCGGAGGGCGCGGGAGTCTCCTCGGCCGGCTCGCTCGCGACGTCGTCCTCGCCGCCGCCGAGGATCGCGTTCGCACGGCGCAGGAAGTCCTGCACGAGCGCGAGCTCACCCCGTTCGTACTCGCTCGCGAGCGTCGCAAGCGGCTCGTAGAGGTCGTCCCAGACGCCCTGCGCCACGGCACGGCCGTCCGCCGTGAGCTCGATCGAGACGCGCCTTCGGTCCCCTTCCGTCAGGCGAACGCGACGAACCGTGCCCGTCTCCTCGAGTCGATCGAGGAGCGGCGTCGTCCCGCTCGGTGAGAGGCCGAGCTTCTCGGACAGCTGGCCGGCGCTCAGGGGCCCGTGGCGGAGCAGCAGCTCGACGCAACGGGCTGCCGTTCGGTGCACTCCGAGGGCCGCGGCGGCTCGTTCCTCCAGCTGGTCGGCCGCACTCTGCCGGGCCCGGAGCTCTCCGGCGAGCTCCTTGAGGAGCTGATCGTCGGCCCGCGTGACGGGCTCGGAGGCACGATCGTCCGCAGACTCCTCCGTTGAGAAGCTCCACAGAACTGTTCGCCGATCGGATGGTTCGTTCGACACCTTTTCCTATGGTACCGGAGCGCGCGAGGAGGGCGAAAATCGACGTATTCAAGCCGTTTTCGACCAATTTCGAGAATTGTTCCTCGAGCCCTTGACTCGTGTTTGCGGCCGCGCTATATCCAAGGAGGGGGATTTTTCGGGGAACGTGCGGAGGAGAGGGGACTCCGCCGCACGAAGGGAGACCGAGTGAAGCCGTCGGGCCTCGCCCGCGGACATAGAGGGGGATCGCGAAGGGCTTGGAGCGCCCTTCTGCTCGCGCTCTTCGCGCTGGCTCTGACCGTGCCCGGCGTCGCTGCTGCCGACCCCTCGGGCGGCAACGGGGCGGGGCCCGGACAGCAGGCAGAACCGCCGGGGGAGGCGGCGGGCGCGGGCGGTGGAAATCACCCGGCTGAAACGCCGACGGAGGCGGCGGCAGACGACTCGAGCGGACAGGCGACGACGGGGGAGGGCAACGGCAACGGCAACGCAGGCGGGAACGGGAACGGTCAGCAGGCAAAGGAGACCGGGACGGCGGTCGGAGCTCCCGCCTCAACCGGTGACGCGGGCTCGACGGCAACCGACGCGAGCGGCGCGGCTCCGACGCCGACGACGACGACCGAGCAGACGGCGGCGATCGACCAGGGCGTCTCGGCGACGGCGGTCGCCGAGCAGCAGGGCGGGAACGGCAACGGCAACGGCAACGCGAACGGCCACGACAACCACGACGGCGAACGGCAACGGCAACGGAACGCAACGGCAACGGCAACGGCAACGCCTACGGGCACGGGAACGGGAACGGCAACGCCTCGAGCGTGGTGCGCGTCGACGACCCGGGGGCGCAGGGAGGCGTCTCCCAGACGAACCAGGCGAACGCGGCGGCGGATGCGACCGCGACCGCGACGGTCGACACGGCCGGCACCGCGACGATCGCACAGGCCGCAGACGCGAGCGCGACGGCCACGCAGGTCGAGGTCGGCAACGTGCACGTCTCGGTGCGCGTCGAGAGCCCCGGCGACGACGGGGCGGTCACCCAGGTCAACCACGCGGCGGCCGCGAGCAGCGCGAGCGTGGCGGCCGAGACGGACGGCGGCGGCAGCGTCAGCCAGGCGGGATCCGCCGAGGCCGACGCGACGGCCGTCCAGGAGCAGGTCACGAACACGGTCGTCACGGTGCGCGTCCTCAGTCCGGGCACCGACGGAGCCGTGTCGCAGGTGAACGAGGCCGCGGCTGCGGCGACCGCCGACGTCGCGTCGGCGACGGCAGTGCAGGACGACGTCCGCAACACCTACGTGGGGATCCGCGTCGAGAGCCCCGGCGAGCGCGGGCCGATCGGGCAGTCGAGCGATGCGGCGGCCGACACCACCGCCGGCGGCGCGGTCACGGTCGTGACGGACGGGCTCGACACGGTCGTCATCGCCGACATCGTCGCGCCGAACCTGACACTCCCCGGTCGGACGACGGTCTGGGAGTGGATCTGGATCTGGAACGCCGACGAAGCGACGCTCGACGACGCAGGCGCCCGCGTCGTCGCCGGCGACACCTGGAGCTGGGCCTGGGACGACCTGCCGGGGGGAACCATCGCCGAGCGGCAAGCGAGCGAGGGCGAGCGCGCCGGCACGTGGGTCTGGGACTGGACCTGGAGCCGCGAGGTCGACGGCTGGGCGTGGGGCTGGGCGCAGCGCGCGGCGCTCGCGTGCGGCACCTGCGCGTGGGTCTGGAACTGGGACTGGAGCTGGACCGGTCGGCCGGACGGGCGCGACGGGGGGGCGTCCGTCCAGGCCGGCACCGGCGTGTCGAATCAGACAACGACGGTGTCGGCTTCGGCAACGGCTCATGCCGACGCGACGCTCGCCCAGCGGGTCGCGCAGGACGACGGGGCGGTGGAGCGGTTCGCCGGCCAGATCGCGGCGACCGCCCAGCTGGTGGAGGCCTCTGCGGTCGCCTCCCAGCAGCTCGAGGACGCGGCGTTGACGATCGCACCGGCGCCCGGCGGCGTGCGTCGATCGATCGTCGTCGCCGACGCGACCGCGATCGTCTCGGTCGACCAGGCGATCGCCCAGCTCGGCGACGTCGTCGGCGCGGGGGTGCTCGAGCAGTGGGCCGGCCAGCAAACGGCGGTCGCCCAGCATGCCGAGGCCGACGCCGTCGGTGGACAGGTGCTCGACGGAGCAGCCGCGACCGAGGGTGCGGCCCTCGCGAGCGCCGTCGTCGCCTCGGACAACGAGCAGTCCGTCTTCCAGCACGGGCGTCTCGGCGATGGGCTGCTCGTCCAGTGGAGCGGGCAGCTCACGGACGTCGTCCAGGTGGCGGGCTCGAACGCGCGAGCGACGCAGGTCGCGCGCGAACGGGACTCGGGCGAGGTCGCGAGCGCGAAGGCCAATTCGGCGAACCTGGCAGTCGCCGCGCAGTCGTCGGTGCAGGACGGGGCACGGAGCGCGGGGATCGGCTCGCAGACCGTCGCGCAGCTCGTTCAGGTCGCGCAGGACGCGGGTTCGATCGCGACGACCGCGCAGTCGGGCGAGTCCGACGCCGGGCTCGCGACGAGCAATGCGACGGCGGTCAACCGCACGATCTCGCTCCAGGCGGGGACGCAGGTCATGAACGGCGCCTCGGCGATCGACGTCCAGGACCTTCTGCAGGAAGCGCTCGTCACGCAGACCGCCTTCGCGTCGTCGAGCTCGGCGGGCGGCATCGGCGGTCCTGCGCGCACGGTGAACTGCTCGACGACGGATCAGGGTGCGAGTCAGGGCATCGGTGGCCTGATCCCGGTGGGCGCGGTCGATCTGACGTCGTTCTGCACGCCCCCCGGTCCGGCTCCGCTCGGCGGAGACGCGGGCGCTCACGACGCCGGGATCGCCGACACCGCGGGCTCGAGCTCCGTCGAGCAGCCCGCGTCGGTCGTCACCGTCGCCACGCTGGCCGCCGTCGACGAGGACGTCGCGGCCGGCCACGGGACGCGCAACGGCCCCGTACGGACGCGCAACGGCCCCGTACGCCGCGCCGCGTTGCGGCCGTCCCCCGTCACACAGGCTTCGACCGAGCTGGCTCCGGCCGCCGCGCTTCCGGCGCGCGCCGAGCCTCGGTCACAGGTTTCCTTCCCGACACCTCCGCAAGCGCGCTTCGACTCGCGCCCGGAAGGCTCGTCGGGAAGGGAAGCCGTCGAGCGGGAGTCGCCACTCCCGCCGACGGAGGGCCCACCACCGTGGGCCTCGGCGCTCGCCGAGGGACTGGCAGCGTTCGGGGGCTCGGGGATCGCAGCGATCCTCCTCGCCCTCGTGCTCACGCCGCCGGCTCTTCGCCGCGTGCGCGACGGAGCGGTCGTCAGGCGACCGACCTCCGTGCTTGCTCCGATCGACGTTCCTATCTGACCTTTCGTCATCTCCGTGAACTCGTCGACCCGGGTGTCGGCGGGGACCTTTCATTCGGATGTGACGAAGGGAGTGAAAACTGTGTCACGGAAGTTCATTGCTCTCGCCGGCTTCGTGCTCGCGTTGGCTGTGCCTTCGACCGCACTCGCGAGCGACGGCAAGCCATGGGGCGGACACAAGCCCGGCGACCTGAGCTCGAACATCCAGTCGTCGATCCAGTCTGCGATCGTCTCGCAGACCGGACTGAGCGCAGGTGGGAACGCCACCTCGACCGGCGGCAGCAACAACAACGCCAGCGCGAGTAGCGGAGACGGCGGCAACGCCAACTCCGGTGTCCAGGGTGCCAGCCAGGAGAACGGCAACGGCACCTCCGTCTCGACCGGGTCCGCGACGAGCGGCGCGATCAACGGCGGGAACACCAACTCGCTCGGCAACAACGGTGGCGACGTCGACAACGACAACGACGTGGACGTCGACGTCGACAACGGCAACAACGCCGAGAGCGGCGACGCAGAGGGCGCGAACGGCGGCCTCGCGATCGCGGCGAACGGCAACTCCGAAGGCGACAACAGGTCGACCGGTGGGGATGCCAGGAACCGCAACGGCGCTCAGTCGTCCGACGGCGGAAACAGCGGCGCCGGCGGCGCGGCGACCTCGACCGGCGGTGCCGGCGGGGCGTCGACCGGTGGTGCTGCGATTCCGATCGCGGCGACCAGCGGTGACGGCGGGGCCGGCGGTGCCGGCACCGGCGGAGCTGGCACCGGTGGTGCCGGTGGTGCCGGTGGTGCCGGTGGTGCTGGTGGCTCCGGTGGCGCGAGTGTCGCCGTGGCCGTGCCCATCGTCAGCTGCAACCTCCCGATCGTCGCGAGCGCTGACTGCTCGGCGACGAGCGGCGACGCCAACGGCGCAGCCGGTGGCGCAGGTGGAGCGGGCGGCGCAGGCGGCGCGGGGACCGGCGGTGCCGGGACCGGCGGCGCAGGTGGCGATACCGACAACGACGCCTCCAACGGCGCCGTCGACACGGCCGGCAACGGCGGTGACGGCGGCAACTCGCGTGCGGTCGGTGGCGACACCGGTCGCGGCGGCGACGGTGGCACGAACGGCGTCATCCAGACCGCCACTGGCGGAGCAGCTGGTGACGTGAACGACGACACGACGCAGCGGGCGCGGGCGAGCGCCAACGGCGGCACGAACACGAGCGGGAACGTCATGGTGACGCAGACGGCGAACCCGACGACGACGACCACCTCGACCGCCACTCAGAGCGGCACGGGTGGGGCCGGTGGCGACACGGTCGGCGCGGTCAACGAGACCGGCCTGGCCAACACCGGTGGGAACGACGACCGATCGTCTACGGTGGCGACATCGTCGCCATGCATGACCGGCGCTGCATCCGCGAACGGCGGCGCAGCGACCGGCGGCACGGTCAACGCGAACGGCGGGCCCGCCACTGGTGGGGCCTCGTCCGTCAGCAACACGTCGGCCGTGACCCAGAACTCGACGCAGGGCATGACCCTGACCGGGAACTGGCAGAAGTGGTCGTGGGACGACCACTCGATCAACGACAGCTACAACCGCAAGAAGATCCACCGCGGTTGCTGCTGGTAGCAGGCTGAACAAGGAGGCGGATCGCTCGCGATGACCACGAAGCTCACGGGAACCGGCACGATGAGGTCGCCTGACGGCCCGACCCCGTGCCGGTCCCGTGACGGAGTGGGAGCGCGAGCGATCCACCATCCCGACGTGGCACTCCGCCGGGCGAGCGTGCCCGGCTCGGCCGGCGACCACCGGAAGCCCGGACCCGGATGGGCAGCGAAGGTGGTCGGCGGATGGGCCGGAGCGGAGCCCGGCGGAACGGCCGCGTCGACGCACCATCGACGACGGTCGCTCCGCGGTCGTCGGGGGGCCGGCCGGGATACCCCTCATCTCGGCCAGCGCCCCGACGACCGGGGAGCGACCGTGAGACGACCGGCCGGCTGCGGGAGCGCTCTCGCAGCCGGCCGGACTCGCATCGGGCAGGATCGCCGGCATGAGGATCCTGCTCTGGCACGGCTATCTGCTGGGAGGGACCGGCTCCAACGTCTACACCCGGGCGCTCGCCCGCGAGTGGAGTCGTGCGGGCCACGACGTCACCGTGCTCAGCCAGGAGCCGCGGCCGCGGAGCCTTCGACCTGGGTGGCGCGACGACCGTGCGACCCGACGTCGGTGGATACCTGCCCGTCTTCGTCCTCGACCGCTACGACGGCTACGAGGTCGAGCGGCTCCCCGACGCGCCGCGCGACCGGCTCGACCGCTGGGTCGAGGCCAACGCGGCCGCCGTGCGCGAGCACCTGCCGGCCGACTTCCTCTTCGTGAACCACGTTCTGCTGGGAGGCCCCGTGGGGGTGGCCTCCGGCGTCCGCTTCGTCGTCAAGGCTCACGGCTCGGAGCTCGAGTACGCGATGCGCGGGCACGAGGAGCTCGCCTCGTGGGGGGGCCGGGCCCTCGATGCCGCGCACGCGACGGTCGTGGGCTCCGACCACATCCGCCGGGTCGTCGCCGACGTCTGCGGGCATACCCGGGACGTCCACGAGGTGCCGCCCGGGGTCGACATCGAGCTCTGGCGGCCCGAACGGCGCGACGACGCGCTCGCCGCGCTCCTCGAGGAGGCCCGCAACGATCCTCCCAACCCGGGCAACGCGGAGGAGCGGCTGGCCGACGAGGGCAACGCCGCCCGCCTGGAGGGATTCCTCGCCGGCGAGCGGCCGACCGTCGTCTACTTCGGCAAGCTGATCCCGCAAAAGGGCGTCGATGTGCTCCTGCGGGCGCTCCGCGGGCTGGACGCGCGTGCCGTCGTCGTCGGCTTCGGGCCCGAGCGTGCGGCCCTCGAGGCGCTCGCCGAGACGGACGGCGTGCCGGCGCTGTTCACCGGCCCGCTCGAGCACCGCCATCTCCGGCACCTGCTCGCGCTCGCCGATGCGTGCGTCGTCCCGTCCGTCTTCCCCGAGGCGTTCGGGATGGTCGCGGCCGAGGCCGCGGCGGCCGGATGCCCGCCGATCGTCGCGAGACACTCCGGGCTCGCCGAGATCGCAGCCGGTCTCGAAGAGGCTCTGCCGCCCGCGCTGGCGCCGCTCGTGAGCGCTCCGACCGGCGACGCCGGAGAGCTGCACGAGCGGCTGCGCGCGCTGCTGGCGCTCCCGGCGGCGGATCGCGAGGCGTTGCGCACCGGCGTGCGCCGCGCCGTGGTGGAGCGCTGGAGCTGGGCTAGCGTCGCCTCGCAACTCGCCGCCATCGGCGCCGCCTGACCGGACCGGACGCGCGCAGTTCCTAGAATGACGCGCCGATGAGCGGGCCCACGGGACACGACCGCCTCCTGGCCGAGGCGCGGGAGCGCTTCGACGCGGCGGAGGACTTCACGGTCTCCATCGAGGAGGAGTTCGCCCTGCTCGATCCCGTGAGCCTCGATCTCGTCAACCGGTTCGAAGACGTGCAGGCCGCTGCCCGGGGCACCGCGCTCGAGGTGAACCTCGCCGGCGAGCTGATCGCCTCCGAGGTCGAGGTCAAGACCGGGAAGCAGCAGTCGTTCGCCGACGTGCCTTCGGCGCTCGCCGAGCGGCGGTTCGAGCTCGCGTCGCTCGTCGAGCCGCTGGGGCTGCAGCTCGGGGCGACGGGCACTCATCCCTGGGCGCGCTGGTACGACCAGCGCATCATCGATACGCCGCACTACCGGCGGAACGACGAGCTCCTGCAGTACGTCGTCTGGCGGAACAACACCTTTGGCGTGCACACCCACGTGGCGATCCGCGGCGCGGACCGCGCGGTGCGAGTCACCTCCGCGCTCCGGAACTGGCTGCCGGAGCTGCTCGCCCTGTCGGCCAGCTCGCCCTTCCACGAGGGTGTAGACACCGGTCTCCACTCCGCGCGCACCCAGGTCTTCACGCGCTTCTTTCCTCGCTGCGGTGTTCCGGATTCGTTCGGCTCGTGGGACGACTACGCGGCGTACGTGCGGTTTCTCTACGAGACGGGCTCGGTCGACGAGCACACACAGCTCTGGTGGAGCGTCCGCCCACACCTCGCCTTCCCGACGGTCGAGCTTCGGATCTGCGACGGGCAGCCCGACGTGCGTGAGGCACAGGGGCTCGTCGCGGCGATGGTCTCGCTCACCGCACGTTGTGCGCGTGCGCTGGACGAGGGCGAGCCGCTCCCCGAGCACCCCCGCCGGCTGATCGAGGAGAACACGTGGCGCGCGATCCGCTACGGCCTCTCCGGTGAGCTGATCGACCTCGAGCGCGGCGACGTGCTCCCGGCGCGAGCCCGCATCGAGCGGCTGCTCGAGTGGGTGCTGCCGGTCGCCGAGGAGATCGGTGCGGCGCCCTGGCTCCGGATCCCCGAGCAGAACGCCGCCGAGCGCCAGATCGCGCGGCGCGCCGAGGGCGCGACGCTGGAGGAGGTCTACGCAGAGCAGGTCGGCCTCACGGTGCCGACAGGCTCCTGACGTGCGCGTCGCGGCGGGCCTCGTGGGCGTCGTCGCCGCGCTGGCGGCCGGCTGTGGCGAGGACGAGCCCGTGCCCGATCCGGGGCGCGACGCAGCGCTGATCCGGGCCGCGGCCGCCGGACGCCTCGCGGAGGTCGAGCGGCTGCTCGAGGGCGGAGCGCGAGTCGAGACGACCGACGCGGCCGGGCGCACGGCGCTCGTCGCCGCCGCGTACGGCAACCACGTGGACGTCGCCGAGACGCTTGTCGAGGCCGGCGCAGACGTGAACGTCGAGGACGACTCGCAGCAGAGCGCCTTCCTCATCGCGACGAGCGAGGTCGGGGACGACACACGCCTGCTCGAGCTCACGCTCGCCAACGGCGCGGACGTCGACGCGAAGGACAGCTACAACGGCACCGGGCTCATCCGCGCGGCGGACCGTGGCTTCGTGCGGATCGTACGGCGGCTGTTGGCGACCGAGATGGACGTCGACCACGTCAACCGGCTCGACTGGACGGCGCTGCTCGAAGCGGTGATCCTCGGTGACGGCGATCCCGCTCACACCGAGGTCGTGCGCCTCCTCGTCGAGGAGGGAGCTGCAGACGTCACGATCCCGGACGGGCAGGGCGTCACCGCGCTCGAGCACGCCCGGGAGAGGAGGCAGCGCGAGATCGTCGTGATCCTGGAGCGGGCGGCACGCTAACCCGAACGCACTTCTGCCACGTCCTGCATAATCCCCCGCGCTGACGCCAGGTTGGGCGTCTCTTTTCGCGCTTTCACCCGGAGGATGGATGGACTTCTTCGTTGATCACGCCGTGCTGTTCGCGCTCCTCAGTGCCGGGGTCGCGATCGCGTTCGGCCTCTACCTGACCTACTGGCTGATGAAGCAGCCTGCCGGCAACGAGCGGATGCAGGAGATCTCTCGTGCCGTCCAGGAGGGCGCCGCGGCGTACCTCGCGAAGCAATACCGGACGATTGCGTTCGTTGCGGTCGTCCCGTTCCTCGCGATCGGCTTCTACTCGGAGCTCGGCTGGGGGACGGCGATCGGGTTCCTCGTCGGGGCCGTGCTGTCGGCCGCCGCCGGCTTCATCGGGATGAACGTCGCCGTGCGCTCGAACGTCCGCACGGCGGAAGCCGCCCGCGAGGGCATCGGCCCGGCGTTCAAGGTCGCCTTCCGCGCCGGCTCGGTGACAGGGCTGCTCGTGGTCGGTCTCGGACTCCTCGGGGTCGCGGGCTACTACGGGATCCTCACCGGTGTCTTCGACAACTCGCCCGAGTCGGCGGTCGACGACCTGATCGGGCTCGCCTTCGGCGGCTCGCTGATCTCCGTCTTCGCCCGACTCGGCGGCGGCATCTTCACGAAGGCGGCCGACGTCGGTGCCGACCTCGTCGGGAAGATCGAGGCCGGGATCCCCGAGGACGACCCGCGCAACCCGGCAGTGATCGCCGACAACGTGGGAGACAACGTCGGCGACTGCGCCGGCATGGCGGCCGATCTCTTCGAGACCTATGCGGTCACGGCCGTCGCCGTCATGCTCCTCGGCACGGCGTTCCCCTCCGGCGAGCTCTGGCTCTTCCCGCTCTCGCTCGGCGGCATGTCGATCATCGCGTCGGTGATCGGGACGTACTTCGCCCGGATCGGGCGCGGCGAGAACGCGATCATCAATGCGCTCTACAAGAGCGTCATCGTCGCGACGATCCTCTCGGCGGTCGGGTTCATCCCCGTCACGCTCGCGTTCGACGACGACCGGTTCTCGTTCTGGCAGCTGTACGTGCCGGCGCTGATCGGGCTCGCGATCACCTTCCTGCTCGTCGCGATCACCGAGTACTACACGGGCTCGCGCTGGGGCCCGGTGAAGAAGATCGCCGAGGCGTCACAGACGGGGCACGCGACGAACATCATCGCGGGCCTCGCGTACGGCATGCAGGCGACCGCGTTCCCGGTGATCGCGATCGCCGCCGGTGTCGTGGGCGCGTACTACGCGGCCGACGAGTCGATCTACGGGATCGGCGTCGCGGTGATGGCGCAGCTCTCGATGACCGGCCTCATCGTCGCGCTCGACGCCTACGGCCCGGTCACGGACAACGCGGGCGGGATCGCCGAGATGGCGGACATGCCGGAGTCGGTCCGCGGCGTCACCGATCCGCTCGACGCGGTCGGCAACACGACGAAGGCGGTCACGAAGGGCTATGCGATCGGGTCGGCAGGGCTCGCCGCGCTGATCCTCTTCGACGAGTACGTGCGCGGGCTCGCCGACGAGGGGCTCGCGGTGGAGTTCAGCCTCGAGGACCCGTGGGTGATCGCCGGCCTCTTCATCGGCGGGATGATGCCGTTCCTCTTCGCCTCGCTCGCGATGACCGCGGTGGGGCGTGTGGGCGGCGAGGTCGTAGAGGAGGTGCGCCGCCAGTTCCGGGAGGACCCGGGCATCATGGAGGGCACCTCGCGGCCGGACTACGCGACCTCGATCTCGATCGTCACCGGCTCGGCGATCAAGAGCATGCTGCTCCCGGCGCTCATTCCGATCGCGATCCCGATCGTGGTCGGGATCGCCAAGCCCGAGATGCTCGGCGGGCTTCTGATCGGGACGATCGTCACAGGCCTCTTCCTCGCGATCGCGATGACCTCGGGCGGTGGCGCCTGGGACAACGCGAAGAAGCTGATCGAGGACGGCCTCTACGGCGGCAAGGGCTCCGAGGCCCATGCGGCGGGCGTCACGGGCGACACGGTCGGCGATCCCTACAAGGACACGGCCGGCCCGGCGATCAACCCGATGATCAAGATCGCGAACATCGTCGCGATCCTCCTGATCCCGGTGATCGCCTCAATACACGGGTAAGGGGTCGGCAGCACCTAGTGGACGTCGAGGCGCTGGCCTCGACGTCCACTACGGCTCGAAGCGGTAGCCCATCCGCGGCTCGGTGAGGAAGTAGCGCGGGCGGGCCGGGTCGGGCTCGAGCTTGCGGCGGATCTGCGCCATGTAGACGCGGAGGTAGTTCGTCTCGGAGCCGTACTGCGGGCCCCAGACGTCGTGGAGGAGCTGCTGCTGGGACACGAGCTTGCCCGGATGGCGGACGAGCAGCTCGACGATCGCCCACTCCGTCGGGGTGAGGCGGACGTCGGCGCCGTCGGCGTCGGTGACGCGCTTGGCGGTCAGATCGACGTGGAAGTGGTCCGTCTCGACGATCGCCTCCTCGTCGGCCGGCGCCGCACGCCGGAGCGCGGCCCGAACACGTGCCAGGAGCTCGCCCATCCCGAACGGCTTGGTCACGAAGTCGTCGGCGCCGGCGTCGAGCGCGGCGACCTTGTCCGCCTCGCGCTCGCGGACGGAGAGGACGACGATCGGCACGTCCGTCCAGCCCCGTAGGCCGCGGATCACCTCGAGCCCGTCGATGCCGGGAAGCCCGAGATCGAGGATCACGACATCTGGTCGGTGCCGTTGAGCGAGGGTGAGCGCCGCCTCGCCGGTTCCGGCGAGATCGACGTGCGTAGCCGCGGGCCCGGAGGTTTGCCGCCAGGGCACGGAGGATCTGCGGCTCGTCGTCGACGACGAGGACGCGGCTCACGGCGCCGCCTGGAGCCTGAAGACCATCGTCAGACCGCCGCCCGGGGTGTCCTCGACCTCGACGGCGCCTCCCATCGCCTCGACGAAGCCGCGTGCGACCGCGAGGCCCAGCCCGACGCTCGCGCCCTGAGGGCTGTCTCCGAGTCGCTGGAAGGGCACGAACATGCGGTCGCGCTCGTCGCGAGAGACACCCGGGCCGCGGTCGACGACGCGCAGGTCGACACCGCCGTCGACCGAGCCGGCGACGACGCGCACGGGGGCGCGCTCGCCGTGCACCAGCGCGTTCTCGACGACGTTCGCGATCGCCCGCTCGAGCAGCCCCGGGTCGGCGACGACACGGGGAAGCGTCTCGGAGACGTCGACGTCGACGCCGTCCGCGCGCGGGCCGATGCTTCGCAACGCCGCGGGGACGACCTCGTCGAGCCCGATCGGAGCGGAGGCGATCTGGAGCGCCCCGGTCTGGAGCCGGCTCATGTCGAGCAGGTTGCCGACGAGACCGTCGAGCCGGTCGGTCTCCGCGTCGATCGTGGTGAGAAACGCCTCGCGGTCGGTCTGCGGCCAGTCGATCTCGTCGTCGAGCAGCGATGTGACGGACGCCTTGATGCCCGCGAGGGGCGTCCGGAGGTCGTGGGAGACCGCGGAGAGGATCGCGAGCCGCAGGTCGTTCGCCCGCTCGAGCTCCTGTGCGCCCGACGCGTCCGCCTCGAGCTCCTCGATGTGGATCGATCCGCGCAGCTCGGTGACGAAGGCGTCGAGGAGGCGCCGCTCGTCGTCCGGCACCGGCCGGCCGCCGAGCGCCAGCGCATGCTGCCGCGTCGACGGACAACGCGTCGCTCGGAGCGCGCGACCTCCTGTCCCGCGCTGGCGTCGACGACCCAGGTCTCGCCGCTCCTGTGCCAGAGCGTCGGCGCCCTCGAGCAGGAACGTCCGCCGCACCGCCTCGAGCAGATCGACGACCGACGAGTTCCCGGCCAGTCGCGCGAGGCTCTCGGCCTCCGTCCGCGCACGGCGTCCCTCCGCGGCACGACGGGCCGCGAGCGAGACGAAGACGCTCACCGTCGACGCCACGGTCAGAAAGACCGCGAGCGCGAGGAGGTTCTCGGTCTCCCCGATCGTGAACGTGTAGAGCGGAGGCGTGAAGTACCAGTTCGCGAGCAGGAACGCCGAGACCGCCGCCGCGAGCGCGGGCCAGATCCCGCCGACCGCCGAGACGAGGACGACGACGAGCAGGTAGAGCAGGAGCACGCTCGGCAGCCCCAGCTCGTCCCTGAGCTGCGCGAGGACGAACGTGAGCGCCGGGAGGGCGACCGCGGCGGCGACGGCGCCGGCGAAGACGCGGTGGCCCGTGAGAGTGGCGGGGCGCCTCCGCTCGATCCCGTCTCGGAGCTCGCCCTCGCCCGCATGGCTGATCACGTGGACGTCGATGTCCTCGCCGGAGGCGCGGATCACGGCGTTGATCACGGAGCCCTGCGTGAGCTCCCGCCAGCGCGATCGCCGCGTCGCGCCCATCACGATCCGCGTCGCGTTGACGGAGCGTGCCGCGCTCACGAGCGCCTGCGCGACGTCGTCGCCCACGACCTCGCGGAAGGTGCCGCCGAGGTGCTCGACGAGCGTCCGCTGGCGGGCGAGCGCGTCGGCTGCGGCCGGCGCGAGGCCGTCCTGGGGCTGAACGTGCACGCCGATCAGGTCGCCCTTCGACCGTTGCGCCATGCGCGACGCACGCCGGACGAGACGGTCTCCGTCCTCGGCGCCGGTCAGGGCGACGACGACTCGCTCGCGCGTCTCCCAGGGGCGCTCGATCCCGTGCAGCCGGCGGTACTCCTCGAGTGCCTCGTCCACCCGGTCGGCCACCCAGAGCAGCGCGAGCTCGCGGAGGGCACCGAGGTTGCCCGGCGCGGAAGTAGTTGCCGAGCGCGGCGTCGATCCGCTCGGCGGGATAGACGTTGCCGTGCGCCATCCGTCGGCGCAGGGCCTCGGGGCTCATGTCGACGAGCTCGATCTGGTCGGCGCGCCGCGCGATCTGGTCCGGAATCGTCTCGCGCTGCACGACGCCCGTGATCCGCTCCACGACGTCGTTCAGCGACTCGAGGTGCTGGATGTTCAGCGTCGAGATGACGGTGATGCCCGCGTCGAGCAGCTCGTCGACGTCCTGCCACCGCTTCTCGTTCCGCGAGCCCGGGACATTCGTGTGCGCGAGCTCGTCGACGAGCACCACCTCGGGCCTGCGGGCGAGGATCGCCTCCACGTCCATCTCCTCGAACCTCGCGCCCCGGTACTCGATCACCCGCCTCGGGACGACCTCGAGCTCGCCGATCTGCGCCCTCGTCTGCTCGCGGCCGTGGGTCTCGACGAGACCGACGACGACGT
The DNA here is from genome assembly GCA_963791895.1 of uncultured Actinomycetes bacterium. Taxonomy (GTDB): domain Bacteria; phylum Actinomycetota; class Thermoleophilia; order Gaiellales; family Gaiellaceae; genus Gaiella. The sequence continues at coordinate 45,284 of CAWBTY010000011.1, forward strand.
CGGTGCCACGGCCGCGACGACGGCGGCCCTCGCCCAGCATCGCGAAGGTCTTGCCGACGCCCGGCGCGGCGCCGAGGTAGATGCGGAGGTCGCCACGCGCCATGCGCGTAAGTGGACCCGATTCAGCGCTCGGCGTCGAGTGCGAGGTTGAGCGCGAGCACGTTGACCCGCGCCTCGCCCATGAAGCCGAGCGTGCGGTCGTGCGTGTGTGCTCTCGACGAGCTCGAGCACGTCCGAGAGGGCGAGCCCGCGCGCCTGCGCGACGCGCGGCGCCTGCAGACGGGCATCGGTGGGCGAGATGTCCGGGTCGAGCCCGGACGCAGAGGCGGTCACGGCCTCCACCGGCACCGGGGTCGCGCCGGCGACCCCGTTCAGGGTGCGGTAGGCGGCGACGCGCTCCTCGATTGCCGTGATGAGCGCGGGGTTCGTCGGGCCGAGGTTCGAGGCCGCGCTGGCAGCGCCGTCGTAGCCGTCGCCGGCGGCCGAGGGGCGCGGGTGGAACCACTGCTCGCCCGTGAAAGACTGGCCGAGGAGCGAGGAGCCGACGACGACTCCGTCGCGGCGGACGAGCGAGCCGTCGGCCCGGTCGGAGAATGCGAGCTGCGAGATCCCGGTCACCGCGAGGGGATAGAGGATCCCGACGAGGACGGTGAACGCGACGAACGCGAGCAGAGCGGGGAGGAGCTGGCGACGCATCAGGAGACTCCGACTCCGGTGAGGACGAGGTCGACGAGCTTGATCCCGACGAAGGGGGCGACGATCCCGCCGAGCCCGTAGACGAGCAGGTTGCGGCGCAGGAGGGCCGCCGCGCCGACGGCGCGGTAGCGCACGCCGCGGAGCGCGAGCGGGATGAGCGCGACGATCACGAGCGCGTTGAAGATCACGGCCGAGAGGATCGCGGTGCGAGGGCTGCCGAGGTCCATCACGTTCAGCCGGTCGAGCACGGGGAACGCCCCGGCGAACATCGCGGGGATGATCGCGAAGTACTTGGCGACGTCGTTCGCGATCGAGAAGGTCGTCAACGAGCCTCGCGTGATGAGCAACTGCTTGCCGATCTCGACGATCTCGATCAGCTTCGTCGGGTTCGAGTCGAGGTCGACCATGTTGCCGGCCTCTTTCGCCGCCTGGGTGCCGGTGTTCATCGAGACCCCGACGTCGGCCTGCGCGAGCGCCGGGGCGTCGTTCGTCCCGTCACCGGTCATCGCGACGAGCCGGCCCGATGCCTGCTCGCGCCGGATCAGCGCCATCTTGTCCTCGGGTGTCGCCTCGGCGAGGAAGTCGTCCACCCCGGCCTCGTCGGCGATCGCCTTCGCGGTGAGCGGATTGTCGCCCGTGATCATCACCGTCCGGATCCCCATGCGCCTGAGCTCGTCGAACCGCTCGTGCATCCCCTGCTTGACGACGTCCTTGAGGTAGACGACCCCGAGGGCGCGCCCCGGCTCGGCGACGACGAGCGGTGTGCCGCCCGAGGAGGCGATCTCGGCGACGGTCGCCTCGAGCTCCGCAGGAAACGCTCCACCCGACTCCTCGACCCAGCGGCGCACGGCGTCGGTGGCGCCCTTGCGCACGGAGCGGCCGTCGATGTCGAGCCCACTCATCCGGGTGCTCGCGGAGAACGGGACGAGCGTCGCTCCGTGGAGGTCGCGCTCGCGCAGACCGAAGCGCTCCTTCGCGAGCACCACGATCGAGCGGCCCTCCGGCGTCTCGTCCGCGAGGCTTGCGAGCTGCGCTGCATCGGCGAGCTCGTCGGGCGTGGTTCCCGGGGCGGGGATCAGCTCGCTCGCCTGCCGGTTCCCGAGCGTGATCGTGCCGGTCTTGTCGAGCAGGAGCACGTCGCAGTCACCCGCCGCCTCGACCGCGCGGCCGCTCAATGCCAGCACGTTGCGCTGCACGAGCCTGTCCATCCCGGCGATCCCGATCGCCGAGAGAAGGGCGCCGATCGTGGTGGGGATGAGGCAGACGAGGAGCGCGACGAGAACGATCGTCGACTGCCGCGCGTCGGAGTAGATCGCGAAGGGCTGCAGGGTGACGACGGCGACGAGGAACGTGATCGTCAGCCCCGCGATCAGGATGTCGAGCGCGATCTCGTTGGGCGTCTTCCGGCGGCTCGCGCCCTCGACGAGCGAGATCATCCGGTCGAGGAACGACTCACCGGGCCTCGCGGTCACGAGCACGACGATCTCGTCCGAGAGCACACGCGTCCCACCCGTGACCGCCGAGCGGTCGCCGCCCGACTCTCGGATCACCGGGGCCGACTCGCCGGTGATCGCGGACTCGTCGACGGATGCGATTCCCTCGACCACGTCGCCGTCCGCCGGGATCACCTGACCGGCGGTGACCACGACGAGGTCGCCGGCGACGAGCTGCGCGCTCGGCACGTCCACGACGCTTCCGTCCTCGAGCCGCTTGCGCGCGACCGTCTCCGCGCGGGTACGACGCAGCGCTGCCGCCTGCGCCTTGCCGCGACCCTCGGCCATCGCCTCGGCGAAGTTCGCGAAGAGGACGGTGAACCAGAGCCACGCGGCGATCAGGCCGGCGAACAGGTTCTCCTGGGTCGACGAGTCGCCGAGCTCCTTGAGGAAGAGGACGGTGACAATGACGCTGCCGGCCTCGACGAGGAACATCACGGGGTTGCGCACGACGGTGCGCGGGTCGAGCTTGCTGAAGGCCGCGAGGGAGGCGCTGCGCACGATCGCGGGGTCGAGCAGAGTGGCTGCCTTGGACGTGGTCACAGTTGCAGGTGCTCCAGGATCGGCCCGAGCGCGAGCATCGGGAAGTAGGTGAGGCCGACGACGATGAGGATCACGCCCGCGAGGAGGCCCGCGAAGAGGGGCGTCCCCGTCGGGAACGTCCCTGCCGAGGGCGGAACCGTCTGCTTGCGGACGAGCGCTCCGGCGAGCGCGAGGACGAAGACGATCAGGGCGAAGCGCCCGCCGAGCATCGCCAGCCCGAGGGTCGTGTTGAACCAGTCCGTGTTGCCGGTCAGGCCCCCGAAGGCCGAGCCGTTGTTGTTGGAGGCCGAGGTGTACGCGTAGACGACCTCGGTCAGCCCGTGCGCGCCGGGGTTGAGGATCGAGACCTCGTTGACCGTGTCGAGGAGGACGGCGACGGCCGAGAAGCCGAGCACGATCACGGGCACGGTGAGGAGGTAGAGCATCACGAGCTTCATCTCCTGCGCGCCGATCCGCTTCCCGAGGTACTCGGGCGTGCGGCCGACCATCAGCCCGGCGATGAAGACGGCCAGGATCGCGAAGACGAGGATCCCGTAGAGGCCGGCGCCGACGCCGCCCGGCGAGACCTCGCCGAGCATCATGTTGACGAGCGGGACCGCGCCGCCGAGGGGAGTGAAGCTGTCGTGCGCGCTGTTGACCGCGCCGGTCGAGGTGCCGGTCGTCGCGGCCGCGAAGATGCCCGAGACGGGCGCTCCGAAGCGCGTCTCCTTGCCTTCCAGGTTCGCACCCTCCACTCCGAGTGCCTCGACGCGCGGGTTGCCCTGCGACTCGAAGTGGCCCGCGAGCGCTGCGCTTCCCACCCAGAGGAACGCCATCGCGGCGAGGACGGCCCAGCCCTGCCGCGTGTCCCGCGCCAGGCGCCCGTAGGCGTAGGCGAGCGAGAACGGGATCAGGAGCAGCGCGAAGATCTCGAGCAGGTTCGTGAACGGCGTCGGATTCGAGAACGGGTGCGCCGAGTTCGCGTTGAGCGTGCCCCCGCCGTTCGTGCCGAGCTCCTTGATCGCCTCCTGGCTGGCGAACGGGCCGCCCGGGATCGACTGGGTGGCACCCTCGAGCGTCCGTGCCTCCGTGAAGCCGTCGAAGGACTGGATCGCGCCGCGCGCGACGAGCACGAGCGCGAGGACGATCGCGAGGGGGAGGAGGATCCTCGTCACCGAGCGCGTCAGGTCGACCCAGAAGTTGCCGATCGTCTCGCTCTGGCGGCGCGTGATGCCTCGGACGAGCGCGATCGCGACCGCGATCCCGACCGCCGCCGAGACGAAGTTCTGCACGGCGAGCCCGCTCATCTGGGTGAGGTGGCTCATCGTCGACTCGCCGCCGTAGTTCTGCCAGTTCGTGTTCGTGACGAAGCTGACGGCCGTGTTGAACGCGAGCGCGGGCGGGACGCCCGTCACATCCGTCGGGTTGAGGAAGAGCGCACCCTGGAGACGCTGGAGCAGGTAGAGCCCGAGCACCGAGACGGCGCTGAAGGCGAGCACCGAGCGCGCATAGCCGGTCCACCGTTGCTCGTTCCCGGGCGTGACCCCCAGGAGGCGATAGATCGCGCGCTCGACCGGCGCGAAGACCCGATCCTCCGGCAGCGCCGTGTCGCCGAAGACGCGGGCGATGTAGGCGCCGAGGAGCCGTGCGCCGACGAGGAGCGCCGCGACGAGCGCGGCGAGCTGAAGCCAACCGGAGGTCGGCATCAGAGCCGCTCGGGGTAGAGCAGGGCCCAGACGAGGTAGCCGAGCGCGGCCACCGCCAGCGCGAGGCCGATCACGTCACCGGCGCTCACGCGGCGTCGGCCTCGTCCGTCTGGGCCGGCTCGCGCGCCTCGATGAGGTGCTCGCAGGCTTTCACGAGCAATGTCGCGAGAGCGAAGAACGCGACCACCACCAGCGGGAAGAGGATGTCTCGCATGCGCCCCGTTGTACGCGCGGGGCCCCGCGTCCGGGTCGTTCTTGACGCGACCTCTACGTCGGCGACGACGATCTTGACGGTGCCTTGACGCCGCCTCGCCGCCGTCGCCTGTGACGCTGCCGCTCGACCGCGAGCGTGGCGGTCCCGGCGACGACGATCGCGCCGAGGTTGATCGCGAGCTGCAGCACGGCGCCCCGCCACTCGTCCCAGTTGCGGTAGGCGGCCGCAACGCCGATGTTCGCCGCGGCGGGGATCGTCGTCACCGAGATGAGGACGCCGATCAGCGCTCCCGACTTCGCGGTGGAGAGCGAGAGCATGCCCGCCGTGCCCGCGAGGAGCGCCACGAGGACCGAGAACGTGTCCGGATGGGAGATGAAGAAGGTCTGGGCGCGATCCTCGAGGTCGGCCGCGTCGGGCCCGAGGTCGACGGCGCGCAGGACGATGGTGAGCAGCCAGGAGGCCGCGATCGCGAGCGGGAAGCCCACCGCGAGCGCGAGCACGCTCGCGCCGGCGACCCGCGGCCGACGCCGCACGATCGCCAGGCACAGGGCCGCGAGCGGGCCGAACTCCGGGCCGACGACCATCGCTCCGACGATCAGGATCGCCGAGTCGGTGAGGATCCCGACCGCCGCGAGCATGGTCGCGATCGACATGAAGAGGAGGAACGACGCCGACAGCTCCGTGCTCTCGCTCACGTTCTGCTCCACCTGCTCCCAGAGCACCGCGTCCGAGGCGGCGCCCGGCGCGCTCGCCATCGCCCGGCGCGCGACGAGCGAGACGGATGCGTCGATGGCGTCGATTGTGATCGACCCCTCGCGGTCGAGCCCGAGCGTGCACAGCCGCTCGATGACGACGCTCACCTCCTCGCGGGCCACGTCGGCGAGCACGACGTCACCCGCCGGCTCGAGGGCGGCACCGGGGAGGTGGACGACGTTCGTGACGAACGCGTATCCGCGCAACAGCGTCAGCACCTGGTCGACGAGCGCCGCCGGGACGACGAGCCGGAGGCCGGTCACGGCGCGACTCTACGCTGACAAACGTGGGGGAAACGATGGTTCCCCACGGGCCCCCTTCTTCACGGTCGTGCAGGGGTCGGGCTGAGCCGGCCTCCCGGCCGGCAAAGCCGGCGTCCGGCCGCGAGAGAATTCGCATCGCTCGACGGCGAGGCAGAGAAGCACCTTTGGAGGCCCAGCCAGGCTCGGGCGTAGACTCGCGCGCGTGCCCGGCAGTCGCCGCCGCCGCGAGGTGCAGCTCGAGCGGGTGCTCGGCACGCCGGCCCTTTTCGCCACCGCTTACGGGAACGTCGGCTCCTCGATCTACTACGCGCTCGGTCTCACGGCCGTCTTCGCGCTGGGCCTGACGCCGCTCGTCTTCGTCGTCGCGGGGGTCGTCTTCGCGATGACCGCGGCGACGTACGCCGAGGGCACGGCGCGCTACCCGGAGGCGGGGGGCTCGGCGAGCTTCGCGCGCCACGCGTTCGACGAGCGCGTCAGCTTCGTCGCGGGCTGGTCGCAGCTCCTCGTCTACGTCGTCACGATCGCCGTCTCCGCGTTCTTCGTGCCGCACTACCTCTCGATCTTCTGGGAGCCGCTGAACACGAATCCGTGGGACATCGTCGGCGGCGCGGTCGTGATCGTCGTCCTCGTGGCGCTCAACGTGGTCGGGGTGACGGAGGCGGCAAGGCTCTCGATCGGGCTCGCCGTGATCGACTTCGCGACCCAGCTGCTCCTGGTCCTGCTCGGCTTCGTCCTCGTCTTCAGCCCCGAGACGCTGACCGAGAACGTCCACTGGGGCGTGGCGCCGACCTGGTCGGATCTCGCGATCGCGATCCCGATCGCGATGCTCGCCTACACCGGCGTCGAGACCGTGTCGAACCTCGCCGAGGAGGCGCGCGACCCGGTGCGTACCGTGCCGGCCGCCTACAAGCTGGTCGCTCTCGCCGTCTTCGCGATCTACTTCACCCTCCCGGCTATCGCGCTCTCGGCACTGCCGGTGAAGCTCGTCGACGGCGAGTACACGACGCTCCTCGCGCTCCCGCCCGAGGAAGGCGGGTACGCCAACGACCCGATCCTCGGCCTCGTCGAGAACATCGGCCTCGAAGGGCTGCTGCTCGACGGGCTCGAGATCTACGTCGGCGTGCTCGCCGCCACGATCCTCGTGATCGCGACGAACGCCGGCGTGATCGGCGCCTCGCGGATCACCTACGCGATGGCGAGCTACCGGCAGCTGCCGGAGGTCTTCCGGCGCCTGCACCCGCGGCTCAAGACCCCGGTCCTCTCGCTCGTCGTCTTCGCGGGAGTCGCACCGATCGCGATCCTCCTGCCCGGGGACGTGAACTTCGTCGGCACGCTCTACTCACTCGGCGCGACGCTCTCGTTCACGGTCGCCCACGCGGCGCTCGTGCGGATCCGCATGGCCGACCGCGGCGCGAGCGAGCTGTCGCCGTATCGGGCCGCGCCCAATCTCCGGGTCGGGGGAGTCGACTGGCCGCTCTTCGCGATCGTCGGCGGGGTCGCGACGGGGGCGTCCTTCGTCGTGATCGTCCTGCAGAGCGCCACCACGCGCTGGGTCGGCCTCGGCTGGATCGTGCTCGGCCTGGTCGGGTACGTCGTCTACCGGCGCACGGTCGTCGGCTCGCCCGCGTCCGACACGCTCCGGGCGCCACCGGCCTTCGGCCCCGCGCTCGCGCTCGAGTACCGCCGGCTGCTCGTCCCTGTCGTGCCCGGCCGGCCTTCGGACGACGCCGTCGACGTCGCCTGTCGTCTCGCGGCCGAGCGCGGCGCGAGGGTCATTGCGCTGAGCGTCGTCGAGGTGCCGCTCGAGCTGTCGCTCGACGAGCCACTCGAGGAGGCCGAGCGGCTCGCGGACATCGAGCTCGACGACGCTGTGGCGGTCGGCGACGCCTACGACGTGCGCGTCACGCCGCGGCTGATCCGCGGCCGCAGCGCCTCGGTCGAGATCGTGCTGGAGGCGGAGCGCCGCGGGACGGAGATCATCGTGATGGGCTCGCCGCGCAAGCGTCTCACCGAGGCCAGGCGCGGCGTCTTCGGGACGACGGTCGACCGGGTGATGCGCAACGCGCCCTGCCGCGTGATGGTCACAGCCGCGCGAGAGGAGCTCGCATGAGCTGGTACCGGAGCGCCGTCTACGGGATGTCGGTGCTGCTCGTCGGGATCGGGGTCGCGCTGCTCGTCCGGACGGCAGCGGAGGGCGGCGGCATGGTCGGCTTCGTGCTCGGCGGGCTCTTCGTCGCGCTCGGCGTCGCCCGCTTCACGCTCGAGCGGAAGCGCGGCGCCGAACCGCCGCGCGAGAAGAGGCGGTAGAGGATGGCCCGCAAGGTTCGCGGCTTCGAGCGCGTGCTCGACGCGCCGGCGCTCTTCGCGATCGCCTACGGCGAGATCGCCGCCTCGATCTACATCGCCCTCGGCATCGTCGCCGCCGAGGCGCTCGGGCTGACACCGCTCGTGCTCGCCCTCACGGGCCTCGTCTTCGGCCTCGTCGCACTCTCCTACGCCGAAGGCACCGCTGCCATCCCGGAGATCGGCGGCGCAGAGACGTTCACCCGGCGCGCCTTCAACGACCTCGTCGGGTTCGTCACCGGGTGGGCGCTCTTCCTCGACTACCTGATCGTGATCGCCCTGTCGGCGCTCTTCGTGCCGCACTACGTCGGCGCGGCGCTGGGGCTCGAGGAGATCCGGGACGCGCCGTGGGACATCGTGGTCGGTGTCGTCGCGATCGCCGCGATCGGTGTCGTCCGGCTCGCCCGACGATCACGCTTGCATGGGCCTGCGCTCGGGGTCGCGATGCTCGACCTCGCCGTGCAGGCGCTGATCGTCGTTCTCGGCCTCGCGCTCGTCTTCTCGCCCGAGACGCTCGCCAACGGTCTGACGCTCGCGCCTGGCCAGGACTGGCTCGACGACCTGCTCTTCGCGATCCCGCTCGGCTTCCTCGCGTACACGGGGCTCGAGACGGTGGCGAATCTCGCCGAGGAGGCGCGCGAGCCCGGAAGGACGCTGCCTCGTTCGCTGTTCTCCGCGATCGGCCTGGTCGTCCTTCTCACCGTGCTCGTCGCCGCGGTCGGCGTCTCGGCCTTCCCGGCGGAGACCGGCTCCACCGAGCTCGGCGACGAGTGGCTCGAGGCCCCGCTGGTCGGGATCGTCACCGCTTTCGACGAGGAGCTCCCCGCCGCCGTGGTCGACGTCCTACGCGTCGTGGTCGGTCTCTCGGGCGCGCTCGTGCTGCTGATGGCGGTGACGACGTCGATCTCGGGCTGCGCCCGCCTCGCGTTCTCGATGGGGGCGCACGGGATGCTGCCGCGCGAGTTCGGGCGCCTCGAGCGCCGAACGCTGGTCTCGCGGGAGGCGATCGCGGCGATCATCGTCGTCTCGACCGCCGTCCTGATCCTCGCCGCCGCGCTGGGCGACGAGACCACGTTCCTCGCGAGCATCTACTCCTTCGGCGTCCTCCTGGCCTTCACGCTGGCGCAGCTCGCCGTGATCAGGTTGCGGCGCCGGGAGCCCGACCTGCCGCGGCCGTTCAGGGCAGGCCCCGATCTCCGGCTCTGGGGCGTCGCCGTGCCGCTCCCGGCACTCATCGGCGCGCCGCTCACTGCGGCGATCTTCGTGCTCGCGCTCGCGACGCACCACGGCGCGCTCGTCGCCGGGCCCGTCTGGCTCGCGATCGGGCTCGGGGTCTACGCCGCGACGCGGATGCGCCAGCGGCGGGGGATGCTCGAGGACGTCGACCCCCGAGCGGCGCCCGTCGGCTCGTCGATCCGCCGTGTGCTCGTGCCGATGAAGCTGGGCGACATCGGCGAGGAGATGGTCGCGACGGCGATCGCGCTCGCGAAGGAGCACGACGCGACGGTCGAGGCGATCACGGTCGTCGCCGTCCCGCGCGAGCGCGCCCTCGACGACCCGCTCCCCGCCGAGCTCGCCGCACGCGCGGAGGCGTCGGTCGCCGAGGCGAGGGCGCTCGGGGAGGAGAACGACGTCGAGGTGAACGCGGAGGCCGTCCCCGCCCGCTCGATCGGTCACGCGATCGTCGAAGAGGCCGTCCGCCGCGACGTCGACCTGATCGTCCTCGGCTCCTCCGCGCGCTGGCGGCGGCAGTCCCGGTTCTTCTCGCCGACGGTCGACCACGTGCTCAGGCACGCGCCGTGCGAGGTGCTCGTCGTCGCGTTCCCCGACGGCGTGTTCGAGAGCTAACCTCAGGTGGTGAAGGTTGTCGTCGTGGGGTGCGGCCGGGTCGGATCGTCTGTGGCGAAGGAGCTCGCGGGCGAGGGCTGGGACGTCACCTGCGTCGACGAGGACGAGGGGGCGCTAGCCCGGCTCGGCGAGTGGCGCGGCGGGTTCGTCGTGGGGCACGGGATGGACATCGAGGTGCTCGACCGCGCCGGCGCGGGCGAGGCCGACGCAGCGGTCGTCGCCACGAACGGCGACAACTCGAACATCGTGATCGGGCAGGTACTCCAGCGCCGTTACGGCCTGGAGTGCGTCGTGGCACGGATTCTCGACCCGAAGCGGGCCGCGTTCTACGGGACGCGCGGCCTCCGCACGGTATGCCCGACCCAGACGGCGATCGCGACGCTCACCGACGTCGTCCGCTCGTGCAGCGCGGCGCCGGTGGGCGAGGCCGGCTGATGTACGCCGTCGTCGCGGGTGGCGGCAAGGTCGGCGCCAACATCACACGCTCGCTGCTCCGCATGGGTCACGAGGTGACGCTCGTCGAGCAGCGGCGCGAGCGCTTCGAGCAGCTCGAGGCCGAGCTCGGGCCGACCGCGCTACTCGGCGACGCGACCGAGATTCACGTGCTCGAGCGGGCCGGGATCGCCCGACCCCCGAGATCGTGCTCGCGGTCACCGGCGACGACGAGGACAACATCGTGATCTCGCAGATCGCGAAGGAAGGCTACGGCGTCCCGAAGGCGATCGCCCGCGTCAACGACCCGCGCAACCAGCAGCACTTCGACCTGCTCGGGATCACGCAGACCATCTGCGCGACCTCGGGACTGTTGGGCCTCGTCGAGCACGAGGTGCCCGAGCACGGGCTCGTGAAGCTGCTCGAGCTGCGGAGCGAGGGCCTCGAGGTCGTCGAGCTCCTGGTCGACGCGAAGGCGCCTGCGGCAGGCAAGCGCGTGGCGGGCATCACGCTGCCCGAAGGCGCGACGCTCGTCTCGGTGATGCGGAACGGCGTCGCGGAGCTCGCGCGCGACGAGACGGTCGTCCGGCCCGGCGACCAGGTGATCGCCGTCCTCAAGCCCGGGCGTCGAGGAGCAGCTCCGCAAGGCCGTCGTCGGCTGAGCCGAACCGCAGGTGTCCGACTTGAAGTCGGACACCGTCCGCGACTCCGTTCCTCCTGCGGAAGAATGAGCCGCGATGACGCTCGCCGAGCTCGCCGTCACGATCGCGCTGCTCGGCGTCCTCGGTCTTGCGGCGAGCCGGTTCGGGCTCTCCGCCATCCCGGCCTACCTGTTCGCCGGGATCATCCTCGGCCCGAACGAGCCCGGACTTCATCCGACTCGTCCAGCCCTCGGAGGTGACGGAGTTCGTCGCCGAGGTCGGGCTCATCTTCCTCCTCTTCTTCCTCGGGCTCGAGTTCAGCGTCGAGCGTCTGTTGCGCAGCGGTCGTCATGTCGGCCTCGGCGGCGCCGCCGACGTCGTCGTCAACGCAGGCCTGGGACTGCTCGTCGGCTGGGCGGCCTTCGGCGTCAGCTTCGCCGCCTTCGTCGTCGCGGCGTGCGTCTACGTCTCGTCGAGCGCGATCGCCGTCAAGGCGCTGACCGACTTCCGACGACTGGCCGACGAGGAGACCGACCTCGTGCTCGCGATCCTGCTGTTCGAGGACGTCGCGATCGCCGCGGTGCTCGGCTTCGTGGCGACAGGCGGGGGAGGCGCTGCGACGACGGCGTGGATCACCACGAAGGCACTGCTCTTCGTGGCGGCATCGCTCGCCGCCTCCCGCTGGCTCGGTGCCCCTCTCGGCCGCCTGCTCTCGCGGCTCGACCTCGAGTTCTTCCTGCTCGCGGTGTTCGGCTTCGTCGTCGGCATGAGCGCCTTCGCGCACTGGCTCGAGATGTCCGAGGCGGTCGGCGCGCTGATGGCCGGCGTGATCCTCTCCGAGAGCGGCGTCCGCGAGGAGATCGAGCAGCGGTTCTTCGCGGTGCGCGACGTCTTCGCAGCGCTCTTCTTCTTCACCTTCGCGTTGACGATCGACCTCGCGAAGCTGGGCGACGTGGGCTGGATCGTGGCGCTCGCAGTGCTCGCGACGCTCGTCGGGAAGGTCGGTGTCGGGATCTTCGCGGGCCGCCTGGGCGGCTTCACGGCACGGCAGGGGCTCAACGCCGGCGCGGCGCTCGTCGCGCACGGGGAGTTCACGATCATCCTCGCGCAGCTCGCCGCCGGGAACGCGGCGCTCGCGATCGCCGATCGCGACGACATCGTGGCCTTCGCGGGTCTCTACGTCCTCGCGACCGCGACGATCGGCGTGGTCCTGATGAAGGAGTCCAGACGCATCGGCCGGGCACTGCTACCCGCACCGGCTCTAGACTGAGAGGGGAGCGATGTCGCTCGAGCTCAAGGAAACCAGGCTTCCCGGCGTCGGGGTCAAGTGGTCGCTCACGACCGCGCGTGGGAGTCGCCTGACCGTGATCCAGCACAACGACGGCGACCGCGAGGTCTACGTGCACCGCCGTGCGCGCGACGAGGACCCGGCGGTCGTGCTGGAGCTGCACGACGACGAGGCCCGGCAGCTCGGTGCGCTCCTCGGCGGCGCCTACGAGCGCCCGAAGATCGTCGAGGAGCTCGAGATGGCGCTCGGGGAGTTCCAGATCGAGTGGATCAAGGTGCCGAGCGGAAGCTGGGTGAACGGCCGCACGCTCGCCGACTGCGGCTTCCGCAAGCGGACGGGCGTCACCGTGATCGCGATCCTGCGGGAGTCGGAGTCGATCGCCGGCGCCCAGCCGGAGGACGTGATCCTCGACGGGGACACGATCGTCGTCGTCGGCAAGGCGGGGCAGTTCGCGACGGCTCGCAAGCTCATCACCGCGGGCCCGGACGACGAGTAGCCAACGCGCTGTCTTGGTCTTCGACCCCCAGGGTCAGCCTCGCTTGACGGCCGGAGGCCGGCTTCGCCGGCCGGGAGGCCAACGCCGCGTTCGCGGTGGCGCAGCGCTGAAGGAGGGGGCTCGTGGGGGAACCATGGGTTCCCCCACGTCAAACGCGCCAGTAGTTCCGCGTCAGGAAGACGAGCACGGGGAGCACCTCGAGCCGTCCGATCCACATCAGGAAGGCCATCACGAGCGTCGAGAAGTCGCTGAACGGCGCGTAGCTCCCCATCGGGCCCGCGAAGCCGAGGCCTGGCCCGACGTTGCCGAGCGTCCCGGCGGAGGCCGCGATCGCCTCCGTCATCCCGAGCTCGACGTCCGAGAGGCGCGCGTCGATCGCGAGGAGCGCGGCGCCGACGATGAAGATGCCGATGTAGAGGAGCACGAAGGCCAGGACGGCGCGGAGCGTCCGCTCGTCGACCGCCCGGCCGTTCAGCCGAACGGGCATCACGAGCTCGGGATGGATCGTCTGACGGAGCTCGCGGCGGAGCAGGCGGCCGACGAGGAGATGCCGCACGATCTTCACCGACCCGGTCGGCGAGCCGGCCGACGCGCCGACGAACATCAGCCCGATCATCGCCATCACGCTGAGCGTCGGCCAGTCGACGTAGTTCGTGATCGCGAAGCCGGTGCCCGTCATGAGCGACGTCGTCTGGAAGACCGCCTGGCGCACCGCCTCCTCCCCCGCGAAGAGGTTCGACTCGACCAACTCGAAGAAGACGAGGATCGAGCCGCCGAGCAGGAGCACACCGTAAAGGCGCGCCTCCTCGTCGCGGTAGAGCGCGCCGGGATTCCGGCGAACGAGGGCGCGGTAGAGGAGCGCGAAGTTGAGGCCGGCGAGCGCCATGAAGAACGCGACCACCCACTGGGTCACGGGCGCGAAGAACTCGAGTGACCGCGCCTCGGTCGAGAAGCCGCCGAGTGGCATCGTCGTGAGCGCGTGCGCGATCGCCTCGAACGGCCCCAGCCGGTCGTCGAGCCCCGCGAACCCGATCGCGAGCAGGATTGCGATCAGCACGAGAGTCAGCGCGATGTAGAGGAGCCACAACCGCCGCGCGGTGTCCCGGATCCGCTCGGCGAGCTGGTCGACCTCCGGGCCGGGCAGCTCGGACTCGAACATCTGGCGGCCGCCGATGCGCAGCCGCGGGAGGACGGCGAGCGCCAGCACGATGATTCCCATCCCCCCGAGCCACTGGCTGAGCTGTCGCCAGAGGAGGATCGAGCGATCGAGGCTCTCGACGTCCGCGACGACGCTCGCGCCGGTCGTCGAGAAGCCGGACATCCCCTCGAAGAACGCGTCGACGGGGCGTGACAGCTGCGGGTCGCCCGAGAGGAGGTAGGGCAGCCCGGCGAACACCGCGGCGAGAAGCCAGGTGAGCGAGACGACGAGGTATCCCTCCCGGAACCCGATCGGGCCGGGAGAGCGGCGCCCGAGCCGCATCAGGCCGAGCCCGACCGCGGCCGTCGCGCCGCCTGCGGCGAGGAAGGGCCAGAACGCCTCGCCGTATCCGATCGCCACCGCAGCCGGGACGAGGGCGCTCGCGCTGAGGTACGTCACGAGCATGCCCGTGAGCGCGAGTGCGCCTGGCAGGTCGATGCCCAGAGCGGCCCGGTCGCCGATGCGCGCGCGGCGCTCGGCCGTCACAGCACGCGCTCGACGGCCGCGACCCGCGACGTCTCGGTGAAGACGATCACCCGGTCGCCGGCTTGCAGCACCTCGTCGCTGCGGGGGAAGAGGGCGCGGCCGTCCCGCACGATCGCGCCGATCAGGGCGCCGCGGATCGGCATGTCGCGGAACCGCAGCCCGACGTACTCGCTCGTCGGCTGCGTCGTGATGTCGAGCACCTCGTAGCGGTCGCCCTCGAGCATCGCGACCTGCTGCGTGCGCGGGTCGTGCGCGAACCGGACGATCTCCTCCGCGGTCACCGCTCGCGGGTTGATCGTCACGTCCACGCCCGAGAGCTCGTAGACCTTGGTCGAGATCGTCTCGTGGACGACGGCGATCGTGAAGCGGACGCCGTGGACGCGGGCGAGCGTCGCGGCGTAGTGGTTCTTCGCGTCCTCCTTCATCGCGAAGACGGCTGCCTGCGCCCGCCCGATGCGCTCGCGCTCGAGGAAGTCGGGGTCGATTCCCGACGTGTTGTAGACCCGGCATTGCGGCAGCTCCTCCGCGACCTCCCGGGCGCGTTCCCGGTCGGGCTCGATCACCCGCACGCCGATGCCCTGGGTGGCGAGCGACCGCGCGATCGCCGCGCCGACCTGTCCCGCGCCGAAGACGACCACGTCCTCGACCGCGTGCTCGTCGGGGGCGAGGAGCGACCCCCACGTGCGCGCAGCCGTCGGCGAGCCGATCACGACGATCCGGTCGCCGGGCTCGATCACGTCGGTCCCGCCGGGGAGCGTCAACGTGTCGCCGCGGATGATTGCGAACACCCGGGAATCGTCCGGGATCGGGGCGTCGCGGAGCGGACGGCCGACGACCGCCGTGTCCGCGCTCGCCGGGATCTCGAACTCGACGATCTGCACCTGGCCGTCCGCGAAGACGTCCGTCTGCCGCGCCGACGGCATGCCGATCGAGCGTGCGACCGCGTGCGCGGTCTCGACCTCCGACGAGACGGCGAAATCGACGTCCAGCCGTCCCTCGTGCCACAGGTCGATGTACTCGATGTTCGACGTCCGGATCACGGTGGTCGCTTTGGGCGCCTCCACCCGGGCGAACGAGCACGCGACGAGATTGACCTCGTCCCGCGAGGTGCATGCGATGAACAGGTCGGCCTCGCGCGTCCCGGCGTGCTGGATCGCCTTGCGGCTCGCTCCGTTCGCCTCGATCGTGCGCAGGTCGAAGCGATACGCGAGCGGCTCGAGCCGCTCCCTCGCCGTGTCGATCACCGTCAGGTCGTGCTCGGCATGGAGCGCCTCGACGATGGTCGAGCCGACCTGGCCTGCGCCGACGAGCACGATCTTCACGCCGCGGGGGAGCGTACCCCGGCGCTCGAGTTCACAAGCTGCAGACATGTGTTCGGTACGCGTTGAGCCATGAGGCGCTGGGGGTCGGTCGTAGCGGCGTGCGTCGCGGTGCTCGTGGTGGTCGCGGCAGCCGACGTGCTCGTCGTCGACGGCGGCGCGCGTGCGTCCGGGCAGGCAGCGAGCCCGCGCCTCGTCCGCGTCGTCCGCGGGCTGGACATGCCCGTCTTCGTCACGCAGGCGCCTGGAGAGCCAGGGCGGCTCTATGTGGTCGAGCAGAAGGGCTTCGTTCGCGTCGTCGAGGGCGGCAAGGTACGCGCCACGCCGTTCCTGGACGTCAGCTTCAAGATCGCGTTCGGCGGCGAGCAGGGCCTGCTCGGGCTCGCATTCCCGCCGCGACTATGCGAAGTCGCGGCTCGTCTACGTCAACTACACGGCGACGGACACAGGCGCGACGGTGATCGATCGCTATCGCGTGCGAAACGGCCGCGCGGACCCCGAGAGCCGCGAGCAGATCCTGACCGTCGCGCAGCCGTACGAGAATCACAACGGTGGCCACCTCGTCTTCGGCCCCGACGGCAAGCTCTGGGTCGGGCTCGGCGACGGCGGCGACGCCAACGATCCCGAGAATCGCTCGCAGAATCGGTCGACGCTCCTCGGGAAGATGTTCAAGCTCGACGTCTCGAAGCAGAATCCCGAGCCGGAGCTCGTCGCGGTCGGCCTTCGGAACCCCTGGCGGTACTCGTTCGACCGCGCCAACGGGGATCTGTGGATCGGCGACGTCGGGCAGGACGAGATCGAGGAGGTCGACGTGCTTCGCCGCGGGACGAGCGGCGTCGTCAACTTCGGCTGGGACGTGTATGAGGGCCGGAAGCGCGTCGACGACAAGGAGCTCGGCCCTGGCCGCTTGATTCAGCCGATCGCCCAGTACGACCACGAGCAAGGGCGCTCGATCAGCGGCGGCTACGTCTATCGCGGGAAGGCCGTGCCCAGCCTACGCGGCCGCTACGTCTACGGCGACTACGTCAGCGGCACGATCTGGAGCATCCCGTCGAAGGGTGGAAAGCCGCGCGTCGAGCGGGTCAAGGTCCCCCGGCTCACCTCGTTCGGCGAAGACCTCAAGGGCGAGCTCTACGCGGTCTCGCACGGCGGAGCCGTCTACCGCTTCGCGCGGTAGGGCTTGCTCGCCAAGCAGGATTCGGCAGAAGCCGAATCCTGTGGCTTGATCCCCGCCTGCGGCGGGGCAGATCCCTGAAGGCGCCCGCTGTCGCGGTCGCGACTGCCTCGTGCCGACTGGACCGGGTTGGGGTGTCCGACTTCAAGTCGGACACCTGCAGTCGTCTCTCCTACCCCGCTCTTCGCCGAACCTGCGGCGACTGACCGAGCGCGGCGTACGCCACTGCGTTCAAGGAGTCGTTGAGCGCCCGCAGCTCGCGGCTCACCTGGAGGAGCCCGTCGCTCGCCTCCAGCCGCTGGTCGATCCGCTCGAGCTGCTCGGCGATGCGGTCGAGGCGCTCGAGGAGCGCGTCGAGTTGCCGGTCGGGAACGTCCCGTCGATCCATGTGGGGCAGTCTAGGCCGCGGGCGCGTCCGCTCGGCGTCGCGCGAGGCGGCTCCAGGCGAGCACGCCGGCGATCGCGCCGAGCGTGTCGATCGCGACGTCGAGTGGCGCGCCGACCCGACCGTCCACGAAGGTCTGGTGCACCTCGTCCGAGACGGCGTAGAGCGCCGCGAGCGCCACCGCGACCAGCGGTGAGCGCGTCGCGCGGGCGAGCAGGGCGCCGAGGATCGCGTACTCGGCGAGATGCGCCGCCTTGCGCAGGACGAGGTCCCAGGTACCGAGATCCGTGCCGAGGCTCGGCACCGACGAGAAGGCGAAGATCACCGCCGCCCAGGCGATCGCCGGAAGCCAGGTCGAGAGCTGCGATCGCCGCCGGGTCGCGAGGTGGGTGGACATCGCCGAATGGTAGGCTCGGCCCGCATACGGAGCACGGTGAGGGAACCCGGTGCGATTCCGGGACGGTCCCGCCGCTGTGAGGGGAGACGCTCTCCCGCCACGACGCCACTGGCCCACGGGTCGGGAAGGCGGCGGGGGAGGGGGCCCCGAGTCAGAAGACCTGCCGCCTCCGCCACATACCGAACCCCCTCGAGGACAGGGAGGAAGGAGTTGGAGATGTCACGACGTCTCGCTCTAGCGGCGTCTCTGCTCGTCGTCGCGCTCGTTCCCGCCTCCGGCGCCGCGGCGGCGACCGGCACGGCGAAGGCCACGGCGTTCCCGGTGACCGTCACCGCCGCGAACGGGAAGATCACGATCTCGAAGCGGCCGACCCGGATCGTCTCGCTCTCGCCGACCGCGACGGAGTCGCTCTTCGCCCTCGGCGCAGGCCCGCAGGTGATCGCAGTCGACGATCAGTCGGACTACCCGAAGAGCGCCCCGAAGACGGCCCTCTCCGGGTTCACCCCGAACGTCGAGGCGATCGCCGCCTATCGGCCCGACCTCGTCGTCGTCACGTTCGATCCCAAGGATCTCGTCGCCGTCGCTGACGAAGCTCGGGATCCCCGTGCTCTACCACAAGGCCGTCTCGACGTTCCCGGGCGCGTACCAGCAGATCCGTCAGCTCGGGCCGGGTGACCGGGAGCAGCGCGCAGGCGGCGACGCTGGTCGCGCGGATGAAGCGCCAGATCGGCCAGGATCGTCGCGAAGCGGAAGCAGGCCGCGGCCGGCGACGACGCGTCTACCACGAGCTCGACCCGAGCCTCTTCTCGGCGACCTCGACGACGTTCGTCGGTCGCGTCTACGGGCTCTTCGGCCTGAGGAACATCGCGGACGCGGCGCCCGGGCGGCACGGAGTATCCCCAGCTCTCGCCCGGAGTTCGTCATCTCGTCGAACCCCGACCTCGTGGTGCTCGCCGACACGGTCTGCTGTGGCCAGACGGTGGCGACCGTCGCGTCCCGGCCCGGGCTGGTCGACCATCAAGGCCGTGCGCAACCGCTCGATCCTGCGGATCGACGACTCGATCGCCTCGCGCTGGGGGCCGCGGCTCGTCAACTTCGTGCGCGCGGTCGGGCTCGCGCTCGGCCGCCTCGGCAGCTAGGGAGCGGCGTGCCTCCGGCCGTCGAGCTCGATGCGGCCGCGCCGGCGCTCCAGCCGGTTCGCGCTCGCGGCGTCGCGCCCTGGTGGGCGGTCGCCGCGGGCGCGTTCCTCGTCCTCTCCCTCGTCGCCGGCGTCCTCGCCGGCCCGCTCGAGCTCGACGCCGGCGATGTCGTCCGCTCGGCTGCTCGCGAAGCTCGGCCTGATCGACTCCTCGCCGCTCGGCGCGACGGAGGAGGCGATCCTCTGGGAGCTCCGCGTCCCGCGCGTCGTGCTTGCGGCACTCGTCGGCGGGATGCTCGCGATCGCCGGCGCGACGTACCAGGGCGTCTTCCACAACCCGCTCGCCGACCCGTACCTGCTGGGCGTCGCGGCGGGCGCCGGTCTCGGCGCGACGCTTGCGATCTCGTACCTGCCGCGGGCGCTCGCGGGGCAGCAGCTGCTGCCGCTCGCGGCGTTCGTCGGCGGTGCGGCCGCGGTCGTCGTCACCTGGGCGATCGGCCGCTCCGCCGGGCGCGAGCGTGACGTGACGACGTTCGTGCTCGCCGGTGTCGTCGTCGCGAGCTTCTTCACCGCCGTCCAGACGTTCGTGCAGCAGCAGAACTCCGACACGCTCCAGGAGGTCTACTCGTGGATCCTCGGCGCGCTCCCGAGCTCCGGCTGGAGCGACGTCCGTCGTGCTGGCGCCCTACGTCGTCGTCGCGACCGTGGTGATCCTCGTCTTCCGCCGCGTGCTCGACGTCCTCAGCCTCGGCGACACGGAGGCGGCGAGCCTCGGCGTCGACGTCGGGCGGACGCGCCTGCTGCTCGTCGCCGCCGCGACGATCGGCACCGCGGCCGCGGTCGCCGTCAGCGGCCTGATCGCCTTCGTCGGGATCATCGTCCCGCACACGATCCGGCTCCTCGCCGGGACGAGCTACCGCGGCCTGCTGCCGCTCTCGTTCGTGGTCGGGGCGGGGTTCCTCGTGCTCGCCGACGTCATCGCGCGGACCGCGCTCTCCCCGGCCGAGCTGCCGATCGGCGTCGTCACGGCGTTCTTCGGCGGGCCGTTCTTCGTGCTCGTGCTGCGCACGATGCGGGGTGGCCGCTCGTGACGCGCGATCGCCGCCCGCGGCGTCACGCGTCACCCTCGGCCGGCGCGTCGTCGTGCGCGACGTCGACCTCGACGTCCCGAGCGGGGCAGTGGGTCGGCCTGATCGGGCCGAACGGCGCGGGCAAGACGACGCTGCTCCGAGCCGTCGCCGGGCTGGTGCCGTACGAGGGCTCGGTCACGCTGCACGGCGTCCCGGCGCACGAGCTCAGCCGACGCGACCGGGCCCGCGAGCTCGCGGTCGTCCCCCAGGAGCCCGTGACGCCGCCGTGGCTGACGGTCGCCGAGTACGTCCTGCTCGGCCGGACGCCGCACCTCGGGCCGCTCGGGCGCGAGTCCGCGGACGACCGCGAGGCGGCAGCACGCAGCGCTCGCGCGACTCGACCTGCTCGGCGCAGCGCGAGCGCGCCGCTCGGCACGCTGAGCGGCGGCGAGCGCCAGCGCGTCGTCGTCGCCCGCGCGCTCGCCCAGGACGCGAGCATCGTCCTCCTCGACGAGCCGACCGCCGCGCTCGACATCGGCCATCAGCAGCAGGCGCTCGAGCTGCTCGACGACGCTCCGCGCCGAGTCGGCGCTGACGCTCGTCGCCGCCATGCACGACCTGACGCTGGCCGCGCAGTACGCCGAGCGGATGATCCTCCTCGACGAGGGACGGGTCGTCGCGGACGGGGCGCCGGAGGAGGTGCTGACCGAGGTCTCGATCGCCCGGCACTACGACGCGCGGATCCGCGTCGTCCGCGTCGCCGAGCGGCCGGCCGTCGTCCCGTCCCGCACCGGCCGATGAGCCTCGTCGTCCTCCTGGGGGGCGCGCGCAGCGGCAAGTCACGGCTGGCTCTGCGGCTCGCAGCAGCGCCTGGCGAGCCGGTCATGTTCGTGGCCACCGCGGAGGCGCTGGACGACGAGATGGCGCAGCGGGTGGCGGCGCATCGCGCCGAGCGGCCGGCGGAGTGGGCGACGATCGAGGAGCCACTCGAGCTCGCGCGGGCGCTCGACTCCGTCGCTCCGGGCGGCGACGTGCGTTCTCGACTGCCTCTCGCTCTGGGTCTCGAACCTCATGCTCCGCGGCGATGCGGTCGACGGCATGGAGGCCGCGGCGCGCTCCTGTGCCGAGCGGCGGCCGCACGGCCCGGGCTGACGATCGCGGTCACCAACGAGGTCGGCCTGGGCGTCGTGCCGGCGACGCCGCTCGGCCGCGCCTACCGCGACGTCCTCGGGACGGTGAACAGGGTCTGGGCCGAGGCGGCGGCGCGTGCGGCGTTCGTCGTCGCCGGTCAGGTCTGCCGCTCGAGCCCGCGACGTGGCTCGTGCGCTGGGCGAGCGAGTCGTCGAGGTGAACGTCGAGGACACGCTCTCGGAGCTCGTGCGCTCCCTGCCGGGACGCGACGCCGAGAGCGAGCACGCGGCTCGTGCCGGAGCTCGACGCCAAGACGAAGCCGCGCGGAGCCTCGGACGGCTCGAGGAGCTCGCCATCGCGATCGCTGCGATCCGGGGCGACGTGCGACCGGCGCCGCTCGACCCCGTGGTCGTCGTGGCGGCAGGAGACCACGGTGTCGCCCGCGCCGGCGTGAGCGCGTATCCGCAGGAGGTCACGGCCCAGATGCTGGCCAACTTCACCGCCGGCGGCGCCGCGGTCGCCGTGCTGTGCCGCGCGGCGTCGGCGCGACTCGTCGTCGTCGACGCAGGTGTCGCCGCGCCGCCGGCCGTTCCCGGCCTGCTCGACCTCTCGCTCGGTCGGGGCACCGCCGACGCGACCGAAGGGCCGCGATGGCCCGTGAGACCGCGCTCGAGGGGGTGCGCGCGGCGCGCGTCTGGGCCAGGAGCTGGCGACGAGCGGCGCGGGCGTCGTCGCCCTCGGCGAGATGGGGATCGGCAACACGACCGTCGCCGCCGCGCTTGCGTGCGCGCTGCTCGGGGTCCGGATCCTGCCGTCGCGGTCGGCCCGGGGACGGGTCTCGACGACGCCGGCCTGGCCCACAAGATCGAGGTCGTCAGGACGATGCTCGCCGTGAACCGGCCCGAGCCGGAGGATCCGCTCGGGGCGCTGCGGCGGTCGGCGGGATTCGAGCTCGCCGTGCTCGGCGGGCGTCGCGCTCGGTGCGGCCGGCGGTCGCGCCGTCGTTCTCCTGGACGGCTTCATCTCCACGACCGCGGCGCTCGTCGCCGTCCGGCTCGCACCGGCGCTCCGCTCCTCGCTCGTCGCCGCCCATCGCTCGCCGGAGCCGGGTCACGGGCTCGTGCTCTCGGCGCTCGAGCTCGAACCGCTCCTCGACCTCGGGCTGCGGCTCGGCGAGGGCAGCGGCGCTGCGCTCGCTCTGCCACTGCTCGCGGCGGCCCGCGCGATCCTCGTCGAGATGGCGACGTTCGCCACGGCGGGCGTCACCGACACGGGCCGGTGAGCGGGACAGCTCCCATTCGCGCTGCGCTCGGCGCGGTCGCGTTCCTGACGCGAGTGCCCGTCGGACGCCTCGCACCGCTGGACGAGAAGGATGTGGCGCGCGGTGCGCCCCTCTTCCCGCTCGTCGGCGCCGCGGTGGGCGCGGCCGCAGGACTGCTGGCCGACCTGCTCGTCCCCGGCCTCCCCGGCCTGGTCGCCGGCGCCCTCGGCGTCGCCCTCGCGGCGCTGCTCACCGGGGCGCTGCACCTCGACGCGCTCGCCGACACGGCAGACGCGCTCGGCGGCAGCACGCGCGAGCGGTCGCTCGAGATCATGCGCGACCACTCGGTGGGGGCGTTCGGCGCCGTCACACTCGTCCTCGTCTGCGTCGTGGACGCCGCCGTACTCGGGGCGCTCGCCGTCCGGGACGAGGCGTGGCTCGCCGCGCTGGTCGCGGGGGCGCTCGGCCGGGCCGCGATCCTGCCGCTCGCGCGCGGGTTGCCGTACGCGAGGCCGGGAGCTGGCCAGGGCCGGGCGCTCGAGGCGATGGGCTGGGGTGCCGTCGGGGTCGGGCTCGTTCTCGCCGCAGGTCTGTCGATCGCGGGTGGTCGCGCGGGGCTCGTCGCGCTCGCCGTGGCTGCCGGGCTGACCGCTGTCCTCGCCCTTTGGTTCCACCAGTGGCTCGGCGGCATCACGGGCGATGCTCTCGGCGCGACCGCGAAGCTGTGCGAGACCGCGGCGCTCGTCGCCTACCTGGCGGCGCTCTGATGCGCCTCGTTCTCGTCCGGCATGCCGAGGCGAGGAGAGCGCGCGAGGCCGCTGTTACGGCTCGCTCGACGTCGGCCTCTCGGCAAACGGGTGCGCACAATGCGAGCAGCTCGCTGCAGCGCTGGCCGGCGAACCGGTCGCGGCGGTCGTTTCGAGCCCTCGCGTCCGGGCGACTGCAACCGCCGCCGCGATCGCCCGGCCGCACGGCCTCGAGGCGACCGTCGACCCGAACCTGCGCGAGCTCGACTTCGGTGAGCTGGAGGGGCGCTCGTACGACGAGATCGCCGCCTCGCTCCCGGAGCTGTACGCCGAGTGGATGACGCGCCCGACGCGCGTCCGGTTCCCGGGCGGGGAGAGCTACGGCGATCTTTGCGTTCGGTCACGCGCCCGCGATCGCCGGCTGTTCGAGCCAGGCATCGCTCCGGCACGGTCGTTGCGGGTGACCCACGGTGCAATCGTGCGAGCCGTCCTGAGCGAGGTGCTGCAGGCATGCCTGCCCGAGCGGATCTTCCGGCTCTCCGTGGATCCGGCGTCCATCTCGGTGGTCGCTGGCTGGCTGGGGGAAGGCCATTCCGTCGAGTGTGTCAACCAGCGTTCGAGCGACTCGCGGTCGCTCCCACGTGAGCCTTCGGCCGAACGGCCGGTAGCCGAGCTTCGTGTTGACCGCGAGCATCGGGGCGTTCTGCTCCTCGTTGTCGGTGATCGCGATCGTCGCGCCGAGATCGGCCGCACGGCGGAGGCTGTGCGATTTGAGCAGCGTCGCGAGGCCGCGGCCGCGGAACTCGCGTAGCGTGCCGGCGAGGTTGTTCTGCGCGCGCCCGCTCGCCCGATCGACGCGGATCATCGTGATCGCCGCGAGGCGGCCGTCGACGAAGGCGGCCAGGCTGGCGTCGTCGTCGAGTATCGGGGAGCGCCAGAACTCACTCACCCACTCGTCCAGCGGGAGCGATCGAACGTCTCGTTCGGGATGTCCTGCGACACCTCCATGTCGAGCGCCCAGACGGGCTCCGGGTCGTCGAGCTCCGCGAACGAGACGAGGCGCACGCCGTCGGGTACGGGCAACGGCTCGACCGTGCTCGGATCGACGGCAGAGACGCTCGAAGAGCCGACCTCGTGGAACCCGCGTGCGGCTGCGAGCGCGCGGGCGGCGGGCTCGTCGAGCGAGTCGGTCCGCGTCGTCGTGAGCCCGAGCGCGGCGACATGGCCCTTGACGGCCTCCGCCAGCGCCGAGCCGATGCCGCGCCCGCGATGCTCCGGGTCGACGGCGAGGGAGAGCTGGCCGTGCGCGGGATCGGCGACCCACCAGGACCGGCCGACCGTCGCCCAGCCCACGACGTCGCCGTCGGCCTCGTACGCGAGCATTCGGAGCTCGGCCCGCTCGGGACGTTGTCCAGGGAGTGCCGCATGGCCTCGGCCGTGACGATCGTGTCGGGCCAGGCACGCTGCCGCATCGCGGCGGCGCGGGAAGGTCGTCGAGCGTTCCCTCCCGGATCATCGCGGCAGATTAGACATGCCGGGCGCGTCTCGAGCGGACACGGCCAGAAGGTCGAGAAGGCCGCGGCTAGCATCGACGGCGTGACCGTCACGCCACACGAGGAGCTCCTCGCCGGCCTCAATCCGGCCCAGCGCGAGGCCGTGCTCCACGTCGACGGGCCGGTGCTCGTCGTCGCCGGCGCCGGCTCGGGCAAGACGCGCGTGCTCACCCATCGGGTCGCGCACCTGATCCGCGCGCACGGCGTGAAGCCGAACGAGATCCTCGCGATCACGTTCACGAACAAGGCCGCGACGGAGATGCGCGAGCGGCTCGAGCGCACGCTCGGCCGCATGGCGCGCGCGATCTGGATCCTCACCTTCCACGCCGCGTGCGGCCGCATCCTGCGCCGCGAGGCGGAGCGGCTCGGCTACCGCTCGAACTTCACGATCTACGACCAGGCCGACCAGGTGCGCCTCGTCAAGGCGTGCCTCGAGGAGCTCGGCAAGGACCCGAAGCGCTTCACCCCGCGCGGGATCCACACGCAGATCTCGAACGCGAAGAACCAGCTGGTCGGCCCGACGAGTACCTGCAGCGCGTCGCCTCCTTCTGGGACCAGACCGTCGCCGAGGTGTACGGCCTCTACCAGCGCAGGCTGTTCGCCTCGAACGCGGTCGACTTCGACGACCTGCTGATGCTGACGGTCGAGGTCTTCGAGCGCTTCCCGAGGCGCGCGACGCGCTGGCAGCACGCCTTCCGCCACGTGCTCGTCGACGAGTACCAGGACACGAACCACGCGCAGTACCGGCTTCCTGCAGCTGCTCGCCGGCGAGCACCGGAACCTGATGGTCGTCGGGGACCCCGATCAGTCGATTTACGCGTTTCGCGGCGCCGACATCCGCAACATCCTCGACTTCGAGCGCGACTTCCCCGGCGCCGTGACGGTCGCGCTCGAGCAGAACTACCGCTCGACGAACGCGATCCTCGAGGCCGCCAACGCGGTGATCGACAACAACCGCGACCGCAAGCCGAAGCGGCTCTGGTCGGAGCTCGGCGAGGGCGAGCCGGTCGAGGTGGTCGAGGTCGAGGACGAGCACGCCGAGGCGCGCTTCGTCGCGGCGGAGATCGCCGCTCGGATCGAGCAGGGCTAGTCGGCGTCCGAGATCGGCGTCTTCTATCGCACGAACGCGCAGTCCCGGGTGCTCGAGGACGTGCTCGTCCGGCAGGGCGTCCCGTACCAGGTGATCGGCGGGCCGCGGTTCTACGAGCGCGCCGAGATCAAGGACGCGGTCGCGTACCTCCAGGTGCTCGACAACCCGGACGACGCGGTCTCGCTGATGCGCATCGCGAACCGGCCGCGGCGCGGGATCGGCGACACGTCGATCCAGCGACTCGTCGCAGCACGCCGAGGCGCTCGGGATCTCGCTCTTGGACGCGATGGCGGACCCCGCGGCTGCGGGCGTCGGCGACCGGCGGCGTCAAGGCCGTGCGCGGCTTCCGCACGATCATGCGAGTCGCTGCATGTCCGCCGCGCAGGAGCTGGAGGTCGACGAGCTCGTCGAGGCCGTGCTCGACCGCACCGGGCACGCTCGAGGCGCTCGAGGCCGAGCGGACGATCGAGGCCCGTGGCCGGATCGAGAACCTCGAGGAGCTCGTCGGCGTCGCGCAGGAGTTCCGGGCCGGGCGCGAGGAGCCGACGCTCTCGACCTTCCTGCAGGAGATCTCGCTCGTCTCGGATCAGGACGGGATCGCCGCCGGCGACGGCGCAGGTGACGCTGATGACGATCCACAACGCGAAGGGCCTCGAGTTCCGCGGCGTCTTCATGATCGGGATGGAGGAGGGGATCTTCCCGCACGCGCGCTCGATCGAGGACAACGAGGTCGAGGAGGAGCGCCGCCTCGCCTACGTCGGCATGACGCGCGCGATGGAGCGGCTGACGCTGACGCACGCCACGGCGCGCTCGCTGTACGGCCGGCGCGAGTACAACCTGCGCGTCGCGCTTCCTCGACGAGCTGCCGGACGACGGTGGCGCGTGAGCGCCTGCAGCCCGCGTCGTGGTCGGGCTACGCGCCGTCGCCCAGGCAGCTGCCGCCGCGCGAGGCGCGGGAGGTGCCCTCGGCTCGCGACCGGCGACTCCGTCCGGCACGGCTCGCTCGGCGAAGGCGTCGTGACGCGGATCGAGGCGGACGGCGTCGTCACGGTGCGGTTCGCTGCGGACGGCAGCGAGCGCCGTCTGATGCTCGAGTACGCGCCGCTCGAGAAGCTCTAGGTCAGGTGTCCGACTTCAAGTCGGACACCGGCTCTGCGACGTAGGATCCCGCGGTGGCCTTCCGCGTACGTCCCGTCAGATCTCTCGACGAGTTTCGCTCTCGCGATCGGCTCGATCGGCCACTACTTCGGCTGGGTGCCGACGGAGGAGGACGCGACGCGGTTCTCGACGCATGGTGCCGTTCGAGCGGATGCACGCCGCCTTCGACGACGGCGTGATCGTCGCCGGCGCCGGCGCCTATCCGTTCGGCCTGACTGTCCCCGGCGGGACGCTCCCGTGCGCGGGGGTGACCGTCGTCGGCGTGCTTCCCTCGCACCGGCGCCGCGGCCTGCTTGCGGCGCATGATGGACGCCCAGCTCGACGACGTCCGCGAGCGGGAGGAGCCGATCGCGGCGCTCTGGGCGTCGGAGGAGACGATCTACGGCCGCTACGGCTACGGGCTCGCCTCCCTGGGGCTCTACGCGAATGCGGAGCGCAACGCAGTGCGCGTGGCGGGTGAGCGGACGTCCTCGGCCCGGCTCGTCGACGCGGACGAGGCCTTCCGTTCCTGCAAGCGCGTCTACGAGCGCGTGTCGCGCACGCGCCCGGGCATGATCGTCCGCACGCCGGACTGGTGGCGACTGCGGACACTCGACGACGAGCCGCAGCGCCGTCGCGGCGCAGGCCCGCTCGTCCACGCGCTCTTCGAGCGCGACGGACGACCGGTCGGGTATGCGCTCTACCGCCTGGCCCAGGAGGGGTCGTCGCCGGACGACTGGAAGAAGACGATCCGCGTCAACGAGGCGTTCGGGGTCGACGACGAGGCGACCCGCGACGTGTGGCGCTTCCTCCTCGAGATCGACTGGGTCGATCGCATCGAGGGCTACCACCTGCCGCTCGACCATCCGCTGCCGCTGATCGTCGACCGCGTGAACAAGTTGAACCTGAAGGTGTGGGACGGGCTCTGGGTGCGGCTCGTCGACGTCCCTCGAGCGCTGGCCGAGCGGACGTACGCCGGAGACGGCCGCGTGACGATCGAGGTCGCATCCGACTCGCGCTTCGCGGACAACGTCGGAACGTGGACGATCGACGGTGGCTCGGTGCGGCGCGCGCGGCGACGAGCCGACATCCGGCTGTCCTGCGCCGCCCTCGGCTCCGCGTACCTCGGCGGGATCCCGTTCGCCCAGCTGTGCGCGGCCGGGCACGCCGAGGAGCTGTCGCGCGGCGGGGCGGCGCGCGCCGACGCGCTGTTCGCGGCGCCGGCCCCGTGGTGCACGGAGATCTTCTGAGCCGTGTAGAGCAGGTGTCTGGCTGAAGCCAGACACCGGGATCGAAGAGCGCGTTGCGTTTGGTGTCTGGCTTCAGCCAGACACCCACTCTTCCGACGCGCCGGTATCGTCGCGCCGTGCCCGAGGCGGTGATCCTCTCTGCAGTCCGCACGCCGGTTGGCCGCTACGGCGGCGGCCTCTCGGGCGTGCGCCCCGACGACCTCGCAGCCGTCGCCGTCGCCGCGGCCGTCGAGCGCGCGGGCGTTCCGGCCGCGGAGATCGAGGACGTCTGGCTCGGCTGCGCGAACCAGGCGGGGGAGGACAACCGCAACGTCGCGCGCTTCGCCGCGCTGCTCGCGGGCCTGCCCGACTCGGTGGGCGGAGTCACGGTCAACCGGCTCTGCGCCTCGGGGCTCGCGGCAGTTGCGGGCGCCTGTCACGCCGTGATCGCCGGCGACGGCGACCTCTTCGTGGCAGGAGGCGTCGAGTCGATGAGCCGTGCGCCCCTCGTCACGCCCAAGCCCGAGGTCGCGTTCGCACGAGGCGATCGCACGTCTGCACGACACGACCCTCGGCTGGCGCTTCACGAACCCGCGCTACGCCGAGCGCTACTCGACCGCCTCGATGGGCGAGACAGGAGAGAACGTCGCGGAGCGCTGGTCGGTCTCGCGTGCGGATCAGGATGCGTTCGCGCTCGAGTCGCAGCGCCGCTGGGCCGACGCCGACGCGGCAGGTCGCTTCGCCGACGAGCTCGTGGCCGCCGGCGAGCTCGAGCGGGACGAGCACCCGCGCCCCGAGACGACGGGCGAGAAGCTCGCGTCGCTGAAGCCGGCCTTCGCCGCCGAGGGCACGGTCACTGCGGGGAACGCGAGCGGGATCAACGACGGCGCGGCCGCTCTCGTCGTCGCGAGCGCCGACCGCGCGCGCGAGCTCGACGCCGAGCCGCTCGCCACCTTCCGTGGCTCGGCGGTCGCGGGCGTCGACCCCGCCGTGATGGGAATCGGGCCGGTGCCGGCCGTGCGGAAGCTTCTCGATCGCGCAGGGATCGATGTGGGCGAGCTCGACCTGGTCGAGCTCAACGAGGCGTTCGCCTCGCAGTCGCTCGCGGTGATCAGAGAGCTCGGCGCTCGACCCGGAGAAGGTGAACGTCAACGGCGGCGCGATCGCGATCGGCCACCCGCTCGGCATGTCGGGCGCGCGCCTCGTCGTGACGCTCCTGCACGAGCTCCGCCGCCGCGATGCCCGGTACGGCCTCGCGACGATGTGCGTCGGCGTCGGCCAGGGCCAGGCGGCGCTCTTCGAACGGGCCTGAGCTACACTCGTCGACGCGGGCGCTTAGCTCAGTTGGGAGAGCACCAGCTCGACAAGCTGGGGGTCACTGGTTCGAGCCCAGTAGCGCCCATTTACGGAAGCCCTGCTGAGCGGGGTTTCGTTTCCGAGAGAACACGCCCCGAGCGGCGTGGCAACAAAATGGCAACGCATAGGCCTGAAAAGCCACTTGGTGCTCGGAGTCCGCTAGGTGAGCGCGCGGCCAAGCGCGGCCGCGCTGGCAGCCCTGATCGGCGACCGCAACCGGGCTCTCACCTCCAGGTGGGATGCGGCCGAAGCGATGGCCATCCTAGACGGCTGGACGGCGAGGAGATCCTCGAAAAGAAGGACTTCCTGATCACTTGCTTCGCGCATTGACCGGCAAGTCCAAGCTCGACGAGGTCGACCCGGGCCACGAGGTCGGCGAACGCCTCGGCCGCGCCGCATGCATCTCAACGGCCCACCACCACCCGACTACCGCGCCATCCGAGAGCACCTACTGCCGCCGTCAATGGAATCGAGACGCGACCCGGTGACGCCCGATGCGGGCGCGACGCAGACGCAAACCACAGGTGCCACACCAACGGAGGCTGGGGCCACAACCACCAACGACGCCGCGACGCCATCGCCCGCGTAGTCAACGCCGGCCGAGCCACCTGTTGCCTCTGCCGAGAACCGATCCGACCTGGGGGCGGATGGCATTTAGAGCACAACAGCC
This sequence comes from uncultured Actinomycetes bacterium, assembly GCA_963791895.1. Taxonomy (GTDB): domain Bacteria; phylum Actinomycetota; class Thermoleophilia; order Gaiellales; family Gaiellaceae; genus Gaiella. Next base: position 75,319 of record CAWBTY010000011.1, read on the forward strand.
ACCGCACCGGCTACCAGGGAGTAAGCCACGCCGCGTGCAACCTCCGACACGCAGCCAGCGTCACCAACGGCAAACGCCGACACTGCCGAGCCCGAAGGGCCATACAAGTGGTCACAGAAATGGAGCGACCACCCCCATCGGAACCGTCGTACTCGGCCACGAGCAGGTCATCTATCTCGGCAACGGCGAATGGCAGCCGTTGGATGCTGGTGCGGCCGGCGTTGGTGAGGGAAGATGACGCCGTGGAGCAGGAGATCCGGTACGCGCGCAACGGCCGTGTCGCGATCGCGTATCAGGTTGTGGGTGAGGGCGAGGTCGATCTCGTCTATGTGCCTGACTTCATGTCGAATCTCGTGTACGGCTGGGAGTCGCCGCGTTGGCGTACGTTCTATGAGCGGCTCGCGCGCTCGTTTCGGCTGATCCTGTTCGACAAGCGCGGCACGGGCCTGTCCGATCATGGGTCGCAGTTTGCGGCGCTGGAGACGCGGATGGAGGACCTGCGGGCGGTGCTCGATGCGGCTGGCGTATCGAACGCCGTCGTGTTCGGAGGGCAGGAGGGAAGCGGGATGGCCGCCCTGTACGCAGCCACCTATCCCGAGCGCACGCGAGCACTGGTGCTGTTCCACCCCTATACACGACCAGAGGGTGTAGACCTGAGTCGCGCGACACTCGAAATGCTGAGCGACACTCGCGAGCGGTGGGGCACGCAGGAGCACGCTGACGACCTGCTCCGAGGCGGATGCCCGTCGCTCTTATCGAGCGACGAGGACCGGCGCTGGTTCGCGAATTGGCTACGTGTCAGCGCAACCCCGACGGTTGCCTATGCGCTCAACCGCGCATTTCTTGAGACAGATCTCAGTGACGTCCTTCGAGCGGTGCGCGTGCCGACGCTCGTCCTCCACCGGTCGATTCCTGAGGCGGAGCGGGAGGCGCTGGACGTCGCCGCGCAGATTCCGTCGGCCCGCGCGATGCGTGTTTCCGGCAACGACTACTTTGGGTTCTTCCACTCGCTCGATGTCGTCGACGAGCTCGAGCGGTTCGTTGCGGGCGAGGACGTGCTTTTCGTCCCCGAGAGTGTCTTGGCGACGGTGATGTTCACCGATCTCGTCGCGTCCACGGAACGCACGGCCGAGCTGGGTGACAGAGCTTGGCGCGACCTGCTCGTCCAGCATCATGCGCTCGTGCGACGGGAGCTGGGCCGCTTCCGCGGTGAGGAGCGCGACACGGCAGGCGATGGCTTCTTCGCGACCTTCGACGGTCCTGCGCGCGCGATCCGCGCCGGTCAGGCGATCATCGAGGGGCTCGCCGGGCTAGGCCTCGAGGCGCGGATCGGGGTTCACGTCGGAGAATGCGAGCTCCATGAGGGAAAGCTTTCGGGAATCGCGGTCAACATCGGCGCGCGGATCGCCGCCGCGGCGAACGAGGGCGAGGTGTTGGTATCGCGCACCGTCCGGGATCTCGTAGCGGGCTCTGGCCTCGGGTTCGAGGACCGCGGCGAGCGACCGCTCAAAGGCATCCCAGGGACCTGGCAACTCTACGCAGCCAGCGATGAAGCCTCTGCCGCGGACTCCTCCGCGTAATCGGCCACGCATTCCGAAAGAGCGCCGTTTTTTGCGGGCGACCCCCAGGGTGACCCCGCCCTCAGCTTTTCTCTCCCCGATAGAGACGTGTTCTCCGGGCTCTCCCCGATAGAGCCGCGTTGCCCCCCTAAAGAACGCCACTAACCGGCGAGCCGAGTACGCTTCCGAGTCGGAGCAACTCCCGGAGGCGCCAAGTGCGGTCACAGCTTCACGACGACTCGTCCGCAACTACTTGAAGTAAACGATGAGGCTCGTCGCCGTTTCTGGCGCTGATCCGGATCGCGCCGTCGATCAGCCGGCGAGCGCCTTCAGCTTGGTCGCGGCTAGACGAACCGCGAGCGGCAGACGCCTGGTCCGCCGCTTCGCACGTAGCGGTGTTCGGGGCTTCGCCGCGCGGCTTGTCCGAGCGAGACGCTCCAGCTCGATCTCGTGGTCCTGACCGAGCATGCGGTAGGTCTCGAACATCGTGCTGTAGACACTGCTCGCATCGTGCGGGAGCGTCATCGGTAGCACTGCCCAGGTTGCCCGTGGCGAGTACCCAATCTTCGGGTGACGCTCCGTGAGGACACGAACATGTGTACGGTCGTGCGCATGTGGCTCGCAGGGATTCGACAAGCTGGGGTCACTGGCACGACGCGTCGGCATCATTTCTGTGGTGCGTCCCGCGGCGCTCGCAGTCTGCTCCCTCCTCCTAGCCCTCGTAGCGGCGAGCCGTGCGTCCGCCCACGTCGTTCCAGTACCGCAGTTCCTCGCGACCGGAGTGATTACGACGATGAGCTTCGCCGTCCCAAACGAACGCCCAGAGCCGATGTCGGGCGAGACCGTCAGCGTTCCCTCTGGCGTCCGCATCGTTCGCGCGCATCCGACGGCGGGCTGGACGGCGACGCTCGACGATTCGACTGCGACGTGGCAGGGAGGGCCGCTCGCGCATCTGACCGTGGAGACGTTCCGCCTCGATGTCGACGTGTCGGCACGTCCAGGACAGGTAACGCTGAATACGCGCGAGCTTTACCCGAGCGGGGCTACGGTCAATTGGCCCGCGACCCTCACGGTCATACCTGGGCCGCACGAGGGCCAATCAGAGAGTGTCGGTTGGGAGTGGATCGCCGCAATCGCGGGCGTCGGGCTGATGTTCATCGCCGGACTTACCCTGCTCGCGTGGCGGCGCAAAACCGCGTCCGTCTAAGCACGGATGCGGCGGTTAGAGCGAGTGTGTGGAGACTGTCTGGCAGAGACGCGTGACGCACACCGTCGCGAAGTGCGGCGAACACGCGCTGGTGGCTGCGAGCTGCTGTAGCGCCTGTCGCGCGTGCGTCCAGACGAACCCGATCGCGGGCGCGCTGGCGGCTGTCATCGCAGCGGGCGCAGCGACAGCCAGGTTCGGACGACGCGTCTTCCGCACCACGTAGACGCACTCGTCGTCGCGCCGCTCCCGGCGGAGAGAGCGGCTTCGGCGCCTCGACCCCTTCGATCCCCTCGTCAGGGCTGGCCGACTCCCCATTCGGCCATGCGCTCGATGGTCGCTCGGAGGGCGAAGCCGCTCGACACGAGCGATACCCGGATCGTCGAGACGGAAACGCCGACACAGCTCGTTACGAGGGGGTAAGGTTGTCGTGGCGGGCTCGTTTCCTCGCACCGCGCCCTTCCCCCGGGCTTGCGGCGGAGTCCCCGCGAGCCCGCCACTTGCCCACTACGAGGCGTCGCTCAGGTCTGAGCCAACCCTTCGCCGCGTCGCCAGTTCAGCTCGCCGAAGAGCACGCCGCGGAGCTCGCTGAGGGCGAGAGGCGGGTCGTCGAGGACGCTGAGGATGCGCTCCCGGTCGTCGACCGTGAGCGCCACGAAGTCGTGGCCGCTCGTGATCGCGTTGATGAGGAGGCGCGCGGTGTGATCGTGCCCGTCTCGCCGGAGCATGCTCGCGAGCTCGAGCGTGTGCTCGCGTCGGAGTCGGACGCCGGCGACCGTCAGCATGCACACAGACGGTACAACGCCGCGCCCCGCTCGTCACCGCTCATCGGCGGGAGCCGGCTCCAATCCCCCTTCTGCGGCATGCAGTCTCACCCCTTCCTTCACAACGTGCGTCCATGCCCGCGCACCACGGATGGAGTGCTCCGAGCGTCATTCGGCCGCTGCCTCGCCCGCTCGGGAAGGCCGGCAGGGCACGGCGCACGCTCGCCCTCGTGAGCGACACGCATGTTCACGAGGTCGTCCGGCCCCTGCGTCGGCGCGACGATCGCTCCGGCCGCGACGCGGCCTGAGCTCGCCCCCGGCGCGTCGTCAGACGAGGCGCTTCTCGAGGTACGCCGCGAGCCGCGTGAGCGGGAACGAGATGAGGAAGAAGATGACCGCCACGAAGGCAAAGATCTCGAACGCGTGGATCTCGCCGATCCCCGCGGGCGGGAAGAACGTCAGGCGTTCCGTCTGCGACTTCCCGGCCTGCAGGAGCTCGATCCCGCCGATGACCGCGGCGAGCGTCGAGTTCTGGATGATGTTGACGAGCAGGCTGACGCCGGGTGGCAGCAGCCTCCGGTAGGCCTGGGGGAGGATCACCGACCGATGGCGCCCGACCCAGCCGAAGCCGAGCGCGGCGGCGGCCTCGTGCTGCTCCCGTGGGATCGACTGGACGGCGCCGCGGGTCGCCTCGGCGACCTGGGCGCTGCCCCAGAGGATCAGGGCGATAGAGGTCGCCGTCAGCGGTCCGTATTCGAGCGACTCGTTGAGCGCCGGGAGCCCGAAGTACACCATGAAGACGGTGACGAGGATCGGCAGGCCGCGGAACACCTCGATGTAGAGGCGGATCAGCGCCCTGAGCGGCAGGAACTCGACCGTCAGGAGCGTCCCGAAGACGACCCCGATCACAGCGCTGCCGACGACCGCGATCGCAGACACGCGAAGCGTGGCGGGCAGCCCCACCTCGAGGATGTAGCGAACGACCGGCTCGACCCACTCGGGCATCAGGTTCGCTCCTCGGGCAGCGCGAGCCTCGTCTCGAGCATCCGGATCGACGCCGAGAGGCTCCAGACGAGTGCCAGGTAGACGATCCCGAGGACGGTGAGCGCCTCGAGCGTCTCGAGCGTCAGGTTGGCGATGTTGATCGCCGTCGTCGTCAGCTCGGGGTAGCCGATCACGTACATCAGCGACGTGTTCTTCACGACCGAGATGTACGTGTTGATCGAGGACGGCAACGAGATGCGCCCGCCGATCGGGAGCGTCACGTTGAGGAATGTGGCGAACCGGCCGAAGCCGAGCGCGAGCCCGGCTTCTCGGTAGCGCGTCGGCACCGCCTCGAAGCCGGCGCGGAAGTTCTCGCTGTTGAACGCGCCGCCCCAGAGCGTCACCGCGACCCACGCGGTCGTGAACGCATTGAGGCGGATCCCCGCCTGCGGCAGCGCGAAGAAGATCATGAAGATCTGCACGAGGATCGGGGTGTTGCGGATCACCTCGACGTAGACGGCCGTCACCTGGCTGACGACGGGAATCCGGTGGGCCCGCGCCGCGCCGAGCGTGAGGCCGATCACGAACGAGCCGGCGATCGCGACGGCCGAGACCTTCAGCGTGTTGAGAAGGCCGTCCAGGAGCTCGCGCCAGTTCTCCGACACGAACGCCGAGAGGTCATAGGCAAGGAGATCCATAGGAAGCGTGAGTGGCGGCCGCAGCTGCGGCCGCCACTCCCAGGTGCAGAGTCAGGCTACGGGCACACCGTGTCGAGGCTCGGCAGGTTCGCCGCCCGGTAGGCGAAGTCGTTGTTGGGTCGCAGGATGTTTCGCTGGAACGCCGGCACGAAGCGCGGCGCGATGTTGTTTCTGATGATCGGCACGAAGAGGTCCTTCCGCTTCATCAGGTTGAGTCGCGCATCGACCCAGCGCTTGAGCTCGACGTTGCCCTGCTTGATGCCGATGCCGTACGGGCCTTCCTGGAACAGGTCGTTCGTCAGCTTCGCCGAAGGGTTCGTCGCCGCGATCAGCGCGAGCGACGTGTCGTCGAACATGACTGCGTCGGCCCGGCCCTGGTTGAAGGCGAGGACGGCGTTCGTGACGCTGTCCACGACGACCACCTCGGTGCCCGTGAAGCACCGCCTCATCCAGCGGTCGTACACCGAGCCGCTGGTCGTCGCCACCTTCCTGCCGCGGATGTCCGCGAGACTGTTGATCGGCGAGTCGTTCTTGACGAGCAGACGCCCGCTCGCGTTGTAGTACGGCCGCGAGAAGTCGATCCGCGTATCCCGGTCCGCCGTGTAGGTGAACGTCGAGATGACGAGGTCGACGCGACCGCTCGTGAGCAGCGGCTCGCGGACCGCGGTCGGGGCGCAGACGAACGTCAGCCGCTGTGCGCGGCCGAAGGCGTACCGGGCAAACTGCCGTGCGATCTCGACGTCGACACCGGCGTTCTTGCCCCGCACGTCGAGGTAACCGAACGGTGGGGTATCGCACTTGACCCCGATGATGAGCCGCTTGCGGTTCGCGATCTCGGCCGGCAGCTTCGGGAGCACAGGCGCCTTTGCCTGGGCCCCCGCCGTCGCCGTCGTGGCCGTCGGCTGGGCAGACCCCAGCGTCGCGGCGACGAATGCGGTCACGGCGACCCCTGCCGTGACCAAGATGAGCCTCTTCATTCAACTGCTCCTTCCGCCTCGGTGATTGTCAGTTCGTCCAGCGACCCCGTGAGCTCGAGCGAGCGACGCAGGAAGCGCCGCGTCCGATCCTCGCGGGGGTTGTCGAGCACGTCGGCCGGTCGGCCCTGCTCGACGATCTTGCCTTCGTCCATGAACACGACCCGATCGCCCACGTCGCGGGCGAAGTGCATCTCGTGCGTCACGACGAGCATCGTTATCCCGTGGTCGCGTGCAAGGTCGCGCATCACGACGAGCACCTCGCCGACGAGCTCTGGATCGAGCGCCGAGGTGACCTCGTCGAAGAGGACGACGTGGGGCGACATCATCAGCGCCCGCGCGATCGCGACGCGCTGCTGCTGCCCTCCCGAGAGCTGGTGCGGGTGCTGGACTGCCTTCTCGGGGAGCCCCACGACCTCGAGCAGCTCGCGCGCACGGCGCTCTGCCTCGGCGCGCGGGAGCTTCCGGATCCTCCGCGCCGCGAGCGTCAGGTTGTTCATCACGGTCAGGTGCGGGAAGAGGTTGAACTGCTGGAAGACGATCCCGATCCGCTCGCGGACGGCCGAGACGTCGACGCCCTTCTTCGTGATCTCCTCACCCTCGAAGAAGATCCGGCCTTCCTGGATCGGCTCGAGGAGGTTTATGCACCTGAGCAGCGTGCTCTTGCCGCTTCCGCTCGGGCCGATCACGACGAGCACCTCGCCCGGGGCGACGTCGAGATCGATGCCGTCGAGGACGAGGTTGTCGCCGAAGCTCTTGCGAACGCCTTCGAGCCGGATGAGCGGCTCGACGTCCAGGCTTGGCGCGGGTCTCACCGCCTCGTCGACCGCGCTCACGGGTGGAGAGTAGACGTGATCGCGAGGATCGGCGGCGAGCATCGGAGACCGGATTAGAGGCGACGATGCCGGCCGTGTCAAGGTGCCCGGCCGACGGGACAATGAGTCGATGGGGTGGCGGACTTGTTTGGAAAATGCAAAACTGCGGGGTACGCGGCTGCACCGTCGAGCAGGAGAGGCCCGCCATGCCGCCCGAGATCACGATGACCCCGACTTCGACCACACATCACCGCACCGACAGGCCGCTGCTCATGTCCTGCTCGGTCCCGGGCTGCACCACGCTGACGATGGGTGGGACGTGCGTCGAGCACGATGCGCCGGTCGCCGTGACCTTCCCCCGCGGGCGGCCGTTCCACTCGGCCTCGGCCGAGGCCACGCTCGCGGACGTCGCGCCCTCGTAGCGCTCGTAGGATCGCCGCGTGAAGATCCGTGCGGCGGTGCTCGAGGAGTTCGGCCAGCCGCTCGCGGTGCAGGAGGTCGAGCTTGCCGAGCCGCGCGCGGGCGAGGTGCTCGTCCGGCTCGCCGCGTGCGGTGTCTGCCACACCGATCTCTACACGGCGTCGGGCGCAGATCCCACGGGCTACGCGCCGTGCGTGCTCGGTCACGAGGGTGCCGGCGTGGTCGAGCGAGTCGGCGACGACGTCTCCCTCGTCCGTCCCGGCGACCATGTGATCACCCTGTTCGCCCCAGAGTGCGGCGAGTGCGTGCACTGCCGCAGCGAGCGGACGAACCGCTGCGTCGCGATCCGCGAGCAGCAGGGCCTCGGCTACCTCCCCGACGGCACGACGCGCCTCTCCCGGAACGGGGAGGAGCTCCGCCACTTCATGGGCACCTCGACCTTCGCCGAGTACACCGTGATGCCGGAGATCGCGCTCGCGAAAGTGAGCCCTGAAGCGCCGCTCGAGGGATGTGCGCCCTTCGCGTGCGGCCTCTCCACCGGGATCGGCGCGGCGCTCTACACGGCCGGGGTCGAGCCCGGGTCGACCTGCGTCGTCTTCGGCTGCGGTCTCGTCGGCCTCGGGGCCGTGATCGGAGCACGACTCGCGGGAGCCGGGCGCATCGTCGCGATCGATCTCTCGGAGGAGCGTTTGGCGCAGGCGCGCCACCACGGCGCGACCGACACTCGCCTGGCCGGGGAGGACACCGTCGACTGGATCCGGTCGGAGACGGGTGGCTTCGGCGCCGACTACACCTTCGAGGCCACCGGAAACGTGGCGGTGATGCGTCAGGCCGTCGAGGCCGCACGGGAAGCCTGGGGGCTCGCGACGATGTGCGGTGTCGCCGGGAAGGGGGAGACGCTCGACGTCGTCCCGCGATTCCTGATCACCGGCAGGCGGGTCACGGGCTCGTCCTTCGGCGGCGTCAAGGGCCGGACTCAGGTGCCGCGGCTCGTCGACCGCTGGCTGGCCGGCGAGATCGACGTCGACGCACTCCTCTCGCATCGACTGACGCTCGACGAGGTCGAGCGGGGCTTCGAGCTGATGGAGCGTCAGGACGGCATTCGTAGCGTGATCAGCTTCGGATGACGACGAACGTCGTGGGTGTCCTTCGGTCACCCATGGTGCTATGCGTCGGGGCCGGAGCCGGGCTTGGCCCGGCGGGAGGCCAGCGTCGGCCCAGCCATGCAGCTCGCCAAAGGAGGGGGCCGGTGGGGGAACCATGGGTTCCTCCACCATGGTCAAGACGGGATTCGCAGCGTCATCAGCTTCGCGTGACGCGCGCCTCAATAGCCAGGTGCAAAGTGGCGGGAAGAGACCCCCTGAGGGGCCTCCTCCCGGCCAGAGAGCTGCGATACGAGCGGCGGGACGTGGCCGTCGTAGCCCAGACGCAGCCCAAGTCGTACGAGCCCTGTGCCGAGCGCCCTCCGCACCGGTCCGACCGGGGAGTGCTCGGCGGAGCGGCGCAGAGCGGCCACCCTCGTTGCGGCGAGCTCCTGCCTGATCTCTGGAACGTGCTGCTCCAACATCGGGGGCCTCCTCTCCGTCAAGTATCTTTGCATCGAACTACTCGATGTGAAGATACACTGAGGAAAGCTTGACGTCAAGAGTCTTTAGATGGAGAATCTGCCGGTGACGAAGAGGCGGCCCCCCGCGGAGCCCGACTCGATCGATCCCCAGCTCGAGGTGTGGGGTCGAGAGCTACCGTCACTCGATCTCGAGACCGAGGGGATCGTCGAGCGCATCTGGAAGCTCGAGCACCACCTCGCTCGCTCGATGCGCGAGACCCTCGAGGTCTTCGACCTGAACCAGGGCGAGTGGCGGTTGATGGGGCATCTCCGGTATGCAGGCCCGCCCTATCGGGGCAAGCCCGGGAAGCTCGCGAAGCACCTCGGTCTCTCGAGCGGTGCGATGACGAACCGCCTCGACAACATGGCCGAGCGTGGCCTCATCCAGCGCCTGGACGATCCCGACGACCGGCGCGGCGTGATCGTCGAGCTGACCGAGAAGGGTCAGCGCGTCTGGGAGGAGTCGGTGGGCGCGCAGGCGCAGAAGGAGGCACTCGTCGCGGCTGCGCTCGACGAGGCCGAGAAGCGCGAGCTGAACGACCTCCTGCGCCGGCTCATCCACGCCTTCGAGGCGCTCCACGGCCCGGTCCTAAAGCACGGCGCCGAGCACTCCGAGAGCTGACGGCTAGCGGGGCGGCGTCGAGGCGAGGCGCTCGATGCCATGGGCAGTCGGCTCGACCGCGCCGGACTCGAGCGCCGCGCGAATCCGCTCCGCGAGCACGACGGCCTCGTCCGTCTCCTCGGAGGAGAGCGGCGTCTCGACTGCCGCCAGCGGCCTGCCGGCGAGCTCGAGCTCGACGACCACGGTGTCGAGCTCCGCGCGCTTCAGATACGGGTCGTCGGGCACGACGACCCGAACCTCGATCGTGCCGCCGTCGGGAAGCTGTGCGTGCCGCACGACCGGATCCTCTCGAACACCCACGAGGGAAGGGTGCCCCGTCGACGAGTGACCGAAACCGACGAGCATCTATCCTCGCCTGCGTGCACGTGACGCTCCCCGACGGCGCCGAGCTCGAGCTGCCCGAGGGCGCGAGCGCGCTCGACGCGGCCCGTGCGATCGGGCCGAAGCTCGCGCAGCAGGCGGTTCTCGCGCGCGTCGACGGCGACGTGCGCGACCTGCGGCTCCCACTTCCCGCCGGCGCGCGGCTCGAGCTGCTGACGACCCGCGACCGACACGATCCCGACGCGCTCTCGGTGCTCCGCCACTCCGCTGCGCACCTGCTCGCCGAGGCCGTCCGCCGACTGCATCCCGGAGTGAAGGTCGCGATCGGCCCGCCGATCGAGAACGGCTTCTACTACGACTTCGAGTTCCCCGAGCCGATCCGCGAGGACGACCTCGCGGCGATCGAGGCCGAGGTCGAGCGGGAGCTCTCGGAAGGTCGCGCCTGGGAGCGCGTCGCAGTGGATCGTGACGAGGCGCGCGCGCGGTTCGAGGCCGAGGGAGAGACGTACAAGGCCGAGCTCCTCGACACGGCGGACGGCGAGATCTCGCTCTACACGCAGGGCGACTTCACCGACCTGTGTCGTGGGCCGCACCTGCAGGACTCGAGCCCGATCAAGGCGTTCAAGCTCACCGGCCTCGCCGGCGCCTACTGGCGCGGGGACGAGAAGAACCCCCAGCTGACGCGGATCTACGGGACGGCGTTCTTCGCGCAGGAGGATCTCGACGCGCACCTCGAGCACCTGGAGCAGGCGCGTGCGAACGACCACCGGCGGCTCGGCCAGCAGCTCGACCTCTTCCACTTCGACGAGCGCTCGCCCGGCTCGCCGTTCTGGCATCCGAAGGGCATGGCGATCTTCAACGCGCTCGACGACCTCCGGCGTGCCGAGAACGCCCGCCGGGGCTACTCCGAGGTGAAGACGCCGCTCATCTACGACAAGGCGCTCTGGGTCACCTCGGGGCACTGGGAGAAGTTCCGCGAGAGCATGTTCCAGATCCCCGTCGACGAGGGGCACACCTACGCGATCAAGCCGATGAACTGCCCCGGCCACATGGTGCTGTTCGGGAGCCAGCTGCACAGCTACCGCGATCTCCCGATCCGCTACGCGGAAGCCGCGCCGCTCCATCGCAACGAGCTCGCCGGGACGCTGCACGGGCTGACGCGCGTGCGGTACGTGACCCAGGACGACGCACACATCTTCTGTACGCGGGACCAGATCGACGACGAGCTCGACGGCTGCCTCGCGTACCTGCGCTTCGTCTACGGGATCTTCGACATCGAGCCGCGCGCCGAGCTTTCGACGCGGCCGGACAACAAGCTCGGGGCGGACGAGGAGTGGGACTTCACCGAGGGCAAGCTCGTCGAGGCGCTCGAACGCCACGCGATCGAGTACTTCGTCGGGGAGGGGGAGGGGTCGTTTTACGGCCCGAAGATCGATCTCCATGCGACCGACTCACTCGGCCGCTCCTGGCAGCTCGGGACGATCCAGCTGGACGCCCAGATGCCGGCCCGATTCGGGCTCACGTACATGGGCGCCGACAATCAGGAACACCCGGTGTTCGTCGTGCACCGCGCCTTCTTCGGCTCCCTCGAGCGGTTCATCGGGATCCTGATCGAGCACTACGCCGGGGCGTTCCCGGTCTGGCTCGCGCCCGTGCAGGCCCGCGTGCTCCCGGTTGCCGAGCCGCACGCCGAGCCTGTGGCCGAGCTCGTGCGGGCGCTCGCGCTCGCAGGCGTCCGCGCCGAGGCGGATGACCGCTCCGAGACGCTCGGCAAACGGATCCGCGAGGCCGAGCTCCAGAAGGTGCCGTACGTCGTCGTCTGGGGCGACCGCGAGACGCGCGAGGCGATGGCCGTCCGCCGCCGCGGGGGCCAGGGCGTCGCGACGATGTCGCTTGCCGGCCTCGTCGAGGAGATCGCCGAGCAGTCGCCCCACACCACCTGACGAGATGACCGACCTGCCCGACGTCCGGTACGCGCGTAGCGGCGACGTTGCGATCGCGTACCAGACCGTTGGCGACGGGCCCGTCGACCTGGTCTTCGTCTCGTTCATCGGGAACATCAGGTGGACGTGGGAGCAGCCCCACTTCGTCCGGTTCTACGAGCGGCTCGCGTCGTTCTCGCGGCTGATCCTGTTCGACAAGCGGGGCACCGGGCTCTCCGACCGGCCTCGGACGCTGACGCTCGAGGCGCAGATGGACGACGTGCGCGCCGTGCTCGACGCGGTCGGCTCCGACCGCGCCGCGCTGCTCGGGGCCATCCAGGGGAGCCAGCTTTGCGCGTTGTTCGCCGCGACGTACCCCGAGCGGACACAAGCGCTCCTCCTCTACCACCCGCATGCCTCTCCGAACGATCTTCCGCCCTATGCACGGCTTCCTGCCGAGACCGTTCGCGACCGCTGGGGGTCCCGCGAGCTCGCTGAAGAGATGGCGCGCGCGATCCTCCCGTCGCTTGCACGCGACGAGACGGTGCGGCGGTGGTGGGCCGACTACCAGAGACTCGCGGCGAGCCCGGCGGCCGCCGCGGAGTTCTTCCGGATGCTCGCCGACACCGACATCTCCGACGTGCTGCCGACGATCCGGGTGCCGACGCTCGTCATCCACCGCGAGCGCTGGCGCGAGCCGGCGCGTCGAGTGGCGACGCTGATCCCCGGGGCAGAGATCGTCGAGGTCGCGGGCAGCGACAGCCCGATCTTCGCCGGCGGTGAGGCGGCACCCGAGATCGAGCGGTTCCTGACGGGACAGCACGACGTCCCGGTGCCCGACAGCGTCCTCGCGACCATCCTCTTCACCGACATCGTCGGCTCGACCGAGCAGGCGGCTGCGTTGGGCGACAAGGAGTGGCGCGACCTGCTCGCGCGGCACCACTCCGTCGTGCGTCGCTCGCTCGCGCGGTTCCGGGGGCAAGAGGTCGACACGGCCGGCGACGGCTTCTTCGCGACCTTCGATGGGCCGGCGCGGGCGATCCGCTGTGCGCAGGCGATCATCTCCGGTGTCGGCGAGCTCGGACTCGGATTGCGTGCCGGTTTGCACACCGGCGAGTGCGAGCTGCACGACGGCAAGCTCACCGGCATCGCGGTGAACATCGGCTCCCGGGTCGCCGGCGAGGCAGGCCCCGGGCAGGTCGTCGCCTCGTCCACCGTCAGGGATCTCGTCGCCGGCTCCGGGATCGAGTTCGACGAGCTCGGGATGCGTGCGCTCAAGGGCATTCCGGGTGAGTGGCGGCTTTTCGCGGTCCGTGGTTGACGCCGCGGGAGCTCTCCCGGCAAGCTGCTACGCTTGCCGCCTGCAAAGCAGGAGCGGCATCGCCCCTCACCTCGCCGGCCAGTGGCCGCGCGTGGTTCAACCGAGTCGGATCCGACGAGGGAATGCCGCCGCTGCATGCAGTGGCGTTTCCACGAATGAGGAGGATCGACTCGACTTGGTGATGAGCGTTTGAGACCGCGGCGTCGTCCCGAGGACAGGACGCGTCCCGTCGTCCAGCAGGACAGGATCAACGAGCAGATTCGCGTGCCGCGAGTCAGGCTCGTCGGTGAGGGCGGGGAGCAGATCGGGATCAAGGACACGAAGGAGGCGCTCGAGCTCGCTTACGCGCAGAACCTCGATCTGGTCGAGGTCGCGAAGGAAGCGGACCCGCCCGTAGCCAAGATCATGGACTACGGCAAGTGGCGCTACGAGCAGGAGCAGCGGGCAAAGCAGGCGCGGAAGCACCAGTCGACCATCAACGTCAAGGAGATCAAGTTCAGGCCGAAGATCGGCGTCCACGACTACGAGACGAAGAAGGGCCACGTCGTCCGCTTCCTGAATCAGCGGGCGAAGGTCAAGGTGACGATCATGTTCCGGGGGCGCGAGAACTTGCACCCGGAGCGGGGTCGGACGCTTCTCATGCGTCTCGCAGAGGACGTCAAGGAGCTCGGTCAGGTCGAGCAGCAGCCGACACTCGACGGCCGGAACATGATCATGGTGCTGGGGCCGACGAAGAATGCAGGGGTGAGACGAGATGCCGAAGGTGAAGACGGGCAGCGGGGCGAAGAAGCGGTTCAAGGTGACCGGCGCGGGCAAGGTCCTGCGACGGCACGCGATGAAGAGCCACAACCTGACGAAGAAGTCGTCGAAGCGTAAGCGCGACTTCGGCAAGGATCAGCCCGTCGCGAAGGTCGACGCGTCGAGGGTCAAGAAGCTGTTGGGGGTGAAGTAACCGATGCCTCGCGTCAAGCGATCCGTCCACGCGCAGAAGAAGCGGCGCAAGGTCCTCGAGCAGGCCAAGGGCTACTACGGCCGCAAGAGCACGCACTACCGGTACGCGAAGGAGCAGGTCGAGCACTCGCTCGTCTACGCCTACCGCGACCGCCGGTTGAAGAAGCGGAACTTCCGCTCCCTCTGGATCGTCCGGATCAACGCCGCCGCTCGCGCGAACGGTCTCTCGTACAACCAGTTCATGCACGGGCTCAAGGGCGCCGGGATCGAGCTCGATCGCAAGTCGCTCGCCGACCTCGCGGTCGCCGACCCCAAGGCGTTCGCCGCGGTCGCCGAGAAGGCCAAGGCCGCGCTGCCCTCGGGCGACGACGCCAAGGCCGCCTGAGCGAGAGTCACCGGGCCCGCTCGCCGAGCCGATCCGAACCGCGGCGGGTCTCTGTGAGACTGGCCGCGTGATCTCCTCGCGCGACAACGAGACGCTGAAGCTCGCGCGGAAGCTGCTCGGGCAGCGCAAGCACCGGGACGAAACGGGCCTCTTTGCGGCCGAGGGCGAGGACCTCGTCGAGGCCGCGCGCGCCGCGGGGCTCGAGCCGGTCCACCGTCTGGTCGCGGGTGAGACCGTCGAGGCCCCGCTGCTCGCGACGGTCTCCACGCTGCCCCATCCCGCCCGCGCGATCGGCGTCTACCGCCAGGTCGATCTCCCGACAGCCGTCAGGGAGACCTGCCTCGCGCTGTGGCGCCTCGCCGACCCGGGAAACGTCGGCACGCTCATCCGGACGGCCGACGCGTTCGAAGCCTGCGTGGCGCTCTCGGACGGTTGCGCCGACCCACTCTCGCCCAAGGCCCTGCGCGCCTCGGCCGGCGCGATCTTCCGCGTCCCGCTCGTTGGTTGGGGCGCGGTGCCCGGGCGCAAGGTCGCGCTCGTCGCCCACGGCGGCGAGCCGCTCGCCGGGGTCGACCTCACGCCTCCGGTGACCATCCTGCTCGGGGCCGAGCGGTCCGGGCTCCCGGAGGAGCTTGCAACGGACTCTTGCAAGGTCACGATCGGGCTTCCCGGTGGGACCGAGTCGCTGAACGTCGCGGCGGCCGGGGCGATCGCGTTGTACGAGGCTTCGCGTCGCGGTTCGAGGCGGGGAGGAGCACGTGTCTGGCTGAAGCCAGACACGGGGATGACGTTGCGACCCGGGCTCGGTGTCTGACTTCAGTCAGACAGCAGCTCTTGTGACTTGCGGGCAAACGGCAGGTGTCCGACTCGAAGTCGGACACCGGGGTTAGCCGAACCCTCCGCCTCCCCCTCCGCCGCCGCCTCCGCCTCCGCCCGAGAACCCGCCTCCGCCTCCTCCCGACCCCGAGGACGGCGGGGCGAGCGCCGAGCCGAAGCCCGACGCGAGGTCGCCGATCGACATCGCGGTGGCGCCGCTCCCCAGGTCGCCGTGCCCCGAGATCCAGTAGATCGAGCTCGCCTGGGCCATCGCCTCCGGCATCGCGATGTGCGCGGCCTGGAGCACCCGGTCGGCGATCCCGAACGCGATCCCGTAGACGAGGTACCGCTCCCAGAGCGCCAGCGTCGCCGGCGGTGCCTCCTGGAGCCGGGGGAAGTCTTGCAGGTAGCTCCGGAACGCCTCCCACCGCTCGGCCTCGAGCGCTGCCTCACGGGTCCGGCGCCGCCAGAGCTTTCGTCGGGTCGTGGCCCCGAGGAGCACGGCCGCATTGATGAAGGCCGCCGCAGCGAGCCCGAGGAGGACGACGTCCCTCCAGACGGGGTAGACGCCGCGCCAGCCGTCGATCGCGATCCACGCGAGCAGCGCGCCGACGACGACGAACAGGAGCACGCCGGCGACGAGCGGCACGATCCCGATCGACCGGAACCAACCGCGGTTCGTCACCTCGCCGCCGACCGCCCCCTTGAACCCCTCGAAGCGCGGCGCCATCTCGGTGCGCTCGTCCTCGATCGCTTCTCGGAACGCGGAGAGCCGGACGCTCCCGTCCGAGAGGATGTCGTCCACGACGCGCGTCACGGACGTCTCCCACGTCGTCAGCTCGACTGGCGAGCCCGGCGAGAGCTCGAGGTCGGAAACCCGCTCGTTGCGGAGGCCGCCCCAGACGCTCCGCTCGGTGACGACCGGCTCCGCCTTGTAGTGGCCGCGTCGGATCAGGTCGAAGAGGGTCGCGGTGAACTCGAACGAGCCGGCCTCGCCGCCCTGGCGCAGGAGCGTGGGGACGAGCGCGGGAGCGGTCTCGGTCGGCGGCTCCTGCTCGTACTCCCGGTCGTAGCCGGTCTCGAGCTCCCGGCCGTAACGCCAGAAGACGAATCCGCCGATCACGAACGCCGGCAGCGTCCCGAGGAGGAGCAGGAGGAGCAGCCAGCGCCACGGGCTCGCGAGCGCGTCGTCGATCCTCTCCTTGTCCTCCTCGTAGTCGGCGGCGTCCGCTGTCTCCTCCGCGATGATCTCCTGCAGGCCGTCCCCCTCGCGAACCTGCATGCCGCCCGTCGAGGTGAACGCGTCGCGGGGGTAGAGCGCGCGCAGCTCGACGAACTGACCCGCGCCGATGTCGAGCGCCCTGAGAAGCGCGTTCGGGCCCTGGAGTGTGACGTCGCCGCGGACCCAGACCGGATGACCCCACGCGCGGACGACGTCGCCCGGCCCACGCATCGTCGCAGTGAGGCGTCCGAGCCGCTGCTCCCACTCGTCGCCCCAGACCTTGAGGTTGACGTCGACGACGTCGTTGTAGCCGACTGCGAGGCCGCTGAGCCGGTAGTGGACGCGGAACGTCCGCTCCTGGAAGCCGTCCGACTCGAAGCGCCACACCACACGGACGCGGCCGTCGAGATCCTCGGTGCCGAATGTGCCTGGGGGGCCGCCGGGCTCGAGCTCGGTGGATGCTCCCGGCTGGAACGACGTGCCCTCTTCCGAGACACCCACCTCGTCGAGGCGTTCCCCCGAGCGGAGCGGGATCTCGCGAAAGCCGTACGTGAAAGAGCCGGAGAACGCGACGGTGATGTCCTCGTCGACCGCGACGGAGCCGTCCGGGCGAACGTCGACCTGGACGTCGCTCGCGACGAGCGTGTAGGTCTGGGCCTGGGCGACGCCTGCGAGGCTGAGCGCGGCGACCACCGTCGCCGCGAGCGCGAGCCGACCTCTAGGGCGTGCCACCGGGTGCTGCGCCACCCGCGCCGGGCTCGGCGGGCGGGGCGGTCGGCGCGGCAGGCGGTGTGGGCGGCGCGACGCTCGGTGGCTCGGGCGAGAAGTCGACCTGCGGCACCTCGCGCTGTGTCGCGTCCGTCTCGAAGAACTCGCGCTTGAGGAAGTTGAAGATCCCGGCGATGAGGAGGCCCGGGAACGTCTGGATCGCGTTGTTGTAGGTGAGGACGGTGTCGTTGTAGACCTGGCGGGAGACGGCGATGCGGTTCTCGGTCTCGCCGAGCTCCGTCTGGAGCTGACGGAAGTTCTCGTCGGCCTGCAGCTCCGGATACGCCTCGGCAACGGCGAACAGCCGCCCGAGCGCCTGGCCGAGGATCCCTTCGGCCGCTGCTGTCGCGGCGGGGCCGCTCGCGCTCTGGGCGTTCGCCCGCGCCTGGGTGACGGCCTCGAACGTCCCGCGCTCGTGCTCGGCGTAGCCCTTGACCGTCTCGACGAGGTTCGGGATGAGATCCCACCGGCGCTTGAGCTGCACCTCGATCTGCGCCCACGCGTTGTCGACGCGGTTGCGCAGCTGGACGAATCGGTTGTAGAGGACGACCAGCGCCAGGACGAGCAGCGCGAGCACGACGAGGATCACGATGAGCCAGATCACTGGCGAGGATCCTATTGGCCCGGTGACGGCGGCGTCCAGCGGCCTCATTACGATCGGTCCTCGATGTCAGTGGCCCGCGTCTCACGGATCAACGTCACGCCGGTGAAGAGCCTTCGCCTCCAGCACCCGCATGCAGTTCGGCTCGCCTCGGACGGCGCCGCCGAGGACCGCAGGTTCTTGCTCGTGGACGACGGGCGTCGCCTCTACAACGGCAAGCGGGACACGTCCCTCGTGCGTGCCTCCGCAGCGTGGGATCCCGAGGCGCGCGTGCTGTCGATGACGCTGCCGGGCGGTGAGCTCGTCGAGAGCGACGTGACGCGCCGGGCGAGCACCGTCGTGGAGGTGTACGGCCGCCAGGTGCGCGGGCACGTGGTGAACGGGCCGTTCGCCGACGCGCTCTCGGACCTCGCCGGCCGCTCGCTGACGCTCGTCGAACGCGAGGACGGGGCCTGGGCGACCGACTCGCGGCCGGCGACGCTCGTCTCGGAGGCGTCCCTTGCCTTGATCGACGGTGACGGCAGACGGTTCCGGATGCTCTTCGAGCTCGAGGGTCCAGGAGCGCTCGAGGAGGAACGCTGGCGGGACCGCCGCGTGCGGGCGGGCGAAGCGCTGCTGCTCGTCGGCGAGGCGACGCCCCGGTGCGCCGTCCCCTCGGCGAGCCCGGACACGGGCGTTCGCGACCGCGACGTCCTGCGCGAGCTCGTCGAGAAGCGGGGGCGACTTGCGGGCGAGGCCTGCCTCGGGGTCTACGCGGAGGTGCTCGAAGCGGGTGTCGTGCGCGTGGGGGACCCGGTCGAAGAGGTGTCTGGCTGAACCCGGTGTCTGGCTTCAGCCAGACACCTGCTCGCCGGCCTTCCGGCAAATCCAGATCTGATCTTCCCCACCGTCCCATTGCCGCCGGTCGAACCAGCCGTAGAGCGTCTCCGCGACCAGCCCCGCGTCCTCGATCAGAGCGTTCCACTCCGGTGCGGAGAGCCAGTGGAGCTCCATCGTCGCCGAGTGCTCTTCGCTCCGCACCGAGAGGACGAGCGTGCGGGCTCGCTCGTCCCAGTCGGCGCGCTCGAAGATGCCGCGCTCGCGCTCGAGCCAGATCCCGTCGGTCTCCTCGATGTCCTGAGGGCTCGGCGAGAACACGTCGAAGACGAGTCGACCACCGGGCTCGAGCAGCGTGGCGGCGGCGCGCAGGGCGCGGAGCTTCTCGCCCTCGTCGTGCATGTGCAGGAGCGATCGGAACGGGATCGTGACGAGGGGCACGCGCTCCTCGACGGGCGGCTCTCGGAGGTCGCCGACGCGAAGGTCGAGCAGCTCGGAGACACCTTCCCGCTCGGCGTAGCCGCGGGCCATCTCGAGCATCCCCGGTGACTCGTCGACCCCGATCACGGCCACGCCGGCACGTGCGGTCGGGACTGCGATCCGCCCGGTGCCGACGGCCAGCTCGACGACGGGGCCGCCCGTGGCGACCGCCTCCTGGACGTAGAACTCGACGTCCTCGGTGACGGAGACCGACCACGGGTCGTAGATCCGCGCGATCCGGTCGTAGAGCGCCCCGCTCACGGCCGCCACTCTAGAGACCTGCGGGCCGGAGCCCGCCGAGATACCCTCGTCCTCCGATGGACGTCCAGACGCTCGAGCAGGCGGCCCTCGCTGCGGTCGCCGCGGCGGGCTCGACGGACGCGATCGAGGCGGTGCGGGTCGAGTACCTCGGACGCAAGAGCGAGCTGAAGCTCGCTCTGCGCGAGGTCCGCGACCGCGAGACCGGCATGAGCCTCAACGCGGTGCGCGAGCGCATCGAGTCGGCCGTGGACGCGCGGGAAGCGGAGCTCTCCCGGGCGGAGCTCGACCGCCGACTCGGCGAGGAGCGCGTCGACGTGACGCTGCCCGTCGGCGGTGACACCCGAGGGCGGCTCCACCTGATCACGCAGATCCGGCGCGAGGTGGAGGACATCTTCCTCGGGCTCGGCTACCGCGTCGTCGACGGCCGCGAGGTCGAGACGACCCACTACAACTTCGACGCGCTCAACTTCCCGGCTGGTCATCCCGCCCGGTCGTCGCTCGCGTCGCTCTTCCTCGACGACGAGACGGTGCTGCGGACCGAGACGTCGCCTTCCCAGATCCGGACGATGGAGGCGCAGGAGCCGCCCGTGTACATCGTCACCCTCGGGCGGGTCTATCGGCGTGACACGCCGGACGCCACGCACACGCCGATCTTCCACCAGGTCGAGGGTCTCGCCGTCGACGAGGGAATCACGCTCGCGGATCTCGAGGGCACGCTCGACCACCTGCTGCGGAAGCTCTTCGGCGAGGGGCGCCGTACGGAGTTCAGGACGCACTACTTCCCGTTCACCGAGCCGTCGATCGAGGCCTACGTCTCGTGCCACGTCTGCGACGGGACGGGATGCCCCGTCTGTCGCCACTCGGGCTGGATCGAGATCGGCGGTGCCGGGATCGTCGACCCGAAGCTCTTCGAGTTCGTCGGCTACGACCCCGAGCGGTACTCCGGCTTCGCGTTCGGGTGGGGCCTCGAGCGCATCGCGATGCTCCGCCACGAGTTCCCCGACCTCCGTGAGCTCTGGCGCAACGACCTTCGCTTCGCGAGGCAGTTTTGAAGGCGCCGCTCTCGTGGCTCCGCGAGTACGTCGAGACGACGGCGACGGACGAGGAGATCGCGCGGCGCCTCACCGTCTCGGCGGTCGAGGTCGAGCGCCTGGAAGAGGTCGGTGTGGCCGACGACCACGGCAACCTCGCCCACCTCGTCGTCGGGCGCGTCGTCAGCGCGGAGCCTCACCCGAACGCCGACCGGCTCCAGCTCTGCCAGGTCGACGTCGGCAACCCCGATCCGCAGCAGATCGTCTGCGGCGCCTGGAACTTCGGGCCGGGCGCAACCGTCGCGGTCGGACTGCCCGGCGCCGTGCTCCCGGGCTTCCCCGGGCCGCTCGAGGAACGGCCGCTACGCGGAGAGATGTCGCGAGGGATGATCCTCGCCGAGGACGAGATCGGGCTCGGCCCCGACCACGACGGGATCATGCTGCTCCCGGACGGGCTCGAGCCCGGCACTCCGCTCGCGGAGGTGCTGCCGCTCGTCGACCGCGTGCTCGTCGTCATGCCGACGATGAACCGACCCGACCTCCTGTCGCTGGTGGGCCTCGCGCGCGAGGTCGCGGCGCTGTGCGACGGCGAGCTTCGTCTGCCCGACCCGGACGATCCGCGACCGAGCGGCGCGGTCGAGGTCGACGTCCGGGTCGAGGACTTCGGCGGCTGCCCGCGCTACATCGGCCGGGTCTTCCGAGACGTCACGGTCGGCCCGTCGCCGCAGTGGCTGCGGTCGCGCCTCCACGGGGCCGGCATGCGCTCGATCTCGAACGTCGTCGACGTGACGAACTACGTGATGCACGTGTGGGGGAGCCCTCTCCACGCGTTCGACCGGGCGAAGCTGGTGGGCGGCCGGATCGTCGTCCGTCGCGCGGGCGCGGGGGAGACCCTGCGGACCCTCGACGGCACGCAGCGCGAGCTGCTCGAGACCGACCTGCTGATCACCGACGGCGAGCGACCGGTCGCGCTCGCGGCGATCATGGGTGGCCTCGACTCCGAGGTCGAGGAGGGAACGAGCGAGGTGCTGCTCGAGGCTGCGAACTTCGAGCCGATCGGCGTGCTGAAGACGTCCGAGCGCCTCGCGCTCCGCACGGAGGGGTCGAACAAGTGGGAAAAGGGAGTCGACCCGTACGCGGCCGAGCCTGCGGCCGTCCTCGCGAGCCGGCTCCTCGTCGACCTGACGGGGGCGGAGCTGGCGGGCCACGCCGACGTCCACGACGGGCTGCCGGAGCGACCCCGCGTCTCGCTCCGCCCGCAGCGCTCGCGGCAGCTGATCGGCCTCGAGGTCGGCGACGCCGAGCAGCGCACGATCCTCGATCGGCTCGGGTTCGAGCTCGACGGCTGGCAGGCGACGGTGCCGACGTGGAGGGCACGTGACGTGACGCGGGAGATCGACCTCGTCGAGGAGGTCGCCCGGGCCGTGCTCGACCGTGTGCCGCACACGCTGCCGCTCCGTCGTTCGGTCGCCGGGCACCTGACGCCCGAGCAGCGATTCCGCCGCCGCCTCGAGGACGTGCTCGTCGGCGCCGGCTTCTCCGAGGCGTATACGTGGAGCCTGACGCCGTCCGATCCTCACCAGGAGGCGCTGCGGCTGCCCGAGCCGATGAGCGGCGAGCACGCCGTCCTGCGGACGACGCTGCTCCACGGGCTCGTGGAGGCGGCGCGCGTGAACGTCGACGCGGGGAACGCACCGGTCCGGCTTTTCGAGCTGGCGCGTGTCTACCTCCCGTCGGGCGAGCCGTTGCCCGAGGAGCGCTGGCGCGTGGCCGGGATCGCCGAAGGCGGGTTCGAGGCGGCGAGAGGCGCGCTCGAGGCGATCCACGCCGCGTTCCACCTGCCGCTCGATATCCGCCGGGCGCGCCGGGACGAGCTCCATCCCGGCAAGGCGGCCGAGACCGACGCAGGCTGGCTCGGGGAGCTGCACCCGACGCTGCTCGAAGGCGCGTGGGGCGTCTTCGAGCTCGACGTCGACGCGCTGATGGCACCGCTGCCCGAGCGGATCCTCTTCGAGGACGTGATCACGTACCCGGCCAACCGGCAGGACATCGCCGTCGTCGTCGCCGAGGACGTCGAGGCCGGGGCGATCGTCGCCGCCGCTCACGAAGCCGGAGGGGCGGAGCTCCGCGAGGCGAGGGTGTTCGACGTCTACCGCGGAGGTCAGATCGGCGACGGCCTGAAGTCCGTCGCGGTCCACCTCGTCTTCCAGGCACCGGACCGCACGCTCACCGACGAGGACGTGGCAGCCGCACGGAGCGGGATCGTCGCGGCACTCGCCGAGCACTTCGGCGCCGAGCTCCGCAGCTGAGCTCGCCCAGGGGCAATCCGATCCGGTCTCGGCCGCGTAGTGCTCGGCGATGAGGCGCTCGCGCTGGATCGCCGTCGCAGGAACGATCGCCCTCGTCGCGGTTGCGGTCGCCGCGGCGGCCGACACGAAGCTCTCCGGCACCGTCGGCCCGGGGTTCACGATCTCGCTCGCGGATGCGCAGGGTCAGCCGCTGACGCGCCTGGCGGCCGCCGTCGAGGTCGATCTGACGGTGGACGATCGCGCGGGCGACCACAACTTCCACCTCCGAGGGCCGGGCGTCGACGTGGCGACCGGCGTCGAGGAGATCGGCAGCCGGACCTTCACGGTGATGCTCGCCGACGGCACCTACACCTTCGTGTGCGACCCGCACGCCGACACGATGCGCGGCAGCTTCACGGTCGGGGCGGCGCCGCCCCCACCACCGCCTCCGCCACCGCCCGCCGCCACCACCGCCTCCGCCTCCGCCCTCTACACCCCCGAAGCCGTCGGCGGCGGTCGGGTCGACGCTCGCACTCTCGGTCGGGCCGGGGTTCACGATCTCGCTCAAGACCCGCGCAGGCCGTCGCGTGACGGCGCTCCGTCCGGGCGCGTACACCGTGCAGGTACAGGATCGATCGGCCGCCCACAACGCGCGGCTGCGAGGCGCCGGAACGGCTCGGGCGACCGGCGTCCGCTTCGTCGGGAAGCAGACGTGGCGGCTCGTGCTCAAGAAGGGGACGCTCGTGATCCAGTGCGACCCGCACAAGAGCACGATGCGGGCGACCGTCAGGGTCGTGTAGGAACTCCCTCGGTGTCTGGCTTCAGCCAGACACGGGGATCTACAGCACTTTCCCTCCGACATACCAGACCGCGCCCTGGGTCGCGACGTTGTCGGTGTCCGAGAGCAGGCGGAGCACCGACACGCGCGCCTGGATCTCTTCCTCGTCGAGCCGCTCGAAGCAGCGCCTCGCCATCGCCGGCGAGACGCCGTAGCCTGCTCGGCGCGCCGAGCGGAACGTGAAGCCGGCTTTCGCCGGGTCGCGGGCCGGGTTCAAAGGCGCACAGAGAAGCGCTGCCCGCGCGAGGAGCGCGCTCGAGTCCAGCTCGAGCGCGCACAGCAGGTCGCTCCAGTCTCCCGGCAGTGCCGCGAGGGCGGCGTCCCAGGCGGCGGCAACCGAGCCGGCGGCGGGGGGAGCGTCCACGTCCTCCGGGAAGGGAGCATGCTCGGGCACGCCGACACCGTCCTGCTCGAGCAGGCACCAGACACGACGCTCGTCGAGCCGGGAGAAGAGACGCCGTGCGGCTTCCGGCCCCGCCGCGCCGCCCGCTCGCCGCACGGTGAACACGAGCTCGTCCCCGACGCGACCGACGCCCATCGGCGCGAGGAAGCGCGCGGCCTCGGCGAGCTCCCCGGGCTGCTCGGTGCGAACCCGGAGCGAGACCGTCTCCCAGTCGGCGGGGAGCCGCCGCTCGAGCCCACTCCACTGATCCCGGAGCTTCACGGCGGTCAGCATAATGACGCCCGTGACCCGGGTCTTCGACCAGGCGCGAACCACGGGGACGGCGCTCCAGGACGTCCGTCGGAGGCTCTGATGGCCACCGAGGTCAAGCTTCCGCGTCTCGGGCAGGGCATGGAGTCCGGCGTGATCGTCCGCTGGCTGAAGGCGGAGGGCGACACCGTCTCGAGCGGCGAGCCGCTCTACGAGCTCGACACCGACAAGGTGACCCAGGAGGTCGAGGCCGAGACCGACGGCGTCCTCCTCCAGATCGTCGTCGCCGAGGGCGAGGTCGCCGTCGGCTCCACCGTCGCGGTGATCGGCCAGAACGGCGAGAGCGCCGCCGACACGACCGAGAGTGAGACACCCGACGCCGAGGAGGAGCCCGACTGGCGAAGTCCGAGCCCGAGGCGACGGAGCAGCCGGCCCAGGAGGAGGAGACGGAGGCCGAGCCCGAGCGCGCGGCCGCCCAACCGTCCGCCTCGACGGAGACCGCGCCCGCCGAGCGCCCCGAGCCGACCGCCGGCGCGCCGAGCGACGGCGTGCGGGTCAAGGCCTCGCCGCTCGCGCGCCGGATCGCGCGCGAGCGGGGGATCGACCTCGCGGCGATGACCGGGACCGGCCCCGAGGGCAGGATCCTCGCCGAGGACGTGGAGCGTGCCGCTGCCGGCGGGGCCCAGCAGCCGGCGCCCACGCCGGCCGCGATCGCTCCCGGCCCGCCCGCCGAGGTCGAGGTGCTCCAGCTCTCGTCGGTGAGGAAGACGATCGCGCGGCGCCTCACCGAGGCGTGGACGGCGCCTGTCTTCCAGCTCGGCGTCTCGGCGGACATGAGCGAGACCCTCGCCCTTCGCGAGCAGCTCGTCGAGCGGCTGGGCGAAGGTGACGTGAAGCCGACCGTGAACGACGTGCTCGTGAAGCTCGCCGCCGCGGCGCTCGCGCGGCACGGCGCCGTCAACGCCACGTTCACGGGCGACGAGATCCGCCGCCATCCCTCGGCGAACGTCGGGATCGCCGTGGCTGCCCCGCAGGGTCTCGTCGTGCCCGTGATCCGCGACGCCGGCCGGCTGACCGTGCAGGAGATCGCCCGCGCCCGGGCGGATCTCGTCGGGCGCGCCCGCGACGGCAAGCTCAAGCTGCCGGACATGGAGGACGGCACGTTCACGATCTCGAACCTCGGGATGTTCGGCGTCGAGCAGTTCACGGCCGTGCTCAACCCGCCGCAGGTCGCGATCCTCGCGGTCGGCGCGACGAAGGAGGAGGCCGTCGTCCGTGACGGCGAGCTCGACATCGCGCCGCTCGTGCGGCTGACGCTCACGTGCGACCATCGCGCGATCGACGGCGCCGACGGAGCCGAGTTCCTGCAGACGCTCGTCGCGCTCGTCGAGCAGCCAGCGCTCGCGCTGTGAGCGGCGAAGAGTCGCCGATCGTCGTCCGGCGCGGCGGCGAGCAGGACGTGCGCTTCCTCCGCGACATGCTCCACCACGCCTACTACTGGAAGGAGCGCGCGCCCGACACCGGGCCCGGCCCGGTGGCGCTCTACGTCAAGGCCTGGGGACGGCAGGGAGACACGGCGATGATCGCGATCGCCGACGGCTTCCCGGTCGGAGCCGCGTGGTACCGCCTCTTCGGCAAGGAGCGGGCCGGCTACGGATTCGTCGACGAGCAGACACCCGAGCTCGCGATCGCGGTCGTCCCGAGCGCGCGCGGCCGCGGCGTCGGCTCGAAGCTGCTCGACGCGCTGCTCGCACGCGCGCGGGAGGCGGGGCACGCTGCGATCTCGCTCAGCGTCGACCGTGCGAACGCGGGCGCGATCGAGCTCTACGAGCGCCATGGCTTCGAGCGGCTGGCCGAGAACGACGATTCCGTCACCATGCTCGCTCACCTCGAGACGCAACCGACAGAAGGGACCGAATCCACATGAACGTCGACGTCGCCGTCCTCGGAGGCGGCCCGGCCGGGTACACGGCCGCGATCCGCGCCGCCCAGCTGGGCGGCAAGGTCGCGTGCATCGAACGGGAGCCCAAGCTGGGCGGAACGTGCCTCCGCGTGGGCTGCATCCCCACGAAGGCCTGGGTCCAGAGCGCGCACGCCTACCACGACGCGCGCGAGACGTTCGCCAAGCTCGGCGTCCAGGTGGGTGAGCCGACGCTCGACTTCGGCACCGTCGCCTCCT
The DNA here is from genome assembly GCA_963791895.1 of uncultured Actinomycetes bacterium. Classification (GTDB taxonomy): domain Bacteria; phylum Actinomycetota; class Thermoleophilia; order Gaiellales; family Gaiellaceae; genus Gaiella. The sequence continues at coordinate 101,817 of CAWBTY010000011.1, forward strand.
GGAAGGACGGCGTCGTCGAGCAGATGACCGGCGGCGTCGCGGGGCTCTTCAAGGCGAACGGCGTCGAGTGGGTCAAGGGCAACGGCAGCTTCACGAGCCCGACCACGATCGCGGTCGAGGGCGCCGAGGAGGTCACCTTCAAGAGCGCGATCGTCGCCACGGGCTCCTACCCGGTGCGTCCCCCGATCCCGGGGATCGACTCGGCGCGGTGCGTCGACTCGACCGGGCTGCTCGCGCAGACTGAGGTGCCGCGGCGGCTCGTGGTCCTCGGCGGTGGGATCATCGGCTGCGAGTTCGCCTCGATCCTCAACCGGTTCGGCACCGAGGTGACGATCGTCGAGATGCTCCCGAGCCTCATCCCGCTGGAGGACGAGGACGCGGCGAAGGAGCTCGCGAAGGCGTTCAAGAAGCGCGAGATCGCGCTCCATCTCTCGAAGCAGTGCACCCAGGTCGACGATCACGGGGAGCACCTGACGGTGCACTTCGGCGAAGGGGAGACCGTCGACTGCGATCTGATGCTCGTCTCGGTCGGCCGGGCGGCGCTCGTCGACGACCTAGGCCTCGAGGCGGCCGGGGTCACCTTCGACCGGAAGGGAATCGGGACGGACGACCACAGGCGCACGAACGTCCCGCACATCTACGCGGCCGGCGACGTCGCGGGGTACTGGCAGCTCGCCCACACGGGCTTCCGCGAAGGCGAGGTCGCCGCGGAGAACGCGATGGGCCACGAGGCAACCGTCGGCGACCCGGCCGTCCCGCGGCCGATCTACACGGACCCCGAGATCGCCGGTGTCGGCCTGACCGAGGCGCAGGCGCGCGAGGAGTACGGCGACGACGTCGTCATCGGGCGCTGCCCCTGGGCCGCGATCGCGAGGGCCGTGATGTCGGGCGACACGACCGGCTGGGTGAAGACGATCCACGAGGGCACCTACGGTGAGCTGCTGGGGGTCGTGATCGTCGGCCCGCGCGCGACCGACCTCATCGGTGAGGCAGTCGTCGCCCTCGACGCCGAGTCGACGATCGAGACCGTCGCCGACGGCGTCGCGCCGCATCCGACCCTCGCGGAGGGGCTCAAGGAGGCCGGGCTCGTCGCGCTCGGTCGCGCGATCCACCTCCCGCCCAAGCGACGATGACGGCGACGAGGGTTGTAGGCTCCCGCCATGCGTGATCGCAGGACCGCACTCATGTGGGCCTTCGCCTGGTGGTTCGCGCGCCGGTGGATGAGGCGTCGCGCGGCGCTGGCCGTCGCGAACGTCACGGGAGGCGTCGCCGCCCGGCGTGGCCGGATCGGAGCGGTGCTCGGTGCTCTCGGCCTCGTCGCCGCGCTCGCCGCGGCGTTCGTGGTCTGGCGCAAGCTCGGGAGCAGGGCCGACGTCGGCGACCAGCCCTCGCCTGTCGGCACACTCCCACCCGAGCCGACCCCGGCACCGACGACCGCGCCGCCGAAGCCCGCGGCTGCGTGACGTCCGTCGCCGGCAAGGTGACCGGCCTCGTCCGATCCGCGCTCGAGGGCCTCGTCCCGTACGAGCCGGGGAAGCCCGTCGAGACCGTCCAGCGCGAGCTGGGTCTCGCCCGCGTCGTGAAGCTGGCGTCCAACGAGGGGCCGTTCGGGCCGTTTCCGGAAGCGATCGCGGCGATCGAGCGGACACTGCCGGAGGCGAACCGGTACCCCGACGGCGGTTGCTATCGCCTCCGGGAGGCGCTCGCGGCGCGACACGGCGTCGGCTTCGACGAGATCGTCGTCGCCGCCGGTGCCGACGCGGTGATCGGCTATGTGTGCCAGGCGACGCTCGACCCGGGCGACGAGATCGTGACCCCGTGGCCGTCGTTCCCGAGCTACGTCCTCGACCCGCTGAAGCTCGCTGCCGTCACGGTGCGCGTCGACCTCGCCGACGGCCGGATCGACGTCGACGGGCTCCTCGCAGCCGTCACCGAGCGGACGAAGCTCGCCTTCCTGCCGACGGTGAACAACCCGACGGGGACGGCGATCACGTCGGAGGACCTCCTTCGGTTCGTCGCCGGGCTCCCCGACCACGTCCTGACCGTCGTCGACGAGGCGTACTTCGAGTACGTCGACGATCCGACGTTCCCCGACGCGATCGAGGAGGCGGTCAAGGACGGCGCCCGGGTGCTGGCACTGCGCACGTTCTCGAAGATCTACGGCCTCGCCGGGCTCCGGATCGGGTACGGCGTCGGGCCGGCCCCCGTGATCACCGGCATTCGCAAGGTGCAGCGCGCCTTCGACGTGACGACGCCCGCCCAGGAGGCCGCCCTCGCGAGCCTCGAGGCCGCGCCGGAGCTCGCCCGGCGCCGGGGGGTCAACCAGGAGGCGATGGCGGCACTCGCGGTCCTGCTGCGCGAGCTCGGCTTCGAGCCGCTCGGCCCCGCGGCGGGGAACTTCCAGTTCGTCGACGTGGGGGAGGACGCCGCGGCGCTCAACGACGCGCTCCTGCGTCGCGGGGTGATCGTCCGGCCGATGGTCGCGTTCGGCGCGCCGTCTGCGCTCCGCATCACGGCCGGCACGCTCGAGGAGATCGCTTTCCTCGGGGAACAGCTCGCCGCCGCCGTCTCGGATTCGTAACAGCTCCCGCCGGTCTCTTGGGTACCGTTAGCCGACCCGGCGCGGGCTCGCGCCGTCTCTCTCCATGCGGACGACACTGAAGCGAGGAATCGGCCGCGGCGCGGCGTTCGAGGCGGCCGGCGGCGTCGGCCTGCCCGATGGATCGCTCGCGCCGATGGCGATCTACAAGCAGACGCCGCCGACGCGGAGCGGCCGCTCGCTCCTCGTTCGCCTCCTCGGCTGGTCGATGCTCGTGCTCGCCGTGCTGGCGGGCGGCACGGCCGGCGGCGCCTACCTCTACCTCCACGAGACCGTCGCCGCCGTCGCGCCGCGGACGCTCGAGGTCAAGAAGGCCCTCGAGTCGCTCAAGGTCGCGTTGCCGGGGCAGCCTGCGACGGCGCTCGTGATCGGCTACGACCGGCGCAAGTCCGACGGCGAGAACGCGCCGTCCCGCTCCGACACGCTCATGCTCGTCCGGGCGGATCCCGACGAGAAGTCGATCTCGATGCTCTCCTTCCCGCGCGATCTCCAGGTCGAGATCCGCTGCCCGGGCAAGTCGTCGTACGTCGACAAGATCAACGCGGCCTACGCGACGTGCGGCCCGCGCGGAACGGTCGAGACCGTCCGCCAGCTGACCGGTGTACCGATCAACTACATCATCACGGTCAACTTCCGCGGGTTCCGGCAGCTCGTCGACAAGGTCGGCGGCGTCTGGATGGACATCGACCGCCGCTACTTCAACGACCGCGGCGGCTCCTGCACCGGCTGCTACGCGAAGATCGACCTGCAGCCCGGGTACCAGCGCATGTCCGGGCTCCGGGCGCTCGACTTCGTCCGGTTCCGGCATACCGACTCCGACCTCTACCGCAACGCGCGGCAGCAGCTCTTCGTGCGGGCCTTCAAGGATCAGATCGAGGCGAACTTCTCGGTCCTCAAGCTTCCCCAGGTGATCAAGGTCGTGACCTCGAACGTCGAGGTCGGCCAGGGCGGCGGCACCGACGTCAGCGCGAAGACCGTCCTGCGCTATGCGGCGCTGGCGTACTCGCTGCCACCCGGGCACATCTTCCAGTCGCGGATCGACGGCCTCGAGGGCTTCGCCAACCTGGTGACCGCGCCGGAGAACATCGAGCGAGCCGTCCGGGAGTTCAAGAACCCGGACGTCGAGTCGCCTCGGAAGGCGACCGCGGTGGCGCTCGGCGAGAAGCTGAAGCAGAGAGTGCCGCCCCCTCGCGCGACGAGCGTTCTCGTGCTGAACGGCAACGGCGTCGAGGGCTCCGCGTCGACGGCGAGCTACCTCCTCGGGCAGCGCGGGTACCGGATGCTGTCGCCGGCTGCCGGTCTGACGGCGAATGCGCCGACGTACGACTTCTTCCGCACCGCGATCTACTTCGACCAGCGTCGGGCGGGCGCAAAGCCTGCTGCGCGCAAGCTCGCGAACCTGTTCGGCTCGGCGGACGTCAAGAAGCTCACGCCGAAGATCCGGGCGCTCGGGAACGACGCGATGGTCGTCGCGGTCACCGGCCAGACCTTCCACGGCCGGCTCGCTGCCGCACCCGTCGACCAGACGCCGAAGCGGCAGCCGGCCAGCGTCGTCGCGGGAGCGAGCGCGGTCGTCGACCTCCTCCGCGAGCACCGGCGTGAGATCCCGTTCCCGCTGATGGTGCCGACGAAGATCGACAAGTCCTCGTGGATCGACCGCGAGCTGCCGGTGCGGGTCTACGGGATCGACCGCGACAAGGAGCACAAGGCGGTGCGGCTCACGTACCGGCATGGGCTGAACGAGTACTGGGGCGTGCAGATGACCGATTGGGAGGACGCACCGGTTCTCGCAGGCCGCAACTTCGTCCGTAAGCTCGGCGGCCGCACGTACGAGCTCTACTACAACGGCCCGCGCCTGCACATGGTCGTGCTGAAGACCGACGGCGCCTCGTACTGGGTCGTCAATACGTTGCTCGACCGGCTCTCCAACGAGACGATGCTCGCGATCGCCAAGAGCCTCCGGCCGCTCGCCGCGTTGAAGCGGACGTAACTATCCTGCCGCCGCGATGAGCGAGAGTGGACAGCGCATAGCCGTCTTCGGCGCCGGGTACGTGGGGCTCGTGACGGGCGCCTGCCTCGCGGAGCTCGGGCACCGAGTCGCGGTTCGCGACATCCTGTCGGACAGGATCGAGGCGCTCACGCGCGGCGAAGTGCCGATCTACGAGCCCGGCCTCGAGGAGCTCCTCGCGCGGAACGCGGAGCGTCTCGCGTTCACGACGGACGTCGCCGAGGCGATGGAGGACGCCGACATCGCGTACGTCGCCGTCGGGACACCGCCGACCTACTCGGGCGATGCCGACCTGTCGGCCGTCTGGACGGTGATCGACGAGCTGCCCGACGTCGAGCGACGCATCGTCGTCGCGATGAAGAGCACCGTGCCGGTCGGTACGGGGGCGAAGGTCCGGCACCGGCTCGACGCCCGTGGCCTCGGTCGGGTCGGCTATGTCTCGAACCCGGAGTTCACCGCCGAGGGGACAGCCGTCAAGGACTTCCTGGAGCCCGACCGGATCGTGATCGGCGCGTTCGACCAGGCAGACGCGGACACGATCGCCGCGCTGCACGACGGGATCGAGGCGCCGATCGTGCGCGCGGACGTCGCGTCCGCCGAGATGATCAAGCTGGCCGCGAACGCAGCGCTGATGACCCGCATCTCGTTCATCAACGAGATCGCGAACGTCTGCGAGGCGACCGGTGCCGACGTCGTCAAGGTCGCCGAGGGAATCGGCCACGACCGGCGGATCGGCAAGAGCTTCCTCCAGGCGGGAGTCGGCTTCGGCGGCTCGTGCTTCCCGAAGGACAGCCTGGCGCTCAAGCAGCTCGCGGCGAACTCCGGCTACCACTTCCAGGTGCTGAACGCAGTGATCGAGGTCAACGAGCTGCAGAAGCGGCGCGTGATCGGCAAGCTCGTCGCGCGGCTCGGCTCCCTGCGCGGCAAGCGCGTTGCGCTCCTGGGGCTCGCGTTCAAGCCACACACCGACGACACGCGCGAGTCGCCCGCCTTCGTGCTCGCGGGACGGCTGCTCGCCGAGGGCGCGGACGTCGTCGCGTGGGACCCGATCGCGCACGCCGACGGTGTCCAGGGTCTCGAGCAGGTGCCGACCGTCGCCGATGCGACCAGGGGCGCCGACGCCGTCGTGCTCGTGACGGCGTGGCCGGAGCTCGCCGACGTCGACTGGCACGCGATCGCGGCCTCGATGCGCACCGCCGTCTTCGTCGACGGCCGCAACATGCTCGACCCGCAGGCGATGCACGACGCCGGGTTCCGGTACGACGCGATCGGCCGCGCCGCCTCGAACGGTCTTTCATAGTGGAGGCGATCGTCCTTGCGGGGGGCAAGGCGGAGCGCCTCGGCGACGCAGCTGCCGGTCGCCCCAAGTCGCTCGTTCCCGTCGGTGGCCGCCCGCTTCTGGCCTGGCAGATCGGTCGCCTCGCGCGCGCCGGCGTGAGCCGGGTGATCGTCAGCTGCCTCGGTGGGCAGGAGGAGACGTTCCTCGACGGGCTCCACGGGATCGGCCCGGACATCGTCTGCGCGGGCGAGCCCGAGCGGCTGGGGCGCGGCGGCGGCATCCGGTTCGCCGCGGGATTCCGCCGCGAGCAGGGCGACGTGCTTGCGATGAACGGCGACGAGCTCGTTGCGGTCGACTTCGAGGGCCTGCTCGAGCGGCACCGCTCGACCGGCGCCGCCGCCACCGTCACCGTCGCTCAGCCCGCATCGCAGTTCGGCCGGGTCGAGCTGACCGACGACGACGTCGTGACGGGGTTCGAAGAGGCGGGCACCGTGCCCTACTGGGTGAACTGCGGCATCTACGCGCTCTCCGAGGAGGCGCTCGCGCGCTTCCCCGAGAAGGGCGACCACGAGTCGACGGCGTTCCCGGAGCTGGCCGCCGAAGGCAGGCTCCGCGCCTTTCGCCACACCGGCACGTGGCTCACGGTCAACACGCCGAAGGAGCTGCGCCGGGCCGACGAGTACGTCGCCGAGCACCCGGAGTGGCTCGCGTGAGCGCGTACGCGACGACTCCGCGGCGCGTCGAGAAGCCGTGGGGCTGGGAGCTCGTCTGGGCCGAGGCCGACGCGTACGTCGGCAAGCTCCTCTACGTCCGCGCCGGCCACGCGCTCAGCCTTCAGTACCACGAGGTGAAGGACGAGGCGTGGCTCGTGCAGGAGGGCCGCGCGCCGCCTCGAGCTGGGGGAGGTCGGCGGTGAGCTCGAGACCGTCGAGATCGCCGAGGGCGACGCCTTCCGCTACCGGCCCGGCACCGTCCACCGCGTGACCGCGATCGAGGATCTCCTGATCGTCGAGGTCTCGACCCCGCACCTCGACGACGTCGTGCGGCTCGAGGATCGCTACGGCCGCGAAGGGACGAGCAGCCCGTAGCTCGTAGTTGCTCTCGGTGTCTGGCTTCAGCCAGACACCTGCTCTTCCGGTGTCCGACTTCAAGTCGGACACCTGACGCCCGAGCGGCCTAGAAGTAGAACGTCTTCCAGGCCTCCCACCACGTGTCGGCGGTCACGCGAGATGGTCCGGTCGTCGACGCGCTCGACGCCCGCGCGGAAGCGGAGCTTGTCGACCGCGAGCGTGTGCTTGAACTCCACGGTGATCTCGCACGGGCTGCCGGGGCTCCACGGCGCCACGGCCCGCAGGTCGGAGAGCGCCTGCTTGGCGCCTTCCTCGATCAGCTCGCGTGCCCGGAGCGGCGGGATCTGCCGCGCGGAGGTTGCGCCAAGGCCCTTCTTCACCGCGACGGTCGTGAGCCCGTCCCCGAGCAGCTCCGTCCCCTCGGCGCACGCGACGTCGTCGCCCGTGACGAGCAGCACGGGACAGCCCCACGTGCCGCAGAGCGCCGCGTGGATGCCCGTCTCGCCCACGGGCGTCCCGTTGAAACGCAGGTTGAAGTAGTCACGCCCCGAGACGGTGTGGTTCATGCCGCCCCTGCCGGCGCCGGCCATCGCGTGCATCCCGACGAGGAGCGCGGCGTCGCAGCCCTCCTCGAGAAACGCCGTGTACTCCGTCCAGTCCTCCTGGACCACGAACTCGCAGTCGGGGTGGAGGAGGTCGGGAACGAGCGAGTTGAACGACCACTCCTCGCCCGCGCCGTGGCAGTCCATGACGACGATCTCGCTCGCGCCGGCTGCCTTCGCGCCCCGGACCGCGGCGTTGATCTCCTCGGTGTAGAGCTCGCGGCCCTCGTCGTACATCGGAGCGCCGCCGAGCGTCTGACGAGACTTGACGATCCCGGAGACGCCTTCCATGTCGCTGATGACGTGGACGCGCATCCCGGCGAGCCTAACCGGCCTGGACGAGCCGGGCCGAGCGGCTCGGCGGGTCGGAGCGGCCGACCCGGAAGACGCTCAGCAAGCCTCTTTCGGGCGAGAGCGACAGGCGCCCCTCGAGCTCTCGCTCCGTGGCAGGGCAGTCGAGGATCTGGCTGAGCGGGTGCGTGTACAGGCCCCCTCGCGCCAGGGCGAGCCACGCGCGCAGGAGAGAGCGCCCGTGAGCGAGCCGGTCGGCGGGCGAGCGGACGGGCCCCGCGAGCACCAGCACGCTGCCCTCCTTCTCGAGCAGCGACTTCGTCGCCGCAGTGAACGTGCGATGCAGCCTGAGCAGCCTGACGACCGGATAGACGCCTGGGCGGAGCAGGAGTCCGAGGGCGCGCGCCTCGGCGGCTCCGAGCGCGAGGCACTCGAAGCTCAGCCCGTCCTTCGCGTAGCGAGGATCGCGCCGGCTCAACCGGAGCCACGAGCGCAGCTCCGCCACGACCGCCGGCGAGTCGTAGAGATGCCGGTCGGCGCTCACGTAGAGGTCGACGAGCTCGGAGGCGGCGAGCTCGTGCAGCTCGGCCTCACCGCTGAGCTGCTCGCGAGCCGAGCGCAGGTCGCCGGCCTCGATCGTCCCCGGCGTGTAGGCGAGCCGGCTTGTCTGCCGCCTCGTGAGGTCCTCGGGCGCGAACGGCGTCGCGTACGGCGCCTCCGCCGCTACGAAGAAGCCGACGCTCGAGCGCTCATCGTCGAGTGCCGCCACGAACTCGACGGCCACCCGGGCGCTGGCGGACGAGATGAGGACGGCCTCGACGAAAGCCCCGAGCGAGAGGTAGAGGTCGCGCCGGGTCGGATCACCCACTGGGAGGGCTCGCGCCGGGTCGAACCGAAGCTCCACGCGCTCCTGCCCGTAGTCGAGCAGCCACGGCTGCGCGTTGTGCGCCGAGGGCGCGCGAAAGAACTGCGACTCGAGCCGCCGCAGGTCGCGGAGGTCGCTCACGCCACGTCGCGACCGTAGAACGTCACGCCGTGGAGTGGCCGACCGAGCCGGTCGGCGTACGACGACGAGGCGACGTTGGCATGCTCGACGAACGTCCCACGCAGCGTGTGGTACCCCGCCGTGCGGAGATTGGCCAGCAGCTGTCCGAAGAGCAGTCGGAGGTAGCCCTTGTCCTGCTCGGCTGGGACGATTCCCTGGATCACGCAGATCGCCTCGCTGCGGTACCGCCCGCGTGTCAGCAGGAGGCGGAGCTGGTTCAAGGGCCCGAGGTCGCCGTTGACGCGGCGGACGAAGGGCGAGATGTCCGGGATGCAAAGGACGAAGCCGATCGGCTCGCCGGCTTTGAGGAGAAAGAGCGCGATCCGCTCGTCCAGCAGGAAGCCGAGGCCCGCGACCTGGTAGGCGAGCTCGTCCTCGTCGATCTCCGTGTAGTAGCCGAGCTGGGCGAAGCTCGCGTTCAGCATCGGGCGCAGCAGGGCGAGCTCTGCCTTGATGCGCCTGCGGTTCACCGGGCGCACCTGCAGGCGCTCGGCCACGATCCGCTCGGCATCGAACGGCGGTAGGCCAGGGCCACGGTCGAGGCCCGGGAGGATGAACGTCTCACCCTCGAAGCAGCGCTCGAACCCCTGTCGCTCGTACTGCGTCGGGTAGTAGGCGTGGTTGTACGGCCCGTCCACGAAGCCGCGCTCCTCGAAGCCCGACGTGACGACCCCGCCGGACTGGTTCGGCAGCAGGTTGACGGGGCCGAGCAGGCGCGTCGCGCCGATGCGACGGGCGCGCACCTCGAGCGCCTGCAGCAGCGACTCGAGCGCCTCGGCGTCGTCGACGAACTCGGTGAAGCCGAAGAGCAGGTGCCGTGCGTCGAGCCGTGCGTCGAGCTTGGAACTCGTGTGCGCAGTGGTGCGCGCCACGACGGTCCCGTCGCGCACGGCGCTCAGAAGCTCGATGTCGCCGTGTCGAAAGTAGGGCGCCTTGCGAGCGTGGAAGTCGCGCAGCTGCTGCCGGACGGGCGGGATGAACTGCGGCGTGTCCGCGTAGAGCCGGTCCGTGAGCGCGATCCAGTCCTCGAGCTCTTCCCGGCTCGCGACCGTCCGGCACTCGATCACGTCACGTGCCCTTGCGCGGATGGACGTAGGGCCCTTCGGTCTCCTTGGAGAGCGCCGTGAAGCGCTCGTCGTACCCCTGGGCGCCTTCGTTGCTCCAGAGCCCGTTCGCGTAGCTTCCTCCCTCGCGGGCGTCGTAGAGGCGGACGAAGCCGGCCTGCGCGTTCTTGCCCTCGCCCTCGACGATCCACGACATCAGCTCCCGGTGGAGCTTGTTCCGGGCGAAGCGGAGCATCTGATCCATCTCCTCGAAGAGGACGACCTGTCCGAAGGTGAAGGGGAACTTGTAGTAGACGTAGTGCCCGCAGAACCCGGGGGCGCGCTTCAGCTTGCGGCGGAGCCGGATCCACTTCGGCCAGTGCGCGAGGAGCGCGCGCACGCCCGAGTACTGCGTCGCCCCGACGAACACCGCATTCGCGCGCCCGTACGGCGGAACCTTGCTGAGGTCGGTCGTCTTCATGACGGGCGCACGACGTAGACGTTCTTGATCTTCGACTGCATGCCTGCGAACGGCCCGGTGCCGTGGCTGTGCAGGACGACCAGGATCTCGGCGGCGGTCGGGTCCTCGCGGAGCGACTCGGCGAAGTCGCGGCTCGCGGACGCCAGGTGCTCGACGAGAGCGGCACGCAGCCGCTCGGCGGCGGCCGGCATGTCGACCGAGGCCCCGGGGCGGAGCTGCACGTGCACGAGTGGACGGGACTCGAGCTCCGCCGACTCCTCGAGCTCGAGGCAGAAGCTCTCGATCGCCGCCGCGAGCGCCTCGTCGCGATAGAGGCCGTACTCGACGTCGAGCGGGTAGATGTTCGCCCCCATGTACGAGATCGTGCTGTCGCGACGCCCGAAGAGGAAGAAGAAGGGCGATGCCCAACCCTCGGGGAGCGGCCGACCCGCGTCGAGCGCGCCGACGGAGTCGAGTCGACGCAGGACCTCCCGCCGGGTCATCGGCAGCCCTTCGTCGCCGACGTTGTAGCGCAGCTTCGGCGAGAGGACCGAGAGGTTGTTCACCGTCACGAGCGTCTCGCCCCTGTCGTTGAGCTCGATGTAGTTCTCGAGCGGGTTGTACTGGAACACCATCGGCGTGCGTTCCTCCCCGGGGCCGAGCAAGCGCCTCGCGCGCGTCCGGACGCTCGATGAGGAGCCTGCGGACCCAGACCGACAGATCCGTCTCGCCGGCGATCCCGATCTGGATGTCGGAGGCGCCGTAGCCCGACCGCACCTTGACGAGGCGCCGCTCGAGATGGTTGCGCATCGCCTCGGTCATGCCTTCGCCGCCGACGAGGCCGTACACGCGCGTCGCCGCCCAGTCGAAGCCGCGGGCGTCGAGCGCATCGACGACGTGCTTGAGGAACGGCGGATACGCCGCGACGAGGTAGTCGAAGTCCTCGCCGAACGTCTCGATCGTGTCGACGATCTTCGCGAGGTCCGGGCCGGTCGACTTCACCATGCAGGCCTGCCCGAGCGCGATGCCGACGTTCGTGCCGGTCGCCCAGGCGCCCATCGAGAACGCGTTGATCGCGAAGAGCCGCTCGGTCGGATACGTGTACCGCACCCAGTTGGACGTGTTCAGGTGCACGTCGTGGAGCTCCTTCGCCGAGTGCAGCCAGTTGTACGCCTTGCCGGACGACCCGGCGGACTCGTCGATCAGCGTGCCGGCGACGGGGATCCGCCCGTCGCGGCAGCGCTCGGCGAACCCGTAGCGCTGCACGTAGCTCTCCTTGCTCGTCTCGGGAAACGAGCTCAGCTCGAAGATCCTGAAGACGTGCCCGCTGTCGGCGAGGAACTGCGCGTACGCCGGGATCCGCTTCTTGGACCATGCGCACATCAGGTAGGCGTGCAGGTGCGCGAGCCCGTCGAGGGTCGGGTTGTAGTGGCGGGACGACCAACGCCAGAGCCGGTAGTGGGAGCGGACGAAGCGATAGAGACCGCTGAAGGCCGCGTTGAGCAGCGTCAGGTACGCGATCCGCACCCAGAGCAGGGGTGGCCGCGACCAGATCGGCCAGTGCCCGCGCGGCTGCGGCGGCGCGCCCTGGATGTCCCGCTGTGTTTTCGCTTCCACCACTTCGACCATCGTCACCGAGTCGCCGGAACTCCAGCACCATCCACCTTGACACACCTGTGGTAAGGTTGGCCGAGTGCAGACCTCCACCGTCAGCCAGGCCGCCGCGCAGACCGGTTGGTCGCCGCGGATGCTCCGCTACCTCGAGTCCACGGGCCTCGTCGTCCCGGAGCGCAACGCGTCCGGCTACCGCTGCTACGCAGCCCACGAGCTCGACCTCCTCCGTCGCCTCGCGGAGCTGCGCCGACGGTTCGACGTCGAGCTCGACGACGTCGCGTTCGTCGTCCGCCTCCGGCGCGAGCCCGAGCTGCGGACCGCCGTCGAGAGCTGGCTGGCAGGGGCGACCGTGCCCGCGGAGGGTGCGAGCGAGGCCGACTGGATCGAATGGGAGCAGCGCAAGCACGAGCGCCTGCTCGCCGCCTGACACCCGAGACCGAAAGGAACCATGGCCACGACCATCAAGCACGACGTGAAGGACCTGGCGCTCGCCGCGGAGGGCGTGCGCCGGATCGAGTGGGCCGACCGGCAGATGCCGGTGCTCATCGCGATCCGCGAGCGCTTCGAGCGCGAGCAGCCGCTCGCGGGGTACCGCGTCTCCGCGTGTCTCCACGTGACGACGGAGACGGCGAACCTGATGCGGACGCTCAAGGCGGGCGGCGCCGAGGTCGTCCTCTGCGCCTCCAACCCGCTCTCGACCCAGGACGACGTCGCCGCCGCGCTCGTCGACGCCTACGGGATCGGCACGTTCGCGATCAAGGGCGAGGATCACGACACCTACTACCAGCACCTCGAGGCCGCGATCGACCACCGGCCGCACGTGACGATGGACGACGGCGCCGACGTGATCGGGATCCTCCACTCGGCCCGGCGCGAGCAGCTCGGCGACGTGATCGCCGGCACGGAGGAGACGACGACGGGCGTGATCAGGCTGCGCGCGCTCGAGCGCGACGGCAAGCTCGGCTTCCCCGTCGTCGCGGTGAACGAGGCGCGGACGAAGCACCTCTTCGACAACCGCTACGGCACGGGCCAGTCGACGATCGACGGGATCATCCGTGCGACGAACGTCCTCATCGCGGGTCGAAGCTTCGTCGTCGCCGGCTACGGCTGGTGCGGCCGAGGCGTCGCGATGCGGGCCAAGGGTCTCGGTGCGCACGTGATCGTGACCGAGGTCGACGCCATGAAGGCGCTCGAGGCCGTGATGGACGGCTTCCAGGTGATGCCGATGTCACAGGCCGCGGAGGTGGGCGACATCTTCGTCACCGCGACCGGTGACAAGCACGTGATCGCCCGCGAGCACATGGAGCGGCTCAAGGACGGCGCGATCCTCGCGAATACGGGGCACTTCAACGTCGAGATCGACATCCCGGCGCTCCGCTCGCTCGCGACCGAGACCCGCGAAGCGCGGGCGTACGTCGAGGAGTTCACGCTCGGCAACGGCCGCAGGGTGTACCTCCTCGCCGAGGGGCGGCTCGTGAACCTCGCCGCCGCGGAGGGCCACCCGGCCCAGGTGATGGACATGTCGTTCGCGAATCAGGCCCTGGCGGCCGAGTTCGTGATCGAGAACGCCGCGACGCTCGAGCGGAAGGTCTACGACGTGCCGACCGAGATCGACGACGAGATCGCGCGGCTCAAGCTCGCGACGATGGGGGTCGCGATCGACGAGCTGACCGAGGAGCAGGCCACGTACCTGGCCTCCTGGGACGAAGGAACCTGAGTCACCCGGTGTCCGACTTCAAGTCGGACACCTGCTTCTCGCCGGTCTCGGGGCGAGGCGAGCCTCGCCCCGAGACATACAGTCGTGGTCAGCCGCTTTGTCGCCGGTCGGGCTTCCGCTGCGTAGGCGCCGGACTCAACTCGCGCTCGACCTCGGCGATCCAGTCCTCGTGCAGCGCGAGCAGGCGTCGCAGAAAAGAGACGTTGAGCAGCAGGTAGGTGCGCCGGTGTGGGAGCGAGTCTCGGCACGTCGCTTCTGCTGCGTCGAGCTCGCGCCGAAAGGTCAGCCAGATCCTCCCTTAGCGTGGCGATGCTCGCCCGCGTCTGCGCCTCGCCAACGAGGTCGGCGATCAGGAGCCGGAGGAGAGCCTCGCTTTTCACCGGGTTGAAGCGGACTGGCGTCGCCCCGTACGCACGGAGCGCCTCGAAGCCCTTCTCGGTGAGGGAGTAGACGGTCCGTTCCCGGGTCCTTCCCGGCTCACGGCGCGCGTCGAGATAGCCGAGCTTCGCGAGGCGCTTCGGCTCGACGTAGTACTGGCTCTCGCCTGCCCAGGCGAGCATGCGGTCGCGTCGCGCCATCTGCAGCAGGTCGTGAGCTCCGGCGCCGCCGCGTCCAACGAGGCCGAGGATCTCGTAGGAGAACAGGGTCAGCTCATCTTTTGACATAACTATGTTTCATAGTATATATGTGTGGAACATAGTTATACGGAAGGAGAGGAGAGATGACATCCATCGTGTCGGCGGGTACCGCCGAGTTCTGGGGGCCGTTGTGGGGTGGGTCTGCCGACGATTGGGCAGAGACGGAAGCCAAGCAGCTTCCGACTTACGAAGAGGCGATCCGTCGCGTGGGCATCACGGCTGGCGACCGGGTGCTGGACATCGGGTGCGGGTCGGGTGTCTTTCTCCGCGCCGCGGCCGACCTTGGTGCACGCGTCGCCGGGCTCGACGCGTCCGGTGCCCTGCTCGAGGTGGCGCGCAGCCGTGTCCCCGAGGCCGACCTGCGCGTCGGCGAGATGCAGGCCTTGCCCTACGACGACGACGAGTTCGACGTCGTGACCGGCTTCAACTCGTTCTTCTTCGCGGCCGACATGGTCGCGGCGCTGCGGGAAGCGGCCCGGGTGGCGCGGCCGGGCGGAGCCGTCGTGATCCAGGTCTTCGGACGCCCCGAGCGGAGCTCGCTGGACGCGATGAAGGAGGCGCTCCAGGCCCTGCTGCCGGAGGCGCCGCGACCGTCCTCGCTGTGGGAGGAGGGCGTGCTCGAACGTGCCGCGAGCGAGGCCGGCCTGGCGCCGGAGCGCGCGTTCGACGCTCTCGTGGGCGTACGAGTACGAGGACGAGGAGTCGCTCGCGACGGGAATGCTCTCGGCCGGCAGCAGCGTCGCAGCATCTGCGGCGGTAGGCGAGGACGTCGTCCGACGGGCGATCCTGATCGCGCTCGAGCCGTGGCGCACGCCGGTCGGGGGCTATCGCCTCGAGAACGAGTGGCACTTCCTGATCGCCCGCGCCTGAACAGGGCAGGAGTCTGGGGAGCCCACGCCAGTGGGCTCCCCAGACGCCGCTAGGCTCGGCGCGAGATGTCGCGAGAGCTCCTCCCGCACCGCATCGTCCGGCTCGAAGACGACGCGGTTGTCCTGCTCGACCAGCGACGGTTGCCCGACACGGAGGTCGAGCTCCGCTGCACGAGCGCGGACGAGCTCGCGAATGCCATCCGTGTCCTCGCCGTTCGCGGCGCCCCCGCGATCGGGATCGCCGCCGCCTACGGGATGGCGCTCGCGGCGGAACGCGGCGAGGATCTCGAGCTCGCGTTCGAGACGCTCGCGGCCTCACGACCGACGGCAGTCAACCTCCGATGGGCGCTGGAGGCGATGCGCGACGAGCCTACGCGCGAGCGCGCCGAGGCGATCCACGCCGACGAGGTCGAGCGGTGTCGGCGCATGGGCGCGAACGCGGTCGAGCTCTTCCCGGCGGCGGCGCGGGTTCTCACGCACTGCAACGCGGGCGGGCTCGCGACGGGCGGCTACGGCTCGGCGCTCGGCGCGATCCGGGCCGCCGCGGAGGCGGGCAGCGTCGAGCACGTCTGGGTGGACGAGACGCGACCGCTCCTCCAGGGGAGCCGGCTGACCGCCTGGGAGCTCGAGCGGCTCGGCATCGCGCACACGGTGATCGCCGACGCCGCTGCCGCGTCGTTCATGGCGCGCGGCGACGTGGACCTCGTCGTGACCGGTGCCGATCGGATCGCCGCGAACGGCGACGTCGCGAACAAGATCGGCACGTACGCGCTGGCCGTGCTCGCGGCCCATCACGGCCTGCCGCTCGTCGTCGTCGCGCCGACCTCGACGCTCGACCCGTCGCTGACGTCGGGAGCCGAGATCCCGATCGAGGATCGCGATCCGGCGGAGGTGACGACCCGGTTCGCGGCGCGAAATCCCGCCTTCGACGTCACGCCGGGGAACCTCGTCGCCGCGATCGTGACCGAGCATGGTGTACACCGCGGCCCGTACGCGGAGACCCTGCCGCGGGAGGTCGCGGCCGCCCGATGAGGACGGACGCACTCGACGACGAGACGATCGCGCTGCTCGAGCGATACGAGTTCGACAGCGCGCGCTTCGAGGTGCTCCGAGCCCGAGTGGCGAGCGGTGCGCTGTCGGCCGAGGCCAACGTGGTCGACGGCCTGGTCGAGCCGCCCCACGTCGACGACCTCGAGACGTTGCCGGAGGAGGGCTCGGCCGGCTGGCAGGCGGCGCAGGCAGCCGGGTTGGAGGCGCTCGCGGCCGGTCGCGTCGGCCAGGTCGTGCTCGCCGGTGGGATGGCGACGCGGTTCGGAGGCGTCGTGAAAGGGGTCGTCGAGGCGCTCGACGGGCGCAGCTTCCTCTCGTGGAAGCTCGGCGAGACGGCGCGACTCGGCGAGGCGCTCGACGTCGAGATCCCCGTGGCGCTGATGACGAGCTTCGCCACCGACGAGGGAACGCGCGCCCACGTCTCCTCGCTCGCCGTGCCCGAGCCGCTCTGGTTCTCGCAGAGCATCTCGCTCAGGCTGACCGAGACGGGCGAGCTGTTCGACGAGGAGGGGCGCGCCTCCGCCTACGCGCCGGGCCACGGCGACCTGCTCGAGGCGATTCGAAGCTCGGGGACGCTCGCCTCCCTTCGTGCCCGTGGCGTGGAGCACCTCGCGGTCTCGAACGTCGACAACCTCGGGGCCCGTCTCGATCCGGTGGTCGTCGGCACGCATGTGCGCTCCGGTCGCGCGATGACGTCCGAGGTCGCGCGCAAGGAGGGCGACCTGGGTGGCGCACCCGCGCGCGTGGACGGTCGCGTCGGCCTCCTCGAGGGGCCGGAGTTCCCGAGCGACTTCGACCACGACCGGATCCCGGTCTTCAACACGAACACCGCGACCTTCGCGCTCGACGCGCTCGATCGGGCGTTCGACCTGCGCTGGCTCTACGTGCGCAAGTCGGTCGCAGGGCGCGACGCGATTCAGCTCGAGCACCTGTACCACCACGCCTCGTGGGAGCTCCCGACCGGGTACCTCGAGGTGCCGCGCACCGGCTCTCGCGGCAGGTTCTTCCCGATCAAGGAGCCGGTGGACCTCGAGCGCTCGCGCGGCTCACTGGGCGAGATGCTCGCCGCGTCGGTCCTGGACTGAGATTCGGGCGCGAAGTCGGCACGAAGTCGACGCAGATCCGTCACAGGTCGTCACCTACCGTCGGGGTATGGGTGCGCTCGGGCTCCTGCTCCCGTCTCGATGTGCCGGCTGTGACGTGCCGGGGCCGTCACTCTGCACCGGTTGTCGCGCAGCGCTCGTGAGGATCGCCCCACCCGTCTGCGAGCGCTGCGGGTGTCCGGGTGCGTGGCCCGTACGCCGCTGCGTCGAGTGCAGCGGACGCCGGCTTGGCTTCGTGCGGGCGCGGGCAGCGCTCGTCTACGACGCACGGGCGCGGCCGCTCGTCTCCGCCTGGAAGGAACGTGGGCGACGGGACCTCGCAGCTGTCCTGGCCTCGCTCGTCGCCGAGGTGATCGCCCGCCCGAGCGCTTCCGGGCTCACGTACGTGCCGGGCGACCGTGAACGGGGGCGCGAGCGGGGGCACGTTCCAGCGGCGCGGCTCGCGGAAGCGCTGGGCGCGCTCTGGAGCCTCCCGGTGCAACCCCTCCTGGAGCGCGCCTCGCCGACGCCCCGACAGGCCGCGTTGCCGCGGGGTGAACGTCTGGCGAACGTCCGGACGGCATTTCGCGCGTCGGGGATCCCGCCGCCGCGAGACGTCGCGCTGATCGACGACGTCTACACGACCGGCGCCACCGCCGCCGCGTGCGCACGGGTGCTCCGTGGCGCCGGAGCGCGCCGCGTCGAGGTGGTTTGCCTCGCACGGGCGGTGCGATAGCGTGAGATCGACCGCGAACAGGAGGCCCTATGCGACTCAAGGTCACGGTGCGCCACGGGCACGTGAACGACGGGGTCCGGAGCTACGTCGAGTCGAAGTTCGCGAAGCTCGGGCGCCGCCTCCACGAGGAGACACTGGTCGAGGTCGTCCTCGATCGCGAGCGAAACCCGAAGATCCCCGACGACCATCTGGTCGAGGCGGTGCTTCACGTGAAGGGCCCCAGTCTCCACGGCCGCGAGGCGGCCGCGACGTACGAGGCTGCGGCCGACCTGCTCGTCGACAAGCTCGAGCGTCAGATCGAGCGTCGCCGTGACAAGGTCGTGCAGGAGCCGAGGCGCCGGGCCGCCCAGGGGGCGGCACCCGAGCCGGTGCCGGTGGAGGAGATCGAGGAGTCGCTCCGTCGCACGGTCGACGCCTGACAGGGGTGCCGCTGCCGCACGACCCGGGTCCGCACTGGGGGGAGGTCGGGATCCATGGCCTTCATCGCCAGCGCGAATGGGACGTCCTTCGAACTGTCGCCGCTCCTGAGCTCGCCGACGACGAGCTGTGGTTCGTCGTGCTCGCCGACGGCCGAACGCTCCTCGAGGAAGGGCGGGACGATCCCTCCGCGCTCGCCGCCGCCGTCGCGCTCGAGCCGCCCTACCGCGCGCACGGAGTCAGACGTGCCGGCGGGGTCTGGGCGGTGGCCGCGAGCCGGATCGAGACGGTCGAGCTGAACGACGATCCAGGCGGCGAGACGCTCGAGCTCGCGTGGAACGGCGCCGAGCGCAGCGTCCGCATCGACGGCGCCCCGACTCTCGCAGGGCTCCCCGAGCTCGAGCGTCTCGGCGCCTCCCGGCACTCGACGTTCGTCGTCACCGCCGCTCGGCTCGACGCCGCAGTGTGGGAGGTCTCCGTCGTACCGCTCTAGGAGCGGGCGTGGATCAAGGGAGCGGCCCGCCGCGCCAGCTGACAGCCGGGCCTTTCGCCCAGGCGGAGCCCCACGCGTCGGTCGAGAAGAGCGGTTGCCGAAACGACGGGACGGGAATCGTCTGCAGCAGCGTGTCGGCGGACGTCGCGACGTGACGCGAACGGACCTGCGACCCCTTCGCGTACACGAGCCGACCCTGTCGGTAGTCGAGGAGCCGCGCGCCGGACGGTAACGACACGGTTGTCGCACCGACCCGAACGTCCATACCCGTCTGCACGATGGCGCCGGGAAGCGCGAGCAACACGGCCGTCACCACCGAGGGCTCCGCGTCGATCGTCCTGACCACGCTCCCCGTGCGCGAGAGCACCACGACCCGGCCGTCCGCGAGCGAGGCGACGACACGCTGCGCCCCGGGCCCGATCCCGGCCGCGAGCAGCCGTACGGGGCTCCCGACCGAGACGCGAAAGAGCCGGCGACCGTCCTCGGCGACGTACGTGATCGTGTCGCCCACGGCATACGGGACGCCGTCGTGGGTGCCTGGGCCGAGCACGAGCGGCGACGCGCCGCTGTCGACGTCGCTCGACGCCTCCGCCAGGCGGCGCGGGCTCGTGCGCGTCGGCGTCGCCGTCCAGAGGTCGTACTCACGAATGTTCCCCCCGCCGTACGTGAGCCAGTAGACGCGGCGCCCCGACGTCGAGACGGCTGAGATGCCGCTCCCGGTGCTCGGGCCCTCCTTGCAGAGCCGCGTCGTCTCCTCGCCGAAGGTCCAGAGGCCGCGCGTGGCCGTGTCCCACAGCCGCACGAACGCGCAGCGCCTCGCATCGGGGGTTGCATCGACCGCGTAGACGACGGAGCGGGACGTAACGCCGAGCGCAGTGATCCGGCTCGTCTCCGTCACCGTTCGTCCGGGTGCGAGGGCGCCGGCCGCAGTCGCAGTGAGCGCCAGCGAGAGGAGGCCGAGCGAGACGAGCAGCCGCTTCATGACCGGATGATCGTCCAGCCTCGTGACGGAAACGTGAAGGGACGGTTCGGAATCGCGCGCGGCCCGGCGGGGCGGCGATGTGCCGGTACCCTCTCGACATGCCCGGATCGAGCTTGGGTCGCTTCGAAAAGGTCCTGCGGGTCGGTGAAGGACGGCGGGTCAAGCGCCTCGCCGAGCAGGCCGCGTACATCACCTCGCTCGAGCCCGACTTCGAGTCGCTGAGCGATGCCGAGCTGCTCGCGAAGACGGCGGAGTTCAAGCAGCGGCTCGAGAACGGCGAGGCGCTCGAGGACGTCCTCTTCGAGGCCTTCGCGGCCGTTCGCGAGGCGCGCAAGCGGGAGTCGGGGCAGCGGCTCTTCGACGTCCAGTTGATGGGCGGCATCGTGCTCCACGAGGGCGACATCGCCGAGATGAAGACCGGCGAGGGCAAGACATTCGTCGCGAGCGCGCCGCTCTACCTGAACGCGCTGACCGGCGAGAACGTCCACCTCGTGACGGTCAACGACTACCTCGCGAAGCGTGACGCGGAGTGGAACCGGCCCGTCTTCGACAGGCTCGGCGCGACCGTCGCCGCGATCGAGAACATGATGCCGCAGCGACGACGCCAGGAGGCCTACGCGGCCGACATCACGTACGGGACGAACTCGGAGTTCGGGTTCGACTACCTGCGCGACAACATGGCCGTCTCGCTCGAGGGCACCGCACAGCGTGGCCACACGTTCGCGATCGTGGACGAGGTCGACTCGATCCTGGTCGACGAGGCGCGGACGCCGCTCATCATCTCCGGCGAGCCCGAGACCGCCGCCAAGACGTACTACGACTTCGCGCGTGTCGTGCGCGACCTCGAGGGCGCACCGCTCACGCGCAAGGTGATGAAGGGCGAGGACGAGACCGAGCTCTCGGGCGCCGACTTCCTCTACGACGAGAAGTTCAAGACCGTCTCGCCCGCGCAGTCCGCGCTCGACAAGGTCGAGCGCGCGCTCGGGATCGACAACCTCTACGACCCGCGCCACGTCCAGCTCGTCAACCACCTGACGCAGGCGCTCAAGGCGGAGTCCCTCTACAAGCGCGACGTCGACTACGTCGTCCAGGAGGGCGAGGTCAAGATCGTCGACGAGTACACGGGTCGGATCATGGAAGGTCGGCGCTGGAGCGAGGGCCTCCATCAGGCGATCGAGGCCAAGGAGGGCGTCTCGATCCGCGAGGAGAACGTCACGCTCGCGACGATCACGCTCCAGAACTACTTCCGCCTCTACGAGAAGCTCGCCGGGATGACCGGCACCGCGAAGACGGAGGAGAAGGAGTTCGTCGAGATCTATGACCTGCATGTGGTCGAGATCCCGACCAACGTCCCTGTCGCTCGCGCCGACGAGAACGACTACATCTTCAAGTCGAAGGACGCGAAGTGGAATGCGGTGGTCGAGGACATCGTCGAGCGCCACGAGCACGGGCAGCCTGTGCTCGTCGGGACGATCGCGGTCGAGACCTCCGAGTACCTCTCCGAGCTGCTCAAGCGGCGTGGGATCCCGCACAACGTCCTCAACGCCAAGGAGCACGAGCGCGAGAGCGAGATCATCAAGGACGCGGGTCTCCCGGGCGCGGTCACCATCGCGACGAACATGGCCGGCCGCGGCGTCGACATCAAGCTGGGCGACGGTGTCGTCGAGGCCGGCGGGCTGTACGTGCTCGGCACCGAGCGTCACGAGTCGCGCCGGATCGACAACCAGCTCCGCGGCCGGTCCGGCCGTCAGGGCGATCCCGGCGAGACGCGCTTCTACCTCTCCGCCCAGGACGACCTCGTGCGTCTCTTCGCCGGCGACCGAATCCACGGGATCATGGAGCGCTTCAAGATCCCGGACGACCAGCCGATGGAGGCATCGATCCTCTCGCGCCAGATCGAAAGCGCGCAGAAGAAGGTCGAGGAGCAGAACTTCGTCGCGCGGAAGAACGTCCTCAAGTACGACGACGTGATGAACGCGCAACGCATGGTCATCTACGAACAGCGCAAGCACGTGCTCGACGGCGACGACCTCTCGGACGAGATCCGCGAGTGGATCCAGCAGGTCATCGGCGCGAACGTCTCGCAGTTCACGGACGCCGAGACGGCCGACGAATGGGATCTCGCCGGCCTCGCTACGCAGATGACCTCCCTCTACGGAAGCGACATCACAGTCGACGAGCTTCGCGCCGAGGTCGACGTGGACTCGAGGGAGGCGCTCGTCCAGGAGTACGTCGACGACGCGCTCGACACGTACGCCGAGCGCGAGGAGTCGTTCGGCCCCGAGCTCATGCGCGAGATCGAGCGCTACGTGATCCTCCAGATCGTCGACACGCGCTGGCGCGAGCATCTGGAGTCGATGGACTACCTTCGCGAGGGCGTCCATCTGCGGGCGATGGCGCAGAAGGATCCGCTCGTCGAGTACCGCGGCGAGGGCCACACGATGTTCGAGGACCTCGGGCGTGCGATCCGCGAGGAGGTCGTCCTGACCCTCTTCCACGTCGAGGTCGAGCGCGAGGAGGCCGAGCGCCAGCTCCAGCCCGTGCAGGCGCCGCAGCCGGTCGCGTACGAGCACGAGAGCGTGCACGGCGCCGAAGCGATCGCGGCCGCCGGCGGCGGCGCCGCGACCGCGCTCGCCGAGCAGCCGCGCACCGCGATGGGTGCTCCGGTGCCGGTGGTGAACGAGCACCGCGACATCGGCCGGAACGACCCGTGCTGGTGCGGGAGCGGCAAGAAGTTCAAGCGCTGCCACGGCTCCTGAGCGTGGGCGGAACCGCATGGTTCCCCCACCGGCCCCCTCCTTCTACGCGTCGCGCACGGGTAAGCCGCGCACTGGCCTCCCGGCCGGCAAAGCCGGCCTCCGGCCGCCATGGCACGGTTCACCGCGAGGCCGTGACAGCCCGGTGTCTGGCTTCAGCCAGACACCTGCTCTTGGTCGGCTCACGGGGCGCTGGCCGCGAGCGGCTAGGATCGCGCGCGTGAGCGAGCCCGACGAGAGACCCATCGCCGACCAGCTCGCGGAGCTCGGGGCCCAGCTTGCCTGGGTCCGTGACTACCTTTGACCCTGAGTCGCTGAGGCAACGACTCGACGAGCTCGAGGCGGCGATGGCCGCGCCGGACTTCTGGGACGACCAGGCTGCGGCCGCCCGCGTCACCACCGAGCACTCCCGCGTCACCCGCAAGCTCGAGCGCTACGAGCGACTCCAGCGTGAGGTCGACGAGGCGGCCGAGCTGTTGGAGCTCGAGCCCGAGCTCGCGTCCGAGGTCGCAGAGCAGATCGTCCCGGCACGGGAGGAGCTTGCGCGTCTGCAGGAGGAGGCGCTCTTCACCGGCGAGTACGACGCGGGCGACGCCGTGGTGTCGATCACCGCGGGGACCGGTGGCACCGACGCCCAGGACTGGGCCGAGATGCTGCTCCGGATGTATCTCCGCTGGACGGCCGATCGCGGCTTCCAGACCGAGATCGTCGAGGCGAGCGTGGGGGAGGAGGCAGGCTTGAAGTCGGCGACCTTCACGGTCAAGGGTGAGAACGCCTACGGGCTCTTCAAGGCGGAGCGCGGCGTCCACCGGCTCGTCCGACAGTCGCCGTTCGACTCGGCCCACCGCCGTCACACCGCCTTCTCGCAGGTCGTCGTCGCGCCTCTCATTCCCGAGAGCGACGAGGTCGAGATCGACGAGAGCGACCTCCGGATCGACACCTACCGCGCAAGCGGCGCCGGCGGCCAGCACGTGAACAAGACCGACTCCGCGGTGCGCATCACGCACCTGCCGACCGGGATCGTCGTCCAGTGCCAGAACGAGCGCTCGCAGACGTCGAACAAGGCCACCGCGATGCGGATCCTTCGCTCCAGGCTCGCCGAGCTCCGGGAAGAGGAGCGGGAGGCCGAGCTCGCGCGTGAGAGGGGCAGCAAGGTCGACGTCGGGTTCGGGAGTCAGATCCGCTCGTACGTCCTCCACCCGTACCAGATGGTCAAGGATCACCGCACGGAGCACGAGGCCGGAAATGCGCAGGGTGTCCTCAACGGCGAGCTCGACGGTTTCGTGCAGGCCTACCTCCTGGCGCGCGCGGCCGGCAAGGCGTAACGACAGCGGCCGGGCACCCGCGACGGGGCGGCAAGCGGGGTCGTCGCAGGACTCGGCTACAATCGAGCGAACCTGAACCGGAGCGCCTCGGGACCCTTTTCCCGGCAAACGCTCTCGCCCGGTCATGGACGACCTGCTCATCACCCCGCCTGATTCTGCTGCCGCGCTCCTCGAGGGCCCGGACGTCTCGTCGACGAACGGATCGAAGTCCGCCACCGCGGCCGCGATGATCGTCTTCGAGGGGGTGCGCAAGGTCTACGAGCCGGACGTCGTCGCTCTCGAGAGCGCCTCCTTCGTGCTCGACAAGGGCGAGTTCGTCTTCGTCGTCGGGCCGTCCGGCTCGGGCAAGTCGACGATCATCCGGCTCCTCCTGAAGGAGCTCGAGCCGACGAGTGGCCGCATCATCGTCGGTGGCCGCGACCTGACGCGCCTCAAGGGCTCGAAGGTACCGCTCCTGCGGAGGAACGTCGGTTGCGTCTTCCAGGACTTCAAGCTCCTCCGCGATCGCTCCGCGGCGGAGAACGTCGCGTACGCGTTGCGCGTCCAGGGCGAGTCGTCCGCGTCGATCCGGCGGAAGGTGCCGGAGGTGCTCGCGCTCGTCGGCCTCGCCCACAAGGGCGGCTCGCGACCCGACGAGCTCTCGGGCGGCGAGCAGCAGCGCGTCTCCATCGCGCGCGCCGTCGTCAACCACCCGCCGCTCCTGATCTGCGACGAGCCGACCGGGAACCTCGACCCCGACACGTCCGTCGGGATCATGCAGCTCCTCCACCGCATCAACACCGCCGGCACGACCATCCTGATGGTCACGCACGACCGCGAGATGGTGGACAAGATGCGCAAGCGCGTGATCGCGCTCGACAACGGCCGCATCGTCCGTGACGAGCGGCGCGGCGGATACGAGACTGAATGAACCGCGTCAAGCTCGTCGTCTCCGAGGCGCTCCGCTCGATCGGCTCGAACATCTCCACGTCGTTCGCGGCCACCATGACCGTCCTGATCGGGATGTTCCTGCTCGGGCTGCTCATCGCTCTCGGCTCGTGGGTCGTCTCCTGGTCGGATCACGTCAAGGATCAGCTCGAGGTGAAGGTGTTCTTCGTCGAGGGCGTGGCGCCGAAGCAGGTGAACGCGGTCGGCTCGTACCTCCGCGCGAACCCGGAGAAGATCGCCGACTACCAGTTCGTCTCGCGCGCCGAGGCGCTCCAGCGGATGCAGAAGCGCTATCCCGAGCTGACCGCGAACCTCCCGACCAACCCGCTGCCCGCGTCCTACGAGATCACGCCGCAGCGCGCGGAGGAGGTCAAGGAGCTCTCCGCCGCGATCCGCTCGCAGGAGTTCGCGGGCGTGGAGCGGGTCAAGGACGGCCAGCAGACCTCGAAACGGATCCTCCAGGTGGCCCGCGTGATCGAGGTGGTGTTCCTGGTCGCTGTGCTGGTGCTGCTCGCCGCGTCGGTGCTCTTGATCGCGAACACGATCCGGCTCTCGATCTTCTCGCGGCGCCGTGAGATCGAGGTGATGAAGCTCGTCGGCGCGACGAACTGGTTCGTGCGCGGCCCGTTCATGGTCGAAGGGCTGCTCTGCGGGCTCGTCGGCGCCCTGGCCGCGATCGTGCTCCTCCTGATCGGCAAGGAGGTAGCGCTGCCCTCGATCCTCGGACAGATCGACTCCTCCGACGACGTTCGCGCGCTCGGCTTCACGCTGATCGCGCTGATCCTCCTCGGCGTCGGCCTCTTCGTCGGCGCGCTGGGCTCAGGGCTGACGCTGCGCCGTTACTTGAAGGTGTAGTCCCCCGGGTGTCGGACTTCAAGTCCGACACCTGCGCGCGGTGAGCCGTCGACGGGGCGCGGCTACGGTTGCCCGATGCCGCGCTCCCGCCGCTCCCGCCCGCCCAAGCGCCCCTCCCGCGCGACCCGTCACGCTCGCGCCACAGGCGCGTATCGGCGCGCGGCCGTGACCAAGGCGGAGGGTCGGATCGCGATTCGGCTCCCGCAGCGGAGGCGCGAGCCGGCGACCGTCGTCGCCCACCTCGGCCCGACGAACTCGGGCAAGACCCACGACGCGCTCGCGTTCCTCGCCGAGCACGGGCGCGGTGTCTACGCCGGCCCGCTCCGGATGCTCGCGCAGGAAGCCCACCGCCGGCTCGGTGCGGTCGTCGGTGCGGACCGGGTCGGCCTGCTCACGGGTGAGGAACGGATCAACGAGCACGCGCCGATCCTCTGCTGCACCGTCGAGATGGCGCCGGACCGGGGCGAGGTGCTCGTGCTCGACGAGGTGCAATGGGCGGACGACGAGGAGCGGGGGGCGGCCTGGACCGAGCTCCTGCTCGCCGGGGAGTACGAGCACGTCCGCCTGCTCGGCGCGCTCGATGCGCTGCCGCTCGTGCGGCGCGCGTTTCCCGATGCCGAGCTGCGGGTGCACGAGCGGAAGCTGCCGCTCGAGTTCGTCGGCGCGAAGCAGCTCCGCGCGCTGACGCCGGGCACTGTGGTCGTCGCCTTCAGCCGCAAGGCGGTGCTCGCGCTCGCCGGCGAGGTCAACCGGGTGAAGCCCGATCGGGTCGCGGTGCTCTACGGTGCCATGCCGCTCGCGTCGCGGCGCGAGGAGATCGATCGCTTCCTCTCCGGCGGGGCGGAGGTCTGCGTCGCGACCGACGTTCTCGGACACGGTGTCAACCTTCCGTGCGAGACGTTGCTCTTCGCGGAGACGACGAAGTTCGACGGCGAGGCGCGGCGCGACCTCCTGCCGTGGGAGCTCGCGCAGATCGCGGGTCGTGCGGGTCGCTTCGGGCTCGTCGAGCGCGGCCACGTCGGCGTCCTCGTCGGCCTGCCCTGGGCCAGCGCCAACCCGGAGCTGGTCGAGTCGGCGCTCGAGCCGCACGTCGAGCTCCCGGAAGGGCATCGCGGCTATCGCATCGTCGACGAGGCGCGGATCGGGCCTCGGCTCGGAGATCTCGGCATCGACGATCCGCGCGACCTCGACGCCGCCCTCGCCGCCTGGCATCGCGTCGCCGTGCGCCAGTGGGCGCACGAGAGCTGGCTCGCCGTCGAGTCACTCCAGCCGATCCGTGGTCGTCTGGCGGTCATCGAACGCCACCTGCGCGAGCGGGGGCGCCGCCTGGGGCTGGAGGAGACCTGGAAGCTCGTCAACGCGCCGATCGATCCTGACGGCGCGGAGCTCCTCGGCGTGCTCGCGCTCGCCGTCGCGGGTGACAGAGCGCAGCGCCCGCTGCTGCAGTTCCTGCTCGACACCGCCCGGCTGCGCGACGCGTCCCTCGCCGAGGCGGAGGAGGCGGGCCGCGTCGCCGCGATCCTGCGCTGGTTCGCCCTGCAGTACGAGGGGATCGGTGGGGTGACGATCGAGAAGGCGGCCGCGCTCGAGCAGGCCGCCGCCCAACGCGTCGTGCGTCGCCTCGCGGTCGAGGTACGCGAGGGCACGCTGGGCCGCTGCCGTTCCTGCGGCCGCACCTGCCCGCCGTGGTATCCGCTCTGCGAGCGCTGCGCCCGGAGTGGGCGCCGGTGAGCTCGGCGCGCAACTGATATAGACGCCCGATGGAGGCTGATCGGCTTCGCGCACTCCGCCCGTTCGCGGGCATGACCGAGTCGGGCCTGGCGCGAGTCGCCGCCTGCGCGACCGAGCTCGAGGCCGAAGCCGGTCAGGTCGTCGCGCGCGCCGAGGATCGCGGGTCCGGGATGTTCGTGCTCGAGGAGGGGCGCGTCGCGGTCGAGCTCCGGGGCGGGACCCTCGAGCTGGGGCCGGGCGACTTCTTCGGGGAGCTGGCGCTCCTCGTCGAGGGCGGCGCGCGCGTGGCGCGCGTTCGGGCGTCGACGCCGGTGCGGTGCCTGACGATTCCGCGCGAGGACTTCCTCGCCCTGGTCGAGACCGAGCCGAGCTTCGCGCTGCACCTGCTTCGCGAGCTCGCCCGGCGCCTGGCGGAGGCGCGCGCGGCGGCGTAGCGCGCAGGACGGGCAGCGGCGCACCGGCCCTACACTGCCGGGGTGTCGGGGACGAAACCCATCGCCGAGAACCGCCGCGCGCGCTACGACTACCACCTCCTCGAGCGGGTCGAGGCGGGGCTGCAGCTGACGGGCACCGAGGTCAAGTCGTTGCGCGAGGGCGGGGCGCAGCTCGCCCAGGCGTATGCCGAGATCCGCGACGGCGAGGCCTGGCTGGTCGGCGCGACGATCGCCGAGTACGTCCAGGGGAACGTCCAGAACCATCGCCCCGAGCGAGACCGCAAGCTCCTCCTGCACCGGCGCGAGATCGACTCGCTCTACGGGATGGTGCGGGAGAAGGGCCTCACGCTCGTGCCGACGCGGCTCTACTTCAAGGACGGGCGCGTCAAGGTCGAGCTCGCCGTGGCACGCGGCAAGGAGCGGATCGACAAGCGGCGCGACCTCGCCGAGCGGGACGCGAAGCGGCAGATGGAGCGCGCGCTCAAGGCGCGCCGCTGAACCGGGTCCACTCCACCGCCCCGCCCGCCTGCGAGGGCAGTCGAAGCGCCCGGCCCCAGCTTCTTCGGACTAGCTTCGGCTCGCCGAGTTCAGCGCTACTGCGTGACGAATCAGAGCCTTGAACGCCGACTCGTCGAGCGCATCGCCTTCGTGCAGGTCGATTGCGCGCCTGACGTTGCCCTCCAGGCTGGAGTTGAAGAGCTTCGACGGGTCGTCCAGCTGAGCACCTTTCGCGAAGGTCACCTTGACCACGCTCTTGTAGGTCTCGCCCGTGCAGATCATCCCGTCCCGGTACCAGGTCGGGACGCCTCGCCACTTCCACTCCTCGGTGACGTCCGGCTCGGCCTGCTTCACCAGGGAGCGAATCCGGGCCAGGGTCTCACCTCGCCAGTCGCCCAGCTCCTCGATCCTTGCGTCGATCAGCTCCGAAGGCGACTTGGCGCTCGGCGACGCGTCGTTCTCCGTCTTCATGTCTCGCTCGTCTCCCGCGTCGATTCTCGAACCTGTGGGAGGCTATCGCGCTCCCCCGGTGCTCCTACCCGTTCTCTCGGTCGACGAGCGGCCCGCGGACCGTGACCGAGCCCGGCTCGACGACGTACCCGTGGCGCTGGTTGAGGCGCCGGATCGGCTCGTTTCGCTCCTCGTTCTGCGTCTCGAGGCGCTCGATCCCGTTCGCCTTCGCCCAGGCGATCTCCGCCGCCTTGAGCGCACCCGCGATCCCGCGGCTGCGCCAGGCGCGCTTCACGCCGGTGATGTCGTGCATCGCGACGGTGGGACGGGCGAGCGAGAGCGCGAGCTTGGCGTACGCGACGACCTCGTCGCCCGCGAGTGCGACGAACGTGGCCTCGGGCCTGTCGCCGGCGCCCTGCATGTCCATCGAGAGCCACTGCTCGAAGGACTCGATCTCGGCATCCTCCTCGCCCGGGATGTCGGGGTAGGCCTCACGGGCGACGTCGTACATCCCCGCCGCTGCGTCCGGGCGCTCGGCCCACGTGACGATCTCGATCCCGTCGGGGACGATGACTGCCGGGACGTCCATCGTGCGGAGGTCGAGCGCGAGGATCGAGTTTCGGCCCACCTCGGCGAAGCCCCGTTTCTCCGTCCAGGCGAGGGACTCCGCGTCGACCTCCTTGACCGGTCCCATCAGCTCGGCGTACCGGAGCCCGCGCGCCCAGGCGGAGAGCTCGGCGAGCAGTGCGGAGCCGACCCCGCGACCGCGCACGGCGGCGGCGACGCGGACCTCGCCGCGGGCGACGCCCTCGGGCGAATGCCAGCCGCCGATCCCGATCGCCGCCCCGACCTCGTCGCGGCCGTCGGTCGCGAGCAGCCACACGGTCTCCCGCGCCTGCCGCTTCCAGTCGAGGTAGCCCTCGGCGGTGTCCGTCTCGTCGACGGCCGCGCGCATCGTCGCGACCCACCGGTCGAGCTCGTCCTCGTGGATCTCGCGGATCTCGGGCACGTGTCCACCGTAGTCCGTCGCCGACCATGGCGCGGGCCGTATAGGCTCGCGAGACCGAGCGGTATGGCGAAGCCCGACGAAGGGAGGCCTGCGGTGCGACACGTCGCGCTCACCGTCAACGGCGCGAGGCACGAGCTGGAGCTCGAGCCGCGCGAGTTGCTCGTCTACGTGCTCCGCGAGCGCCTCGGGCTCACCGGCACGAACGTCGGGTGCGACACCTCGTCCTGCGGTGCCTGCACCGTCCTCGTGGACGGTGCCTCCGCCAAGTCGTGCACGCTGCTCGGCGTCCAGGCGGACGGCGCCGAGATCACGACGATCGAGGGGCTCGCGACGAACGGCGAGCTGCATCCCGTCCAGCAGGCGTTCCACGACCATCACGCGCTCCAGTGCGGCTACTGCACGCCGGGGATGGTGATGGCGGCCGTCTCCCTCATCGAGCACGGCGACGCGTCGAGCGAGGAGGCGATCCGCGAAGGGCTGGAGGGGAACCTCTGCCGCTGCACCGGCTACCACAACATCGTCGTGGCCGTCCAGGAGGCCGCGACCGTCGTCGGGAGGGCGTCGTGAGCGCGACCGAGGAGAGAACGTCGTACATCGGCGCGCCGGTCAAGCGCCGCGAGGACTACTCGCTGCTGACCGGGCAGGGCACCTTCGTCGACAACATGGCGCCCACCGGGACGCTCGCGATGGTCGTCGTGCGGAGCCCGTACGCGAGCGCGCGCGTCACGGGTATCGGCCTCGACGAGGCACGAAGGGCCGACGGCGTCGTCGCCGTCTACACCGCCGCCGAGCTCCAGGACGACTGGAAGGCCGCGATGCCGTGCGCCTGGCCGGTGACCGAGGAGATGAAGAGCCCGCCCCACTATCCGCTCACCGAGACGCCGCGCCACCAGGGCGACGGCATCGCGGTGCTCCTCGCCGAGACGCGCGCGCAGGCGAAGGACGCTGCCGAGCTCGTCGAGGTCGACTACGACTCCGGGGACGCGATCGTCGACGTGGCGAAGGCGCTCGCGGACGGCGCGCCGCTCGTCCATCCCGACCTCGGCACGAACGAGTGCTACGTCTGGCGGCTCGACACCGATGCGACCGGACAGGCGATCGACGACGCGGACGTCGTCGTCACGCGCCGCTACGTCCAACCACGCCTGATCCCGAACGCGATCGAGCCACGCGCCGTGCTCGCCGTGCCGGGCCAGCTCGGCGAGGTGACGCTCTACTCCGCGACACAGGTTCCGCACATCCTGCGCGTGCTCGTCGCAGCGACGCTCGGCATGCACGAGACGAAGCTCCGCGTCGTCGCGCCCGACGTCGGCGGCGGCTTCGGCTCGAAGCTCGACGTCTACGCGGAGGAGCTGCTCGCGGTTGCGCTCGCCATCCGCCTCGGCCGGCCGGTGAAGTGGGTCGAGGAACGCTCGGAGAACTACCTGGCCACGATTCACGGTCGCGACGTCGTCACCGAGTACACCCTCGCGGCGACGAAGGACGGGGCGATCACGCATTGCCGCGCGAAGGTGGTCGCGGCGATGGGCGCCTACCTGCAGCTCGTCACGCCCGGGATCCCGCTGCTCGGCGCGTGGATCTACGCGGGCCCGTACGCGATCCCGAACTACAGCGTCGAGTTCACGGGGGTCTTCACGAACACGACCCCGACCGACGCATATCGCGGCGCCGGGCGACCGGAGGCGACGTACGTGATCGAGCGGACGATGGACGCCCTCGCCGAGGAGCTCGGCATGGACCGCGTCGAGCTCCGCCGCAAGAACTTCATCAAGGAGTTCCCGTTCACACTCGCCTCGGGTCTGACGATCGACTCGGGCGACTACGAAGCGTCGCTCGACAAGCTCCTCGAGGTCCTCGACCTCGACGGTTTCCGGGCCGAGCAGGCGAAGCGCCGCGAGAACGGGGGCGAGAAGCAACTCGGGGTCGGCTTCTCGACCTACACCGAGATGTGCGGCCTGGCGCCGTCGCGGATCCTCGGCGCGATCCGCTACGCAGCGGGCGGCTGGGACACCGCCACGATCCGCTGCCTGCCGACCGGCTCGGTGCAGGTGATCACCGGCACCTCGCCGCACGGGCAGGGACACGAGACCGCCTGGGCCCAGATCGTCGCCGACCAGCTCGGCTGCGAGATCGAGACGGTCGAGGTGCTGCACGGCGACACGTCGATCTCGTCGATCGGCCTCGACACGTACGGCAGTCGCAGCCTGCCCGTCGGCGGGGTCGCGCTCTGGTACGCAGGCGAGAAGGTGATCGAGAAGGCTCGCCAGATCGTCGCGCACCAGTGGGAGGTCGCCGCGGACGACCTCGAGTTCAGCGACGGAGCCTTCGCGGTGAAGGGCTCGCCGGACAAGGAGACGACGCTCGCCGCGGTCGCGTTCGGCGCGTGGTCGGCGCACGACCTGCCGGACGGGATGGAGCCGAGCCTCGAGGCGACGGCGGTCTACGACCCACCGAACTTCTCGTGGCCGGGCGGCGCGCATGCGGCGGTCGTCGAGGTCGACACCGAGACGGGCGACACGCGCCTCGTCCGCTACGTCGCCGTCGACGACGTCGGCACGGTCGTCAATCCCGTGATCGTCGACGGCCAGGTGCACGGCGGCATCACGCAGGGCATCGCGGCCGCGCTCTACGAGGAAGGCGTCTACGACGAGGACGGCAACCTGCAGTCGGCCAACCTGGTGACGTATCTCATGCCCTCCGCCGCGGAGCTTCCGTCCTACGAGCTGGAGCGGACGGAGAGCCGTAGCCCGACGAACCCGCTCGGGGTGAAGGGCGTCGGCGAGACCGGCACGATCGCGGCGGCTCCGGCCGTGATCAACGCCGTGCTCGACGCGCTCGCCCCGCTGGGCGTGAAGGACATCCAGATGCCGGCCACGCCGGAGCGGGTCTGGCAGGCGATCGAGGAGGCGAAGGCGTGATTCCCGCAGCGTTCGACTACGACGTCGCCGAGAGCGTCGACCACGCGATCGACCTGGTCGCGGAAGGCGGAGGAGACGCGAAGCTCCTGGCCGGCGGCCAGTCGCTGATCCCCGCGCTGAAGCTGCGGCTCGCACGGCCCACGAAGCTCGTCGATCTCGGTCGGCTCGTCGAGCTCGCGTACGTGCGTGACGGCGGCACGCATGTCGCGATCGGGGCCCTCACGCGTCACACGGCCGTGGCGACGGACACGTTGCTCGCCGAGCAGTGTCCGATCGTCACGCACACGGCGGCGCAGATCGGCGACCCGCAGGTGCGCTCGCGCGGGACACTCGGCGGGACGCTGGCGCATGGCGACCCCGCCTCCGACATGCCCGCGGTGATGCTGGCGCTCGGTGCCGAGCTCGTCGCGCGAGGCAAGGGCGGCGAACGGGTGATCCCGGCGACGGACTTCTTCACCGGCGTCTTCGAAACCGCGCTCCGGCCGGACGAGGTACTCGTGGAAGCCCGGGTCCCCAAGCTCGGCGGCTCGACCGGGTGGGCGTACGTCAAGGCGCACCGGCGGGCGCAGGACTGGGCGACCGTCGGCGTCGCCGCGCTCGTACACCGCGACAACGGCGCGGTCGCAGGCGCCTCGATCGGCCTCGCCAACATGGGCGCCACGCCGCTCCGCGCGAAGGCCGCGGAGGACGCGCTCGCGGGCGGCGCCACGCTGGCCGACGCGGCGGCTCTCGTCACCGAGGGCGCCGAGCCGCCCGCGGATCACGCGGGCTCGTCGGAATACCGCGCGCATCTCGCGCGCGTCGTCGCGCGAAGGGCGTTCGAGCAGGCGCTCGCCTAGTTTCCGCGCTGGAAGGGGCCGCCGCCGCCCGCCCGTTCCTGCGACTCCGAGAGGATCGGATCGTCGAGCGCGATCTCGAGCGCGGCTTCGGGCGTCAGCGCGGGATCCTCGGAGATCAGCCGGTGCGGCAGGACGTACCGCGCCATCTCGCGGACGTCGTCGTTCGTCACCGTGTCACGGCCCTCGAGGCGCGCGTTCGCCTTCGTCGCGCTCATCAGATGGATCGCGGCGCGCGAGCTGGCGCCGAGCATCATCCCGGGGATCACCCGCGTCCTGCGGGCGACGCCGACGACGTAGCGCGCCACCTCTTCGGGCACGATCGTCGCGTCGAGCTCGACGCGTGCCTTGTCGAGGCCCACGATCCCGAGCAGCGGCATGATCTCGCCGAGCATGTCCGGCGTCACGCCGGTATGCGGGAGACGGAGCATGTCGACCTCGTGCTCGAGGCCGGTGTAGTTGATGAAGATCTTGAAGAGGAACCGGTCGAGGTTCGACTCGGGGAGCGGAAAGACGCCTTCCTGCTCGAACGGGTTCTGCGTCGCGATCACGAGGAACGGGTCGGGGAGCCGGTGCACGCGTCCCTCGACCGTGACGCTCCGTTCGGCCATCGCCTCGAGGAGCGCAGCCTGTGTCCGGGGCGGCGTCCGGTTGATCTCGTCGGCCAGGAGGACGTTCGTGAAGATCGTCCCGGAGACGAACTTCGTCTCGCCGGCGCGGGTCACGTTCTCGCCGACGAGCTCGCTCGGCGTGGTGTCCGGCGTGAACTGGACGCGGTTGAAGTCGGCGCCCAGGACGTATGCGGTCGCGCGGCCGAGCAGCGTCTTCGCCGTGCCGGGAGGCCCCTCGAGCAGGACGTGACCGCGGGCCATCGCGGCGATGAGGAGGAGCTCGACCGCCCGTCCCTGGCCGACGACGACCTTGCCGACCTCCGCCTTCGCGCGCTCGCGCAGCTCGTTCAGGCTCACGTACTCATGCAGTACCGCCACGCCGGCCGTCCTCCCTCGAGTCGTTCCGTGTCGTCTCAGACGATAGTCGGCATCTCGGTCGATGGGCTATAGCGGTCGGTGCCCCGTCTGGGCCGCATCGCCGTAGACTCGCGCCCGTGCGGAACTTCTGGGAGCGGCCGCTCGGCTCGAAGCTGATCCTGCTGCTCACCCTGGCCTTCCTCGTCGAGACCCTCGCGCCCTGGCAGCGGGTCTGCGCTGTCACGTCGGAGGCGGGCGACCGGGTCTGCGGCTGGCGCACGGCCTACGAAGGGACGGAGTTCGGCACGTACGCGGCGATTCTCGCGGTCGCGATCCTCGTCTGGGAGCTCCTCCCGGTGATCGCGCCGCGGCTCTCGATGCGCGGCTGGCCAGCGGCAATCGTCACAGCGATCCTCGCCGTCGCGCTCGCCCTCGTGACGCTCGTGAAGGTGATCCGGGACAACGAGTTCCAGACGGGTTGGGCATGGGTCGGCCTCGCGCTTGCCCTTGCGGTGATGTTCGTCGCGCTGATCCGCGTGCGCTACCGCTGGGGACAACGCGGCCGCGACCGACCGGAGGAGGCGACGCAGCGCGTCGACGTCCCGGCCGACGGTGGCTGAGTCGCTATCCTTGGTGGACAACATACGGGGGCGACCAGGTCTCGACGTGGTCGGTTCTCCGGTCGAGCAGCGAGCCGAGGTCGCCGGTCGGCCTCGTAAAACAACCGGCACCCAAAGCAAGTGCGAAGCACAATCTCGCACTCGCCGCCTAGCACACACTAGGTCAGGCGACGTCCCACCCGGTTCGGCCCGAGACCGGGGACGGGGCGCCAACGATCGGGCTCGGTACCGACGGAAAGCCAATCGCCGGAGGTACGACACTTTAGGATGGCTGGCCCGCCGGTAGGTCGTCCGCGAACCGGCCGGCGGGTGAGAGCAAAGCGCGGACTACGCTCGTAGACGTTCGGTCGGTGCGGCTGCGGACGCGGGTTCGATTCCCGCCGCCTCCATCGTCGCCGGAAATCGCAGGATTCAGTCGGGCCGGGAGAGCGAATCGTTCCCCCGGCTCGCCGCTTCCTCTGCGGCTGCGCGCGCGTCCGCGAAGGCCTCCACCGCGCGTTCGAGATCCCGCTGATCCTGGTGGCCGATAGATCCCGAGCGTCGTGGAGAGGTCGCTGTGGCCGAGCGCCCTGCGACGCCGCTTCGACCCCCGCGACGCGCCGAAGATCAGTCGCGAACGTGTGCCGAGCGCGGTGCAGTTTCAAACCTGGGCGCACGCCGTGGCCGACGAGCCCGGCCTGCTCGAGCATTCGATACCACCGGTGCACCGTGGTTGGCGCGCACGCTTTCTTGGGATGGCAACCGTCGCGGCGATCATCACGTCATGACTCCGCGGCGACTGCTCGTTCCGAACGGACGGAAAGCGACTGCGCGAGCGCGATCGCCTGTTCGAGCGTCATCGTGGAGCCAGCGGCCCTCTCCCGCTCCCACGCCTCGTCGCCGAGCACCGCCATGAGCTCGCGTTCGAAGTGAGCTTCGAGCGCCGCCGCTGCTTCGGCGTACGCGTTCATCACAACGCCGGCGTCGCTGTTGAGCTGGGCGACGGCGCCGCGGAGCCGGGCGGCGCGGTCGGCGGCTGCTGGGTCGGCTGCGAGGGCAATGCCCGACAGGGCTCCGGCGACGTAAACGGAGTGCGTCCGTTTCTCGGCGAGTGCCAGGTCGAGCATCTCGGCAAAGGCGGCGCGGGCCTCGCCACGCTGCCCCAAGCCGAGCGACGCGAGTCCAATTCCCTTCAGCGTCTCCATCTCCCAGTACTTGTCTCCGCGGCTGCGGAGCTGCGTCAGCGCAGCCGCGTAGGAGGCACGGGAGGACTCGTAGTCGTGCTCGATTAGGTCGAGTGCGCCGAGGTCGGCGAGCCCGAGAGTCTCCAGGGTCATCAGCCCGCTCCGGCGAGCCTCGCGAACGAATCGCTCGAGGACCGATCGCGCCTCCTTGGTGCGGCCGACGCGCGTGAGGATGTCGGCGAGGTTGCCGATCGCCTGGATGCGCGGCGCGTCGTCGAGGATCTCTGATTCCTCAGCGGCTTGTCGGCCGAGCCGAAGCGCCTCCTCGGTGTCGCCTCGATGAATCGAATAGAAGGACAACTCGGCGAGAGCTATGTAGTGGGGCTCCGTGCCGGGCTGGGCGAGCGTCAGCGCCTCGCGGGCGGCGGCCTCTGACGCGTCCACTCGCCCCACGTGCATGTCGATGTCGGAGAGACGGACGAGCAGCGCCGCCCGCGACTGCTGAGGAAGGTCGTCGCGCGCGAGGAGCCCTCGGAGCCGATCGTGCTCCTCCGCAACCGCACCCCGCGTCCTCCAGAAGAAATGGAGCAGGTATCCGGCGCGCGCGGCCTCGATCGGGGCGGCGTCGCTCAGGCGATCGAGCATCGCTCGGAGGTTGTCCTCGTCGGCGTCGTACCAGGCGAGGACCTCCGGTTGCCGCGCTCCGAGCCGGTCCGGATAGTTCGCCTGCAGCCGATCGAGGTACCAGCGGGCGTGCCGGAGCGCGTAGTCGGCGGTCTCGCCGGCCTCGTCGAGTCGCTCCCGGGCGTACTCGCGCAAGGTCTCGAGCAGGAAGAAGCGCTCGTCGCCGAGTGCCTTCAGCAGGCTGTGATCGAGGAGCGCGGCGAGTTGGTCGAGGTCTGCTCCCGTGATCGCCTCGGCGGCGTCGAGCGTGAACGAGCCGCGGAAGACCGAGAGACGGCGGAAGGCAGCCTGGGCGTCGGGGTCGAGGAGGTCGTGGCTCCATTCGATCGTCGCGCGCAGCGTCCGCTGCCGCTCCGGCAGATCGACCGCGCCGCTCGCCAGCAGCGGCAGCGCCTGATCGAGCCGCCGGAGCAGGGCGGCGGGCGGGAGAAGCTTCGCCCGCGCTGCCGCCAGCTCGATCGCGAGCGGGAGGTTGTCCAAGCGTCGACAGACCGCCGCGACCGTCTCGTCGGCCGCAATGGTGGCGCCGGCGGCGGCCGCACGGCTGACGAAGAGCTCGGCCGCAGCCTCGTCCGGCAGGGGCTCGACGGGCAGCTCGCGCTCGGCGCTCAGGTGAAGCGATGCGCGTGACGTGGCGAGCACGACGACCTCGCCCCCGAGCAACTCGGCGACGACCGCGGCGATTCCCTGCAGATGCTCGAGGTTGTCGAGCACGAGCAGCACCCGTCTCGAGGCGAGCCAGCCGGCGAGGTCGTCGTCGGCTTGCAGCCCGACCGCTTCGGCGACGGCGGACCGCACCGCCCGCGTCTCACGCAAGGGGGCAAGCCCGGCGAAGAACGTCCCGTCCAGGAAATCGTCCGAGAGCTCCGCCGCCGCCTGCAGCGCCAGCCGCGTCTTCCCCGACCCGCCGGGCCCGGTGAGCGTCAGCAGTCGCACCCCGCCGGCCACGAGACTGCGGATCTCTGCCAACTCCCGCTCGCGGCCGAGCAGCGGCCACGCCGCGACCGGCAGGTTCGTCCTTCCCAGCGACCTGAGCGGCGGGAACTCCCGGCTTCCAAGCTGGTAGACACGCTCAGCCGCCAGGAGATCCTTGAACCGGTGCTCACCGAGGTCACGCAGCTCACCGTCGACGAGCGATGCCGTCTCCTGCGACACCAGTACCTGCCCGCCATGGCCGGACGCCGCGATACGGGCACCACGATGAACGTCGACGCCTACGTAGCCCTCCTCCGAGAGGAGCGGCGTCCCCGTGTGCAGACCGACGCGCACACGTACCGGGCTCGACATCAGCGCCTCGGTCAGCTCGGCGGCGGCAGCGAGAGCGGAGGGCGCTGTTGCGAATGCGAAGAAGAACGCGTCGCCTTGGGTATCGACCTCGACTCCATGGTGACGGGCGCATGCCTCACGGATGACTTGCCGGTGTGCGGCAAGTGCCCGGGCATAGGCCTCCGCTCCCAGCTCGTGCAAGAGCTTCGTCGACCCCTCGACGTCGGTGAAGAGGAAGGTGACAGTGCCGGTCGGAAGCGCCTGAGGCACGCGCCGTGATCATGCGCGACGAGAGATCTTCCGTCTAGTCGGTCCGCTCCGGAGACAGGATCGCCGGCTGTCTCAGCGAGGCCGCCGGGGACTGAGCCATGCAATCGCCCCGGCGCTCACCGGCATGCTGGGTCGGGATAGTCTGCGGCCGTGCAGCTCGGACGGCGGTGCTCTCCGAGGGACAGTTCGCCCTGCTTGCCGAGCACGGCGAGGAGCGGCGCGCGGAGGTCGGCGACGTGCTCTTTCGGGTCGGTGACCGACGCCGGCGGTGGGGCCTCGCCTTGGACAGCGTTCGGGAGTCACGCCACGCTGGGCGGCGGAAACGGCACGCGGGTTCGATCCCGCCGCCTCCACTTTTGGCTCAACCAAGCGGTTTCCTCCACGTTTCGGTGGGGAACGATCCTGCTCAGTCATCGTGCACCGCCTCGAGCATCGACGGGCGATACGGACCGTTCGGCTCGGTGCCGATCAGCCGTAGTCGGCTTCCGTGCGCTCGACGTCCAGCCCGTCGAGGAACTCGCTGACTGCCCGTTTGGACCTGAGCACGTGAGGCGCCACGTGCTGCCCGTACTGCGCAATGATGTCGAGCTCGCGCTCCGGCTCTGAGCGGCGCTTGCGCCAGATGCCGAGGCCAACCGCCACTCATCGCGCAACCGTCGCCAGGCCGAGTCGTCGCACCCTTCGGGCAGCTCGCCACCGGCGTCCGAAAGCCGCGTAGGAACGCCGTCCTGCGCACACCGACCAGGGCGTGTGCAGACACACAATGGTGTCCGCGCGTTCGAGGCGGAGATCGAGTGTCTCGTGGTAGTTGCCATCGACGATCCACGCGTCACCGGCGAGCAGGCCGCTTTGCGTCTCGCGCCACTCGTCCTCCGACGGTGCAACCCAGCCGGGCTTCCAGAAATGGAGGTCGAGATGAATGACGGGCAAGCCGGTCTTGGCAGCGAGCGAGCGCGAGAAGGTGCTCTTCCCTGACCCCGCCATCCCGGTCACGAGTACGCGGCGGCCGATCGCCGAGGGGGATCCTGCATCGACGTCAGTGTCTCTCAGAGCCAGCGCCCGTCGACCGACCGTTTGGGTCACGAGCGGGCACGGAGACTTTGTGTTCGTGGACAACTCACCGCCGAGCGCGAGATGTCCGGTGCGACCTGTCTCGTGACTATGCCGCGTTCGCTTGTGCGACCATACGATTTGAAGAGAGTGCCTACTTGCGAGCCTGTCCGGTAGGCATGCGCAGCCGCCCGGCCGCGATCCGCCTTGACATTGTCGCGGACGGCACTAATCATCGAGCGTGACCGAGATGACCGGTTCCCTCGTAAGGCTGGCGAACACCATCTGGACTGGAGTTGTCACGCTGGTGGCACGGATCGTGCGCCCCTTCGGCGTGACGATCGGGCTACCGTCTATGTTCGAACCGCTTGCGGCCCAACCGACCCCACACCGGGCTGCAATCCGAACCCGTGGGCGTGTGGGGCCGACATCGAAGTCTTCGTCCGCGACGCTACCGGAGCGCTCGCGACCTACAGCGAGTGCGGCGAGGGGCCGCACACAGTCGTTCGCGAGACCAACGGTGTGCTTGGAGTCGACGTTGCCGCGAGGGCCGAGCTCCGCTTCCCTCCGGCTCCGGTTGTGACGATTCGGGTTATCCACTTCTCGAGCCCGGGCAGGGTCGAGGCCTTGGAGCAGAATGGCTCAGTTGTGGACACGAGGCTGATGGCGCCCACCCCGGGGTCGAGCAGGAGTTCACCCTGCGAGGTATCGCGATCGCCCGCGTCGTTGGACGCCGCCCACCCCCGCGGACGAGACGCGGGTGATCAAACTCTGTAACGAGCCCGCTAAGGCGTGGTGTCTTCAATCCCGAGCTGGGCATCGCGTGCGCTCACTCGCCTGCGTACGATCGACCACGCGCAGCTTCGGGCAGAGGTACGCGATGTGGTTGCGCACGGACTTCTGGCTGATCGACAGCTCGCGCGCGATTGGGGGCGTTGCTCGCCCGCGCTGGATAAGTTCGAGGATCTCGCGCTCTTGCGCCGTGCGCTAGGGAAACTCTTCCGCCGGCCCGTTGTGATGCCGGAGAGGACTCGATGAGACGCTTCGCGATGGCGGAACCGAAGACGCCCTCTTCCGAGCCGACGACGCGAATCGCAGCGAGGACCTCGCCCTGGCTCGACGCTTCGGCGTACCGGCCCTGCGAAGTCGCTGAGCCCGTCGGATCGATCCGCCCGCGACAACCTCCATGGCCGAGAGGATCACCGGGTCGGCTCGAACGGCTAAAGCAAGCGGGACACCGGTCCGCCGCGCGAACAACGTGCGACTGATGGCCTGAGGCGAGGTCCTCGTCGTGCGGGACGCGGCCCCAGGCGCCGAGCGGCTTGTTGGTGATGAAGATCATCGACGGTTGCCGGCGATGGCGGTTTCGTTGACCACGTGGAAAAGCACGTTGGCAGCGTCAGAAGCGTAGGCAGGCGCGCCACACTGTGGATCGGGCCGGGAGGCGCCGGCGCCTGCTCGCCGGCCGCACCCGTCACAGGGGCGAGAGCAGGCCACGGTCGAGGGCGAAGCCGTGCCGGAAGGTGTTCGGATTGCCGTTCGTGGCTTGCGCGCTCTCGCGGGCGATGCGATCCATCGCGGCGCGCCATCGCGGCAGGCGCGTGAACAGGCCCGAGTAGTCGCTGCGCACCTCATGAAACATGCCCCAGTGCGGCCAGGCACCGCGCACGCGCGCGATGCGGTCGATCTCCGCGTGCATGGCAGCGTTGCCGCCATGCCGCGGATCGGTGTAGATCTCGACGTGCGCCGTGCGCGAGGCCTGTTGCATGCCGAGGAGCGCGCCGGTCGCGCCGGTGAAGCGGATCGCAAGGTTGAGGATCAGCGGGTCGTTGCTGGCGCGGATGCGATCGGCGGAGGCGAGCAGCTCTTCGACGAACGGCGGTGACCCTGCTCGCGGGCAGAGCTGAACTCGAAGCTCTCGACGACCGCTCGATCTCACTGTGCGGGTTCAGGGCGCCACGTACCGGCGGCAGGGTGACGTCGCACTGGCTCGTCATCGCCGTGTAGCTCTTGAGGACGGTCGTCGCCGGTGGGCGCTGGCCGACGTCGTGAACAGGTTCTGCGATCTGCTCGACGAGCGTGCGCCCGTCGACGACGTAGAGGCCGATCTGCCACAGGATATTGAGGAACCGGGGATGAGGTCGGCCCACTCGCGGTCGGTGATGCCCCCCGAGGCGCTCTGGATCAAGGCCGACACTGTAGAAAACAGTCGCTCGATGAGTTCGAACTCCTGCTCGAGCTCACCCAGCCTCCAAGGTTGCGTCGATAGCTCCAAGGTCTGATGGAGACATGTAGAACGGCACCGCCCCGAGGACCGCACCGACCGCGCCGCTCGCGAGCCCGATGACCCCGCGATCCCCCGGCGACGGCGGCCGGCCGAACATCGCGGTCAGCACCGCGTCGCGCAGCGTGGTGTTGGGCGTGGCGCGGCTGCGCAGGTGGCGCAGGCGCGCCGACCGGCGTCTGCGTGGTCAACCATGCCGCGCGCGACGCGTTCACGAGGACCTCGCCGAACCACGGCGACGGACCCTGAGCGGTGCCACCAGCATGCGACTGCATCATCGAGCTGCACGATCGGCCACGGCAGCGGCGGCAAGCTCGTTGGTCGAAAGCCGATACGCCTGCACCGTCTCGACAACCACGGCGTAGAGCACGCCGGCGCAGCCATCGAAACCAGACACGAGAAGAACAGGTCGTCGTCGTAGACGATCTTGATGCAGGGATCGAGGTCGCCGCGCAGGCGCCGCGCGTCCATCGCCGCGGGGCTGGTGATCGGACGCGACGCCGGCTCGATCCACCACTGCTGGCCGCCCGGTCCGACGAGATGCAGCGCACGCACGAAGTCAGCAATCGGCGGCATGTCGGGGTTTGCGCCGTGCGTCCCGGTGCTGATACGCGCCGGCGATCGACTGTCCGTTGCTACCGCCCAGCGTCGGCATCGCAAGCGGAACCGGCAAGCGATCCAGCAACTGGTTGAGCTCGTAGATCTTGATGCCCGCCTCGACGTGGATGAGGCGGCTCGCCAAGGTGGGCGGCGCACCGACCGCCGCCGTAAGCGTGGTCTGCAGTGACGCGGGAAACACCGGCGCGATCCCGGCGCGCAGGACGCCGGGAAGGAGATCGGGGATCGGCTGGTTGAGGTCGCTCGTGTCGATCATGCGCACCGTCAACGGCGGGACGACGCAATCGGAGAACGAGAAGCCGCTCCCTTTTGCGCCGACCTTGGGCGGGCTCTCACGCTCAGCGGCGACCACCGCGTCGACCAGCTTCTGCAGCGAGTCTGGCTTTGTCTCGAAAACGCCCCGCGATATGTTCCGGTGCCAGTTCGTGAAGGTGCCGCTGATGTACGGATTGGGACCGGCGCCGATCGTGCGCTGCACGCCGAAGCGCAAGGTCTCCTGATCGTCGCCGCACGGACCCGTGGCGGTCAGGATGGCCTCGAGCTCCGTAGTCGAGCGTGCCGCTCGGCAGGACGTACGTGTAATGCCGGTCGGTGGGCGCCAGGAGCGGCGTCACCGTGGAGTCCTGGCCGCCCTCGTGGTGGACAAGCCGGAGCTCGATCTGGGTGGCGTTGCAGATCTCCCAGGAGAAGCTCACCTGCTGGCCCGAGCGCGGGCAGGCGCCAGCCGTATGGGAGAACCGCCTTATGACCGTTTCGCCGCCATGGAAGTGGAACGGCGTCGTCGGTCCCGAATAGAGCTCGATCCGGACGCCGCAGGCGAACACGGTCGTGCCGGCGGGCGCCTCGAGCTCGAGCGGCCCGCACTGGGCGCCCGTCGGGACGACGACGCGGATCTCGGTGTCGGTCGGGGCTGGCGTCGAGACGGGCGCGGCGTGGATCGGCGTGCCCTGCCCGCTCCAGAACCAGACGTCCGGTGTCTGTCCTTCGAAGCGAAGGTTCGTGCCGCGGATCGTGAGGGTGTCGCCGGGGCACGCGCGCGGCGGCTCGACCGAGTCGATCGTGTATCGCACGGCGCGGCTCTGGGCGTCGACGAGCGCCCGCAGTGCCTCTACGTCGCACTCGGCGAACGGCGGCCGATTCGGCGTCGGCAGCGGCTCTCCCGGCCAATGCAGCGTTCCCCCGTCGGGCCACCCGAGCGGACCAGGGTCGGGCGGGTAGGGGAACGGCTTGTCGTCTGGCGGCAAGCACCCGCCGAGCGAGCCGAGGGTCCGGCGGAACGAGTCGGGCCGCCCGTCGAGCGCGTCCCACGCCGAGGCCAGGATGCCTCCGAGGTGCTCGCCCTGGGCGAGTTGGCCGTACACGAGCTCGACGTTGCGCACGAACGCAGCGTCGTCGGGCGCAGCGGCGCCGGCGGCGGCAAGCAGCAGCAGGCGGGCCTCGAGCTCGACGATGGTGCCCTCGCGGCTCGGCGGGAGGACTGTCGTCCTGGTGCGGCGCCTTCTTCCGGAGCGCCTTCATCCGCTCGGCGACCCAGCGCGCGTTGCGGCGCGGCACGGCGACACCCTTTGCGGCGCTCACACCTCGGTGCGAGCCAGGACCTCATCGAATCGATGGAGGTCGTCGACGCGGCCGCGGAGTACGCCGAGCGCAACGTCGACGAGCCCGGGC
Organism: uncultured Actinomycetes bacterium; assembly: GCA_963791895.1. Taxonomy (GTDB): domain Bacteria; phylum Actinomycetota; class Thermoleophilia; order Gaiellales; family Gaiellaceae; genus Gaiella. The sequence continues at coordinate 146,142 of CAWBTY010000011.1, forward strand.
TCGACGAGGAACGGCGGCAGCCCGCAAGTCAGGCGCTCGATGATCGCGCGTGCGCCAGGGCGGTCAGCCTCGGCGAGGCGGCCGATGGCGGCCTCCAGGGTCGGCGCGAAGTCTTCGCGCAGGACGGGGCGGCGGTCGGGCGCGCGCAGGCCCGATGCCTCGGCCTGCTGTTCGTCGAGCACGATTTCGATGGCGCCGTCGCCGGTGGTCGTCAGCGTCGCGCTCGCGAGCGGCGTGCCCCCGGCGTCAGTCACCTGCACCCTTAGGTGCGTCGGGTCGGCCTCCGCGAGGTCGATGTCGGAGCCGCTGATCACGAAGGCGAAGCGGCCGTCGGCGTCGGCGCGGGTCCGGCGCGCGAGCGCCCCCGCCCGTCACCAGTCAGCTCGACCCGCGCCCTGCCCAACCTTTGGCCGGTACTCGTGACGACACACCCGACGATCTCGAAACTACGCAAACGGGCCTGAACGTAACACCTGGGGGAGCGCTACGCTCAACGGCGTCACCGTCCGGGCCGGGAACGCGCTCAGCCTTGGCGTGGTAGCACCGGCGCGCTGCGCGCGCCGCAGCCGCAGCCGCAGCCGAAGCGGCGGACACTCTAGGAGAGCCAGCCGGGTTCACGCGATCGAGACTCGACCGGGCCCGTGCAACTCGGCTCGAGCCTGAGCAGCGCCCTGATCAAGACCCTGGGGTCGAGGTGCGCGCCTCGCGACGTCTGTCTCGAGCGCCCGACCTGGGCGACGCCGTCCCAGCTCTCGCTATCGATCCGCGAGGTTGGCCTGGTCGCGCTCTCCTGCTCCGCGACGATTTGCGCGCCGCTCATGCGCCGACTCCGGCGGCCTCGTACGCTGCCGCAAGCCGGCCGCCGAGCAGGCCCCGCTCGCCTGATCGTCTCCGAGGGGGTGGGATGTCCACCGGCTCGCTTGAACCCCTACTTCCACAGTAGGGAGCCGGTAAGCACAGACCGACACGCAACGTCGGAGGTCGCTGAAATCACTCACTCAGCGACTCGAGGGTTTCCACGAGAGGCCAGGCGGCGGGAACGAAACGCGGGTTCGATTCCCGCCGCCTCCACTAGATCGCGATTTGCAGGGAAAGGCCGGGCGACGTCTGAACGATGCGTCCGCCGGCTTCTCGCACCGGGCTGCGGCAGCGTGTGAGTGTTTGCTCGAATGCCGCGTGCCGTGGGGCGGACGGCCGCGCCGCGGGATGCCCCGGGCGCGGCCGTGCGCAGGAGACCGACTAGCCCTCGAAGGGGACCGCGACGAGCCGTCGTGTCGAGACACCGGCGAGGGGGTCCTCGCCCGGCTTCGTCGCGCGGATGAAGAGCGTCAGCTGCTGCTGCTGGTCGCTCGCCGGGAAGTTCGCGTCGCGGCGGAAGACGAGCGTCGCGTTGCCGTCGCTCCCGGTGAGCTCTTCGTCCGGGATGGTGAACTGGTTGTACGGCACTGCCGTCACGTAGACGCTCGCGCCGATGATGTCGCGGCTGCAGGTGCTCCCGACGCGTACCTTCAGCGTGAAGCTGTCCGTCCGCTCGTTGACCGGTCCGGACAGCACGTCGAACGACACGATCTGGGTCCGCGCAGGCGGTGCGATGTTGGCGATCTGGGTCGGCTTCGTGCTCTTGTCGGTCGGACAGCCGTTCGGTCCGGGTGTTGCCAACGTCGCGGCCATGCCCAACAGCGGCCACAACCGCCAGCGTCACGGTGATGCCTGCGATCACCAGGGGTCTCGCGATCACGGTGCCACGCAACCGCGGATGCCGGGGAAATCGTTCCATGGTGTCCCTCCTCCGTGGACTGGGCTACTTGCACTTCGCCGCTCGGCGAAGGTAGATCCCCCCATGAACGTCAAGGTCATGGCAGCCGCAGGCGGCGACCTTACCAGCGATATCGGACGCTTCGCGGATCCGGGGCCGAGCGGCAACACCGGATCGTCCCGCGCACTCGCACGGACGCGCCCACGACCGAGAGCCCCACGCCCCTCGAAGCTCGGGCCGAAGCGGCGCCTGACCGCGCGCCGCAGCCGGTGCCGTCAGCGTTCCATGTTGGGCGGCGGCCCGACGACCTCGAGACCGAACCTCTCGTAGAGCGCGCCTACCTGACTCATGTCCGGGGGGCCGGGCGGCATCGTCGCCATGAGCCCGGCGAGCTCCGAAAAGAACCGCTCGAAGCCGGCCGGAGCCGGAACGCCCAGCAGCCTGACCGGCGCGGACGTGGCGTTCCAGTGGGTGTGAACGACACCCTGAGGGATGTGGACGAACGACCCGGCTGGGGCCTCCACGGTGCGCTCATCGAGTCGGAACGTGAGCGTTCCCTCGAGCACGTAGTAGTTCTCGGCCTCGCGCGTGTTCACGTGAAGCGGTGTCCCGCTCGAGTGAGGAGCCAGCTCCGCCTCGATCACGGCGAGCGCGGACCCGGTCTCCTCACCCGCCGCCTTGATGGTGTAGATGTCGCCGAAGAGCGAGGTCGTCTCACCCTCCCCGGCCAGACGGACGATGGTCCCATCAGTCCTCTCGGTCATCCTCAGCTCCTAGGTCTCGAGGCGGGCGCGCATCCTAGACACTCACGAGATCCGCCGCCCTGCCGTTGCGGAGACCTTGATCTGCCTCACCGTCCGCACACCGGTCGGACCCGGATGGTGGCGTCGGCATCCTTGCCGGCCTCAGTAGTGGCTGTTGTTCCCGAGCGCGTCGCCGCGGCCAAGCTTGCGGCCGGACGTGTCTCCGATATCGAGGTACGGCCACATCACCACCGTGTGGTCACGCTTCGAGGAGTTCGTGACGTGGTCGAACTGGATGACGTGGCCGATCTCGTGCGCCGCCACGGACTGGATGTCGTATGCCCCGGAAGCGCCCGTCGTCGACCACTTGAACTCGGTGTTGAACCGGATGTCCGCCTCGACCGGGTCGCCCTGCTCGTCATACGCGATCACCGTGCACGCGAGCGCCCCGCTGCAGTCCTGGTTGGTCTTCAGGCTGCCCCAATCGACCGTGCTGTAGCCGTCGTGCTTGGCTGCGCGCGACGTCTTGCCCTCGTAGTGGGCGGGCGGGTTCGCCTGGTCTGCGATGCCGCACCAGTTGACGTTGTTCGTCCACTGGCTCTGCGCGTTCCGGACGGCCTTGACGACCGTCTCGCGGTCGAGCCCCGGCGCCGTCGCGCCGATCCACCACTTCCTCGTCGTCCGCCAGTACGTCGTCCCGATCGACGCCTGCGACGAGCTGTCGCACTTCACGTCCGACCCGGTGTCCGCCGGAGTCACGGCGTACACGGCATCGGAAGCGCTCCGCAGCACCCCGGACCGGCGGAAGAACGCCACCGAGAGGACGCGTTGCTGCGAGTCGCTGTACAGGCGGGCGAATCGGCTCCCGTCTCTGCGGTGCAGCGTGCAGAGCGACAGTCGCCTCGCGAGCTGGCGACGGGCGGCGCGACCCCCGGAGGGAACCCTGAACGCGATCTGGCCTCGGACGGGCGGCGCCAGGCGCAGGCCGCAAGGCGAGGCGACCGCGGCGGCGCTCGTCGCCCGAAGCGCGACCGAAGCGGCGTCTTCCGCGGCGCTGGCGGCCCACGCTGCGGCGGCGACCACGATCGCGACCGGGACGAGGCGGCGTCCGGAGAACGGCATTCAGCCGAACATGAAGATGCGCCGCGGGTCGGACCCTCTGATGGGCATGTCCGAACTATAGGCGGGGGATCGGGCGTGGGAATCCCTGCAAATAGAGCTCGCTAAGCCCGGCGGACGACTGCCCGCCACTCGTCGGCGCGCTCAACCGACGTTTCGGGCGGCGCGGGCGACGGCACGCCAGTGAGCGTCGTCTGCGGGTCCATGCTCGGCGGCTGCGTCGAGTGCCGCGCGTTCGGCACGGGTGAGCACGCGAACGAGGCAGAACTCGTTGCCGAACGGGTCCTGCATGACCGCCCAATCGATCAGCGGACGGGCACCCTCGTAGACATGTGGCACGGGGTAGAGCGTCGGCGGGTACTTCAGTCGACCGCCGATCCTCTCGACCTGCGTGATCGCCATGTCGACGTCATCGACGCCGATGTCCATGTGGGCTCGATTTGCTTCTGGGTCGACGCGTCGCGCGGCGTCGACTGCATCCGGGTCGGACCGCTTCGCCGTCGTCACCCGGTGAAGGATGATCTGGTGCTGCCAGGTCGTCTCGTCCTCGTAGCCCAGGTATCCGAAGCGATCGGGCCACGGAGACGAGATGCGCGGAATCCCGGTCAGCTCCGACCAGAACGACGCGCCGACCTCGAGATCCTCGACATCGATCGCGAAGCAGCGAAGCGTCCCGATTGCCATGCAGCTTCCAGTCGCCGGCGCGTTCGGATCGTCCTGCCCGGCCCAGAGGACGAGGGTGTGACTACGCCTCGATGTAGACCGTAAGCGGGGGGATCACCCCGTGCGCCTGCATCGCCGCCGCGACTTCGGCAGACGGGGAGGCCAACATCGCTCCCATTGCAGCAAGGTCGCTGACATCGGCAGTGATGGCGATGTTGTTGCTCCCGTCCTGGGCGACGTAGTCGATCACATTGCTTCCGGACCCAGACTCGATGGCTTCGGCGCGGGCGGCCTTGCCGTTCAGCCAGCGCTGCACGTCTTCGACAGCGTGCGTGACGACGACTCTTGGCATGAGGGTTCCTTTCCGAGCGGAGGAGGTGGTGTGTCGACGCGAGTCTACGGCGTCCCGGCCTGGCGCCCGCCCGTCGCTAGGCGGAGGCGCGGCGGTGTGGGGCAGCTGCGGCCTCGACGAGTGCGGTGACGAGCATGGCCGCGCTGGCTCGTGTGATGCCAGAGGCCGTGAGTGACCGCCACGTGGAGAACGCGAGGGCGTGGCGCAACGCTCCGACGAGGAGGTCTCGTCTTCGGCCGCGGACAGGACGACCGACGGCGAGGATCTCGACGGCTTCTTCGAGGTGCCTGTGCAGCGGGACCACGGCGTCGCGGGCGGAATCGACGAGCTCGGCGTCGCGGAGGACGTTGCTGAACATCGGCTCGGTGCGCTCGTAGTAGGCGTACAGCTCGTCAAGCGCTTGCTCGAGTCGCTGGCGCGGGTCGCGAATCGCGCGCCATGAGCCGAGATCCGGGAAGGGGTTGGCTGTGAAGTAGTGGGTCGAGCAAGCCGAGAACAGGTCGGCCTCGGTAGGGAAGTGGCGGTACAGGGTGCGGCGTTCGACGCCTGCGCGCTCGGCGACCGCGCTCATAGTCGTGCGGGACGGCCCGACGGTTCCGTGCAGCTCGATCGCCGCCTCGGTGATCCGCAGGTGCGTCTCAGCCATCTCCTCGGCGCGCTTCTTCAGCTCGTACTTGCGCTTTGGCAGATTTTCGCGACTCATGACAGTGTCACCAATATTGACATATTGCTCACGGCAGCGTATGGTCGCATTTCCGTAACTCATTGCTGTATACCGAAAGGAGCACGTCATGTCCATAGTCGCGCCCGAGCACGTCACCGCCACAGCCACTCCTGAGCAGGTGCTCGCAGCGATCGTCGACGGAATCAACACCGGGAATCTCGACGCTCTCATGCCGCTCTACGAGAGCGAGGCAGCATTCGCGACTCAGCCCGGGAGCCTCGCTCACGGCACGCCCGGCGTCCGTGAAGCGTTGGCCGGCTTCATCTCGATGAAGGGCAAGCTCGACCTCGAGGTGACACGAGTCCTCGAGGTAGGCGACCTGGCTCTCGTGACCGGCGTCTGGTCATTCGACGGCACAGGGCCGGACGGCGAGCCGGTCCGGCTGGCGGCGAACAACGCGGATGTCCTGCGTCGCCAGGCAGACGGCAGCTGGCGCTTCGTGATCGACAACCCCTGGGGTACGGACTGACAGCCTGGGGAGCAAGAGTCCCGACGATCATGGATAGAGAGCGGTTCTGAGGCCCGTCACCGGCGGGCGGGCCTCAGGCCGCCTTTGGTACCACCGGAACCCGTCGACTCGATTCAATCGACCGATTGCGCGAACCGTGTGCCTGGCACCCTGCTCGACCCGCGCCCAGTGCGTTTCGGCCAGGTGGGCGCCTGCAGCGTTCGACCGTCAGGAGACGGGACGCTCGCACACGCGACATCGCGTCGCCACGCTCCTGCGCCGTAGCATCGAACCGAGATGGGAAAGATCGTGATCAGCGAGAACGTCACGCTCGACGGAGTCGTCCAGGACCCGGCCGGTGCGGAAGGGTTCGGGCGCGGCGGCTGGGTCGGTCGTGTCGGCGAGCGGGGTCGCGAAGGGGCGGCCAAGGTCCTGCTCGACGAGGCGCTGGGCGCCGAGGCCCAGCTGTTCGGTCGGCGAACCTACGAGTTCCTCGCGGCGCGGTGGCCATCCCGGAGTGGCGAATTGGCGGACAGGTTGAACGACATGCCCAAGTACGTCGTGTCCTCGACTCTGAAGGATCCCGACTGGAACAACTCGACGGTGCTTCCGGGCGACGTCATACAAGAGGTCTCGAAGCTGAAGGAGGAGCTAGACGGAGAGATCGTCGTCGCCGGCAGCATCCGGCTCGTCCGGACGCTGATGGAGAACGACCTTGTCGACGCTCTGCGGCTGATGATCTACCCGGTCGTGCTCGGGGCCGGCGAGCGACTCTTCGGCGAGACCAGCGACCAAAGGCCGGTGCGCCTCGTCGAGATCCGGAGCGTCGATGACCTCGCCTACCTCACCTACGAGTCCGTCTGAAACGTCTAGCCCGGGTGGACGCGCCGCCGAATGGGGCTAGCGAGGTTGTCGTGGCTAGACACCCGCACGGTTGAATGTCACATGCGTGACTCCGCTTGGCGAGGAGGTGGCCTCGATCTCGTAGTCCTTCTCGAGGCCCTCCAGCGGGCAGCCGCACCTTCCGCAGGGAGGCCCCTAGGCCCCCGAGTCAAGCGACATTCCCGCACACATGGGCAGCCGAGCGCGAGTGCCTCCTGAGCCCGACTCGGTTGCCTATGAGTTGGGGGTGAACAGCTTCCAGTGCCCCTCGGAAATGACTTCGACCGTGCCGTCGCTCACTTTGATGGCGGTCTGATCGTCAATCGCATACGCCAGACCTGGGATCCCGGCCGCCCATCGTTCTGCGTTGGCCATGGAGTTGTCCGGCAGGTCCTCGTGATCCACGTGCGGAAAGATCGAAAAATCGACCACGCCCAGCGCTCTGTCGCCACCGGTGGGCGGCCTCCAGAAGATGAAGTCCTCCCCGATGTTGGGCGCCATCACCATGCTCCCGGCGCTCAATCCCACCCAGACCGCCTCGCGCAGCGACGGCAAGAGGCCCGCCAGCCCGGACTGTCGCATCCAATGGCACAGATACAAGGCATCGCCGCCCCCCACCAGCAGGACGTCGGTTTCCTGAACCAAGGGGAGCCATTGCTCTTCGTCGATGCTGGGCAGTGCGGTGAGCTCCAACACGCCCAAGGACTTCCAACCCAATTCGCACATGGGAGTGCGGTCTTCTCGTCCGCTGATGAACCGCCATGCCACGCCAGGAGTCAGAGGGTGCCCGTACGCCGCGGTGGGAATGCAGAGGGCGCTGGAGTCGGCGATCGGTTTGCCCAGGAGGTCGACCAGCGCCTCGTGGATGCTCGCGTTCTTGATGCCAGCGGAAGTGAGAAGAAACCTCATGCTGCCTCCCAGAGTCATGACTGCCAGGCCAGAACTTCCGAGCGCTTACGGATCCGTACGCGGACGAGACTGGCAGACCGTCGAAGACTCATCGGCTCCGGCCAGATCCAGCCTCACATTCAGGGACATTCCCGGACACTGGCCCACGCCGGCGTCGGGTTAGCCGACGACTTGACGGGTCGACGAGAATCGCGCTGGGGTGCCTACTTGGGATGACGCATGGCGATCGATGAAGTGCAGGCGAAGGGCCTCGAGTATCTGGCTCTGGCGACGCAGCTCTTGCAGCGCGCTCGCCTGGCGGACGCGGAAGCGGGGCTGTGGGAGGCGGCTGACCTGCAGTGGTGGTGGCGTACACCGCGCCGCTCGGACGCGATCGACCAGCTCTTCTGGATCGACGACGAAGGGCCTGTTGCCGGCGTCGTCCTGACCGACTGGGGTTCGGCCTGGGGGTGCGATCTCATCCTGGTCCCGGGTGTCACGACCGTTCCCCTGTCGGCTCTCTGGCGGCGCGCGATCGAGGCGATCGACGCGTTGGGCATCGAATCGGTCGATGTGCGCGTCGACAACGACGATGCCGAGCTCGTCGACCTCGTGGCCAGCGCCGGATTCGTGGTCGGCGAAGAGGACGGGACCACCTGGATGGGTGCTGAGGAAAGACCTGAGGTCACCCCTCTGCCGGAGGGATTCGTTCTCGTCGACCGTGCCCTGGAGACGACCAGAGCGCACCCGATGCGACATCGAAACGGCGAGCAGGTCGAGGCGCGTCTCCGCCAGTGCTCGCTCTACGACCCGGCTCTGGACCTCGCCGCTGAAACTGTTGACGGTCAGGTCGGCGGTTACGCTCTCTTCTGGTTCGATCCTGTGACTCAGGTCGGGATGGTGGAGCCGATGAGAGTCGAGGATGAGTACCAGCGGCGCGGCTTGGCCCGTGCCATGCTGACTGCGGGTCTCGATCGGTTGGCATCGCGCGGGGCACGCCGCCTGAAGGTCAGCTACGCCACCGCCGCGGCGCGTGCGCTTTACGTCGGCGCGGGCTTCCGGGTGACGTCTACCAGCACGTCGTATAGCTGGAAGAGACGGTCCGTGACCGGGTGAGGTGGCTACGACCAGAACCGCCAAGCGCGGCGCGTTCCTGAGCCCTCAGCCGATCCGCTCCGCCAGCTCGTCCCACGTGCTCCATGTGTTGGATCGTCATGTCGACCTCCTCTTCGATGCACTCGACCCGATTGCTCGCATCCGGCGAACGTTACGATCCCGCCGTGGATCCGGCGACGAGATAGCGGTTAGACGCGGCAACCGCCGCGCGTGATTGGCGCAGGCGCCGAGGCTGCCTCGAGGCGGCCTCGGACGCTGCGTGCCACCGCTACGACCTGGAGGTACACGGAATGATTCGTCAGAACCTGTTCTCCGACGCATGGGACGGAGACAACGAGGAACTCGGAACTCGCCATCGATTCTTCTGGCGGCCGGACGACGCCAGGATGGGGGCGACGCTGTACGAACTGGCCCCCGACGCGGCGGGGATGCGGATGCATATGCACTTCGGAGCCGAAGAGATGTTCTTCGTCCTGAGCGGTCGTCCCGTCTGGCGGAACCAACTCGGCGAAGAGGAGCTGGCTCCGGGCGACTTCGTCTTCTGCCCCGAGGGACGTGCCGGACTACACGCGTTCAGCAATCCCACGGAAGAACCCGCTCAGATCCTCGCGATCAGTGCCGGGGGATTCCCGGACGTCGTCGCCTACCCCGAGCACGGATATGCATGGGTGGCGACTCGCGATCCCGATCCCGAGCTACTCGCGAGAGGCGGCGACCCCGGGATCATCACTCGCTTCGAAATCCCGATCGAGTAGATCGGTCGGCCGTTTGTCGGCCGTCGTTCGACGCGACGGAGAGGCCGCGAGAGCGGCCTCTCCGCTTACGCACATGGGATCCCCGCACGGGCTTGCAGGAATCGCCCGCGGCCGTCTCGACGGCGCCGCTCAGGAAAGCACGCGCTCGAGCGCCGCGCGATCCGTCGGCTCGCCGTGCGCGGGCAGCACGAGCTCGACCGGCAAGTCGAGCAGCGGACGGAGACGTCGAACGACATCGTCGCGGGTCACGTGCTTGCGACCGCCGAGCTGGACGTCCAGTCCATCGCCGAAGTCGGAGAGCGAGTCGCCGGTGACGAGCGCGTTGATCGACGGCAGCCAGAGGACGAGATCGTTGTCCTCGCGGCCCGCGTACGCGTTGATGCCGAACGGCCACGGTCCGAGACCGTGGAAGTGGCCTTTGCCTTCGCCAGCGCGCAGCCAGGCGAGGTCCTCGCTCTCCATTCCGCGTACGCGGTCGGGTTCGATGCCGAACTTCTCGACCCAGTCCTGCCACGTGTCTGCGGGCGGCGTGTGCACCGGGAGGCCAAGCCGACGGGCGTCGCGCTCGTGGTACGGCGCGGTCAGGACGACGGCGGTCGCGCGCTCGCGCAGCTCGTCGGGAATGGAGAGCGGGTCGAACAACAGGAAGTCGTCGCCGAGCTCGATCCCATAGGACGAGACGAGCGCGGGCCACCACTGCTCCTCGTTCCAGTCGGGATGCGGCGACTGCCAATGCCAGACACCTGGGCGCAGTTCACGCATCGCGTGCTCCCGAGTTCACCGTCGAGTCGCCTCCGGTGGCGCCCAGCCGGGGAAGACAGCGCGCAGGCCTGCCTCGACGCAGGCGCGGTCGTCGTCACCGCTCGCGCCACTCGCTCCGGCCGCGCCCAGCACGACCTCACCGCTCCGGATCACCACCGATCCCGGGCCTGGAATGAGCGGCAGCCGCACGAGCCTGCTGACCGCGTCGAAGAATCCCTCATGGGCCTCGCGGCTGGCGGCAAGCTGCTCGCCGTCGCGATGCCAGAGCGCTGTTCCGGCTGCCTTCGCCTCGGCGATCCGCGCTGAGAGCGGGAACGCGCCGTCCATGCGGCCGAGCGCGACGAGGAGTCCGCCCTCGTCGACGACCGCGACCGCGATCTTCCAGCCGTTGGCGAGTGCATGGTCATTCGCGGCTGCTATCAGGACGTGGGCCTGTGCGAGGCTCAGCGGCATCGTCCAACGTATCAGCGGTGGTGCTCAGGATGACAACGGGCGGAACGCCGGCTCAGAAGTCGAGTTCCATCTGACAGCGGAGCTCGCGAAGACGATGGAGGTGGTCGAGAAGAACATGGAGGCGATGAGCGCCTAACAGGCCGGTAGTGCGCCTGCTTCGGCCGGCCGCGGTAGCCCGGTCACGGGGACATTCCCGCAACGTCACTAGGCTGGCCCGATGGGCGTCACTTGGACGGTGCCGGTGATGCAGGCTCCGATTGGCCCTGCCGGGACGCCCGAGCTCGTGAGTGCCGTCTCCGGCGTCGGCGCTCTTGGAACGCTCGCCGCGTCCTGGACGGAACCGGAAACGCTTCGACGGCAGGTGCGTAGTGTCCGCGAAGCCGTTGGTGGGGGCTTCTGCGTGAATCTCGTCCTGGCCTTCGACCAGCACGAGCGCCTCGAAGTTGCCCTGGCCGAGGGCGCCCGATTCATCTCGTTCTCCTGGGGTATCGATCCCGAGTTGATCGGGCGTGCGCACGAAGCGGGCGCCGTAGTCCTCGTCCAGGTCGGCGACGTCGCTGCCGCAACCGAGGCTGCGGACAGCGGGGCAGACATCGTGATCGCACAGGGCGTCGAAGCAGGCGGCCACGTGCAGGGCACGCGGCGCCTCGACGAGCTCCTCCGCGAAGTGCGAGGCGTTCTCGACTTGCCGCTCGTGGCTGCAGGGGGCATCGCCGACCCCGAGTCCGCGCAAGCCGCGCGCGCAGCGGGCGCCGACGCCGTTGGGTGCGGCACCGCATTTCTTGCCGCGAGCGAGGCCGACGTGCATCCGGTCTACCGCGACCGCCTGTTGGGCGCGGTAGCCGCGGATACCGTGCTGACCACGATCTTCGACGTCGGATGGCCGAACGCTCCGCATCGCGTCCTTCGGAATGACACGCACCACGGCTGGGTCACGGCCGGAGAACCGGCCCGCCGCGGGCGTCCGGGTAAGGAGGACGTCATTGCGACCCGTGAGGGCATCCCGATCCTGCGATACAGCGATGCGCAACCCACGAACGCAACCGCCGGCGACATCGCGGCCATGGCGCTCTATGCGGGAACATCAGTCGGGCGCGTTAGCCACGTCAAGAGTGCCTCGGAGATCACGCACACGATCGCCAGCGCTCTCCTGTAGCACGCGCTCCGACGAGATCGGTGACGGGTAAGGAGGACAGACCATGGCAAGCCTGATCTACTCGGCGATCGCTTCGCTCGACGGCTACATCGCGGACGAGGATGGCAAGTTCGACTGGGCCGCGCCCGACGAGGAGGTCCACTCGTTCGTCAACGACCTCCAGCGGCCGGTCGGCACGCAGCTGCTGGGACGCCGGATGTACGAGGTGTTGGCGTACTGGGACGATCCGCCGGCCCTGGACGAGCAACCGTCGTTCGTGCGGGAGTTCGCGGAGATCTGGCAGGCCGCGGACAAGATCGTCTACTCCAGGACACTCGAGACCGCGCGGACCGGAAGGACGCGGATCGAGCGCGACTTCGATCCCGAGGCCATCCGGCGGCTGAAAGCGCAGGCGGCCCGCGACGTCACCGTCGGCGGTCCCGAGCTCGCCGCGCAGGCGATCAGAGCCGGGCTGGTCGACGACTACCAGATGTGCGTCGTCCCGGTCGTCGTGGGAGCCGGCAAGCCGGCTCTGCCGCGCGATGTCCGCATCGACCTCGAACTGGTGAACGAGCGCAGGTTCCGCAACGGCACCGTGTTCCTCCACTACCGCACCCGGAGGTGATGACCTGTCTCGTATCAGCTCGACCCGTTCTACTCAGCGACCGGTCAGCTCCTCGAACGCCGGCTCGGCGCGGACCGGATCGAAGTCGGAGTCGCCTTTCGCCATGTCGCGACAGCCTTCCCACCTGTCGATCGCCTGGCGTAGGTGGTCGACGGCGTCGCCTGTCCGGCCCGCCAGGCTCTCGCAGCACGCAACCTGGTAGTGGAGGTACGCCAGGTTGGGGTGGGCCTCGATGAGCTCGTGGCCCTTGTCCGCCGCCTCCGCGTATCTGCCGGCCTCGTAGAGAGGTCGCGCCGGTTCCCACAGCTCGGGGGCGTAGCGCTGGATCGAGTCGGGCAGCACCACCCAGTGATGACGGCGAGCGTCGTAGCCCGATTCCGTCGGTGGCGGGAACGACGGGTCGGCGAACGAGCCGACCGAGACGACGATCAGGTCCGGCTCCGCCGGCTCCGTGTAGAAGACCTGCGAGCCGCAGTCGGGGCAGAAATGGAAGACGTGCTCCTTGCTGTCGGCCTCGTCCGAGATTCGCGCGAAGTCGCCGAAGCGACCGGCGACCTGCACCTGATCCGCGTTGAACCCGGCCTGCATCCCGAAGGCGCTTCCGGTCCGACGTTGGCAGGCAAGGCAGTGGCAGATGGAGACGGCAAACGGATCGCCGGCCACTGCCAGACGAAGTTGCCCACAGTGACAGGTGGCTTCTCGGGTTGCCATGCCTCGGAAGCTACTGAAGCGCCGTTCGCGGGTGTCGCGGTCGGACGGGCACGGGGACGCTCACGCCGCTTGCCCAGGCGACGCTCTTGGATGCGCTCAGGTGCCAGTGCGGTCTGCGCGCCGCGCCTCCGGCCAGCCACCCGTGACGAGAACGCGAATCGCCAGGATCAGCAACGGCGACAGCAAGACCGCGAAGAACATGTAGTTGCTCGCCGCCAGGCCGTCGGGAAGGAGGAAGACGCCGAGCCAGGGCAGCAGCGCCAGCGGCGCGTACCGCCACGAGGAGCGGTCGAGCCGGTTCCACGACCCCCATGCAAGCGCGATGTAGGCGAGCAGCAGTCCCAGCAAGAACGTGAAGTACGCGGCGACGTGGATGGACGCGTGCCACGTGACGTCTGCGTCGGGGTGATTGGTCTTGAAGGCAAGCATGGCCATCCCAACGCCAGAGACGAATAGGAGACCGGCGCCCAGCCTCCGGACCGTACTTCGTCCTGCCTGCCTCAGCAGCGATCCCGCGAACGCCATCTGGCAGAGGCCGGTGAGCAGGAAGACGAGCACCGTCGCCCAACCGTGAGGGCCGAGCGCCGTCCCGCTCGGCCAGTGCTCCCAGCCGAGCTCGGCCATGAAGTCGCGCTCGCTCCAGCTGACGAGGACGACCCCCACGAGAAAGACCACGGGGCCGGCCAGTCCGAGGAGGGCGCCGCGCGGATGGTCGAGCGCCCCCATCACCGCCAACTCTACGATCGTTTCCGCAAACGAGCGAGCTGGTCGGCTTCGCCCGTGACCGCGGCGCCGTCAGCATGGCGGACGCCGGGGTGGGGACTATCAGTACGGTGACCGCTTGGCCGACTCTGCGACGACGCCCGCGGTCACGATCGTCCCGGCAAACGAGACGAGCTGGGAGGAGCTCCAGGCCGTCTTCGGCACGCGCGGAGATCCGTCCAGGTGCTATTGCCAGCGGTACAAGATGCAGCCAGGGGAGTCCTGGGCGTCCGTCGGCGCCGGGGAGCTGGGCTTCAGGCTCCGCGCGCAGAGCGACTGTGGGCACCCGGAGTCGGGCACGACCAGTGGCCTCGTCGCCTACCTCGACGGCGAGCCCGTCGGCTGGTGCGCGGTCGAGCCGCGCACCGCCTACCCACGCCTGCTGCTCAAGACCCGCGTCCCCTGGGCGGGCCGGGAGGAGGACAAGAGCGACGACAGCGTCTGGGCTGTGACCTGCTTCGTCACCCGCGCGGGCTTCCGGCGCCGCGGGATCAGCCGTGCGCTCGTGCGCGCCGCCGTCGACTTCGCGCGGGAGCGCGGCGCCCGTGCGCTCGAGGGGTACCCGATGCTCACGGAGCCGGGGCGGGAGCTCATGCTGGGAGAGCTCCATGTCGGCAGCCGCAACAGCTTTGCCGACGCGGGGTTCATCGAGATCGGTCGGCCCACCCTGCGCCGGGTCGTGATGCGCATCGACTTCTAGGCGGGCGCTGCGCCCGGTATCTGCGCGGCGGTTTGTAGGGTGCCGCGGTGCGCACGTTCACGTACGCCGAGCGGCCCGACCTCGCCGCGAGAACCGGCGAGGTCGAGGACACGCTCGCGGAGTTCACGGGCCACGGCGAGGTGCTGCTCCGGCACTGGGGGAAGCTGCGCCAGGAGTTGCCCGAGCTGCAGCTCGTCCTGTGGGACGAGGAGCGCGACCTCGTCGTCGGGCATGCGCGGACGCTCCCCGCGCGCGAGGCGGACGGGCTCCCGGGCGGCGTCGACGACATGCTCGAGACCTGGTTCGGCGATCGCCCGCGTCCGGAGCCGGACGTTCTCTCGGCGATGGTGGCGGTCGTGGATCGGAGCCGCCACCGCGAGGGCCTCTCGCGGCTGTTGATCGAGGCGATGCGTGACCTCGCGGGCCGCGCCGGCTTCCGGTCACTGATCGCTCCGGTGCGGCCGACGTGGAAGGATCGCTACCCGCTGATCCCGCTCGAGCGCTACGCGCGCTGGACGCGCGAGGACGGCTTACCGTTCGATCCCTGGATCCGCGTCCACGCCCGTCTCGGCGCCGAGCTCCTCGAGGTCTGCCCGGCGTCGATGAGGGTGGAGGGCTCGCGCGAGCAATGGGGCACGTGGACCGGGATGCACTTTCCGGACGACGGCGAGTATGTGGTGCCCGGGGCCCTGGTCCCGGTCGAGTTCGCCGATGGCCACGGGGTCTACGTCGAGCCGAACCTGTGGATGCGGCACCCCGTCGATCCGACCTTGACGAGGAGCATCCGGTGACGGCACGCTTGGCCGGGTCATAGTGCTCCGGATCCTCGTCATCCCTCTCGCGCTCGTCGCGTTCCAGACGTCGTCGTACGAGTCGTCGGTGCGACCGCTCTCGCCGGGGCTGAAGGAGACCCTCACCGGGACGTACTGGAAGCCCGGCTGCCCCGTCCCGCTCTCGCAGCTGCGGGTGCTGACCGTGAGGCACTGGGGGTTCGACGGCCGCGCTCGCACCGGTCAGCTCATCGTCCATCAGGACGTCGCGAACCCGCTCAGGAAGGTCTTTCAACAGCTCTACCAGGTGAGGTTCCCGATCCGCTACATGCAGCTCGACATCTACCGGGCCGGGCCCGAGTTGCCGGCGAGCGGGGACGTCAGCGGCTCCTTCGAGTGTCGCAAGGCCGTTCCCTCGCCTTGCGGGACGGGCAGTGGCAACTGGTCGAACCATGCGTACGGGCATGCGATCGACCTCAATCCCCGCGAGAACCCGTACGTGGGCTGCGGGATGGTTCGCGATCCCACCCGCGCGCGCTACATCAGTCGCGCCAGGCTGTACAAGGGGATGGTGACGCCGGCCGTCGTCCGCGCCTTCGCCTCGATCGGCTGGGGCTGGGGTGGAAGCTGGACCGGTCAGACGAAGGACTACATGCACTTCTCGACGACGGGTGGCTAGCGGCTTGCACGACGAGACGAGTGCCGTCTGGTGAAGCCGGCGCCGTTCGCCTACCACGCTCCCGAGAGCGTCGAAGAGGCGCTCGCGCTGCTCGCCCGCGGAGACGACGCGCGTGTGCTCGCCGGCGGCCAGAGCCTCGTGCCGCTGCTGAAGCTGCGGACGCTCAAGCCCGCCGCGCTGATCGACGTCAACGGCCTCGGCGAGCTCGCGGGGATCGAGGCGAACGGGGACGGGCTGCGGATCGGAGCGCTCACGCGGCAGCAGGCGCTGCTCGAGAGCGAGCCCGCGCGCATCGCGCAACCGCTCCTCCATGCCGCCGGCCGCCACTCCGGCTACCTCGCGACACGCCACCGGGGCACGGTGGGAGGGTCGCTCGCCTACGCCGCCCCGTGGGCCGAGCTGACCGCCGCGACGGTCGCGCTCGACGCCACGATCGAGATCCGCTCGGCCCGCGGCGACCGCGCGGTGAGCGCGCGGGAGTTCTTCGTCGGCCCGCACGAGACGGTGCTCGAGCCGGACGAGCTCCTCACCGCGGTCGTCGTCCCGCCGGCGGCTCCGCGCACGGGCGTCGGGTTCCACGAGGTGAGCCCGCGCTACCGGGACTACGCGAACGTCGCGGCAGCCGCCACGGTGACGGTCGACGACGACGGAGCGTGCAGCGCTGCAGAGCTCGTGCTCCTTCGCGTCGCGCCCGCACCGCATCGGGTCGACGTCTCCGGCCTCCACGGCACGCGGCTCGAGGACGAGGCGCTCGACGAGCTCGCCACGAGCCTCGACGACCTCGACCCGCCCTCCGACATCGAGGCGTCGGGCACGTACCGGCAGCGCGTCGCCCAGGCGCTCGCGCGGCGGGCGCTGCGCGACGCCTATCGCGACGCCACGGGAGCGCCGTGAGCGAGAAGCTCCCCCTCCGCGTGGAGGTGAACGGGGCCTGGCACGAGGGCTCGGTCGAGCCGCGCGTCTCGCTCGCCGACTTCCTTCGCGACGACCTCGACCTGACCGGCACGCACCTCGCCTGCGAGCACGGCTTCTGCGGGAGCTGCAACGTCCTCCTCGACGGCGAGTCGGTCCGGTCGTGCCTCCTCCTCGCCGTGCAGGCGAACGGCCGCTCGCTGACGACGGTCGAAGGGCTCGCCGAGCCCGACGGCACGCTCGGGCCGCTGCAGCAGGCATTCCATTCGAACCATGGCCTCCAGTGCGGGTTCTGCACGCCGGCGATGCTCCTCACCGCGCACGAGTACCTCGAGGCCCATCCGGACGGGGGCACGGACGAGCAGATCCGCGACGCGATCAGCGGCGTCCTCTGCCGCTGCACCGGCTATCAGCACATCGTCGAGTCGATCCGGGCCGCTGCCGAGGCTCGCGCATGACGGCGATCGAGCAGGACCCGAACGCCGCGCGCATCGCGGCCGACACGGCCGGCGGCGACGCGCCGCGGCGCTGGCTCGGGAAGAGCCTCAACCGCGTGGAAGATCCTCGGTTCCTCCGCGGGCAGGGGCGGTATCTCGACGACCTCAAGCTGCCGGGAATGCTCCACGCGGCGATCGTGCGGAGCCCGCACGCGCACGCCCGCATCGTCTCGATCGACACCTCGAAAGCGGAGGCGCTGCCAGGCGTCGTCCGTGTCGTGACCGGCGCGGACGTCCAGGAACGCGCGGCGCCGCTGCCGTCGTTCGGCGCCGGCCCGATCGTGCAGGACCTGATCGCGACCGAGAAGGTGCGTCACTACGGCGAGACCGTCGCCGCAGTGGTGGCGGAGAACCGCTACGTCGCCGAGGATGCCTGCGACCTGATCGAGGTCGTCTACGAGCAGCTTCCGGTCGTGCTCGACCCGGTCGCCGCGCGCGAGGAGGGCGCGACGCTCGTCCACGAGGCGCTCGGGACGAACACCGCCTACGAGCGCACGTTCTCGTTCGGCGACGTCGACCAGGCGTTCGCGGACGCCGATCGTTCGGTCAGCGCCGACCTCTACTGGCCGCGCTCGACCGGGATGCCGCTGGACACGAACGGCGCGATCGGCGACTTCGACCCGGGCACGGGTGTCGTCACGATCCACGCCAACTCGATGAACTTCACGTACTTCCTCTGGCTCATCGCGGGCACGCTGCAGATCCCGGCGAGCAAGCTCCGGCTCGTGCCGGTCGTCGCGGGCGGCAGCTTCGGCTCGAAGTTCTTCATGCACAAGGTGCCCGCCTTCGCAGGCTTCCTCTCGATGCTCGTCGGCAAGCCGGTGAAGTACGTCGAGGACCGCGTGACGCACATCGTGAACAACGACCACTGTGGCTCCGATCGCCGCTACCGCGCCTCGCTCGCCTTCGACGACGACGGCACGTTCCACGCGCTCCGCATCTCCTGCGTGGACGACTACGGGGCGTACCTCCAGTTCGGCACGGGCACGCACGGCAACGCGCTCTCGCAGATCGTCGGCCCGTATCGGATCCAGCACGTCGAGTACGCGCTCGCCGCGGTGCTCACGAACAAGAACCAGCAGGGCGCCTATCGCGGCTTCGGCGCGGAAGTGTCCAACTGGATCCTCGAGCGGCTCGTCGATCTGGCGGCACGCGAGCTCGACGTCGACCGCGTGGAGCTCCGCCGTCGCAACCTGATCCCCGCCGGGTCGTTCCCGTACCGCACGCCGACGGGGAACATCTACGACTCGGGCAACTACCAGGGCGTGCTGGAGAAGGTGCTCGAGGAGGTCGACTACGACCACTGGGTCGCGTACCGCGAGCAGGCCCGCGCCGAGGGGCGTCACGTGGGGATCGGCGTCGTCGCCTCGCAGGAGCGCAGCGTCTTCAGCTCGACCGAGTTCTGGTTCTGGTTCGACGAGCCCCAGTTCACGCCCACCTCGAGCCCCGAGAGCGCGAGCGTCACGATCGACCCGACCGGGCAGATCCTCGTCACGCTCCACTCGCAGTCGATGTGGGGGAACAGCCCCGAGACCGTCGTCTCGCAGGTGGTGGCCGAGGAGTTCGACGTGGATCCGACCTCGATCGTCGTCACGTACGCCGACTCGCAGAACGCGCTCCCGGGAACCGGTCCGGGCGGCTCCCGCTACACGGTGATGGTCGCGGGCGCGGTGGCAGGGGCGGCGACGGAGCTGAAGGAGAAGATCAAGCGGATCGCGAGCGACCAGCTGGAGGTGGCCGCGTCCGACCTCGAGTTCCGGGACGGGGCCGTCGGCGTCGTCGGCGTTCCCGACCGTCAGCTGACGCTCGCGGAGGTCGCCCTGACGGCCTACATGTTCCGGCTCGCCCTGCCGGCGGACATGCCGAGCGGGCTCTCGGCGCAGTCGACGTACGACCACCCGCTGACGACGCTGCCGAACGACGACCGCACCGACCTCGGGATCTTCTATCCCTTCGTCGGTCACGCCTGGCACATCGCCGTCGTCGAGGTCGACGTCGAGACCGGGAAGGTGGAGTTTCTCCGCTACGCGGCCGTGCACGACGCCGGCACGATCGTCAACCCGCGGACGCTGGACGGCCAGGTGATCGGCGGGACGATCCAGGGTCTCGGGACGGCGCTCTACGAGGAGATCCTCTACGACGAGGAGGGGCGGGTCCGGAACGAGAACTTCGAGCACTACCACCTGCCGTCCGCGATGGACGTGCCGACGATGACGATCGGCCACCAGGAGACGCCCTCGCCGTACACCGCCTACGGGATCAAGGGCGCGGGCGAGGGCGGGCGCATGCTGACACCGGCGATCATGAGCGCAGCGATCGAGGACGCCCTGAGCCCCTACGGCGTGACCATCACCTCGCTCCCGATCCGGGCGGAGCAGATCGTCGACTGGGTCCGGAGCGCCGGGCCCGCGACGGCACACTGAGACAGGCCGGACTACCATGCGTCGCCACATGGCCGGGCAGGCGACGGAGGCGAACGGCTCGACCGTTACACCGGCCAGGATGTCGGCCGCGCGCGGGCGGATCGTCGAGGCCGCCTACGAGCTCTTCTCGCGGCGGGGCGTCCGCGCGGTCGGCGTCGACACGATCATCGCGCAGTCCGGTGTCGCGAAGATGACGCTCTACCGCAACTTCGCCTCGAAGGACGAGCTCGTGCTCGAGTTCCTCCGCGTCCGAGAGCAGCGCTGGACGCGGGACTGGCTGCAGGCCGAGGCCGAGCGCCGCGCGACGACCGCGGACGGCCGATTGCTCGCGATCTTCGACGTGTTCCACGACTGGTTCCAGCTGGACGAGTTCGAGGGCTGCTCGTTTGTCAACGTTCTCCTCGAGGTGACGGACGTCGAGAGCCCGGTTCGCCGTGCCAGCGTGGAGCACCTCGCGACCATCCGGAGCTTCGTCGCAGGTCTGGCGATCGAGGCCGGGATCGAGGATCCCGATGCCTTCGCCCGCCAGTGGCACATCCTGATGAAGGGCTCGATCGTCTCCGCGAGCGAGGGCGATCGCGAGGCCGCCCGCCGTGCGCAGGTGCTCGGCAAGCTCCTGCTCGGGCAGGTGCTTCCCGCGCCGAGCCCCGCCTGACGGTCGCCGCGGCTACACCGCGACGACCTGGAAGGGCGTGTCGATCGCGTCCTGCCGGCCGGGCACCCAGAGGTTGATCCGGAAGACACCGCCGCCGACCGGGGCGATCGTCGTCTCGGCGCTGGCGCTGGCCGTCGCGACCTGCGCGGCGTTCCCAGGGAACCGAACCTCGTAGACGCCCGCGTTGACCCGCCGGGCCTGCGGCGCGGCACCCGCGCAGTTGAAGCGCGCGCCGATCGCCGGCTTGGCGCTCGTGAACTGATCCGGGAGGTTTGCGATGCCCTTCGTCGGATCGCCGTTCACGGCGATGAACCCGCGTACCGCACCGGGCTGGCAGCGCGCCTGTGGCCGCACGGCCTCGGTGACGGCGACGGCGGAGCCACCCAGGGCGAAGAAGAGAGCGATGACGGCGATGGCGGTGGTGGGGCTGACGCGCATGAGGGCCTCCGTGGCTGCGAATGAGTGGGCGCATCTTGGTCGGCGGTCCGGACGGCGGGTGGGACTGCAGGTGTCTGGCTGAAGCCAGACACCGGGGCGCACCGCGTCAGGTGAGCGGGGCGCTGCCGTCGACGATCACGTGCGCCGAGGGGATCGGGTCGTCGCGCTCGACGTAGCGGTCCTCGCTCGGCATCCAACGCTCGACCCATGTCTGCCGCGCTGCTTCGCCGTCCCGTGCGACACCGCGCGCGAGGCGCACGTCGTACGGCGCCTCGACCCAGACGCGCAGGTCGTAGTCGGCGCGAAACAGGCGGTGGAGGGCACAGACGCCCTCGACGACGACGAGGCCCTGGGGGAGGACGGTGCGACGCCCGCCGGGACGCCCGCGTTCCCAGTCCCAGGACGCGTACTCGGCAGTCGCTCCCACGACCAGCGCGTCGAACACCTCGGCCCGGAGCCGCGAGAGATCGAACTCCTCGCCGTTCCAGAACTCGTCCGTCCCCACGATCTGTGCGCCGGGCAGGCGGGTCGCCAGCGTCGACTTCCCGGCGCCGCCGTGCCCGCCGATGCCGACGAAGGTGAACGGACGCTGCGGGCGGGCGGTGGCGAGCAGGTCGAGGACCGGCTGGACGTCCATGGGGGCACGCTAGCCCGGCGCCCCCCAAAGTGTCCGACTCGAAGTCGGACACCGTGATCGTCTAACCTCGCGCATGGACGCTGTGAGCGATCTCCGGAGGCTGTCATGAGCGAGACAACGCGGGTTGTCGTCCCGTACGAGTCGATGGACCCGCTTGCGATCGGAGCGTCCGACGACGAATCGAAGAAACACCGCGACACGCTGGAGGTCGAGCTTCCGTCGGCCAACCTGATCACGGTCGTGCAGCCGGATGAGCCTGCCCACGTCACCGACGCGACCGAGGCGGCCCGCAGCGCGCTCGCGCAGCCGGTCGACGGGCCGACCTTCGCGGACGTGCTCGAGGGCAAGGGAAGCGTGGCGGTCGTGATCGACAACCAGTTCCGGCCGACCCCGTCCGCGAAGCTCCTCCCTGCGGTCTTCGACGCGATCGAGGCCGCCGGCATCACGGACGTCCGCGTGTGCTGCGCGAACGGGAAGGTGTTTCCGATGTCGGAGTCGGACACGGAGCAGAAGGTCGGCCGGGAGAACCTCGCCCGGATGGAGCGGAGGGGCTGGTCGTTCTCCCAGAACGATCCGCAGAACCCGGACGCGTACACGTTCGTCGGCGTCTCCTCCGGCGGCACGCCTGTCTGGCTCCTGAACGAGGTCGCGAGCGCCGAGGTCAAGCTCACGATCGGCCAGGCGCAGGCGAACCACTGGGGCGCCGGCGGCGGCGGCAAGCTGATCCTTCCGGGTGTCGTCTCCGACGAGACGGTCGAGTCGAACCACTGCGCGTTCGTCACCTCGCCGCAGACGCACTACGGCGCCTACGTCGGGCCAATGCGCTCCGACATCGACGAGGTTGCCTCGATGTGCGGTCTCGACTGCACGATGAACGTCCTGCTCGACACCCACGGCCGGGTGATCGACGTCGTCTTCGGCTCCCACCCCGAGGCGCACCGCGAGGCGATCCGCCGCTTCAACGAGATCTACGCGTACGAGTCCTTCGTCCCGGAGCACGGCCAGGCGGACATCGCGATCTGCGGCGTCTTCGCGCCGACCGACCACCTCTTCTTCCACACGGGCTGGGGCTGTATGTCGGCCGACCTCGTGGTGAAGGACGGCGGCACGCTGATCTACTGCTCGCCCTCGCCGGGCGTCTCGACCGCGATCGGCGACTTCCCGGGCTTTGCGCTCATGGATCTCATGAAGCCGTACATGCCCGCGACGCCGGAGAACTACCAGCGCGTCCTGCGCGACATCCACGCGCGGGCGATCCAGATGTGGGCAGGGTGCATCTGGGTGCCGATCTACGAGGTGATGACGCGCAAGCACCTGACGGTCGTGACGCTGGAGGAGAACCTGGAGCTCGCGGGCGACATCGGCCTCGACGCGACGATCTCGATCGACGACGCCCTCGCGAAGGCGTTCGAGCGCCACGGGTCGGACGCGAAGATCGTCGTGTTGCCGTACGCGCGCTACCAACTGCCACGCAACGCGGTACGGATGGATCACGCAGACGACCGGGTCTTCGCGCACGCGAGCCAGGCGTAGGGGATGACCGAGGCGGCGCGCCGGACGATTCCCGGTCTCCGGGCGTCCGGTGTGGCACCGGCTGACGAGGTCGACGGGGAGATCCGTGGCTCGACGACGATCCTCGAGCTGCTCCGGCTCTTCCCGGATGGGCGCGCGGCACGGCTGATGAGTGAGATCCAGTTCCCGTGCGCGCACTGCGGCGGCGCTGTGCGCGAGCCGTTGACGCTCGCCGCGAAGCGGCACAAGCGGGAGCCGCGGGCAGTGCTCGACGCGTTCCGGGCGCTGGGCTCCGGTGGCCCGAACGAGGAGCAGGTGGCGCTCGCGACCCGACGCAAGAGCTGAAGTGGCGGTCGCCTCGGAGCGAGAGACCTGGGTCGGCCGTCCGCTGGAGCGGGTCGAGGACGACGCGCTCCTGCGCGGCAAGGGACGCTTCGTGGACGACATCGAGCCGGTGCCGCACGCATGGCACGCGGCGATCGTGCGCTCGCAGCTGGCGCACGCCCAGGTCGCCGTCGATGCGACGGCCGCCCTCGACTTGCCGGGCGTGCGCGGGGTCCTCACCGGGGACGACGTCGCGCGGCTCTCGAGGCCGTTCCCCGCCGGGATCGAGTCGCCGGTGCCGCAGTACGCCGCCGCCGTCGGTACCGCACGCTACGTCGGTGAGCCGGTCGCCGTCGTCGTCGCGCGCGACCGCTACCTCGCCGAGGACGCGGCCGAGCTCGTGGCCGTCGAGTACGAGCCGCTCGACGCGGTCGTCGACGTCACGGCCGCGGAGCCGATCCACGAGCGCTCGTTCCACTACGGGGACGTCGACGAGGCGCTCGCGCGAGCCGAGGTCGTCGTGCGCACCACGTTCCGCGTCCCGCGATCGACCTGCCTGCCGGTCGAGTGCTACGGCGTCGTCTGCGACTGGGACGAGGCGACGGGCCGCCTCACGGCGTGGGCGAACTTCCAGGGCCCGTTCACGCTGCACGGCGTCGCCGCGGCGGCGCTCGGGCTGCGCGGCGACCGGCTGCGCCTCCTGACGCCGCCCGACTCCGGTGGCTCTTTCGGGATCAAGGCGGCCGTGTTGCCGTACGTCGTGCTCGTCGGGCTCGCCTCGCGCGCACTCGGCGTCCCGGTGCGCTGGACCGAGGACCGACTGGAGCACCTGGCAGCGAGCGCCGTCTCCACGGGTCGCGTGACCGAGATCGAGGCAGGCTTCACGGCCCAGGGCGAGCTCGTCGCCGTGCGCTACGACGCGCTCGAGGACGTCGGCGCCTACGTGCGCGCGCCGGAGCCCGCGACGCTCTACAGGATGCACGGCTCTCTCTCCGGCGCGTACCGCGTGCGGAACGTCGCGGCGCGGAACCGGGTGGCGCTCACGAACACGATCCCGTCCGGTCTCAACCGAGGCTTCGGCGGGCCGCAGCTCTACTTCGGGCTCGAGCGGACGATGGCGATCGCGGCCCGGCGGCTGGGGCTCGACCCGGCGGCGCTCGCGCGGCGCAACCTCGTCGACGCGGACTCGATGCCGTACCGGACTCCTTCGGGGGCGCTGTACGACTCGGGCGACTACGCAGCGTGTCTCGACCGGGCGCTCGAGCTTGCGGACTGGGACGGCTTGCGTGCCCGGGCCTTGGCAGCGCGGGCGGAGGGGAGGCTCGTCGGCGTCGGACTCGCGTGCGTGGTGGAGCCGTCGATCTCGAACATGGGATACATCACGCTCGCGCAGACCGCTGTCGAGCGAGGGTCGGCGCTGCCGAAGTCGGGCAACGCCGAGGGAGCCTCGGTGGCGATCGACCCGCTCGGCGGGATCACCGTGCGGCTGGGGACGACACCGCAGGGACAGGGCCATCGCACGGTCTGCGCGCAGGTCGTCGCCGATGAGCTCGGCTGCGCCCCCGAGGACGTGACCGTCCTCTCCGAGCTCGACACCGCGACGACGCCGTGGACGGTGGCCTCGGGAAACTACTCGTCGCGCTTCTCCGGCGTGGGCGTCGGCGCAGCGCAGGCGGCCGCCCGCAAGGTGCGAACGAAGCTCGATGCGATCCGCGAGCACGTGGGCGACCCGGAGCTCGCCCTGCGGAAGGTCGCAGGGATGGCCCACTGGAACCCCGAAGGGCTGCCAGACGGCCTCGAGCCCGGGCTCGCCGAGGTGGCGTTCTGGGCGACGCCGAATCTCGATCCGCCCGATACCGAGGATCGCGTCGCCTCGTCGGGTGCGCACGGGTTCATCGTCGACGTCTGCGCGGTCGAGGTGGAGCGCGAGACGGGTGCGGTAACCGTGACCGACTACGTGACCGTGCACGACGCGGGCGTCCTGCTCAACCCGCTCCTCGCGGACGGCCAGGTGCTCGGCGGCTTTGCCCACGGCGCAGCGGCGGCGCTCTTCGAGGCGCACGCCTATGACGAGGACGGGAACCTCCTGACCGCCTCGCTCGTCGACTACCTGACGCCGACTGCGCCCGACGTGCCGGCCCTGCGGATCGACCATCTCTCGTCGCCGTCCCCGTTCACGGCGCTCGGCGCGAAGGGCCTGGGGGAGGGCAACACGATGTCCGCACCCGCCGCGATCGCGAACGCGGTCGCCGACGCCCTCGACCGGGACGAGGTCGAGCTGCCGCTCACGGGGCCACGGGTGTGGGAGCTCCTGCACGAGGTGGAGGCGTGAAGCCGGCCCCGTTCGACTACGTTCGCGCCGAGTCGCTCGACGAGGCACTCGCGGCCCTCCGCGAGGGCGGTGACGATGCCAAGCCGATCGCCGGGGGGCAGAGCCTCGTTCCCGCGCTCGCGATGCGGCTCGTGCGACCCAGCTTGCTCGTCGACGTGAACCGTGCCGGGCTCGACTCCGTGTCTGCGAACGGCGCCCTGCGTCTCGGCGCGACGGTGCGTCAGGCCGCTCTCGCCTCGGACGAGCGCGTACACCCGCTCGTGCTCGCGGCGCTGCCGTACGTCGGGCACTTCGTCACGCGCAACCGCGGCACGGTCGGCGGCTCGATCGCGCATGCCGACGGCGCGGCCGAGCTGCCGCTCTGCCTCGTCGCGCTCGGCGGCGCCGCCGTTGTCGACGGCCCCGACGGACGGCGCGAGATCCCCGCCGCAGAGCTCTTCGTCACGCACTTCACGACGACGCTGCGACCCGGCGAGCTCGTCGTCGAGACCGTGTGGCCGCTGGCGGCCGAGGAGACGTGCGCGTTCGAGGAGCTCGCCCTGCGGACGGGCGACTTCGCGCTGTCCATGACGGCCATCGTGCTGACACGTGAGCATGGGGACGCGATCGTCGAGGCGAAGGTCGCGGTCGGTGCCGTCACCGACCGGCCGACCCGTCTGCCCGAGGTGGAGGCGCTGCTCGTGGGTTCGACCGGGGCAGAGGCAGCCGCCGATGCGGGGGCGCTCGCCGCGCGGCTCGTCGATCCCCCGGGCTCGATGCACGCGAGCCCGCGCTACCTGCGGGCCTTGACGGGCACGCTCGTCACGCGTGCGATCGAGAGGGCCGCATGATCGAGCTCGAGGCGACCGTCAACGGACGCGCGGTGCACGAGACTGTCGAGCCGCGGCTGCTCCTCACGGACTTCATCCGTCATCGGCTCGGGCTGACGGGCACGCACGTCGGCTGCGAGCATGGTGTCTGCGGGGCCTGCACGGTGCTCGTCGACGGCGTCGCCGTGCGCGGCTGCTGCCTGCTCGCGGTGCAGGTCGACGGCTGCGACGTCCAGACGGTCGAGTCGCTCGCCGCCGACGCGCCGCTCAACGCTCTGCAGGAGTCGTTCCGCCGCCACCACGCGCTCCAGTGCGGGTTCTGCACGCCGGGCATCCTCATGGCGGCGACCGACCTGCTCTCCCGCGGGGCGCCGAGCCGCGAGCAGATCGTCGACATGCTCTCCGGTCATCTCTGCCGCTGCACGGGGTACGCCCCGATCGTCGACGCGATCGAGGAGGTCGCGTCCGCGTGAACCTGGCGCGGTCGTTGCTGGCAGCCTGCGAGCGCCACCCGGAGCTCGAGGCGTTTCCCGGCGTGACGTACGGCGAGTTGCTTGCGCGCGTGCGCCGGATCGCGGGTGGGCTCGCGCTCGAGCGGGGCGAGCGTGTCGCGCTCGTCCTCGACAACCGGCTCGAGACCGCGCTCCTCTACTGGGCTGCGCAGTGGTGCGGAGCGGTCGTGGTGCCGCTCTCGTGGCGGCTCTCGGACGAGGAGCTCGACTACTGCCTCGGCGACTGCGACGCGCGGGTCGTCGTACGCGACGGGGACGCGCTCCCCGACGGATCGGAGCATCCCGGCGCGCTCGATCGCGACGAGCGCGAGCTCTCGCTGCTCCTCTACACCTCGGGCACGACGGGCCGCCCCAAGGGCGTGCCGCGCTCACACGCCGCCGACCGCGCCGGCGCCTGGTCGCAGGCGCTCCAGCACGGCTACCGCTTCGCCGAGCGAACGCTCGGCGTCATGCCCCTCTACCACACCATGGGAATCCACTCGCTCGTCGCGATGCACCTCGTCGGCGGCTGCTTCGTGCCGCAGGCGCGGTGGGACGCCACCGAGGCGCTCCGGCTGATCGAGGAGGAGCGGATCACGTCGCTCTACCTCGCCCCGACGCTCTTCCACGACCTCGTGAGTCACGCGCTCGGTCGGCGAGCGAGACGTCTCGTCGGTGCGTGCGCTCGGCTATGCGGGCGCGGCGATGACGTCGACGCTCGTCAGGCGCTGCGCCGAGGTGTTCGAGCCGGAGGTCTTCGTCAACCACTACGGCTCGACCGAGGTCTACACCTTCACCATCGGACGAGACCAGCTTGCGAAGCCTGGCTGTGCCGGCCGGCCCGCTGTCAACACGCGGCTGCGGCTCGGCGAGAACGCCGAGATAGAGGTGGAGCTCGACTCGGACGAGGCGTTCGCGGGGTACTGGAACCGGCCCGACGCGGACGCGAAGGCGATCCGCGACGGCTGGTACGCGACCGGTGACACGGGGCACCTCGACGAGGACGGCGACCTGTGGCTCGACGGGCGAGTCGACGACATGATCGTCTCCGGCGGGGAGAACGTCCATCCGCTCGAGGTGGAGGAAATCCTCTCGGCCCATCCCGGGGTCGAGGAGGTGGCCGTGATCGGCGTCGCCGACGAGCGCTGGGGCCAGCGGGTCGCCGCTGTCGTCGTCGGCACCGCGACGGCGGAGGAGCTGGACGCGTACTGCCTCGCCTCGCGGCTCACACGCTTCAAGCGGCCGCGCGAGTACCGACACGTCGACGCGCTCCCGAAGTCCGCTTCGGGGAAGATCCTGCGACGGGTCCTGCGAGACGAGACGGGAGCGACGGTGTGAGCGAGTACGACGGGTTCAGAGTCGAGCGCGACGACGCCGTCGCGACGGTGACGCTCGACGTTCCGGGAAAGCTCAACCGCATCTCGATGACCGCGCGCGACCAGCTCTCGGCCGTCTTCGCCGAGCTCGACCGCGACGAGGCGATCCGCTTCGTCGTGTTGACCGGGGCGGGCGGGGCGTTCACCGCCGGCGGCGACATCGCCGGGTTCCTCGAGCGTTCGCCGTGGGAGGTCTCGCAGCTCGCGCGCAATGTCGCGGCGCCCGAGCGGTGCTCCAAGCCGGTGATCGCGCGGCTCGAGGGCTACGTCTTCGGCGTCGGCCTCGAGCTTGCGCTCGCGTGCGACTTCCGGCTCGCGGCAGACGACGTGCAGCTCGCCCTGCCCGAGGCGACGATCGGGATGATCCCCGGCTCGGGCGGCACGCAGCGGCTCGCGCGGCTCGTCGGGCTCGGCCGCGCGAAGGACATCGTCATGCGTGGGCGCCGCGTGGGGGCCGACGAGGCCCTCTCGCTCGGGCTTGTGACGGCCGTGGTCTCGAACGCCGAGCTCGACGGCGCGGTGGCGTCGCTCGTCGAGGAGCTCTCGCGTCACTCGCCGCTCGCGCTCGCGATGGCGAAGCGCGTCCTCGACACGGCCTACGACGGGCCGCTCCACCTCGGGCTCGAGGTCGAGGGGCTCGCATACGGCCTGTTACGTCAGACGAGAGACTTCCGCGAAGGTGTGGAGGCGTTCGGCGAGAAGCGAACGCCGGAGTTCACGGGGGACTAGCGCGAGTGGACGACCAGGATCTCGCGCTGAGAAACGTCACCTACGGCCTCTTCGTCGAGCTCGGGCGGGCACCGACGGCGGCCGAGGTCGCCGAACGAGGCTCTTCGAGCGTCGGCGTCGTGACCGCTGCGTGGCGCAGGCTGCACGACGAGCATGCGCTCGTCCTCGAGGGTGGAACCGACACGCTCCGCATGGCGAACCCGTTCTCGGCCGTGCCGACCCCGCACCGGGTGCACGCTGACGAGCGCCGGTGGTTCGCGAACTGCGCCTGGGACGCGTTCGGCATCTGCGCCGCACTGCACACCGACGGTCGGATCGAGACGATCTGCCCCGACTGCGGGAACGCGCTGGAGATCGACGTGCACGATGGTCGGGCCGAGGACGAGAGCCTGCTCTTCCACTGCCTCGTACCTGCCTCGTCGTGGTGGGACGACATCGTCTTCACCTGAAGCGCGATGAACCTCTTCCGGTCGGAGGAGCACATCGCGCGCTGGCTCGACGGTCGCGAGCCGGGCGAGACGATCCCCGTAGCGACGCTCGGCGAGCTCGCGGCCGCCTGGTGGCACGATCGACTCGCTCCCGACTGGCGCCCGCACACGCGTATGCAGAACCAGGCGATCCTCGACCGGCTCGGCCTGACCGGGGGGTTCTGGCAGCTTCGCTGAAGGACAGCTCGTCGAGGCCGCCTCCCGGCGGCCCCGACGTGCCCCCAAGGGCCGGCTACTCGGTACAGAGCTGCTCCTCATAGGCCGTGATGCGCGAGTCGTGCTCGACGACGTCGGGATGGGAATGGGTTAACACGGCTCGATCCTCGGGGGTGCCGTCGAGCCAGATGCGGCGGATGTCGTACTCGAACTCGGCGGCTACGAAGCCGTCGCCCGCGATGAGCTACGGCCGAAAGGGAGGCACTGTTCCGGGTGCGACGGCTCATCTCCAGGACCGAAAGATCTCCCAAGCTTCCGTGAACGTCGCGCCCGCGCGACTGGCCCGGCACCAGTTCTCCCGTGTTCCGGGAGGCACGCAGGCGGCAACGGCCGGCGCGGAGTCTCCGCGATACGCGTCCCGGATGGCAATTGCGAGCCGCTCGCTCAGGGCTGCGATCTGCATCGCGAACGTGCGAGACGGAACGCGGAACCGGTTGATCGGGTCCCACGAGAAGCCGAGCCTGCCTGCCGGGGCGGCGCCGGGATGACGGAGCGCGTAGTGCCTGATCGCGTACACCTGCTCGGAGACGAAGTACATCATCTGCGTCGGGGCGACCTCGGTGTTGCCGTGGGCGGTGACGAAGTCGAAGGCGTCGCCTCCGAGAGCGACGTAGCCGGCGTTCGCAAGTGGAAGGTGGGTGGCGCGGAGGAAGGAGCGCGCGGACCCGACGCTCGCAGGCCCAACGGCGGCGAGCTCGAGCAGATGCTCCTGGTATGTCTCGAGATGCCGTCGGCGATCGTCGCGCGTCGTGCTGGGCACGCTGTGCAGGCGCGTGTCGGCGTAGACCTCACGTAGAAGCCAGCGCACGCGCCTCCGTAGGTCATTCCAGAACGCGGAGTCCTCGAGCCAAGCCTTCATCTCAGTCTTGTACGCGGGGACGTCCGGTAGATTCTGGTGGCTGAAGCTGATCCCAATCTCGGCTGCCCCCGGAAGGCGCGGCATCCCCGACGCCCCCTCGTAGAGGCCACGGACGAGGTCGCGCATCGCCTGCCGGGGATAAGGTCGTGTCACGTTGCGCGCGATCTCGACGGGCAGCCGCTCGGTCGTGTCGAGCCGGGTCGTCCGGTCGAACTCGTTGACCAGCCACGTCTCCCCCTTGGCGGGGTTGAGCCCGGCGGCCGCCATCCGCCGCCTGAACTCGACACCCGCGTCGTACCAGGTGCCGTTGCCGTCGGCGACCCACTTGGCCCAGCCCGTCTGGCCGAGTGTCACTTCCGCGAGGGGGTGGACGTGCCGTCCGAGACTCCGAAGCCGTCGAAAGACGGCCGGGTCACGCAATCGGGTCTTGTCGCCTGCGAGGGGCGGGATCGAGATGTAGTAGTCCGCGCAGGGCGCAGCGTGATCCGCAAGAGCTTTGGCGAGGGCCTGCCAGTCCGAGCCGGTCCAGAACACGACCTCGACAGGCTGCGTGCACCCGCCAGGTCTGCCGCTCGGCTGAAGCTCCCGATCGACCGTCGCTCGCCCCAGCTGCGCGCCGGCGAGGCCTACGACCGAGGCCACGATGACGAGCAGGAGGAGGAGGACCCGGAGACCGCGGCTCCGCCGCTGAGGACTCACCTTCACGACCCCCCGCCGCGCCTTTCCGATAGAAGAAGCCCGTGCGTTGACACCAGGTCCGGCGAACCCTAGCCTGACAGCGACCCACGCTGATGGAGGGCATGCCGTCTCCGCCCACCGTACTTCCGCAGACCTGACGCGGGTGGAGCACCTCGATCGTCGAGCGTTCCTCGCGCGCGGTACGCTCGCGCTCCTCGCGCCAGGGGCTTTGCTCGCAGCCGGCTGCCGGGACGAGCCCACCCCGCCGCTGTCGGCGATCTTCCAGAACTGGATCGTCACCCTCCATCCTCAGATCGAGCATGGGGTCAGCCGTGGCTTCGACTCGGGATCGCCACTCACATCCGTGATCGCCCCGCCGGGGGGTGTCGACATCGGGGACTTCCTGCGGGAGGCAGATCGGCGCACGAGCACATGGGACGTCTACGTGGGCATGACGCCGTGGGTCGAGATGGCGCGTCTCGTCGAGAACAGGGCGATCCAGCCGTGGGACGCCTTCATCGAGCCCGACGTCATGCGGGACATCGTGCCTCGCCTGCGTGCGGAGGGGACGATGGGCGGACGTCTCTACTCGTGGCCGTTCCTGCTCGATGTGACGGTCCAAGGATGCAACGGCGAGCTCGTGGAGCGAGCCGGGTTGAACCCGATGCGGTCTCCCGCGAGCTGGGACGAGTACATCGGCAACGCCAGAGCGGTGGTGAGGTCCGGCGTGGCTCCGTTCGGATGCACCTTCGATCCTCGCGGCTGGCGGTCGCTCGCCCCGATCGCCCACAGCATGGGAGCCGAGCCGTACACGGACGACGGGCTCTTCGACTACCTCCATCCCGCGTCCGTGGAGGCGCTCGAGATCATGCGGCGCATGCTCGAGCTGTCGAACCCGGATGTGCTCGAGCCGGAGGCGGTGCTGGGATCGGTCAGTCCCGACGAGGCCGCGTTCGCCGCACAGACCGTCGCCTACTACGTCAAGTACAACAACGCCCACGTGCGGTACTCGAACGCCTGGTCCGACCCCACCCGGCTGCATCTCGCGGCCCTGCCGGCGAGCGGCGGCTTGGGCGGCACCGTCTACTGGACGACGGGCATCGCGCTCCTCCGCTACGGAGGACGAAAGCGCGCCGCTGCGGACTATGCGAACGCCCTGACGCACGACGAAGCCGTCTGGCGGCGCTCTCTCGGAACAGGGCGGGACGCAGCGGGGCAGCTTGCGGCATTTCGTTCGCTCCCCGGCTTCGTGAGCCCGGCGCCGACGTGGCTGGCGCCTTGGGTTGGCGACGTCGCCGCGGCGTTGCGGACTGCGACGCCGATCCGGCCCCACCCGCTCGGTGCGGAGCAGTTCAACGTAGCGCGGCCCTACTGGGAGGAGTACCTGAGCGGAGCCGAACCGAGCCCCCGCCGGGCGCTCGCGCGGGCGATGACGGCGGTTCGGGCGCGGGCCAGGCGCGTCAACGGATAGGCACGGCGAAGGACCGATAAGCGACCACCCTGCCGCCGACCCGGAACGTCGCGATGTATTGGCCGCGAGGGAGACCCTCGAGTGGGAAGAGGGTCTGCTGACGAGCGACGACCGGCCGGACGGAGGACCGGTGGAACGCTGACCGGACGTTCCACACGTCGAGCTGCGCGAGATCCACTTCCTCGGTGCCTGCAAACCGCCGTCGCAACGTGAGCCCGGCCAGGGCCCGACCCCGCTCGAGGAAATCGACCACCCAGAACTGTGGCGGGATGCGGTGCAGGAGCGCAGCGGCGCTCTCGATCGTCGCGACTGAAGTGCTCGACGCGATCACGGCGCTGACCGGGTAGACGGTGCTCCCGCCCGGGACGTGATCGATCCTGAGCTGGAGCCTGTCGCTTCCCTCACCGGCTTGCAGCGAGGCCAGCGTCGCCGTCAGCTGTCGGAATCTGTTGCGGGCCGTGCTCTCGTCGGCGGCCGAGGCTGCGTCGACGAACGGCGTCCACACGTCCATCATGAGTGCGACGCTCTTGCCCTCGCGTGCCGCCAAGCCGATCGGGAACGTGAGCTGGGCGGCGCGGAGGCGTGCCGGGTCGGAGGCCGCCTCCTCCACCAGCCGCACGTCGTCGATCCAACCGGTGGCCTCGCTGACGACCTCCCCGTCCAGAAGGAGGAACGCGGAGCGAACGACGATCGGTCGAAGGCTCTGGTTGACGAACTCGACGCGCACGGCGAGGCCCTGGGGCGTGATGTCGCTGGGGCTCGCCGTCGCGTACGCGTCCAGTTGGATGGCGGCCTGTTCCGATGCGGACCGCCAGCTGATGTATAGGCCCGTAACGCCCGTGACCATGCCGACGACGGCGATCACCAACGCGAGGGACACTGCGGGCCGCCACCGGGCGATCCTTGCCGCGATTGATCGGGTGACGCCGCGATGCGGAGGCGCCTCGCGCTCGGTCACGCATCGACCTTGCCAGACCGCCCCACGGGCGTCAAAGACTGCGGAGAGGCCCTCCCGGTATGGCCCTGCGCCGCGGGTGACGGCATCTAGACGGCGAGCACAGTGAACGGCGTGTCGACGGCATCCTGGCGGGGTGCGGCGGCGCGGTTGAAGCCACGCCACGGGACAGCGCTGCCGACAAGGAATCCCGGTGAAGCCACGCCCAGGAGAGTGACGTTGCGGGGGGCCGACTTGAAGTCGGACACCTTCTCTCCTTCACATCCTGAACACGCCGAACGTCGTCTCCGGCACCGGCGCATTCGCCGCGGCGGCGAGGCCGAGCGCCAGGACCCGCCGCGTGTCGCGCGGATCGATGATCCCGTCGTCCCAGAGACGGGCGGTCGAGTAGTACGGCGAGCCCTCGTGCTCGTACTTCGCGCGGATCTCGTCGGGATCTGCGTCGCCGACCATCGTGAGGACGGTCGCCGCCTGCTCCCCGCCCATGACGCTGATCCGCGCGTTCGGCCACATCCAGAGCTGGCGCGGGCCGTACGCGCGGCCGCACATGGCGTAGTTCCCAGCCCCGAACGAGCCGCCCGTGACGACGGTGAACTTCGGCACGTCGGCACACGCCACCGCCATCACCAGCTTGGCGCCGTCCCGGGCGATGCCGCCTTCCTCGTACTCGCGGCCGACCATGAAGCCCGTGATGTTCTGCAGGAAGACGAGCGGGATGCGGCGCTTGCACGCGAGCTCGATGAAGTGGGCGCCCTTCTGCGACGACTCGGCGAAGAGGATGCCGCGGTTCGCGAGGATCCCCACGGGGAAGCCCTCGATCCGCGCGAAGCCGCAGACGAGGGTCTCGCCGTACAGCGCCTTGAACTCGTGGAAGCGGCTCCCGTCGACGATCCGCGCGATCAGCTCCAGCGGGTCGAGCTCGTGCCGGAAGTCCTCCGGGACGAGCCCGTAGAGCTCGGCGGGGTCGGCTACGGGTGCCTCGGGCGAGATGAGCTCCCACGGCACCGGCGGCGGCTCGCCGAGGTGCCGGACGATCTGCCGTGCGAGCGCCAGCGCGTGCTCGTCGGAGGTCGCGTAGTGGTCGGCGACGCCCGAATGGCGGGTGTGGACGTCGGCGCCGCCAAGCTCCTCCGCTGTCACCTCCTCGCCGGTCGCCGCCTTCACGAGCGGCGGGCCGCCGATGAAGATCGTCCCGGTGCCGCGGACGATGATGGTCTCGTCCGACATCGCGGGCACGTAGGCGCCGCCCGCGGTGCACGAGCCCATCACGACCGCGATCTGGGGAATGCCCTTGGCCGACATGCGCGCCTGGTTGAAGAAGATCCGGCCGAAGTGCTCGCGGTCGGGGAAGACCTCGTCCTGGAGCGGCAGGAACGCCCCGCCCGAGTCGACGAGGTAGAGGCACGGCAGGTGGTTCTGCTCCGCGATCTCCTGCGCGCGCAGGTGCTTCTTCACCGTGAGGGGGAAGTACGTGCCGCCCTTCACGGTCGCGTCGTTCGCGACGATCACGCAGGCGCGGCCCTCGACGATCCCGATCCCGGTCACGATCCCGGCCGAGGGCGCCTGGCCGTCGTAGACCTCCCACGCGGCCAGGGCGTTCAGCTCGAGGAAGGCCGAGCCCGGGTCGACGAGCCGGTCGATCCGCTCGCGGGCGGGAAGCTTCCCGCGCGAGCGGTGCCGCTCGAGCGAGCGCTCGCCGCCGCCCGCGGCGACGAGCGCCGTGCGCTCGCGGAGCTCGCCGACGAGCCGCTCCATCAGCGCCGTCCGCCGGTCGAAGGCGTCGTCGCGCGCGATATGGCTCGAGAGAACCGTCATCCCGTCTCCAGCTCGACGAGGAGCGCCCCGGTCGTGACCTGGTCGCCGACGCTCACGTCGACCGAGCGGACGCCGCCGCCGTAGGGCGCCGAGACGACCTGCTCCATCTTCATGGCCTCGAGCACGACGAGCGGCTGATGCGACTCGACGTGCTCTCCCGCGGTGACGCGAACGTCGATCACCTTGCCGGGCATCGGCGCGGTCACCCGCCCGTCGCCGCTCGCCCCGGCGCTGCCTCCGTCCGCGGCGTCGGTGAACGGCGCAGGCTCTCGCGGGGCCGGCGGCAGGTTGAGCCGGAAGCTCTCATGCCACGGCCCTGCCGGCGCGGGTCGCGGGTGAGGCGAGAGAGCCGGAAAGCGATCGAGGAAGTCGATCGCGAGCTCGGCGTCACGGAAGGCCGGATGCCCGACGAGCCAGCGGAGAAAGGCGAGGTTCGTCGTCACACCCTCGACGAGCGTCGTGTCGAGTGCGGTGGCCAGGCGGTCGAGCGCGTCGCCACGATCGGTCCCGTGCGCGATCAGCTTCGCGATCATCGCGTCGTAGCTCCCGCCGACCTCGTCGCCCTGGGCGACGCCGGCGTCGACCCTGATCGTGTCGGGCAGCTCGAGCCGTGCGATGCGCCCCGGCTGGGGAAGGAACGAGCGTGGATCTTCCGCGTAGAGGCGAGCCTCGACCGCGTGGCCCTGCGGCCGCACCGCGAGACCCGCGAGGCGCTCGCCGTCCGCGACCCGCAGCTGCAGCTCGACGAGGTCGAGCCCCGTCACGGCCTCGGTCACGGGGTGCTCGACCTGGATGCGCCCGTTCAGCTCGAGGAAGAACACCTCGTCTCCGTCGACGAGGAACTCGGCCGTGCCGGCGCTCTCGTACCCGAGCTCGGTCGCGAACGCGACGGCGTGGGCGGAGATTCGCGCCAGCAGCCCGGCTCCGAGGCCCGGCGGCGGTGACTCCTCGACGACCTTCTGGTGGCGCCGCTGCACCGAGCAGTCGCGGGCCCCGAGCGCCAGCACCGTTCCGTGGCGGTCACCGAGGAGCTGCACCTCCACGTGCCGGGGGTGGGGCAGGAAGCGCTCGCAGAAGACGGTGCCGTCGCCGAAGGCAGCGTCGGCCTCGCGGCTCGCAGCCTCGGTGGCCTCGTCCAGGTCCTCGGCGCGCTCGACGACGCGCATCCCGCGCCCCCCGCCACCGGCCGCCGCCTTGACGAGGAGCGGAAAGCCCAGCTCCTCGGCCGTCCCGGTCGGAAGCGTCGGGACGCCGGCGGCGGCCGCGATCCGCTTGGCCTCGAGCTTGTCTCCGCCTCGCCGCAGGGCGGCGGGCGGCGGGCCGATCCACGTCAACCCGGCCCCGAGGACTGCCTCGGCGAAGCTCGCGCTCTCGGCCAGGAACCCGTACCCCGGGTGGACGAGCTGCGCGCCCGCCTCGCGCGCAGCCGCGACAAGGGCGTCGGCGTCGAGGTAGGAGGGCACCCGCAGGGTCGTGTCGGCGACTCGCGTGTGCAGCGCGCCCTCGTCGTCGGGGCCCGCGACCGCCACGGTCCCGATCCCGAGTCGCGTGCACGTCTCGAAGATGCGTACGGCGATCTCGCCGCGGTTGGCAACGAGCAGCATCGTTCCCTCGGCCATCGCCGGACGACCTTACCGCGGCGAGGGGAGCAGCTCTCGGCTCAGGCCGGGTCGCGCGGCTCGTCCGGCGGACGGGCGGGCCGAGGCTTCGACTGCGTCGGCTCAGTCCGCTTCGGCTCGTCGCCCGCCTCGAGCATGCGGCGCGGGTCGACCTCGCCGACGGCGTCCTTCACCTCGCGGACGCCCGTTCCGAGCCTGCGCGCGAGATCCGGCACGCCCTTCGCGCCGAAGAGGAGCGCGAGGATGCCGAGCAGGATCACGATCTCCCACATCCCGATCCCGAACGGCATTCTCTCAGTCTAGGGCAGCGACCAGTCGATCGGATCGCGGCCGGCCTCCTCGAGCAGGGCGTTCGCGCGGGAGAAGTGGCCGCAACCGCGAAACCCGTCGACGCTGTACGGCGAAGGGTGCGCTGCCGTCAGCACGTGGTGCCGGGCGGCGTCGACGACCTCGCCCTTCTGCTGCGCGTACCGGCCCCAGAGGAGGAAGACGACACCCGCACGGCGGTCGGAGAGCTCGCGGATCGCGCGCGTCGTGAACTGCTCCCACCCCTTGCCCGCGTGTGAGGCCGGTTTCCCCGGCGAGACCGTGAGGACCGCGTTGAGCAGCAGGACGCCCCGCTCGGCCCACGGGGTCAGGTCGCCGGTCGTGGGCCGGGGGACGCCGACGTCGCGCTCGAGCTCGTCGTAGATGTTGCGGAGCGAGGGCGGGAGCGGCACTCCCGCCTGCACCGAGAAGCACAGTCCCATCGCCTGGCCGGCGCCGTGGTAGGGATCCTGGCCGAGGATCACGACCTGGACCTCGTCGAACGGCGTCAGCGCGAGGGCGTTGAAGACGAGGTCGGCGGGTGGGTAGAACCGGCGACCGGCCGCTACCTCGGCGACCAGGAAGTCCCGGAGCGCCTGCATCGAGGGCTGCTCGAGCTCGTCGCCGAGGACGGCGAGCCAGCTCTCGTGCATCCGGGGCTGCACCGGCCGGACACTACGCGGCACGTTGCCCGACGGAGGCGGGGAATGCGTTATACACGGCCCGTCCCCGGCGCACGAGGCGCCGGCTTCGGAGGAGGAACCCATGAGTCAGGCGGACTCGACCGTCGCCCCGGGCGCGACTCTCGGCGACAAGAACCTCACGACGATCCACGCCGTCGCGCAGTCGCTCGCGATCGGCCCGATGTTCTCGGTCGCGCTGATCCTCGGCGGGATCTCGCGGCCCGATATCGGCGCCGGCTGGAATGCGACGCTCGCGGTCCTCATCGCGACGCTCGGCGTGCTCGCGATCGGCTACGTCGTCGCCCTCTACGCGCGGCGTTTCGCGGGCGCGGGGGCGATCTACGAGTACCTGACCCACGGCGCCCACCCCTGGGTCGGCGTGCTCGTGGCGGGGTTCTTCTTCGTCGGGGTGCTGTTCCTGGGCGGCGGCGGGATCTACCTCGGGCTCGGGATCCTGATCGACGGGTTCTGGACGGCGCACATCTCCGACTCGGGGCCTGCGTGGTGGATCTGGGGCGCCCTCGCGCTGGGCCTCGTGCTCGTGCTCAACTACATCGGCGTGCGGATCGCGGTGCGGGCGATGCTGACGTTTGCGGCCCTCGCCTTCGTCCCGATGCTGATCCTCGCGGTCGTGATCATCGCGAAGGGCGGCGCCGACGGCGTCACGTTCTCGATGTTCGATCCGAGCGAGACGTCCTGGTTCGGCGTC
This sequence comes from uncultured Actinomycetes bacterium, assembly GCA_963791895.1. Lineage (GTDB taxonomy): Bacteria > Actinomycetota > Thermoleophilia > Gaiellales > Gaiellaceae > Gaiella. The sequence goes on from CAWBTY010000011.1 coordinate 185,119, forward strand.
ACGGGCGGCGGCGTGCTCGGCGGCGTCCTGCTGGGAATCCTGCTCTTCGTCGGCTTCGAGGCGGCGGCGGCGCTCGGGGAGGAGGCGCACGACCCGCACCACTCGATCCCGCGCGCGGTGCTCTGGACGGTCGGCGCCGCGGGGGCGTTCTACGTCGTGATGGCCTTCGCCTTCTCGATCGGCTACGGCAAGGACGCCGTCTCCGAGGGCGCGTGGGCGTTCTCGCCGGGGCCCGTGAGCGAGATGGCGACCGAGTACGTCGGCTCGTGGTTCGCGACGATCCTCGAGCTCGTCGTGATCCTCGACGCCCTTGCGCTCGCACTCGCGATCTGCGTCCTCATCGGGCGCGGCTTCTTCGCGCTCGGCCGCGACGGGCTGCTCCCCGGCGTGTTCGCGAAGGTCTCGCGCCACGACACGCCGTGGGTGGGCAACCTCGTCGTGGCGTTCGGCGCGATCGGCCTCTTCCTGCTCGTCTGGCTGGCCGACTACGCCTCCCGGTTCACCGTCGCGACGCCCGACGGCGTCGTGCCCCTCTTCCCGAACGACGAGTTCGCGACCTTCATCCTCTCGGCGACGATCGGCTCGTTCGCCGTCGAGCTCGTCTACCTGATCCTCGCCGTCTTCGCGTTCGGGCTCGTCCGTGCTGCGGGCAACCACTGGTGGCAGTACCTGATCGTCGCGGTGGCCGTGGTCACGCCGATCCTCGGCTTCTACGGCGCCCTCAACCCCGACCCGCACAACCGCTCGAACTACAACTGGGAGGCGATCTACTGGACGCTCGGGCTGATGGTGCTCGCGCTCGTCTGGTTCGCGATCCTGCTCGCGACACGCCGCGAGAAGGTCGACGCGGCGGCCCGCCACGCGGCGGAGCACCACGGTGTGCCGCCGCTCGACGAGACGCTCGACTACGGTCCAGCGTCGTAGTGACGGATGCAGAGTGGCACGACGTCGGGGTCCTCGACGACCTGCCGGAGACGAGCCTCCGGCGGGTCGAGGCCGATGGGCACGCCGTCTGCGTCGCGCGGCTGGGTGACGGCTTCGTCGCCTTCCAGGACACGTGCACGCACGAGGAGTGCTCGCTCTCGGAGGGCGAGCTCGACGGCACCGTCGTCGTCTGCCCGTGCCACGGCTCCGAGTTCGACGTCCTCACGGGCGACGTCCTCACCCCGCCCGCCCTCGAGCCGCTGCCGATCTACGAGGCGCGCGCCGAGGAGGGCTCGCTGCACGTCCGGCTCGCGCCGCCGCCCGCCGCCGACGCGGCGGCGCACGCCCGCGACGACCACGTCCCCGAGGCGACGGCTGCCGCGGCAACGGTGTCCGGGCCGTCGCTCGACGGCCTCGCGCTCGACGACGTCGACCTCACCGACCTCGACACCTGGGAGCGGGGGGTGCCGTACGCCTGGCTCGCGCTCCTCCGTCGCGACGCGCCGGTCTTCTGGCAGCCGGAGAGCGACGGGCGCGGCTTCTGGGCGCTGACGCGCTACGACGACGTCGTCGCCGTCTCGAAGGACTGGGAGACGTTCTCGAACGAGCTCGGCGGCACCTCGCTGCAGGATCTGACCCCGGAGGAGCTCGAGGCGCGGAAGTCGATGCTCGACACCGACCCGCCGGCGCACACGCGGATGCGGGCGATCGTCAACAAGGGCTTCACGCCGCGGGTGATCAACGCGTACGAGGCGCGCATTCGCGAGCTCGCGCGAGGGATCCTCGAAGCGGCGTTCGAGCAGGAGGCGTTCGACTGGGTCGACGCGGTGGCGGCGGAGATCCCGATGTGGGTCTTCTCCGAGATCATGGGCCTGCCGGTCGACGACCGGAAGCTGATCATCGAGCTCGGCGACAAGATCCTCGGCAACACGGATCCCGACGTGGTGGGCGAGGAGTTCGTGGTCGAGCGCGCCCTGCGTGACCCGAAGCTGCGGATGCTGCCGTTCTCGAGCCCGTTCTCGCTCGACCTGATCGAGTACGGCCGCGCGCTCGGCGAGGCCCGGAGGCGCGAGCCGCGGGACGACATCACGACCCGGCTCGTCGAGGCCGAGCTCGACGGCTCGCGCCTCAGCGAGCAGGAGTTCGGCACGTTCTTCATCCTCCTCACGACGGCCGGCAACGAGACGACGCGTCACACGATCAGCCTCGGGCTCGTCGACCTGCTCGAGCATCCCGACGAGCTGCGCCGGCTCGTGGCCGACCCGTCGCTCGCCGGGACGGCGGCCGACGAGCTCCTGCGCCGGGCGCATCCGGTGCACCACTTCAGGCGCACCGCGACGCGTGAGGTCGAGCTGCACGGACGGCGGATCGAGCAAGGAGACAAGCTGGCGATCTGGTACGCGGGCGCGAACTACGACGGCGAGAAGTTCGCCGACCCGTATCGCCTCGACGTCGGACGGACGCCCAACCGCCACGTCACCTTCGGGCTGGGCGGGCCGCACTTCTGCCTCGGTGCTCACCTCGCGAAGCTCGAGGTGAAGCTCTGGCTCGAGGAGATGATCCCGTACCTCGCGCGGCTCGAGCTCGACGGCGAGCCGGTGCGGCTACGCTCGAACTTCTTCAACGGGATCAAGAGGCTCCCGGTGCGGGTCGCGGCATGACAGACGACGAACGATCGGCAGACGCGGCGCTCGCCGCCCTCGACGCCCCGGGCCTGAAGGCGGTGCGGGTCCTGTACCCCGACCTCCACGGCGTCGCGCGCGGGAAGGACATCCCGCTGCGCCACTTCCCGGCGATGGCCGAGGAAGGCGTCACGTTCTGCGCGGCGGTGATGGGGACCGACCTGCGCCACACGCCCGTCGTCGGTGGCGAGGAGGGGTACGTCGACCTCGCGGTGCGCCCCGACCTCGACACGCTCCGCGTCGTCCCGTGGCAGCCGGAGGTCGCATGGTGCCTGGGCGATGCGCGGACCCTCGACGGAGCCTCGCCGTGGCCCGTGTGCCCGCGCTCCCTGCTGCGCAGCGTCGTCGACGCCTACGCGGAGCGGGGCCTCTCGCCGGTCGTGGCGCCGGAGCTGGAGTTCTTCCTCGTGGAGCGCGACGCGGACGTGCCCGGCGGCATCCGCCGCTACGTCGACGAGCTCTCGCGCGTCTACACCGTCGGCTCGGTCTCGGACCCGCGCGACATCGTGCTCAAGATGCTCCTCTGGTGCGACGAGCTCGGGCTCGAGGCGTTCGCCGCGAACCACGAGTTCATGAGCTCGCAGTACGAGATCAACATCAAGCACTCGAATGCCCTCGACGCCGCCGACCGCGCCTTCATGCTCAAGGCCGCGGTGAAGGAGATCGCAGTCCGCGAGGGGCTGCTTGCGACCTTCATGGGGAGGCCGTTCGCCGACCAGGGCGGCTCGGGCTTCCACCTCCATCTCTCGCTCGGCGACGGCCTGGCGCAGAACGCGTTCGCCGACGAGGACGGCCCCGACGGCCTGAGCCGGCTCGCGGCGAGCTTCATCGCGGGCGTCCTGGAGCACGCCCAGGGCCTCCAGGCGCTGCTCGGGCCCACTGTCAACGCCTACAAGCGGATCCTCCCCGACAGCCTCGCGCCGACGCACGCGAACTGGGGTCACGACAACCGCACCGCGTTCTGCCGCGTGCCGCGCGAGCGGGGTCAACGCTCCAGGGTCGAGATCCGGACGGGTGACGGGGCCGCGAACGCGCACCTGATCACGGCGGCGATCCTGCTCGCCGGCCTCGACGGGATCGAGCGGGAGCTCGAGCCGCCCGAGCCGGTCGTCGGCGACGCGTACCGGATGGACGACGCGCACGCGGGAACGCGCCTCCCGAGCGACTTCGGGGCGGCGCTCGACGCGCTCGAGGCGGACGAGGCGCTCGTCGAGCGGCTCGGCGCGCGGCTCGTCGAGACCTTCGTGACGATGAAGCGCTTCGAGCTGGAACGGTTCATCGAGGTCGTCGGCGAGCTCGACCTCGAGACCGTCTCCGAGTGGGAGGTGGAGGAGTATGCCGCCCACCTCTGACCGCCGGGTCCGGCTCGAGGTCGACGGCGAGCCGCGCTGGGGCCGGCTCGACGGCGACACGATCCTGCTCGACGACGGGACGGCCGTCGCCGAGACCGAGGCGCAGTACCTCGCGCCCGTCGAGCCGTCGAAGATCCTCGCCGTGCATCTCACGTACCGCTCGCGGGTCGAGGAGTACGCCGCCCGCACGCCGCCCGAGCCGTCGTACTTCGTCAAGCCGCCGACGACGCTCAACGGGCATCGGCGCCCCGTCCGGATGGCGAAGGGCGCCCGGTTCCTCAACTACGAGGGCGAGCTCGCGGTCGTCGTCGGAGAGCGGATGAAGGGCGTCTCGCTCGAGGACGCACTCTCCTACGTCGCCGGCTACGCCTGCGCGAACGACGTCGGCATGCACGACTTCCGGCACGCCGACCGCGGCTCGATGCTGCGCGTCAAGGGACAGGACGGCTTTCTCCCGCTCGGCCCGGAGCTCGTCCCCGCGACCGACTTCGACCCGACCGACTTCACGCTCCGGACGTACCTGAACGGCGACCTCGTCCAGGAGGCGACCGCGGGCGACCTCCTCTTCCCGGTCGCGTACCAGCTCGCCGATCTGAGCCGGACGATCACGCTCGAGCCCGGGGACGTCGTGCTCACGGGCACGCCCGCCAACTCGCGGCCGATGCGCCCCGGTGACGTCGTCGAGGTGGAGATCACCGGCCTCGGACGGCTGTGCTCGACCGTCGAGGAATGGGACGTCGACCTCGCCGGGCCGGGCGAGCAGCTCCAGGTCTCCGCGCAGACGCTCCACGTCGCGCTCGCGATCCCCGAGGACGAGGCCGAGCGGCGAGTGGCGGAAGGCCGCGTCTGATCCGCCTCGGCCGCATCGACCACGTCGGCCTGCGCGTCCGGGATCTCGACGAGGCCGCGGCGCGCTGGTGCCTCCAGCTCGGCCTCGTCGAGCGAGAACGGTCCGGCGGGCGCGCGTTCCTCGCCTGCGACGACGAGCCGTACTCGCTCGAGCTCGTCCCCGGCGAGGAGCCGGGCTACGACCACGTCGGGTTCGCGCTGCATTCCTCGTGCGCGGTCGCGGACGCGCGAGCGCACCTGGAGGCGACGGGCGTCGAGCACGAGGAGCGCGACGGCTCCCTCTGGCTCGCCGATCCCGACGGCCGCGCGATCCAGCTCCTGCCGCACCGTCCCCCGGTGTCGGAGACCGCGCGCTGGCCCCAGCACGCCCGCGCCTCCTCGTCCGTCCACCTCGGCGGGCCGCGGCGCCTCGGGCCACGTGAACAGCCTGACCGGCTCGCTGCCCGCGAACGAGGCGTTCTACGTGGACGTGCTGGGGATGGAGGTCTCGGACCGGCTCGGAGACGCGGGGGTCTGGTTCCACATCGACGCCGAGCACCACGTGCTGGCGCTCGTCGACCTCGGGTACGCGCACTTCCACCACCTCGCCTTCGACGTCGTCGACATCGGGAAGATGCGCGACCTGCTCGACCACCTCGCCCGGCACGGGCGCTGGGTCGCGTGGGGGCCGACGCGGCACGGGATCGCCGGCAACATCGCCACCTACGTGCGCATCGTCGAGGAGCCGTGCTTCGTCGAGCTCTACTGCGACATGGAGCTGCTCGCGCCGGACCACGAGCCGCGCGTCTATCCCGACGACCGCTACTCGTCCAACACGTGGGGGCCGCTGCCGCCGCGCTCCTACTTCCGCTTCGACCCGGTCGCGGTCGAGTTCGAGCGCGAGAGCTGGGAGACGCGCGGCCGGCTGCTGCCGCCCCCGGAGCCGACATGAGCCTCAGGGGCTACACCGTGCCGCGAACGCCCGAGGGGCGCTCCTCGCTCGTGCCGTACCCGCCGTGGCACTACGTCGGCGCGTTCCTCGTGATCGACTACTGGGCGGATCCCGAGAAGGCGGTGGCGTTCCTGCCCGAGGGCATCGAGCCGCATCCCGATCCCGGCCGCTGCGCCTTCGTCGCGGCCGACTGGCAGTCGTGCTCCGAGTCGGGCGACGAGCTCGTCGACCCCTCGCGCTCGCAGTACAAGGAGGTCTTCGTCGTCGTGAACGGGCTCCTCGACGGCGAAGAGGTCACCGTCTGCTCGTACATCTGGGTCGACCGGGACTTCGCGCTCACGCGCGGGTGGATCCAGGGCTTCCCGAAGAAGCTCGGCTCGATCTGGATCACCCGCAGCTTCGGGCTCGGCGGGCCTGCCGACCCCGGGATGGAGCCTGGCGCGCGCTTCGGCGCCACGTGCGCGGCGTACGAGCGCCGAGTCGCCGAGGCGACCGTGACGCTCGAGCATCCGTCGGCGGGTGGGCCGTTCCACAACGCGCCCCCGATCGTCAACGTGCGGCACTTCCCGCGACTCGCCGCCGGGCGCCACGACGAGCCGGCCGTGCACGAGCTCGTGCGCGCCGTCTCACGCGACCGGGCCGGCTCGGAGGTGTGGGAGGGCACCGCCACGCTCGCGCTCTTCGGCGCCGGGCACGAGGAGGTCGACGCGCTCGCCCCCGTGCGGCTCGGCCGCGGCTACCGGTTCACCTTTGCCTACACCGTGGACGACCTCGAGACGGTGCGCGAGCTCGGCGCATGAGCCGGGTCGAGGTCGCAGGCGTCGAGGTCTCGACCGAGCACTTCATCGGCGGGGAGCGGGTCGGAAGCGACCGGACGTTCACCGACCTGAGCCCGATCGACGCGCAACCGCTTGCCGAGGTCGCGCGGGGGGGCGAGCGCGAGGCCGACCTGGCGCTCGCCGCGGCGACCGCTGCCTTTCCGGCGTGGGCGGCGCTCGGGCCGGCCGGTCGCGCCGAGGCGATGCACCGGCTCGCCGACCTGGTCGACGCGAACGTCGAGCGGCTCGCGGCGGTGGAGTGCGCCGACATGGCGATGCTCCTCCGCTCGCTGCGTGCCCGGGTCATCTCGCGCGGCGCTCGCAACTTCCGGGCGTACGCCGACCTTGCCGTCGCGCACGAGGAGCGCGTGTGGGAGTCGAACGGCACGCGCAACCGGGTCGTCCGGATGCCGAGCGGGCCGGCGGTCGTGATCACGCCCTGGAACGCGCCGTTCATGCTCTCGACGTGGAAGACGGCGCCGGCCCTCGCCGCGGGCTCCACCGTCGTGCTCAAGCCCGCCGAGTGGTCGCCGCTCTCCTGCTCGCTCCTTTGCGACCTGGTGGCGGAGGCCGGCTTCCCGCCGGGCGTGTTCAACGTCGTGCAGGGGATCGGCGAGGAGATCGGTGCGGCGCTCACGCGTCACCCGGGCGCACGCCGGATCTCCTTCACGGGCTCGCCCGAGACGGCGGTTCACATCGGCACGGCGGCGGCCCGCAACGTCGTCCCGTTCACCGGCGAGCTCGGTGGCAAGGGGCCGCTCCTCGTCTTCGCCGACGCCGACCTCGAGGCCGCCGCCAGCAAGGCCGCGGGGCAGTACGACGACGCAGGCCAGGTCTGCCTCGCCGGGACCCGGCTCCTCGTCGAGGAGTCGGTGGGCGAGCCGTTCCTCGAGCTCTTCCATCGGTTCACCGACGAGCACGTGCTCGGCGACCCGCGCGACGACCAGACGACGGTCTCGCCGCTGATCCACCCGGAGCACCTGGGCCGCGTGGAGGGATTCGTCGAACGTGCGCGCGAGGCCGGCGACGAGATCGTGCGTGGCGGACGTCGCCGCGACGACGTGGGGCCGTTGTTCTACGACCCGACGCTCGTCGTGCCGCGCTCGAACGACTCGGAGATCGTCCAACGCGAGGTCTTCGGTCCCGTGCTGACGTTCCAGACGTTCGCGGACGAGGGGGAGGCGATCACGCTCGCGAACTCGACCCGCTACGGCCTCTCCGGGATCGTCTACACCGGCTCGGAGGAGCGCGCCGAGCGGGTCGGGCGCGCCGTCCGGGCGGGAACCGTCTGGGTGAACACGTTCCTCGTCCGCGACCTCACCGCGCCTTTCGGCGGGATCGGGATCTCGGGCATCGGCCGCGAGGGAGGCGACTACGCGCTCGACTTCTACTCCGACCTGAAGACGCTCCAGATCCTGAACGGGACGACCGCGTAGCCCAAGCCGAGACGCAACCTGGCGCGCCGGTCGGCGTCGAGCGGCTCGAACACGAGACGTCCGCACGCGACACCGGCGCTCAGAACGTGTCGAGCGTCGGAAGGTCGGCGTTTGCCTGGCGGCAGCTCTCGAGGTAGAGCGCTGTCCCGAGATCGCCGGTCCAGAGCGTGTGGCGCCCGCGACCGTGGTGCGCCCGAGCATGGGCGGCCTGCTCGCTCGCGTGCATCGCGAACGCGCGCGCCCTCCCGAGCCATCGCTCGTCTCCCGTGCGGGCGAAGAGCTTCAGGAAGGCGTAGCCATTTCCGGCCGTGCCGTGACACAGGCCCGCGCCCTTCCGCAGCGGCCCGGCGGCCCAGGTCAGCTCGCCGCCGGCGACGAGCAGCTCGGTGAGCTCGTCGTCGCCCGGCGCGAGCGAGGCGAGCGAGGCGACGATCCCCGGTGCTCCGTGGCACCACTGCGTCCGAATCGGCTGCTCGCGTCCGGGCGGCTCGAGTGCGGGGGGCCATTGCGCCTGGCCGTTCGCACGCTGTGCGTAGTGCGCGATCGCAGCGCTCGTCCGACGCTCGAGCTCGGCACGTCGCCCGCGATCGAGGAGGCCGCCACGCGCCAGCACGAGGACATTCCCGACGAAGCCGTGCGCGGGCCCCAGCACGTGGCTCGCTCTGCCGAGGATCTCCTGGCGCCACAGCTCGTCGTCCCACGCCGCCCAGAGGCGATCCGCGGACGCGTGCCACGCTTCCGCCCAGCTCGGCTCCCCCGTCCGCTCGTGCATCACCTGCGCAGCGAGCATCGTCCCGGGGGAGCCCCACGAGAGCTCCAGCGTCGGATTCGCGACGTTCGCTCGAACCGCCTCGAGGAGCCGCTCCTCCTGCCACCGGCTCGGCGCGACCCCGTGGGCGACGAGCAGAATCCCGGTTTCCCCGAACCAGAGCGACGGCGTCACTCCGTCCTCGGGGAAGTCCGGCTCCCCGCGGTAACGATCCGGCAGGCTAACCGCGACCTCGCCCCAGTCACGGTCGAGCTCGGCTACGCCTCCGCGCTCGAGTGCCTGCAACGCCCAGATGACGCCGGCAGCACCGAGGTAGAGCGTCGCGACTCGCCCGAGCGGCGGCTCCTCGTCGTCGTCGAGCGGATGCGGTGGCCACAAGCCGTCGGCCGAGAACGCGGCCTCGGTATCCGCCGCGATCTCGACGGTCGTCGCTCGCACCCGCTCGGCATCCCACGCTGTATCGGTGACGCGCTCGTGGGATGACGGGTCGTAGAGCGCTGGCTGCACTGAGGGCATCGTGCAAGCCTACACTCGTCCGCGTGAGCACGGCCTCCGCGCTCCCGTCCCTCCGCCTCGACGCGACCCGCGAGGAGGCGCTCGCACGCGCGACCGAGATCGTCGCGGACGCGTGGCGGAGCTTCGACCGTGCGAGACCCGACCAGCCGGAGATCGGCGAGCGCCTCCAGGCCGTCCTCCGAGCCGAGCTGCCCGAGAGCGGCTCGAGCGTCCTCGAGGCGCTCGGTGACGCCGCGCAGATGCTCGACGTCTCGCTCGCGCAGCCGCGACCGCGCTTCTTCGCCTTCGTCGGCTCGTCGGGGCTCGAGATCGGCGTCCTCGGCGACCTGCTCGCGTCCTGCTTCGACGTCAACCTCGCCGTCTGGGCCGGCGCGGCGTCGGAGGTCGAGGATCAGGCGATCCGCTGGGTGAGCGAGTTCATCGGCTTCCCGGCCGAGGCCGGCGCGTTCACGAGCGGCGGCACCATCTCGAACGTGACCGCGCTCGCCGCGGCCCGCGAGCGGGCGCTGCCCGGCTCGCGCCGGACGGGTGTGGGGGAGACGCACGGCGCGCTCTACTGCTCGACCGAGGCGCACTACTCGGTCGTCCGCTCCGCTGAGCTCCTCGGGCTCGGCTCGGCGTGGGTCCGATCGCTGCCGCAGGACGATCGGCGCCGGCTCATCCCGGCGGAGGTCGCGCGGGCGATCGACGCCGACCGCGCGGCGGGCGTGGCGCCGGTGGCGGTCGTCGCGACCGCGGGAACGACGCTGACCGGCGCGGTCGACGCGATCGAGCCGCTGGCCGATGTGTGCGCCGCGCGCGACGTCTGGCTCCACGTCGACGGCGCCTACGGCGTCGCGGCCGCGTCGACGCCGTCCGCCGGGCACCTGTTCGCCGGGCTCGAGCGAGCCGACTCGGTGACGCTCGACGCCCACAAGTGGCTCTTCCTGCCGAAGGCCTGCGGCGTCGTGCTCGTCCGCCGGCGCGAGGACCTCCACGGCGCCCTGGCACACGAGGAGGACTACATCCCGCACGAGCGGCCCGAGCACCACATGGTCGACATCACGCTCGAGTACTCGCGGCCGTTCCGGGCGCTGAAGCTCTGGCTCGCCTTCAGGGCGCACGGCGCCGAGGCGATCCGGGGCGCGATCGAGCGCAACCTCTGCCAGGCCCGCCTGCTCCACCAGGAGCTCGGACGGCACGACGACCTGGAGACGCTCTGCGGGGCGCCGCAGCTCTCCGTCGTGCCGTTCCGCCACGTCCCGGAGGGCGTGGCCGACCTGGACGAGCACAACGCACGGCTCGTGCGCGCGTTGCAGGAGGACGGCGGCGTCTGGATCGCGCCCGCGCGTGTCGACGGGAAGGTCTGCCTCCGCCCGTGCGTCGTCAACTACCGGACGACCGACGACGACGTGCGCGCTCTAGTCGAGCTGACCCGCGAGCTCGGCGCGGCGCTCGCGTCAGGCGGGTAGGGGGCCAGGCGAGAGCACCCTCGCGCAGGCAAGCCGCTGCTGCCCCCGGATGTCAAGGCGAGGACGGCGCGCGGCTGCGTGGAGTCGCCGCTGTTGTGTCGCGCTAGCATCGTCGCATTGAGCGCCTTGCGTGAGCCGGTGCCGTTCGAGGTGTACGAGGCGGGGGTCTACCTGCACGGTACGAAGGCTGACCTCGCGGTGGGCGATCTGCTGGTCTCGGGACGCGAATCGAATTTCGAGGGCGGCCGGGTGATGAATTACGTCTACTTCACCGCAACTCTCGACGCCGCGGTCTGGGGCGCTGAGCTTGCCAGCGGTGAGGGCCGCGGGCGCATTTACATCGTCGAGCCAATCGGGGAGTTCGAGGACGACCCGAATTTGACCGACAAGAAGTTCCCGGGGAATCCAACGCGGTCCTTCCGTAGCCGCGAGCCGTTGCGAGTTGTTGGCGAGCTTGTCGACTGGGTCGGTCATTCGCCCGAGAAGTTCGAGGCCATGCGAGCCGCACTCGATGCACTGCAGGGAAACGAAACGGCGCAGATCGAGGACTAAATCGCCACGTGGTCGAACTGTCGGGCCTCGAGTGACATTCGTGAACGCCGGCCCACGCGGAGGTGAGGTCGCTCGCTCCCCTACGATCTCGCCGGTCACGACAGCGGAGGTGCGCATGCCCCGACCCGGATTCATCGACCACATCGGGATTGGCGTCCCGGATCTCGTCGCGGCCGAGGAGTACTACGACGATCTCATGTCCATCCTCGGGCTTCGCGAGTGGTTCGAGACTGGCCCCGGAGGACCACTCAACTATGGGCCTGACGGTGCGCAAGGCTCACAACTGTTCTTCTACCAAGCAGACGAGCCCGGCACGTACTCACACCTCGCGACAGGCCTTCATCACCTCGCATTCTTGGTCGCGAGCAGAGCCATCGTCCGGAAAGCACACCAGTGGGCTCGAACACGCGACGCTGTCATTCTCGACGAACCCCAGGAATTCCCCCAGTACGGGCCGCACTGTTTTGCCACGTACTGGCTTGATCCCCATGGATTCAAGCTGGAGGCTGTCTGCCACGCTCCCGAAGAGACCTGAGCGGGGCTTCGGGCGACTCCGCACAGTCGCGCACTCCACTGCTGTTGCTACTTCGGCGTGAACGTGGCGACGACTGGCTGGTCGCCTGACGCGTCGTTCAACGTGTACTCGACGCCCTCTTTCAGGTCGATGTCGATGAAGACTGAAGTGCCGGCGGGGATCGTCTGCATCGCGCCGTGGAACTGGGCGGGAGGCGGTCCCTTCTCGCCCTCCTCGAAGAAGCGATCCAGGTCCTCGATCTCCGTTCCTGGCTCCAACACGAAGAGGAAGAACTCCCGCTCGCGATCGTCTGCGTTTCGCAACTCGATCGTCTGCTCTCCGGCGGAGAGCCCCGGGATCTCGTAACCAGCGTCATTCGCGACGATGACGGCGTCGGGATCCGGCAGCCTTGCCCCGGAGTCACCCTTCAACTCGAAGGACTTGAGCATTCCGAGCTCGACGTGGGGGACTCCTTGCGGCGTCGGGATGAAGCACAGGAAGACATACGTGCCGGCCTCCAACTCGCGTGTGAGTCCCAGCTCTTCGCCGGGTGAGAGCAGCGGAACGCCGCCGACGTCGACAAACCACTCGGGCGGATCGTCCCCTCCGGACGCGAGAGCCTCCTTGACGTCGTCGAGTGTCTTACCCTCGTCGAGGCGCCCGAGGGCGTACTCGTGCAGCTCCTTGCCTGTGTTGGAGACGTTGAAACGGACGACGCCGCCTTCAGCTTCGTCAGGCATCACGAACGCGTACTCGTCGCCCTGCACGTCGATCGGCTGCGCCCCCTCATCGCCCTCACCGCCGCAACCGGCTAGGAGAACGGCAACCACCAACGCAGACACTCCTGCCGCCAGACGCACGTGGATCCTCCTCGTCGGTTCCCCCGGGTTCCTAACCTGACACGACGCATTCCAAAACAACGGTCGCTTCCGTAGACACCCTCGACGCTCAAGTGGAGTAGGGCGAAGGCCCTCACGAGGCTCGCCATCAGGGACATTCCGCACACTCGGGCACGTCGAAAGCGGAACAGGCCGGTACGCCGGGATCACCGACAGCGGGGAGTGGCCGTGCGACGCCCTCCTCGGCCGGCTCGCGGACGCGTCCGACGTCCGCCGCCGAGGCTAGCGCTTCTTCTTCGTGCTCTTGCCGGTCTTGCGGCCTGCCGCGCCGGGGCGGTCGGAGACCGGCTTCGTGCGCACGGGCATCCCCGCGCCGCCGTACTCCATCCGGCGCCGGAGCTGACGGTTCGCAGCCTCCGGCACCTCGGCCTCCTGACCGACCGCGGCCATGTAGGCGCGGCGCTCCCCGGGCGTCAGGAGGTTGAGCATGCGCTGCGCCTGCTCGGGGTTCTTCGGCTCGCCGAACTGGGTCATCTTCTTCATCGCGGCCGCAAGCTCGGGGTTCTGTCGCTCCAGGGCGGCGATCGACGCCTTCTGGAACCACCGCTTGAAGAGCGGCACCTTGGAGAGGAACGTGACGACCGGACGGAGGTAGCGCCCGTTCTGGATGCGCCCGAGCAGCAGAAGCGTCCCCAGCAGGATCGTGAGGACGAGCAGGATGACGAGCGGGATCCAGGCCCAGAACGGCACGGCGCGATGGTACCCGGCGAGGACGCGCGAGCGGCGGAAGCCCGGCGCGAGCAAGGTGTCTGACTTGAAGTCAGACACCAGGGTTGCGACCGCGAGAGCAGGTGTCTGACTGAAGTCAGACACCGATTGCGATCCTGTCGGCGAGCAAGAAATACAGTCTCCTCGTGGGCGCCCGGAGCCGACGCAACCTGGTCGGCCTCGGGATCGCGCTGGCGCTCGCCGACTCGTCGGTCGTGACGCTGGCGCTGCCGGACATCCTGCGCCGCTTCGAGGTCGAGATCCCCGAGGTGGCATGGGTGTTGATCTCGTACAACCTCGTCCTCGCCGCGACCGCCGTCCCGGCCGCCTACCTCGCGAGACGGCGTCCCGTGCCGGCGTTCGTCGTCGGCACGCTCGTCTTCGCGGCGGCGTCGCTTGCCTGCGGGCTCGCCACCTCGTTCGGCGTCCTCGTCGGAGCCCGCTGCGGGCAGGCCGTCGGCGGGGCGCTGCTCGTCTGCGCCGCCCTCGACCTCCTCACCGCGATCGACGGCACCGACGAGCGCGCCGTTCGCACCTGGGCGAAGGCGGGCGTGCTCGGCGCGGCGCTCGGCCCGGCGGCGGGCGGGATCCTCACGGAGACGCTCGGCTGGGAGTCCATCTTCCTCGTGCAGGCGCCGCTCGCTCTCGTCACCCTCCCGGCGGTCTGGCGGCTCCGGGTTCGGCCCCTCGTCGTCCCTGCGGGCCGCCCGAACGTGCCCGCCAATCTCGCGCTGCTCCTCGTCTCGGGCGCCCTCACCGCCGCGCTCTTCCTGCTCGTGCTCCTGCTCGTCGACGGCTGGCGCATCTCGCCCGCCGTCGCCGGGTTGATCGTGACGGTCATGCCCGCAGCGGCGATCGTGACCTCGAGCTTCGCGGAGCGGCTCGGCGGCACGGCTGTCCGGGCGGCGTGCGGAGCGATCCTCGTGGCGGGCGGGCTCGGTGCCCTCGGAGTGCTGCCGGGGTCGGACTGGTGGTGGACGGTGGTGCCGCAGGTCGCGGTCGGAGCGGGGCTCGGGCTCACCCTCTCCGCACTCACCGAGCGGGCGGTCGCGGGGCGCTCGCCCCAGGCCGTGCACGGAGGCTGGACGATCGCGGCCCGTCATGCCGGGGTGGTCGTCGGGCTCCTGCTCCTGACGCCGATCTTCACGACCGCGCTGGACCGCAACGAGGATCGCGCGCTGCGGGCCGGCGCCGCTGCCGTGCTCGACAGCGACATCCCACCGCTCGACAAGCTCGGTGTCGCGCAGGACGTCCTCGCGGTCGTGCGCGCCGCGGATCGCGAGGTGCCGGACGTCCGAGCGGCGTTCGAGGAGCGCCCCGACGACGAGGAGTACCGGACGCTCGAGGAGCGGCTCGTCTCCGAGCTCGACCGGGCCGTGACGGCCGCGTTCTCGCGCCCGTTCCTCCTCGGCTCGCTCCTCGCGCTCGCATCACTCGTCCCGATCGTCGTGTCCCGCAGGCAGGTGAGCGTGTGAGGGCCGCGCCGATCGTCGTCTGCGCGGTGATCGCCGCCACGCTCGTCGGCTCGTACGTCGCCTTCGGCGGGACGTCGTACGAGCCGACGCCAGTCGCCGACCCGTGCGCGCCCCGCCCCTCGCGGGCGCCGAGCGCCACCGGCGAGCGGATCGAGG
The DNA here is from genome assembly GCA_963791895.1 of uncultured Actinomycetes bacterium. Classification (GTDB taxonomy): domain Bacteria; phylum Actinomycetota; class Thermoleophilia; order Gaiellales; family Gaiellaceae; genus Gaiella. Next base: position 200,151 of record CAWBTY010000011.1, read on the forward strand.
TCGTCCTGCTCGCCGCGGCGGACGAGACGGCGTGCGCGCTGGGCGTCTCGCGCGAGGATCTCGTCCTCGCGCTGCGAAGCGTCGACGAGCTCGACGCGCTCGCCGACGAGGAAGGTCGGACGCGCGACGAGCTCGAGGACGCGCTCCGGGCGGGCCTCGGTCGCGCGGTGGACGAGGCGGAACGCGAGGATCTGATCGGCGACACCACGGCGGGGGCGCTCGGCTTCGCGGCCGAGCGCCTGCCGCTCTCGCTCCTTCTCTCGGTCCTTCGCGGCGCCTCGTCGTTCCTCGACTGACCGTGGACGGGCGACGTAGGGTGGCCCGGTGAGCGCCCGCACGCGGAACATGGTCCTCGGTGCGCTCAGCCTCGCCGTCATCGTCGTCACGTTCGCGTTCGTCCTCCCGCGCATCGCGAACTACCGCGACGTCTGGGAGGTGGTCCGGGACCTCGATCCCGTGTGGTTGCTCGCGCTCTCCGTCGCCGTCCTCGCGAACGTCGTCACGTTCGCGCCGCCGTGGGTGATCACCCTGCCCGGGCTGCGCTTCGTCCAGGCGCTCCTCTTCACGCAGGCCTCGACCGCCTTCACGTACATCGCGCCCGGCGGAGGCCTCGTCGGGATGGCGGGCTCGTTCGGGCTCCTTCGAGCCTGGGGCTTCGAGTCGGGCCCCGTCGCGCGGGCGGTCGCGCTGACCGGGATCTGGAACCAGCTCTCCAACCTGCTGCTCCCCGTGATCGCCGTCCTTCTCCTCTCGATCGAGGAACAGCAGGACGCGGTGCTCACGACGGCGGCAGTCGTCGGCGGCATCGCCTTCGCCGTGGCGGTCGGGGTGCTCGTGCTCGTCTTCTGGAGCGACCAGCTCGCGCACGAGATCGGCAGGATCGCGGCGCGGGTCGTCGACTGGGTTCTCTCGCGTGTCCGTCGCGGTCCGGTGGAGGGGTGGCCGGAAGGGCTCGCCGAGTTCCGCAGCGAGACGGTGCGACTCGTTCAGCGGCGCTGGTGGCTCCTGACGATCGCGACGATCGCAGGCAACCTCGCAGTGTTCGCGATCTTCCTCATCTCGCTCCGGGCGGTCGGCATCGGATCGAGCCAGATCACGTGGATCGAGGCCTTCGCCGGCTGGTCGCTCGCGCGCGTCCTGCAGCTGATCCCGTTGACGCCCGGGGGCCTCGGCCCGGTCGAGCTCGGCCTGACCGGGATCCTCGTCGGCCTCGGGGGGCCGAATGCGGCGGTCGTTGCGGCCGTGCTCGTGTATCGCGCATTCACGATCCTGCCGACGCTGCTGCGTCGGCTCGGCGACGATCGTGGGCTGGCGGTGGCTCGGCCCCGCCCCGCGAGGAAGGAGTCTCCGTGCCTGTCGGGAAACCTCCCGACGGTGAAGGAGCAGAGCCATAAGGACGAGATGTCCGCCGCGCTCCGCGGCGATTTCGAGCGACTGCGCGACCGTGGCGTCTCCTCGACGCTCGCCACCGTCGAGCCCGAGCCGGCTCCGGAGGACGACGCACCCGGCGAGCGCGAGCCGGAGACGGAGGTGGAGGCGGACCCGGCCGCCGAGCCGGTGCGGCACGGCTGGCGGGCACGTCTCTTCGGCTGAGCCGTCTGCTCTACTGCAGACGTGTCGCCGGAGGAGCGCAAGTCGCTGCCGCTCGAGGACGCGCGTCGTGTTCGGACCGAACGAGAGCCGAGCCAGTTCGAAGCGGTGGCCAGGGACGTCGGCTCGAGCCCGCTCCGCGGGAAGCCCCTTCCGCTCCGCCTCCGGAACTTCCGGCCCGAGGCCGACGCGTACCTCGCGTCGGCGGGCGGCCCGCTCCCGTACATGCAACGGCTGCGCGAGATCGAGCGGCTCACGGCGGAGCACGAGGCCACGCTCCGGGACGAGCACGAGCGGCTCGCCGTCGCTTCCTCCGAGGCGGACTTCGCGGAGGCGTGGCGACTCGTCGCCGAGTCGCGGCGCTTCGACGAGGTCAACGACCTGATCGACCGTCACAACCGCTGGTTCCCGGTCGAGGCGCGCTTGCCGATGGATCCACGCCGTGGAGACTTCGCGCTCGTCAACGGCCGCGACTACCGACGTCGGACACTCGACGCCGAGTGGTTGCTGGAGCGGTTCCCGGCCGTTCGGCCAGATCCGCGACTCAGGCAGTACGCAGGCGCCCGGCGCCGCGTGTGACTGCGACGAGAGTCGCGGCGCAGAGCGCGCCACACAGCAGGTAGGGGACGGCGTCGCCGAAGGTCTCGGCCAGCGCCCCTCCGACCGCCGGCCCGACGAGGGCGCCCGCCGCCCAGGCGGAGTTCATGACGCCGAAGCCGATTCCCTGCGCGAGGCCGGCGTGCTCCGCGCGATCGGCGACGAGTGCCATTCCCGGCGTGTAGAAGCCGCCGTAGCTGATCGAGGCCGCGACGACGAGCGCCGCCACGACGAGCGGCTCGGTCGCGAACGCGATCGCGGCCGAGACGACGATCGACGCGGCGAGCGACACGCGGATCGGCAAGAGCCGGCCATGCTCGTCCGACAGCCGGCCGACGACGGGATTGACCCCGACCTCGACGAGTCCGGCGACCACGAACACGGCGGCGATCGCGAGTGCCTCGTAGCCCGCGTCGTCGAGCCGGAGCGGGACGAGCACGTCGAGCGTGCCGAAGAAGAGCGCGGGGAGCGCGTTGAGCCACAAGCCGCCGACGAAGCCTCGATCGTGCAAGGCCCGTCCGATCGCCCCCGGCGACTGCCGTTCCCGACCCGGAGCGGCGGCCAGGGCCACGCCCGCAGCGAGCGCAGCCGCGACGAGCGCCACCAGCGCGAATGCGGGACGGATTCCGGTCAGCTCGGCGACGCCGCCGAACATCGGGCCCACGACGAAGCCGAACACCGCGAGCCCGAACACCGTGCCGAGTGCCTGCCCGCGGCGCTCGCGAGGGACGCTCACGGCTACCCACGCCAACGCACCCGCCCACGTCATGGCGCTTGCGAGCCCCTGCGCGAACCGCGCCACGCCGAGCGCGACCGCACCGCCGGCGAGCGCGAACCCGAGGCTCGCGAGGCCGAGGGCGACGAGCCCGACGAAGACCCCGCGCTTCGGCCCGACGCGACCGACGAGCAGACCACCGGGGATCCCGCCGACGAGCGCACCGCCACCGTACGCCCCGAGCAGCAGCCCGGCCTCGAGCTTCGTCAGGTCGTAGTCGTCGGCGAAGGTGGGGAGGAGCGGGATGATCGCCCCGAAGAGCATCGCGTCGAGGAACACGATCGACCCGGTGATCGCGACGACGCGGCGCATCGAGCGAGGATACGCAGGCGGCGATCGATTGCCGGGACCGCAGGTGTCCGACTTGAAGTCGGACACCGGGGGTGCAGTTGCGACCGCGACAGCGGGCGCCCTCAGGGATCTGCGCCCGCCGCAGGCGGGGATCAGCGGCAGGATTCGGCTCCTGCCGAATCCTGCTTCGCGGGACCAAAGAAATACACCGAGTCGGTGTCGCCTCCGTCCAGCTCACCCGATCGACCTTCGCCGAAGCGACTGCCGGGCGGGAGAGCCTTCAACCTCGGGCGCTCCGTGCTCGGTGCACTCGGAAAGGTAGTCGCTCATTCCACCCGGGTCAAGGGCGCGCAATCGTGTTTCGATCGCAAATTGCGGCATTCTGCATTTGCGTTGCCGTTCCAACTCACACAACGCCTACAGACACGTAAATGCACGCAAAAAGGCACCGAGCCCGGCGCTCCCTCGTCCGACTTCCCGACTGACCGCCGCCGAAGCGACTGCCTGTCGGAGAGCCATCAACCTCAGGCGCTCCGTTCTCGGTGCACCCGGGACACTAGGGCCTGATCGACACCTCGTCAAGCGTCCTCGAGGAGTGAAAAGCGCTCTTTGCGAACTTTTCTTTACACGACGCACACACTTGCGTCTGATGTCGTGTGCTCTACAAAGGACGGGACCAAGGATTCGCCGAGCCGGGTGCGCTTTCGTCCACTTTCCCGACTGACCTTCCGCTTCCGCGTACGGCCCTCCGGGAGAGCTTCGTCCTACTCGCGTCCCGTGCTCGGCGCAGCGCGCAATCTACGCTTTCGGGACCGTCGGGTGCAAGTGATTCTCGGACGGAAATCTCGCAATTTGCGAACGAGTGGAGGTCGGATGACCGGCAGGCACGTGGTGGTGACGGGCGCGGGGACCGGGATCGGCCGCGCAATCGCGCTGCGCCTCGGGCGCGAGGGCGCGTCGGTGACGCTGATGGGGCTCGAGGGTCTCGACGAGACCGCGTCGCTCCTCGAGGTCGAGGCGCACGTCGAGCAGTGCGACATCCGCGAGCGGGAGGCCGTCGACCGAGCCGTAGAGCGCGCCGCGTCGGCGCTCGGGCAGATCCACGGCCTGGTGGCGGTGAGCGGCATCGGTGGCCCGAACGGCGAGGACGACGAGGGAGGCGACCGGTTCGACGATCTCGTCCGCACCAACCTCTACGGGACGTACCACTGCCTCCGCGCAGCGCTGCGGCACCTCGCACCGGGGCCGGACGCCCGGCACATCGTGGTCATCTCGTCCATCCTCGCGCGCATCGGAGTCGCCGGCTACAGCGGGTACAGCGCCTCGAAGGCGGGCCTGCTGGGTCTCGTGCGGTCCTTCGCCGCCGAGCTCGCGGGCGCGAACGTCCAGGTCAACGCGATCTGCCCGGGCTGGGTCGAGACGGACATGGCGTGGATGGGCCTCGACGTGCTCGCGCAGGAGATCGGGGGAACGCGCGACGACGCGTATCGCGTGGCGATGGAACACGTGCCGCTCGGGCGCATGTCGCAGCCGGAGGACATCGCCGGAACCGTCGCGTGGCTCCTCTCGGCGGACGCGCGCGGCGTCACCGGCCAGGCGATCGACCAGAACGGCGGCGCTTGGGCAGGCTGAGCTTCCCGTCGCTGTAGGTTCCTCGCCGGCATGCGTGACAGGGCAAGAGCCGTCGTGATCGGGGGTGGGGTCGGCGGCTGCTCGATCCTCTACTGGCTCGCGCGGCTCGGCTGGGACGACGTGGTGCTCGTCGAGCGCGCCGAGCTGACGAGCGGCTCGACGTTCCACTCCGCCGGGCTCGTCGGCCAGCTCCGCTCGTCGCTCTCGCTGACGAAGATGATGATGGCGAGCGTCGACCTCTATCGCTCGCTCGAGGCGGAGGTCGGGCTCGAGACCGGGTGGCGGGAGGTCGGCTCGCTGCGCCTCGCCTCGTCCGAGGAGCGGATGGAGGAGATCGCCCGGCAAGCGGGCTGGGCGAAGACGTTCGGCCTGCCGCTCGAGCTCGTCTCGCCGGCTGACGCCCAGGAGCTCTTCCCGCCGATGTCGACCGACGGCGTGCTCGGCGCCGCGTACCTGCCCACCGACGGCTACGTCGACCCGAGCCAGCTCACGTTCGCCCTCGCCGAAGGCGCGCGGCGGCGCGGCGCCGAGGTCGCGACGCACACCCGGGTGACCGGCATCGCCGTCGCTCGCGGTCGCGTGACCGGCGTCGAGACCGACCGAGGCTCGATCGAGTCAGAGGTGGTCGTCAACGCAGGCGGCATGTTCGCCGCGGAGCTCGGCGCGCTCGCCGGCGTCACGGTGCCGATCGTGCCGATGGCCCACGAGTACCTCGTGCTCGAGCCGTCCGGCCTGCCGCACGCGATGCCGACGATGCGCGACCCGTCGCTCCTCGTCTACTTCCGTCCCGAGTCCGGCGGCCTGATCATGGGCGGCTACGAGCGCGATTCCGCTCCGTGGGGCCTCGACGGGATCCCGCCGGACTTCAACGGCAAGCTGCTCGACGAGGACTGGCCGCGGTTCGAGGAGCTGATGGAGAACGCCGTCGTCCGCGTGCCCTCGCTCGCCGAGATGGGCGTCGTCAAGCTCGTCAACGGCCCGGAGGCGTTCACGCCCGACGGCGAGTTCGTGCTCGGCCCGACCGAGGTGCGCGGCTTCTGGGTCGCAGCGGGGTTCTGCGCCCACGGGCTCGCCGGCGCGGGAGGCATGGGGCAGCTCGTCGCCGAGTGGATCGTCGACGGCACGCCGTCGCTCGACGTCTGGCACATGGACTCCCGGCGGTTCGGGTCGGCGTACCGCTCGCGCGACTACACGCTCGCGCGCACGCGCGAGATCTACGAGACGTACTACGACGTCAGGTACCCGGGCCACGAGCGGCAGGCCGGACGGCCCCTGCGCCTCTCCGCGGCCAACGCCCGGCTCCGCGAGCTCGGTGCGGCGTTCGGCGAGAAGTCGGGCTGGGAGCGCGCCAACTGGTTCGAGCCGCAACGCCGCGGGCGGCGACGAGTCGCTCCGGCCGCGCGGCTGGGCCGGGAAGCACTGGTCACCCGCGATCGGAGCCGAGCATCGGGCCTGTCGCGAGGCCGCGGCGATCTTCGACGAGTCGTCGTTCGCGAAGCTCGACGTCACGGGGGAGGGCGCCGCGGCGTTCCTCGAGCGGCTGTGCGCGAACCAGCGTCGCGCGGGACGTCGGGCGCGTGACGTACACGCAGATGCTGAACGAGCGAGGCGGGATCGAGTGCGACTTCACGGTCACGCGGCTGCGCGAGGACCGCTTCCGCATCGTCACCGGCACCGCGTTCGGTCAGCACGACGCCGCGTGGCTCCGCCAGCACCTGCCGGACGACGGCTCGGTCGACGTCGTCGACGTCACGTCCGCCTACGCCTGTCTCGGCGTCTGGGGGCCTTCGGCCCGGAGGATCCTGCAGCCGCTGACCACCACGTCGCTCGCAAACGAGGCGTTCCCCTACATGACCGCCCGGGAGCTCTCGCTCGGCCCGGTCCCGTGCCTCGCCGTGCGGGTGACGTACGTCGGCGAGCTCGGGTGGGAGCTCTACTGCCCGGTCGAGTTCGGCGCCCGGCTCTGGGACGAGGTGTGGGCGGCGGGGCGTGGGCACGGGCTCGTCGCCGGGGGCTACAAGGCGATCGACTCGCTGCGCCTCGAGAAGGGCTACCGCGTCTGGGGGGCCGACATCTCCCCCGAGGACACGCCCTACGAGGCGGGCCTCGGGTTCGCGGTCAAGCCCGACAAGGGGCCCTTCGTCGGGCGGGACGCGCTGACCGAGCCCGAGCGCCTCTTGCGCTGCCTGACCCTCGCCGAGCCCCGGGCGGTCGCGCTCGGCTCCGAGCCCGTGCGTGTCGGCGAGGCGCTCGTCGGCCGCGTGACGAGCGGCGGGTATGGCTACACCGTCGGCGCGTCGATCGCGTTCGCGTACCTGCCCGCTCGCTACGACGTCGGGACCGAGGTTGCGGTGGAGATCTTCGGTGAGTGGGTGGAGGGGGTCGTCGCCGACGAGCCGCTCTACGATCCGGCGGGCGAGCGGATCCGCGCTTGAGCGCCGAGCTTGCGGCGGCAGTGGCGCGCGTCTGGCCGGACGGCGACTCGAGCTTCGAGGTGCTCGGCGGCGGGATCACGAACTCGAACGTGAAGGTCACGCGCGCGGACGGCGTCTTCGTGCTCCGGATCGCCGGTCGCGAGACCGAGCTGCTCGGGATCGACCGGCAGGTGGAGCGCGCCGCGACCGAGGCCGCGGCCGCCGTCGGCGTCGGCCCGGAGGTCGTCGGGTTCGTCGAGCCGGAGGGCTGGCTCGTGACGCGGTTCGTCGAGGGCACGATCCCAAGCCAGGAAGTGCTGCGGGAGCCCGAACAGCTGGTGCGCGCCGCGCGCGCCGTGCGTGCGTTCCACGACGGCTCCGCCATCCCGGGCCGCTTCGACGCGCTCGAGGTCGTCGAGTCCTATCGCGATGCGGCGGCGGCGCGGGGAGCCGTGCTCCCCGCCGCGTTCGCCGCCACGCACGCGACAGCCGTTCGGATCGCGCGGCTCCGTGCCGACGAGACGCCGAGGCCGTGCCACAACGACCTCCTGACCGCGAACTTCATCGACGACGGCGCCCGCCTGCGCATCGTCGACTGGGAGTACGCGGGGATGGGCGACCCGTTCTTCGATCTCGCCAACCTGTCGGCCAACCTCGAGCTCGACGAGGACGAACGCGCCGCGCTGCTCCACGCGTATGCCGGCGAGGCGCGCGAGACCGACCTCGCGACCCTCGACCTGATGCGCTTCATGTCCGACTTCCGCGAGGCGATGTGGGGGGTCGTGCAGAGCGTCGTCTCCGAGCTCGAGTTCGACTTCGAGGCCTATGCGGCCCGACACTTCGAGCGCCTGCAGCGCACTGCGGCAGAGCCGGGCTTCCGCCGCGCGCTCGCGTAGCCCACGTGGGGAGCGCCAGTCGGGCGCTCCCCACGTGGCACGGGCTAGGCGCCGGCTTCGGTCGGCAGCTCGAACTTCCCGAGCCGCTCCTCCTCCAGGCGCTCGAGCTCCTCCTCGCTGCCCATGCGCACCGGCCCCTTGAACCACTTGCGGGCCGAGAGGACGTACCAGCCGCCGAAGAGGAGCAGCGCGCCGCCGACGAGGATCGGCGCGTAGTTCAGCGCCTCCCAGGTGAACTCGTCCGCCCACGGGCACGCTCGACTTGTACGGCGGCAGCAGGAAGATGAGCACGATGAACGCGACCCAGAGGATCGCGATCGCGTCGATCCACTTGTAGTGCTTGCCCGAGCGACCAGGCGCCGTGCTCGAAGCGGTCGCCGAGCCGGAAGCGCAGGATCACGGGCAGGATGAACGCGATGTAGAGGCCGATGACCGCGATCCCGGTCCCGACGAGGTAGCCGACGAGGTAGTTCCAGTACGCCGGGATCATGATCGCGGCCGAGAGCGACGACGATCGCGACGACCGACATCTGCGGCACGCGGTTTCGCCCGACCTGGCGCCAGAGTCGATGCCCGGGGACGGCGCCGTCCCGCGAGAACGCGAAGAGCATCCGCGAGGCCGACGTGATCGACGCCGTGACGCAGAAGAACTGCGCGACGACGCAGATGAAGAGCAGTGCCTCGGCCCAGTTCTGGCCCATCGACTCGGCCCAGATGAACGGCACGAGGAAGCCGAGGTTCTCGATGCGCGCCGTCGGTGCTCGGGACGGCGAACGTCACCGCGACGAGCAGGATGAACCCGAACACGACCGAGACGACGACCGACATGTACATCCCGACGGCAGCCGAGCGCGACGCCTGCTGCGTCTCTTCCGCCATGTGCGCGGACGCGTCGAACCCGGTGATCGTGTACTGGGCCATCAGGAGACCCGTCAGGAACACGTAGATGAAGATGAAGCCGCCCGTCCGTGTCGCCTGCCGAAGCCGGTGGCGTTGACGGTCTCGGAGAAGACGTACGAGAACGACTGGTGGTTGTCGGGCACGAAGGCGAGCACGAGCACGATGAACGCGACGCCGGCCATGTGCCAGTACGCGGAGACCGTGTTCAGGAGCGCCGTGAACCTGACGTTCAGCAGGTTGATCGCGAGCGCCGCGACCAGGAAAATGAGGTACAGAAGGAAGATGTACTCCTTCGTGTTCGGGTAGTCGAACCAGAAGTTCAGGAGCGCCGTCCCGAACGTCGCGAGGCCGTAGCCGATCGCCGCGGTCACCGCGATCTGCCCGATCAGGTTGAACCAGCCCGGTGAACCACCCCCAGGCGGGCGAGCCGAGCTTGGAGGCCCAGTAGTAGAGGCCGCCGGCGGTCGGGAAGGCCGACGCGATCTCGGCCATCGCGAGCGCGACGATCGTGCTCATCAGGCCGACGAGGAGCCAGCCCCACGTCACCGCGATCGGGCCCGCCCTGGCCGAACGCGATGTAGTACGAGGTGAGGCACCCCGCGAGGATCGAGATGATCGTGAAGCTGATCGCGAAGTTCTGGAACCCGCCCATCGCCCGGAAGAGCTCCTGCGCGTAGCCCAGCTTGTGGAGGGTGCGCTCGTCCTCCGAGGTGCGGTGCCCGCCGCCAACGGGACCTGTGCTCATCTCACCGCCTCCTGTCGCTTGCCGAAGCTGCCATTCACCTACGGGACAGGTGCCCGTGTCAAGACATGTCAACGATTGTGCGAGTGTCACATGGGCGACGGACGGATTAGGATCGCGCGATGCTGACGCTCGCCGAGCTGACGAAGGCCGTCGAGGCCGGCGAGATCGACACCGTCGTCGTCGCCTTCACCGACATGCAGGGGCGCCTCCTGGGCAAGCGACTGCACGGCGAGTTCTTCCTGGAGGAGATCGACGCCGAGCACCCGGTCGAGGGCTGCAACTACCTCCTGGCGCTCGAGATGGAGATGGACCCCGTGCCGGGCTACGAGATCGCGAGCTGGGAGCGCGGCTACGGCGACTTCGCGATCGTCCCGGACCTCGCGACGCTGCGGCGGATCCCCTGGCTCGAGGCGACGGCGCTCGTCCTCGGCGACGTCCTGTGGCACGACGGGTCGCCCGTCCAGCCCTCGCCACGGCAGGTGCTGCGAGCGCAGCTCGAGCGTGCCGCGGCGCTCGGCTTCACGCCGATGGTCGGCTCCGAGCTCGAGTTCTACCTCCTCCGGGAGACCTTCTCCGAGGCGCACGCGAAGGACTACCGCGAGTCTGACGCCGTCGGTGCCGTACATCCTCGACTACCACGTCCTCGCGACGACCTACGACGAGCCGCTCCTGCGCGCGATCCGCAACGGGATGCACGCCGCCGGGATCAGGGTCGAGACCTCGAAGGGCGAGGCGTGGCCGGGCCAGCAGGAGATCAACTTCCGCTTCGCCGACGCGCTCACGATGGCGGACAACCACGCGATCTACAAGAACGGCGCCAAGGAGATCGCGTTCCTCCACGGCCGCTCGCTGACCTTCATGGCGAAGCCGTTCGAGGACTGGATCGGGAACTCGTGCCACATCCACTCGTCGCTCTTTCGCGACGACGAGCCGGCGTTTGCGACGGACGACACGCTCTTCGACCGCTGGCTCGCGGGTCAGATCGCGTGCGCGCGCGAGCTCGCGCTCTTCTTCGCGCCGACGATCAACTCGTACAAGCGCTACGCGGCCGGGAGCTGGGCGCCCACCACGCTCGCCTGGGGCCACGACAACCGCACGTGCGGCTACCGCGTCGTCGGCCACGGGAAGGCGCGGCGGGTCGAGACGCGAATCCCCGGCGGGGACGTGAACCCGTACCTCGCCTTCGCGGCGCTGATCGCCTCGGGGCTCCACGGGATCGAGCGCGAGCTCGAGGCGCCGCCGGCGCTCGAGGGGAACGCCTACGAGTCGGACGCCGAGCGGTTCCCGTCGTCGATGCGCGAGGCGGTCGCGGCGCTCGAGGAGGGGACGGTGGGTCGAGCGGCGTTCGGCGACCAGGTGGTCGACCACTACCTCAACTACGCCCGGACCGAGCAGGCGCTCTTCGACCGCTTCGTCACCGACTGGGAGCGGACGCGCTACTTCGAGCGCGGCTGACGATGTCGAGCGCTCTCTGTTGTCCAAGCGGACAATCGGTGCCAGACACCGCTACTTGTCAAGATGACCGCCCCAGACATGTTCGCGCGAGCGGGGCTCGCACGTGATCCACGAGAAGCGGGTCGAGGTGCGCTGGCGGGACGTCGACGCCTACCGTCACGTCAACAACGCCGTCTACGCGACGTATCTCGAGGAATGTCGCGACGAGTGGATGGTGCGCGCGCTGGGGCACATCGGCGACGTCTGGGACTACGTGCTCGCGCGCGTCGCGATCGACTTCCGGAGCGAGGTGACCCAGGACGACGACGCGGTGCTCGTGCGGTGCCGCCTCGTCCGGGTCGGGACGTCGAGCCTGGGCCTCGCCGAGGAGATCGTGAAGCTCGACGGAACCGTGGCCGCCGAGGCGGAGGCCGTGCTCGTCGCCCGCACGCGCTCGCCGGGCGGCCGCTCACGGCCCCTGACCGACGCCGAGCGGCAGGCGTTCGAAGCCGTGCTCGCCGACGCGTAGATTTCGTCCCGTGAGCGGGCGACCGATCATCGGGATCACGTCGTACGCCCAGCCGGCGCGGTGGGGCGCCTGGGAGCTTCCGGCGGCGCTCGTGCCGTACCAGTACGTCGAGTCGGTCGAGCAGGCCGGCGGCAGGGCGCTGGTCGTGCCTCCGTCGATCGACGACGTCGACGACACCCTCGACGTCCTCGACGGCGTCGTCTTCTCCGGCGGGATCGACATCGATCCCTCGTCGTACGGCGCCGAGCGGCATCCGTCGACCGACCCGGCGCAGGCGCACCGCGACGCGGGCGAGCTGGCCCTGCTCGAGCGGGCGCTCGAGCGTGACGTGCCGACGCTCGCGATCTGCCGGGGCTTCCAGCTGCTGAACATCGCGCGCGGCGGCGATCTCGTCCAGCACCTGCCCGAGGAGGTCGGGCACGAGGGTCACCGCGAGGTGCTCGGCACGTTCTCCGAGCACCCGGTCGACGTGAGGGAGGGCACGCGGCTGGCCGAGATCCTCGGCGCCCGGCACGAAGGCGTCCAGTCGAGCCACCACCAGGGAGTCGGGCGCGTAGGTGACGGCCTCGTCGAGACGGCGTGGGCGGAGGACGGCTCGCTCGAGGGGCTCGAGGATCCCGCCAGGCGCTTCGCGGTGGGTGTCCTCTGGCATCCCGAGATGGAGGAGGACAAGCGCCTCTTCGAGGCGCTCGTCGACGAGGCGCGCCGCTACCGGGCCGAGCGCTCCGACCTCGCGACGGCGTGACGCCGTCCAGCGCCTCGTTCACCGCGCACCTGCCGGTGCGGATCGCCTTCGGCGACGGGGTCATCCACGAGCTGCCGCGCGTCCTCGAGGCGCTCGGCACGCGGAGCGCGCTGGTCGTCGTCGAGCAGCCCGTCGCCGAGCACCTCGACGTCGTCGGGGCGCTCGTGACCGGCGAGGCGGGCGGCGTCCGCCTCGAGCGCTTCGTCAAGGGCCCCGGGGAGCCGACGTTCGCGCTCGCAGACGAGCTCGCCGACCGCGTCCGCGCATCGTCCCACGACGCGGTCGTGGGGATCGGCGGCGGCTCGGCGCTCGACGTGGCGAAGGCGGCACGGCTCGTGGCCGACCAGGGCGGCGGCGCCGCCGACTATGCGGCGGGTCGTCGCGTACCCACCCCGCCTGGGATCGCACTTGTCCTCTGCCCGACGACGGCCGGCACCGGGAGCGAGGTCTCGGGCGCCAGCGTCCTGACCGACACCGAGCACGACCGGAAGGTCGGCTTCGGGCATCCGCACATGCGCGCACAGCACGCGCTCGTCGACCCCGCACTGACGCATGGCCTACCGGCGGGCCCCACGGCGCACTCGGGGGTCGATGCCCTCGCCCAGGCGATCGGCGGCTGCACGGTGCGGAACTCGTCGCCGCTCTCGGTCGCGTTCGGGCTCGAGGCCTGCCGCCTCGTCGCGCAGTCCCTCGCACGCGCGGTCGCCGAAGGCGCCGACGCGGACGCGCGGCGGCAACTCGCGTGTGCGAGCCTGACGGCCGGCCTGGCGATGAACCTCTCCGACTGCGCGGCGGACCACGCCCTGGGACAGGCGCTCGGGAGCGTCGCGCACCTGCCGCACGGGCTCACGATCGGGCTCGTCGTCGCAGAGACGCTCGAGCTCTCGCGCCGCGACTGCGCCGACCGGCTCGAGCGCGTCGCGGACGCGCTCGGCGAGGCGCCGGACGGATCGGACGACGGGTCACGCGCCGTCCGGGGCGTCCAGCGGCTCCTGACCGAGGCCGGCTTCCCGACGCTGCGCGAGACGGGGATCGAGGCACAGGCCGTCCCCGAGCTCGTGGAGCGGACCCTTGGCGAGCAGTCGTACAACCTCGAGATCGACTGTCACGCCTGGACGGCCGGGGAGGTCGAGCAGGCGTTCCGGGCGGCGCTCGCGCTCGAGCGCCGCTGAGAGGCGTCCATGGATCTCCGTCGAGTCGACGAGCTTCCGCCCTACGTCCTGGGGTCGATCCGCGAGCTGACGCTCGAGCTCCGGCGGGCCGGCGCGGACGTGATCGACCTCGGGTTCGGAAACCCCGACCTGCCGTCGCCCGCGGCCGCCGTCGCGAAGCTCCACGAAGCCTCGGCCCTCCCCCACAACCACCGGTACTCGTCGTCGCGCGGCATCCCGCGCCTGCGACTGGAGTGCGCGGAGCTCTACAGGCGGCGGTTCGGCGTCGACCTCGACTCCGACACCGAGGTCGTCACGACGATGGGCGCCAAGGAAGGGTTCGTCCACCTGATGTGGGTGCTGCTCCAGCCGGGGGACGCGGCGCTCGTGCCCTCCCCCAGCTATCCGATCCACATCCACGGGCCGCTGCTCGCCGGCGCGGGTGTCTTCCGGGTGCCCATGACCCCGGACGGAGATCTCGCGTCCGGCCTCGACGAGGCGTGGGAGCAGGCCCAGCCGCGACCCCGCGTGATCGTCCTCTCGTTCCCGCACAACCCGACGACGGCGACGGTCGAGCTCGACGTGATGGAGCACGTCGTCTCGTTCGCCCGCGAGCACGACGTGGTCGTCGTGCACGACTTCGCGTACGCAGACCTGGCGTTCGACGGCTACCGCCCTCCGTCGATCCTGCAGGTGCCGGGCGCGAAGGACGTCGCCGTCGAGCTCTACACGCTGAGCAAGTCGTTCTCGATGGCGGGCTGGCGGGTCGCGTTCCTCGTCGGCAACCCGGTCGTGGTCGCAGGGCTGGCGCGACTGAAGTCGTGGCTCGACTACGGGACCTTCCAGCCGATCCAGATCGCCGCGATCGCGGCGCTGACGGAGGCGGCGGAGACGCCCGACACGGTCGTCGAGGTCTACCGAGAGCGCCGCGACGCGCTCTGCGACGGGCTCGAGCGCGTCGGATGGCAGATCCGCCGACCGCGCGCGACGATGTTCGCCTGGGCCGAGATCCCCGAGCGATTCCAGGAGCTCGGGTCGGTCGGGTTCGCCGAGCTCCTCGCGCGCGAGGCGCACGTCGCCGTCTCGCCTGGTGCCGGCTTCGGCCTCGGCGGCGAGGGGTACGTTCGGTTCGCGCTCGTCGAGAACACCCAGCGCATCCGCCAGGCGGTCCGCAACATCGGCGGCCTCCTGGGCCGCTGAGCGGCTGTCCTAGACGCCGACGACGTGGACGAGCCACCGCCGCTCGCGCTCGCGGTCGAGCTCGAGGAAGAGCACGCGCTGCCAGCGGCCGAGGCAGAGAACGCCGTCGCGCACCGGGATGGACTCGCCGGCCGGGCCCATCAGCATCGACATGCAGTGCGAGTGGCCGTTCGACGCCTCCATGTCCTCCTCGGAGACGTTCTCGGTACGGCGGTCCCAGTCGTCGTGCGCGTAGTAGTGCTCGGTCGGCACGAGCCGGCGCAGCAGCACGGAGAAGTCCTCGAGGAATCCCCGCTCGTATTCGTTCACGCGCACGGAGCAGGTCGTGTGCGGCGAGTAGACACAGCAGACGCCGTCCCGGACGCCGCTCTCGCCTACAGCCTCCTGCACCTGCTCGGTGATGTCCGTCACGGAGAGGCCGCCCGCGGTGCGCAGACGCGCCTCCCGGTGGAACGACTTGAGAGGCCCGCCGTTCGGGGCGTCGACGTCGGTCGAGGTCGTCTCGGGGGCGGTCGCCATCGTCGCACGCATTGTGTCAGCCGCGTGCCGGGCCGGCACGGAAGGTCCGTGTGCCGGACTCGAGAGCCGATGGTTTCGTCGTCTGCGTGAGCAGTGCGGTCCGGCTGCATCTTCAACTTCGGCTCGATCGATCTCGGCTCCACCGCCTTCGTGACGGGTGGCAAACGAGACGTACCGCGGGAACGGGTCCAACAGGTCGACGATCGCGTGGACGGCCGCGACGAAGACGCTCGTCATCGCCCTCGGTCGCGAGAGCTGTCCTGGAGTGGCTGGGACGGTCGCCTCCAGCACAGCCGTCTACACCGCTTCCACTGCGATCCAGGGCAGCTCGGGCGCGGGGCTGGCGAATTCGCCCTTCACCCTCCCGACGGGAAAGGCCTTCTAGCGTCCCCCGCACCCGGGCGCCGTACCGCATGATTGGCGCGGCGGGCCCGTAGCTCAGCTGGTTAGAGCAGCCGACTCATAATCGGTTGGTCCCTGGTTCGAGTCCAGGCGGGCCCATCGCAACCCCGTAGGCATGCGGTTTTGGCTTGAAACGTGGGTCAGGTTTGCCGGGAGTGACGGAATTGCACACCCGGTGCCTACCCCGGTGCCTACCCGGGAATCGGCAGCTTTCGAGCACCCCGGCGAGGATTCGCCCGCACCTATTTGAAGTAGGGGCGAAGCCGGGGGCGGCTGTGGACGCCACTCCCGACCCAGGCTTTCCCTGGGCCGGTCGCACAGCCGCCACCCGGCAGGACGCCCTTACCCAACCCGCGCGTTTTGAGTCGTGTTTAGCGGCTGCGTGACGCGGAATGACTTAGCGCGGCTCCGAGGTTCGGTGATGGCCACACCGTCAGGAAGACCGAGGGGGACTTCAGAGGATGGCAGATGGTGGCAGGCTCCCGGAGCTTGGAGCCGATCTCGAGCGCCAACACACGAACATGTGTACGGTCGCGCGTAATGTGGCTCGCAGGTATCCCCGTCGCCGACAAGACGGTCCTCCCAGCTCGCCGGCAGCCTCCGCGAAGCCGAGCTCGTCGACACCGCCGAACGGCTCGAGCGCGCCTACGACCGCGAAGCCCGATCGTGGCGCTCGACGTGCCCGACCGGGAGGCGATCCTGCGCGTGCTCGACGAGTGTCCCGAGGAGATGCTCGAGCTGCGGGCGACGCTGCTGCAGGAGCACGTCTGGCGCAAGCGGGAGGGGCTCTCGCGGAGCCGACTCGAATTCGAGGGTCGGGTCGATGCCGACGAACATCCGGAGCCACTGTGAACGGGTGCTAGCACCCTTGTGCGGCCCTGGGCTAGCACCGTTGTGCGGCCCCCATAACAGGCATACCGTCCGACGGGCGGTCGGCGGCGCTGTGTCCCGACGCGACGACGGATGGGGGTTCGTATGAAGACCAAGCTTCTTCTTCTTGGCTGCACGGTGGCGGCAGCGGCCATCGTTCCTGGGAGTGCCATGGCGTCGCAGGGATGCCACATCAACGACAGCCTGTTCGGCTACACCGTGTTCTACGCGGACAGTGCGAGATTCATCAAGGCCGACAGGAACACTGGACGGCCTTCTGTGCATCAAGAACAACGACCCGAAGTACACCGGGGATCCTGCAACCCTGGTCGTCTACGACAACAACCCTAAGAAGGCCTGACGACCGGACTTCTAGTTCTTCCCTGGGCTGGGCTATCGACGGGCCTCTACGGGGGCCCGTCGCCATCTAACGGCGTCGGCGCCGGGATTCCTTCGCGATCAGCGCCCTGAGCGGGTCGCTGCCGAACACGGCGCCGCCGCAGCCCCTGCCCACGGCCGGCAGCCCTCGGAATCTCCTCGGATCGCCGGCCGCTGTCGCACCGGCCGCTCGCAAGCACCGCGTCGCCAACCTCGGCCAGGATCCGGTCGAGAGTCCGGCGCTGCTCCTCGATCAACCGCTGACGGTCTCCGAACCTGGGCAGCGGCAGCGGCACCGGCCGAGCGTATTGCTTATGCAAGCCGCTTCCAAATATATGATTTGGCTATGCCGACAACGCTCGCGCGCCGGCAAGACGATCGTCTCCGCGGTGATCAGCGAACGGCAGCGCGACGAGCTGATCCGGCTCGCCCGCAACGGTGACCGCTCACTCAGCGCCGAGGTGCGCCGGGGCTGCTCGACACGCACGAACCGTGAACGAGCGAATTGACCCAAACGTGTCCTACCCGGCCCCGCCACCCACACATACCGTGGCCCATGCGAGTTCGGTGCAGGAGTCTCCCGCGTCACTCGGGGATGTCCAAGGGAATTCATGGCGGCATCCCAATGGCGCCTCCTGCGCCGAGCTCGCGTTACTGCGCGAGGGGCTCAGCACCTCCCCCGGGCGAGTCTCTCGCGCAGTTTTTAGAGGACGAACCGGTGTCCACCCCCGCCGTGGGATTTCTCTCCCCGGATCGGAGGGGTCGCGTTGGAGCTCGCTGAGCGGCGGCGTTGCGCCCAGCCCCGCTGTAAAAACTGGTTTGTCCCGAGGTCGAGCCGGAATCGCTATTGCGTGAGGCATCGGCGGCGAAAGCCCCGGAATCCGCTGCATGACCTCCTCTACGGGAGACCTCACCGCCAGTTGCGTGCCTGGTGGAACGCGCGCGTTCGGGCGGGCGGCGTGATCTGCGCTCGCTGCGGCCAGCCGATTCGGCCCGACGAGCCCTGGGATCTTGATCACGCCGACGATGGCGGGCCGCGTGCGTATCTCGGCCCGTCGCACGCGCGTTGTAATCGGGCGACGAACGATGGCCGGCGGGTATCGCGCATCTGGTGACCGCGCTCCGGCTCGTCTTGTGGTGGGCGCCGCACAGCGGCGCCCACGGTTGCCGAGGACGGGGCCAGGTTGCCTGTCCCCGTCCTCGGCCGTTGCGTAGATCAGTCGCCGCCCCTGTTCTTGGCCCCGGAGTTACCGGGGTCACAGTCGACCGTGGCGAACTCGCCAGGCCCACTGCCACCAGTGTGCGGGTTGACGAACTGTCCGCCGTTCGGGCCCTCGCTGAGATTGCCCCGACCGGAGTTGCACTTCAGCGGCTCCTCGCCACCTGTAGCGAATGCCGGCGCGGAGCCGACGAGTGCGACGACGACCGAGACGGACGCCGCAACCATGCGAGAACGAACCTTCATCCCACCCTCCCCCTGCGAAGCAGAGCCGTATAGAGCCGTCGCCCCGCTGCTTCTCCAAGGCGCGCTCGGATGCGAGAGGACGGGACTACCGCAGAGCGCGGAAACCAGGCGATACTCGCCGGCCGCGCACCGTCGTTGCCGATTCACACTCCCACCCCCTCTGACGACACACACTCTGGGCGCATTCGCTCAAAAACGCAAGGCGGAGTCGCAGGCGACAGCCCGCAATGGGCGCGCCACGAATCTAAGTTCGAGCGAAGGGCCGGCGGGCGTGGGCACCAGGGATCTCGGCTCGCCGCTACCTCGAGCTGTGCCGGCGTCGTCGTTCCTTCGCGAGCTGCGCCCGGAGCGGATCGGTGCCGAAGATCGCGCCGGGCGTCCCGCGCGCATGCGCCGGGATTCCTCTGAGGCGGCGCACGTCGCCCGCTGCCGTCACGCAGGCGTCGACCCGAACCCTGCCCGGGACCGGAACGTCCGGGTCCCGCACGAGGACACCGTCGAGCTCGCGTCGCCGAGCGCCGCGCACGTCGAGGCCGTCTACCGGACGATCCCCGCGGTTCACCGCCTGCCGCTGCTGTGGCTCGAATGGTCAGGCGCGCGCGTCGCGAGCGTCGACAGGAGCCGGATCGCCGACTACGACGAGCCACGCCGCCGGGTGCGTCTCAGCGCCTCGGCCTCGAAGTCTCGACGTGCGCTCTGGGTCGAGCTCCCCGAGGTCCTCGCCGACGCGATCGAGGCGACCCTGCCGCCACGCGAGGATCGTGACCCCGACGGGCGGCTCTTCCCGGCTCGGGTGCCGACGCGCTCCGGACGACGATCGCGAAGGCGTGCAAGGCGCTCGCGATCCCGCTCTTCAGTCCGCACGACCTGCGGCACCGGAGGATCTCACTGCTGCACCAGCAGGGGCGCTCATGGGCCGAGGTCGGTGCGTTCGTCGGGCAGCGGATGCTCTCGATCACCGCCGACATGAGATCACGGTGCGCTGATGGCCACTGGAACGGCGCATCGGCCAGGTGCTCGGGGTCCGCTGATGGCTGCAAGCTCACGGTCGAGCTGATCGGCGACTCATCGAGCGTGTCGCGCGGCCTCAAGAAGCCGTAGACGGAGGCGGAGCGGTTCCCCAGGTCTTATGTCCAAGTCGTATCGGTGGGATCTCGCGAAGATTGTTCCCTGTGTTGCAATCTGAACAGGGAAGTGCGAGACTCGCGATCCAGCGTTGACGGACGGCGCGTCAACACACAGGGGGGTTCTGGCTTTGTCGATCTGACTGCGGCGTGCACGTCTTCTCGGTCGACTGCGCAGAAGCCTTCGATCCGGACGGTCGGCGCGACCTGACGTCGCGCGGTTGTCCTCCAGATTAAGGGGGTAGGGATGCACTATCTGCGGAACCGTTTCGCAGTGCGGCGTAGAGTGGCCAAGCGCCCGCTGGGTGTGGCCGCAACGTTCACCGCGCTCGTTGCGATGCTCGTACTCACGAGCATGGCAGGCGCGAGCCTGAGTCCGACGACGGCGTTCTTCGAGCTGCTTCCCGGCACGGGGGTGACGGAGACCGGCAAGCAGGTCACGCTGGCTGCACAGCCGGGAGCCGCCGACGTCGAGATCGCAATCGACACGACCGGAGCATGGGGCCGTCGATCGCCCAGGCGAAGGCCGACGCGCTCGCGATCGTGAGCGGCGTGCAGGCCGTGGTGCCGAACACGCAGTTCGCGGTCGTCCAGTTCAAGGACAGCTTCGACGACGCCTCGAGTACAACGTCGAGCAGGCGATGACGCCCACCGCCTCGAACGTCCAGGCGGCGATCAACGGGTTGTCCCCGGGCGGTGGCGGCGATGCTTCCCGAGGCGTTCAACCCGTGTTCCACGAACAGCTACACGCCGTCGGTCGGAGGAGCCATCGGCTGGCGGAGCGGGACACGGAAGTTCGTCATCGTGATCGGCGACGCCTCGCCGCACGGAGCGGGTAGTGCCGCCGGCAGTAGCCGGCTGCACCGACGCGACAGCCGATCCGGCACGGTCTGAACACGGCGACCGAGCTCGCCGGAATGAACACCAACCAGCGGACGCTCTTCATGATCCTGCAGACGTCGACGGCCTCGACGACGCTGGCCTGCTACCAGGGCCTCGCGGCCGGCGCATACGCCGGCGGTCAGGGCGTGAACAGCGGCACCGACCTGGCGGCGCAGATCGTCGCGCTGATCCAGGCGGCCGGTGCGACGGTCGACAATGTCCACCTCGAGGTCGCCTCGGCGAGCCCGAGTCCTGCCGACGCCTCCTGGATCACGCTGCCTGCGGCCCTCGGCCCCGTGGCAGCCCCGGGGACGTACACGTTCGGCTCGATCGGGATCGACGTCCCGCTCGGGACCCCGGCGGGGACGTACACGTTCGATCTCGTGGCGCTCGCAGACGGCGCCGACGTCGGCCACCAGACGATCACGGTGCAGGTGCAGCCGGCAGGCAGCGGCGCATTCGTGATCGGCAACCGCAACGCCGCGATCAACACGAACGTGACGTTCTGGGGAGCCCAGTGGGCGAAGCTGAACTCCCTCACCGGCGGAGGCGCGCCGGCGAGCTTCAAGGGCTTCGCGATCAACCCACCGTCGGTGACGTGCGGTGGGACCTGGAGTACTGATCCGGGCAACAGCGCGCCGCCGCCGCCGGGGACGCTGCCTCCGACGATCAGGGTGATCGTCTCCAGCAACATCACCAAGTCGGGCTCGGTGATCTCCGGCAACGTCGTCAAGATCGTCGAAGTGGCGACGAACCCCGGGTACCAGAACAACCCGGGTCACGCCGGGACGGGGAAGGTCGTAGCGACGATCTGCTCCTCCTGAACCGAAGCAGACCAAACACTTGGGGAGGGCCTGTGCACAGGCCCTCCCCTCACTCGCCTGGGGTCACCGCGAAGCAGACACAGTGCGGGGACTCGTCCGCCGCCCGTGATGAGCGGCGCTCACTGAACTGTTCGCTGCAGAAGGCGCAGCTCGTCGCGCCGAGTTTCTCGGACGCCGCTTCTACGTCGCCTGCGACGCAACGGTCTCGTCCAGCGATGCGACGAACTGTTCTACGTCTCCCGCTTGCGCAAAGCGGGTCTGAGCCTTCAAGCTCTTGAGCTCCCGCTCGAGCGCCGAGACCAGCGCATCGATCTCCGCTTGGACATCGGCAGAAGGCGAGAGATTGCGGATCGACTCCAGGGCATCCTCTGCGGCCGACTGCCCCGAGGCCAGGTAGTCGCCGACGGGAGGCAGGTCCTCCGCCGCCGGGTTCTCGGTATCGAAGTCCTCGACGGGGGACTCCTCCCGAGCGTCTAGGGTCGCCCGCCAGTCATCGCAGATCGCGTCGATCTGCTCGACGACCGCAGCCGACGCGTCGCTCGAATCGGACTCGCCGCCGCCGCAGGCGCTCATTCCAAGCAGAAGGCATACCGCAGCGACCGGGAAGGCCAGAAGTCGAACCCGCATCACGTCCCCCTCGTACCTTGATGACGTGAGGCGTCACCGCCTGGCCAACCCCTCGCGTGCCGAGGGCGACCATCCCACAAGCGCTAGTGCAAACAACACAAACCTTGCACATGCCCCATCCTGGAAACCCCTCAGCGAGTGGCGCAGTCCGGCAGATGGAGGCGACACGCACGTTTGACTGGCACGCCTCCCCAGCGGTACTGTCCTCCCGCGGCTGACGCCAACGGGGCGTCACACGACAGAGGGGGAAGAGATGCGGATGAGACGACTACTCGCGGTCGCGGGTTGCACTGCCGCGATCGTTGGTTCGGGGGCTGGTTCGGCGTTTGCGGGTGAGATCACCGGCAACGGCAAGTTGAAGGAGCCGAACGGCAACTCGGAGTGCTCGTTCTCGGGACAGGAAGACCTGCAGTGGTACACCTCCGACGGAAATGCTCCGGAAACTCGCATTCCGGCAGACGAAGTGGTGAGAGGTGCTCCGGCGCGCGTGCAGAACTGGGGGCACGTCAAGCAGGGCGCAGGCGGCTTTCTGACCGGAGGCGCAGGCCCCGCGGGCTGTAACGCTCGCGACTTCGGGACAAAGTAAGGCGAACCCAGGTCGGGCAGGGGCGGTCTGGCCCCTGCCCGACCGTTCTGGAACGTCGCTTCCCCGGCTCGGACCCTGGGCTCATTCCCGTCTACGCTTGGCGGCAGGATGTCGGGTCGCGTTGCGTCGGCGCTCGCCGCTCTCGTCGTCGCCGCGGGGTGGGGAGTCGCGCACGCGGCAGAGCTGAGAGGCACCGAGCGAGCAGACCGTCTGATCGGAACGAGGCTCGCGGACACGATTCGCGGTCTCGGTGGGAACGACCGCATCGAGGGTGGGGCGGGGGCGGACCTGCTGAACGGCGGGATCGGCCGCGACGTCGTCCTCGGACAGGCGGGCGCAGACCGCCTCGCGCTCCACTACGACGGAGCGCGGGACACCGCGGTGTGCGGGCCCGGCGTCGACGTCGTGATGGCGGAGCTGCACGATGCCGTCGGCGACGACTGCGAGGTCGTGACCCGGCAGCTCTCGCTCGATCCGTTCGCGAACCTCGCCCAGCACGAGACCCAGGTCGAGCCCGACAGCATCTCCTTCGGCTCGACGATCGTGACGGCGTTCCAGTCCGGCCGCCTCGTGGACGGTGGGGCGGTCGGCATCGGCTGGGCGACGTCGGTCGATGCGGGCAGGACCTGGCGTCGCGGGCTCCTGGAACGGGTCGGGGATCGTGTCAGCGACCCGGTCGTCGCCTACGACAGGCTGCGGCGTACCTGGATGATCGGGATGCTGGGCGCGAACGACGACGGCTCGCAACTGCTCGTGAGCCGTTCGCAAGACGGGCTCGCCTGGAGCCGTCCCGAGGCTGTGGCGGCCGACCCGGCCGAGGACTACGACAAGGAGTGGCTCGCCTGCGACACCTGGCCCTCGAGCCGGTTCTTCGGACGCTGCTACCTCCCGTACCTCGACGGCGAGACACGCGAGATCCGTGTCCGCCGGTCCCTGGACGGCGGCCGTACCTGGTCGGGTCACGTCACTCCGCCGGTGCTGTCGGCCGCGCACGTCGGCAACGGCGCCTACCCCGTCGTCCGACCCGATGGCGCCCTTCTCGTCCTGTACAGCGTCTACGGCTCGATCGACCCGAGCACCGATTCGATCGTGGTCGCCAGGTCGGTGGACGGTGGAGCGACGTTCGAGCCCGCACGCCGGCTGGCGCCGCTCCTGACGGAGGACACCATCGGCGTTCGGGCGCCGCCGTTCGTCTCCGCCGACGTCGACGCGGGGGGCACGGTCTACGTGACCTGGGCCGACTGTCGGTTCAGCTCCCAGTGCACGGCGAACGGCATCGTCCTCGCGACGTCGCGGGACGGTGCCGTCTGGACGCCGCCCCGAAGGGTGCCCTTCGGGCCCGCCGAGGCTGCGGTCGACCGTTTCGTCCCGGCGATCGCCGTCGACCCGGCAACGTCGGGTGCCCGTGCGCGCGTGGCGATCGCCGCCTACTCGGTCACCCAGGCGCAGGGCTGTCGTGACTGCGAGCTCGTCGACGCCTTCCTGATCGGCTCGGGCGACGGCGGTCGGACCTGGCGAGCGCCACGCCGCCTCAACGCCGAATCGATGCCGCTCTCGTGGGTCGCCAACACGAGTCTCGGCCGCATGCTCGCCGACTACATCTCCGTCTCGTACGTCGGTGGGCGACCCGTGCCCGTGCTCTCACTCGCGGCAGAGCCGGTCTCGGGAGAGTTCAGGCAGGCGATCTTCGCCTCGACCCGGGTCCCTCTCGTAGCTCCCTAGTTCTTGTTCGCCGGGCGGGAATCCGCCAAGCGGATTCGCCGCGGCTTGATCCCGCCTCCGGCGGGCAGATCCCTGAAGGCGCCCGCTGTCGCGGTCGCAACCACCTCTTTGCAATGACGCGTCCCCGATGTCCGACTTCAAGTCGGCCACCTGCTCTGAGGGCTCGTCGTGGACGGTGCGAGCCACCGCACCTCAGGGGAGGGGGTAGCGGTGGCCGCATCCGCCCAGCCGAGGCCTGGTGGTCATCACCCCACCCCTGCCCCGAGCGGCGTCGAAATTCGCGCCGCGAGGTGAAGTACTGCGTCGACTGCCGGAGTCCTTCGCGAGCATTCAGGCTCGCAGGGCGACAGGCGGTTACGAGTCGGCTGAGCGAAACGTAAGCCGGAGGCCCCGCGCGGAGCCTCCGGCGACGGCGCAACATCGTCGGACGGGTTTCGTCCGTGGGGAGAGGAGTCGCGCCGCTTCGCGGCGTATCTTCCCTCATGCCGTGCGCAGGATGCGAGCGGCTTGCACCCCACTCCGAAAGGAAAGAGTCGCAAAATGGATATCTCGAAGCTCTCGACTGGGGCGAAGGTCGTGCTCGGCGCGGGCCTCCTTCTGCTCCTGGTGTCGTTCTTCTCGTGGTTCGAGGTCGAAGGGTTCGGCGGCGTGGCGAGCATGTGGGAGGGCTTCGGATTCATCGCGGGGCTCGCGCTGCTGGCGCTCCTGGCGTGGGAGATCGCCCAGATCGCCGGTGTCAAGCTCGAGTTCGGTGTCTCCCCGGCGCTCGTGACCGTCGCGCTCGCGATCCTCGTCGGCGTGCTCGTCGTCCTGCGCGTCCTCGTCACGCCCGGCGGGGACATCGCGGAAGACGTGGTCGACCGGACGTTCTGGGCGTGGATCGGGCTTCTCCTCGGTCTCGTGGTCGTCGGCGGCGCCGTGATGGGCATGCAGGCCGCCGGCAAGAGCTTCTCGGACATGCGTGGCGAGTTCTCGAGCGCCGTCGGCGGCCGCCGCGAGTCGACGCCGCCGGCAGAGGCAACCCCGCCGCCTCCGACGACGGCGCCGGCCGAGCCGATCGAGACGCCGCCCGCGACTGCACCGGACGAGCCGTCCGACTCCCCGGACCCGCCGCGCTCGACGACGCCCTGACGGCTTCTTCGGCGGCTCCCTCCGGCGAAATGACCGGAGAGAGCCGCCGGTAGACTTTTGGCCATGGCGGAGATCGGCACCCTGCGCGTCAAGACGGGCCTCGCCGAGATGCTCAAGGGCGGGGTGATCATGGACGTCGTCGACGCCGACCAGGCCCGCATCGCGGAAGACGCCGGCGCCTGCGCGGTGATGGCGCTCGAGCGCGTGCCGGCCGACATCCGGCGCGACGGCGGCGTCGCGCGCATGTCCGATCCGCAGATGATCCGCGAGATCCAGAGCGCCGTCTCGATCCCCGTGATGGCGAAGTGCCGCATCGGTCACTTCGTCGAGGCCCAGATCCTCGAGGCCCTCGAGGTCGACTACATCGACGAGTCGGAGGTGCTGACCCCCGCCGACGTCGAGCACCACGTCGACAAGCACGCGTTCACCGTCCCGTTCGTCTGCGGTGCGACGAACCTCGGCGAGGCGCTGCGGCGCATCGCCGAGGGGGCCGCGATGATCCGCACGAAGGGCGAAGCCGGAACGGGCGACATCGTCAACGCCGTCACGCACATGCGGTCGGTCTTCGGTGCGATCAGGCAGCTCCAGGGGCTTCGCGACGAAGAGCTCTACTCGGCCGCGAAGGAGCACCGCGCGCCCTACGAGCTCGTCCGCTGGGTCGCGGAGAACGGCCGCCTCCCGGTCGTCACCTTCACCGCCGGGGGGATCGCGACGCCCGCCGACGCCGCGCTCTGCATGCAGCTCGGCGCCGACGGCGTGTTCGTCGGCTCCGGCATCTTCAAGTCCGGGCGCGACGTGACCCTCGATCGCGACGGGTGGGCCGAGGACGTCTCGCGGCGCGCGAAGGCGATCGTCGAGGCGACGACGCACTTCGCGGACGCGAGGATCCTCGCGGACGTGTCGTCCGGGCTCGGCGCGCCGATGGTCGGGATCTCGGCAAGCTCGCTCACCGAAGCCGAGCGGCTCGAGCTCCGCGGCTGGTAGCCCCGCCCGCCGGAGGTGTCGCCCTCGAACGGGGGTCCGAGAGGAGCACTTGGGGAGTTCGAGGGAACGCCACCTCTAGAATTCACCCCGTGGACGGACGCCCACCCAGGATCGGCGTGCTGGCCCTCCAGGGTGCCTTCCGCGAGCACGTCCGCGCGCTCCGCGGGGTGGGCGCGGACGCGGTCGAGGTGAGGCTCCCCGAGGAGCTCGCCGACCTCGACGGGCTCGTGATCCCCGGTGGCGAGTCGACGACGATCACGAGGCTCGCAGCGCTCTACGGGCTCGACGGGGCGATTCGCGCCTTCGGCCGGCCGGTGTTCGGCACGTGCGCCGGCATGATCCTGCTCGACCGTGGCCACCTCGGGCTCGCCGACCTCGAGGTCGAGCGGAACGCCTACGGGCGGCAGGTCGCGAGCTTCGAGGCCGACCTCGAGCTGCCCGGCGAGTCGACGCCCTTTCGCGGCGTCTTCATCAGGGCCCCGCGCGTCAGAGACGTGGGGCCGGACGTCGAGGTCCTGGCGGAGCTCGACGGCGAGCCGGTCCTCCTGCGCGACGGGCACGTGCTCGTCGCGGCGTTCCACCCGGAGCTGACGGACGACCCGCGCGTCCACCTACGGTTTCTCGAGCTGGTGACGGAGGCGACGAGTGTCTGGGCATAGCAAGTGGTCGACGATCAAGCACAAGAAGGGCGCGGCAGACGCCAAGCGCGGCAAGCTCTTCTCGAAGCTGTCGCGCGCGATCATGGTCGCCGCGAAGGAGGGTGGCTCCGACCCGGCGACCAACCTCGCCCTGCAGAACGCGGTCGAGAAGGCGCGCTCCTACTCGATGCCGAAGGACAACATCGAGCGCGCGATCGCGAAGGGAGCGGGGGAGGGCACCGACGGCGCGAGCTTCGAGACGGTCGTCTACGAGGGCTACGGGCCCGAGGGCGTCGCCGTGATCGTCGAGGCGCTGACCGACAACCGGAATCGCACCGCCTCCGAGGTACGGCACATGTTCTCGAAGCACGGCGGGAACCTCGGCGCGACGGGAGCCGTCGCCTGGCAGTTCGAGCGGCGCGGCGTCGTGCTCGTCACCGGCGACAGCGTCGACGAGGACGAGCTCGTGCTCGCCGCCGCGGACGCGGGCGCGGACGACGTCGAGCGCGACGGGAGCACCTTCGTCGTCTCCTCGAGCCCCGACGAGCTCTCGGCCGTCCGTGAGGCGCTCGAGGCGGCGGGGTTCAGGCTCGAGTCGGTCGGGCTCGCGATGGTGCCGAAGACGACCGTCGCGATCGGGGACGAGTCGACCGCGAAGCAGGTCGTGCGCCTGGTCGAGGGGCTCGAGGAGTTCGACGACGTCCAGGACGTGTACGCGAACTTCGACATCCCCGAGACGGTGCTGGAGGCTGTGGCCTCTTAGGGAGCGCGCGGTGTCCGACTTGAAGTCGGACACCTGGGGTCGAGCCTGCCGTCCGAAGGCCCCCGTACCCTCCGCACGTGAAGGTCCTCGGTATCGACCCAGGGACGGCTGCGTGCGGGTACGGGATCGTCCACGAAAGCGACGGGCGTATCAGAGCCCTGGCACACGGGTGCTGGACGTCGGGCGCAAGAGAGCGCCCGGAGCTCCGGCTCAGGAGGATCTTCGACGGGGTCGCCGAGCTCATCCGGGCGCACGAGCCGGACGCGGTCGCACTGGAGGAGTCGTTCGTCGGTGCAGACGCCCGCATCGCGCTCTTCGTCGGGCAGGCGCGAGGCGCCGCGCTCGTCGCGGCCGCGTCGGCCGGGGTCGCGTGCACCGAGTACGCGCCGGCGCGCGTCAAGCAGACCGTCTGCGGGTACGGCCGGGCCGACAAGGGCCAGGTGGCGAGAATGGTGAGGATGCTGCTCTCCCTCGAGTCGGAGCTCGCGACCTCGCACGAGGCTGACGCGCTCGCGGTCGCGATCTGCCACGCCTCGATGCCGCCGCTTGCGCGGTTGGCGGCGAACGGGGCCGGATGATCTCGCGCCTCCGGGGCCGGCCGGCG
Organism: uncultured Actinomycetes bacterium; assembly: GCA_963791895.1. Taxonomy (GTDB): domain Bacteria; phylum Actinomycetota; class Thermoleophilia; order Gaiellales; family Gaiellaceae; genus Gaiella. Next base: position 228,569 of record CAWBTY010000011.1, read on the forward strand.
GGCCGGAGCGGCGACGGGCTCGTCCTCGACGTGAACGGCGTCGGCTATCTGGTCGCGGCGACACCGGGCGTGCTCAGGCGTGCGACGGCCGGGTCGGAGGTGACGGTCGAGACGTACCTCCACGTGCGCGAGGACGCGCTCCAGCTCTACGGCTTCGCCGACGCGGACGAGCGCGAGCTCTTCGTCCACCTGTTGACGGTGAGCGGGATCGGGCCGAAGGTCGCGCTGGCGGTCGTCTCCGGCTCACCCGCGAGCGAGCTCCGCAAGGCGATCGCGCTCGGCGACCACGCGCGTTTCCAGGCGATCCCCGGGATCGGCAAGAAGACCGCGGAACGGATCGTGCTGGAGCTCAAGGAGAAGCTCGGCGCGACGTTCGAGCCGTCGCTCGCGGCCGTGTCGGACACGCCGGGCCACCTCGTCGCCCGCGACGCGCTCGTCGAGCTCGGCTACACGGTCGTCGACGCCGAGCGCCTTCTCGCGGACGTCGATCCCGAGCTGCCCGCGGAGGAGCGCGTTCGGCTCGCGCTGCGAGGGACGCGGCGTGGCACGGGAGCCGTGAGCCAGTTCCTCGCTCCCGTGCTCCGTCCGGAGGACGAGGAGGCCGAGCGGACGCTGCGGCCGCGCAGCCTCGAGGACTTCGTCGGTCAGGAGCGCGTCAAGGAGCAGCTGCGCATCGCGCTCGACGCCGCCAAGCAGCGGGCGGAGGCGCTCGACCACGTGCTGCTCGCCGGCCCGCCGGGGCTCGGCAAGACGACGCTCGCGCAGATCGTGCGCGAGGAGCTCGGTGTGGGCCTGCGCACGGTCGCAGGGCCGGCCCTGGAGAAGAAGGACATCGCCGCGATCCTCACGGCACTCGAGCCGCGCGACGTGCTCTTCGTCGACGAGATCCACCGGCTCACCCGCTCGGCGGAGGAGATCCTCTATCCGGCGCTCGAGGACTTCCGGCTGGACATCGTGTTCGGCCAGGGCGCGGCCGCCCGGACGCTGACGCTCGACCTGCCGCCGTTCACGCTCGTCGGCGCGACGACACGCACGGGTCTTCTCACGACGCCGTTGCGCGACCGGTTCGGGATGACGTTCCGGCTGGGGTACTACGACCCTGGCCAGCTCGCGTCGATCGTGGGCCGCTCGGCCGGCATTCTCGGCGTCGAGATCGCCGTCCGACGCCGCCGACGAGATCGCGTCGCGCTCGCGCGGCACGCCGCGGGTCGCGAACCGGATCCTCCGGCGGGTGCGCGACGTCGCCCAGGTGCGCCACGCAGGCGTGATCACGACCGAGGTCGCGCGGGAGGCGCTCGAGCTCCTCGAGGTGGACGAGCAAGGCCTCGAGCGCATCGACCGCGAGCTCCTGGAGGCGATCGCGCACAAGTTCGGCGGAGGCCCGGTCGGCCTGTCGACGATCGCCGTCGCGCTCGGCGAGGAGACGGACACGATCGAGGACGTCTACGAGCCGTACCTGCTCCAGCTCGGGTTCCTCCAGCGCACCCCGCGCGGCCGGGTGATCACCGATCTGGGTCGGGCGCACCTCGGCGCCGCGGAGGACGAGCGGAGCCTCTTCTGAGCACGCACGCGATCTGGACGCCGGGCATGGCCGGCCCTCTCGACGAGCTCGTGAAGCGCATCCTGCGCCGGATCGAGCTCTTCAAGGAGGACCACGGGCTCGCCGACGTCGAGGTGACCGTCGAGCTCGTCGACGGCTCGCTCCACCGGCTCAAGACGCTCTCGTCCGACCCCGGCTTCGGTTTCGTCAGCTTCCGCCCGCACGGCGACGAGGAGCCGGAGGAGCGGATCGTGCCGCTCGGCGCCGTCCGCGAGATCCGGCTCGCCGCGCCCGGGAGCGAGCGGACGATGGGCTACACCGGGCCGCTGCCTGCCGACTGACGTCCCCGGAGTCAGTCGTTGCGGAACTGGAGCGCGTGCCACGAGGGCGTGGGGGCGAGCTCGAGCAGAGCGCGGCCGCCGGCCGGCTCGGCGTAGGCGTACTCGGCGCTCTCCTCGTCCCACGTGACCTCGAGCAAGCCCTCCTTGACGCGGTGGTCGAGGTACGCACCCCGGAAGACGAGCTTCCGCAACCAGTAGACGAGCGACTCGCCCTCGACGAGCGCGAGACGCTCCCAGTGCCGCACGAGGTACGAGCCGAGGGTGCTGCGAGCCTCGGCGATCCGGCCGTCGGCTGCGAGCTCCACGAGATCGGCCACCTCCTCGTGGTCGAGGTCGTTCGACGCGACGAGGCCGAGCCTGACGGCCGCGGCTCCGACGCGCTCCTCGAAGTCCCGGGCGCCGAAGGCGAACCGGTAGCCGAGGAACTCGAGCGTGTAGTCGTCGCCCGAGATGTAGTTCCACTCCGCTTGAGCCACACCGGGAGGCTAGCCTCCGCGCATGAAGGATCGTCGCCTGGTCGTCGGGATGATCGCCGCCGTGCTCGCGATCTGGCTCGTCGGCGCAGCCGTCACGAAGTACTCGGTCGAGCAGATGGCGTACTTCGCGCCGATCGCCGTCTGCGTGCTGGGCGCGACGGCGGCCGTCGTGATGCTGTGGGTCAAGGTCGTCATGCAGGTCCGGCGCGAACGGCGCGAGCGCCGAGCCTGAGCTGAAGCAGTGCGTGTCCGACTTGAAGTCGGACACCGGAGGCCTACGCGCTCCGGCTCTGCAGGATTCCGCTCTCGCGCGACGAACACCGTCCGACGAGGTCCGTACCGTCGAGTGGGCGATGCAGGACGGCCGCTGGACGACACGACCGTGCGATTGGGCCCACGTGGAGGCGCTCGCCGAAACGCTCGAGGTGAGCGAGACGACCGCCACCGTCCTCGTGCGGCGCGGTCTCCACGATCCCGGGGAGGCACGCGCGTTCCTCGCGTGCGAGCCGCCCGCCCACGACCCGTTCCTGCTCGGCGACATGGAGCGGGCGGTCGAGCGGCTCAGGGCGGCGGTCGCGGCCGGAGAGCGCATCTGCGTCCACGGCGACTACGACGTGGACGGGATCTCGGCGACCGCGGTCGCGGTCATCGTCCTGCGCGAGCTCGGCGCGAGCGTCGAGTGGCGCCTGCCGAGCCGGTTCGAGGAGGGCTACGGGCTGGCTGCCGAGACGATCGATCGTCTTGCGGCGGAGGGAGTGCACCTCGTGCTGACGGTGGACTGCGGGATCACCGCGATCGAGGAGGTCGCCCGGGCCAAGGAGCTCGGGCTCGACGTCATCGTCACGGATCACCACCGTCCCGGAGAGACGCTGCCCGACTGCCCCGTCGTCGCGACGCGACCGTCGCGGTACCCGTGCCCCGATCTCTGCGGGACAGGCGTGGTCTACACGCTCGCACGGGCACTCTTCGGCTCGGAGGACGCGGCAGTCGCGAGAACGCTCGACCTCGTCGCGCTCGCCACGATCGCCGACGTCGTCCCGCTCGTCGACGAGAACCGGGCCCTCGCCGCGGCCGGCCTCCGGGCGCTGGCTCGGACGCGCCGGCCCGGTCTCCAGGCGCTCATGCAGTCGGCGAACGTCGACCCGGCGGCCGTCGACGCGACGGCGGTCGCGTTCAGGTTGGCGCCGCGGATCAACGCTGCGGGCAGGCTCGGGCGACCAGACCTCGCCCTCGACCTCCTCCTGACCGACGATCGTGCCGAGGCCGACCGTCTGGCGGCGCAGCTCGAGGACCTGAACCGGGAGCGGCAGGGCGTCGAGGAGCGGATCCTCCGCGAGGCCACGGCGCGCGTCGACGCGCTACCGCCGGCCGATCGCGCGCGCCGAGGCTACGTCCTCTGGGACGAGGGCTGGCACGAGGGCGTGATCGGGATCGTCGCCTCGCGGCTCGTCGAGCGGTTTCATCGTCCGGTCGTCCTCGTCGCGAAGAGCGGCGAGAGCTGGAAAGGCTCCGGGCGCTCGATCCCCGAGTTCGATCTCCACGGCGGCCTGGCAGCCTGCTCGGACCACCTGCACCGGTTCGGCGGGCATCGCGCAGCAGCCGGGCTCTCGATCGAGACCTCACAGCTGGAGGCCTTCGCCGACGCCTTCGGCCGTCACGCGGACGTGGAGTTGGCGGACGTCGATCTGCGACCGCTGACGACGATCGACGCGATCGTGCCCGCCGCCGAGCTGACACTCGACCTCGCACAGGAGCTCGACCGGCTCGCGCCGTTCGGGCTCGGCAACCCGGAGCCGACACTTCTCGTCGCGAGCGTTGAGGCCACGGGCGCCGGCACGGTCGGTGACGGGAAGCATCTGCGGTTCCGCGTTCGCCAGCAGGGACGCGACGGTGGCTCGGCGATCGGCTTCGGCCTCGGTGGGCAGCTCGAGCGCCTCGAGAGCTCGGGCGGGCTCGACGTCGCCTTCCGGCTCAAGGAGAACCGCTGGAACGGGACGGTCGCGCCGCAGCTCGTCGTTCGACGCGTCTTTGCCGCACCCGCCGCCTACGGCGAGCTGCGCGCGTGGCTCGCGGACGAGTGGCGGGCCGGAGAGCAGGCCTGGGCACCTGATGCCCGCCGGATCTTCACCGAGCTCGGCCTCACCGTGGGTGGTGCGAGGCGCCAGCTGCTCGAGTCGGAGACCTTCCGGGCGCTGCTCGAGCGCGACACGGCCGAGCTGCCGATCGCCGCCTAAGCGTCTCTCCTGTCGTAGTACTCGAGCGTGTCGCGGCGCATCATGAGGCGGTCACGATCGTCGCCGGGCCAGATCCCGACCTTGCCGCTGTCCGGGTAGACGGCGATCGCCGGTGTCTGCTTCGTCGAGCTCATGACGACGCGCGCGGGCTCGTCGCCGAGGCACGTGACCTTGTGGGCGCCGTCCGGCCCGGGTGGGAAGCACACGATGTCGCCCGCTATGAGCTCGTCCTCGCCGCCGGGATGGCGCACGGTGACGCGGCCCGCCACGACGAGCAGCCACTCCTCCTCCGGGTACTCGTAGTGGTACGGGCAGATGCTCTGCCCGGGTGGCAGCTCGTAGAGCGACGCGCCCATCTGCGACGCGCCGAGACTCGGTCCGAACCGGGCCATCCCCGCCCGGTACCCCTCGGGATCCGTGTCGTCGTACTCGGGGACGAGCTCGGAGACGTTGACGCGCGTGAGACCGCTCACGCCGTCATCGTACGATCACGGGTCGCGTCAGCGGCGAGACGTCGCGGCGAGCAGCTGCATCATCCGCAGGAGCCGCCGCCGCTCCAGGTAGGCGTGCACGAGGCGCATGGGCACACCCTTTCGACCGCGGCCGAGCTCCTCCTGCCGCGAAAGGGGGACATTGCAGACGCGGGCCGTACACTGGGTTCATGACGGTCGTCGACGCCCAGCGTCATCACGAGAACCTCGTGGAGGAGCTGCTCGCGAGCGTCGAGACGTACAACCCGGACGTCGATCGCGACCTGATCCGCCGCGCGTTCGAGGTTGCCGAGGCGCGCCACCGCGGACAGGTGCGCCGCTCGGGCGAGGAGTTCATCCACCACCCGTGGGGGGTCGCCCGGATCTGTGCCGAGCTGCACCTCGACGAGCAAACCATCGCGGCCGCGCTGCTCCACGACGTCGTCGAGGACACCGACGCGGAGCTCGACGACCTTCGCGCCGAGTTCGGGCCCGAGATCGCCGAGCTCGTCGAGGGCGTCACGAAGCTGACGCGGATCCAGTTCTCCAGCCGCGAGCAGGCGGAGGCGGAGAACTACCGCAAGATGATCGTCGCGATGGCCAAGGACGTCCGGGTCATCCTGATCAAGCTCGCCGACCGGCTGCACAACATGCGGACGATCGAGTACCTCGGCAAGCAGAAGCAGGTGCAGAAGGCGAAGGAGACGCTCGAGGTCTACGCGCCGCTCGCGCACCGGCTCGGAATCCACGCGCTCAAATGGGAGCTCGAGGACCTTTCGTTCCAGATCCTCCACCCGCGCAAGTACGCGGAGATCAAGGCGATGGTCGCCGACCGCCGCGAGGCCCGCGAGCAGCAGGTCGACCAGGCCGGGACGATCCTTGGCCTCGAGCTCGAGAAGGCCGACATCCCCGTCGTCATCTCGGGACGCGCGAAGCACTTCTACTCGATCTACGACAAGATGGCCAAGAAGGGCCGCGAGTTCAACGAGATCTACGACCTCACGGCGATGCGCGTGATCGCGGAGCGCTCGGGCGAGGACGGGACGCGCGACTGCTACGGCGCGCTCGGGATCATCCATTCGCTCTGGAAGCCGATGCCCGGTCGGTTCAAGGACTTCATCGCGATGCCGAAGCTCAACCGGTACCGCTCCCTGCACACCACCGTGATCGGGCCGTCGGGAACGCCGCTCGAGATCCAGGTGCGCACGCGCGAGATGCAGGAGGAGGCCGAGCTCGGGGTCGCGGCCCACTGGCTCTACAAGCGTGGTCGGGCAGGCAAGCACGACGACGAATGGCTCACCTGGGTGCGCTCGCTCATGGACTGGCAGGGCGACGAGCAGGACGCCGCCGAGTTCATGCGAACCCTCCGCACCGATCTCTTCGACGACGAGGTCTACGTGTTCACGCCGAAGGGCGAGGTCAAGACGCTTCCCGCCGGCGCCGGGCCGATCGACTTCGCGTACGCGGTGCACACCGACGTCGGGCACAGAACCGTCGGCGCGAAGGTGAACGGCCGGATCGTGCCGCTGCACTACCGGCTCAAGAACGGCGACTTCGTCGAGATCCTCACCTCGAAGTCGGGCCGCGGTCCCTCGCGCGACTGGCTCTCGCTCGCCGCGTCGTCGCGCGCCCGCAACAAGATCCGCCAGTGGTACCAGCGCGAGACGAAGGGCGAGACGGAGCAGAAGGGACGCGAGGCGCTCGACCAGGCGCTCAAGGCGCAGAACCTGCCGTACCGGAAGCTCCAGGGCTCCAGCGTCCTCGCCTCCGTGATCCGCGACCTCGGCTTCAAGAAGGCGGAGGACTTCTACCTCGCGCTCGGCTCGGGGAAGATCGGCACGGGACAGGTCGTGAACAAGGTGCTCCAGCGCCTGAAGACCGACGAGGTCGACGACGAGCCCGTGATCACGATCAAGCCGGCGGGCCGCAAGCGGATCGTCACCGGCGACTCGCTCGGGGTCGTCGTGCCCGGCGTCGACGACGTGCTCGTCCGGCTCGCGAAGTGCTGTACGCCGGTGCCCGGCGACGAGATCCACGGCTACATCTCGCTCGGACGCGGGATCACGATCCACCGGGTCGACTGCCCCAACGTGAAGGCGCTGATGCGGAATCCCGAGCGATTCACTCCGGTCGAATGGGAGGGGGGCGCCACATCGGCGAGCTTCCGCGTCCAGATCGCCGTCGAGGCGTGGGATCGCGCGCGCCTCCTCGAGGACGTCGCCCGCACGTACGCCGAGCACGGCGCGAACATCGTCTCCTACGGAGGCTCGGTCGAGGACGGGATGGCGCGGAACTGGTACACGGCGGAGGTCGGCGACGTGAAGGAGCTGCGCTCGCTCCTGACGGGCTTGCGCAACCTCGACGGCGTCTTCGACGCCTACCGGATGACGCCCGGAGGCTGAAACGTGGGGGACCCATGGTTCCCCACGAGCCCTCCTTCAGCGTCGTTTCCGGCAGAAGCGAGAGTTGGCCTCCGAGCCGGCAAAGCCGGCCTCCGGCCGTGCCGGGTGGTGCCGCCGAGACGGACTCCATCCAACCGGTGTCCGACTTCAGTCGGACATCTGCAGTCAAAGGCGGTCGTGGAGTCGACGCGAGATCCTCGTCGTTCTTCGCCCACTCGCGCGCCCTGGGGTCGAGCGCGAGCGCCCGCTGGAGGGTCTCCCACGCGTCGTCGGGCCGGCCCGCGAGCGCCTGCCAGCAGGCCGTCGAGTAGATCACGCCTGCGTGATCGGGGAACCGCTCGTTCGCCTCGTCCATCAGGCGCAGCGCGGCCTCGGGGTCGAGCGGGTCGCGGAAGCGCTCCGCCTCGAAGTACCACTCCCACGCCGACGGGGTGTACGCCTCACCCGGCTTGCCGCCGATCGCCAGCACCGTCGTGCCCGGCTCCGCGGCGCTCGCGTAGCGCCGGACGCCCGGGTCGCGGAGGAAGACGACCGTCCCCGCGGGTGCGTCGAGCGTCTCGTCGTCGAGCTCGAAGCTCGCCCTGCCGGCGAGGACCACGTATGCCTCCTCGTGGCCGAGGGTCGCCTCGCTGTGCCGCTCGACGACGTCGTCGCCGGCGTTCTCGGCCGTGTAGGCGTTCATCCCGAACGCCTCGATCCCGAGCGTGCGGCGGATCGGCTTCCAGCGCAGCTCGCCCGCGACCGTGATCGGCGGGATGTCGTCGATCCGAAGGCTCGTCCAGCGGTCGGCCATCCCGCCCGACGCTAGCGGAACCCAGGCGTCGTCACGGGTGTAGAAGGAGCGAGTGGGGAGCCGACCACTGGATGAGAGGACTCTCGTCGTACGCGCGCAGCGCGGCGACGCGGCTGCCTACGAGGAGCTCGTGCGCATGCATCAGGGAATCGCATTCCGAGTCGCGCTCGTCGCCGCCGGCGATCGCGGTGACGCCGAGGAGGCCGTCCAGGACGGCTTCGTCAAGGCGTATCGCGCCCTCGGCCGCTTTCGCGTCGACGCGCCGTTTCGCCCCTGGCTCCTGCGGATCGTCGCGAACGAGGCGAAGAACCGCAGACGGTCGGCGGGGCGCCGGGCGGCGCTCGTGCTGCAGGCGGCGGCGACCTCGGGGGACGCGGCTCCGTCCCCCGAGGCCGCCGCCGTCGCCGACGAGCGCCGCGCCGAGCTCCTCGACGGGCTCGCGCGGCTCGACGAGCGGGACCGCGAGGTCCTCGTCCACCGTTTCCTGCTCGAGCTCGGCGAGGACGAGACCGCGGCGGCGCTCGGTGTGCGTCGCGGCACCGTCAAGTCGCGGACGTCGCGCGCGCTCGGGCGCCTGCGGGAGCTCGTCGGAGAGGACGCCGCGTGACGCCGCTCGAGCGCGAGCTGACCGCGCTGGCCCCGGCGATGGACTGGCCCGAGGGGCCGGACGTCGTGGCGCTCGTCTCGGCGCGGATCGCGGAGCCGCCTCGACGGCGCCGTCCGCAGAGACGTCTCGCGCTCGTGGTCGCGCTGGTGCTGGCCGCCCTCGTCGCGACGCTCGCCGTCTCGCCCGCCCGGACCGCGATCCTCGACTGGCTCGGGATCGGCAGCGCGCGCATCACGGTCGTCGACGAGCTCCCGGCGCTCTCCCCGGTCCCCGGTCTCGAGATCCTGGGCGATCCCGTCACTCTCGCGCAGGCCGCGGCTCGAGCCGGGTTCCCCTACGCTCCGCCGCCCGACGGCGAGCCCGCGCCCGACGAGGTGCGCGTGGCGCCAGGCATGCGCGTCGCCTACGTCTGGCGCGACGGCGACCGCGTGCGGCTGCTCGTGACCCAGTTCCCGGGCAGCGCGGCGGACGATCCTGCGCTCGTCAAGAAGCTCGTCGGCGCGGGCACCTCCGTGGAAGAGCTCGAGGTCGACGGGAATCGCGCGGTGTGGCTCGAGGGAGGCCCGCACGTCGTGCTCTTCGTCGCCCCGGACGGGTCGATCCGGGAGGACAACGGCTGGCTCGCCGGATCGACGCTCCTCGTCGCCCGGGACGGCGTCACGGTGCGCGTCGAGGGCGAGCTGGGTCGGGCGGACGCCGTGCGGATCGTCCGCGCGATGCGCCGCTGACGGCGGAGTCTCCCTCGAACGAGGGATCGACCACTCGATCGAGGGGGTACCTCGATCGAGGGAGGAAATCCCTGAAACGAGTGATGCCGCCTCCGGCGGGACTCGATTACAAGGCGTACGGGGGAGGGGAGACGCCGCGCCGCGCCCGTCCGGCCCGCCGGGCGGGCGCGCGTCGGCGACCCGAGCGTTCACACGCCTGTAACGGGGGCTTTCAGCAATCTCTCAGGTGCGCCGGCGAGACTTCCGGCGGTGCGCATCCTGGTCGTTGACGACGAGCCGGCGGTTCGAGTCGCCCTGGAGCGGGCGCTCCGGCTCGAAGGCTACGACGTCGCGCTGGCCGAGGACGGCGACGATGCGCTCCGCGCTCGTGGAGCGTGACGCAGCCGGAGCTCGTCGTCCTCGACGTCCTGATGCCGGCGCTCGACGGCATCGCCGTCTGCCGTCGGCTGCGTCGCGCCGGAGACCGGACGCCGATCCTGATGCTCACGGCGCGCGACGCCGTCTCCGACCGGGTCGTCGGGCCTCGATGCTGGCGCCGACGACTACCTCGTGAAGCCCTTCGCGCTCGAGGAGCTCCTCGCGCGCGTGCGCGCGCTGCTTCGTCGGTCGGTGAACGGCGACCCTCACGGCGTGCTCCGCTTCGCGGACGTCTTCCTCGACCCGGGGACGCACGAGGTCGGCCGGGGCGACGCGCGAGATCGAGCTGACTCGTACCGAGTTCCTCCTGCTCGAGCTGTTCCTCCTCAACCCGCGGCAGGTGCTGCCGCGCTCGCTGATCTTCGAGCGAGTCTGGGGGTACGACTTCGGCCCGACGCTCCAACTCGCTCGAGGTCTACGTCGGCTACCTGCGGCGCAAGCTCGAGTCGGACGGCGAGCCCCGCCTGCGTGCAGACGGTGCGCGGCGTCGGCTATGCGCTGCGCGAGCCATGAGCTTTCGCGCTCGCATCACGCTCGCGGCTGCGGCGGCGGTCGCAGTCGCGGTGGCCGTCGTCTCCGTCGCCGTCTACGTGGTCGCCAGCGACGTGCTGTACGGGCAGGTCGACGACGAGCTACGCGCGCGCGCCGGCGAGGCGATCCTCCGGCCGACGCCGGCGCCGGCTTCGCGATCCGGCTCCCGGCGCCGCCGCTCGGGGTGTCCGGCACGAGCGCGCAGATCGTGACGGCCGAGGCCGACGACCAGCTCGTCGGCCCGGTCGCTGCGCCGTGCCGGTCCTCGCCCGCGACCGTGCGGTCGCGGCGGGTCGGGCGACGCGGGACGTTCCGTGAGGTCGGACGTCGAGGGGATCCCGGTGCGCATCTACACGCAGCGGCTCGGCGCCGGGCTTCGCCGTCCTCGTCGCGCGGCCCCTGACGGAGGTGGAGCAGACCCTCGGGCGCCTCCGCGCGATCCTCGTCGTCGTCGCGGTCTTCGGGATCGGCGGCGCGGCCCTCCTCGGGTTGCTCGTCGCCCGCTCGGCGCTGCGGCCCGTCCGCCGCCTCACGGAGACCGCGGAGGAGGTCGCACGGACGGCCGACCTGACGCAGCGGATCGACGGTCTCGGGCGACGACGAGCTGAACCGCCTCGCGGCGACCGTCAACACCATGCTCGCGTCCCTCGAGCGCTCGGCGACGGCGCAGCGCAATCTCGTCGCCGACGCGTCGCACGAGCTGCGCACGCCCCTCACGAGCATCCGGACCAACGTCGAGCTGCTCGCGCGCCCCGACCCGCCGTCGCCGCGCCGGAGCGCGTCCGCATGGCGGAGGACGTCGTCGGCCAGCTCGTGGAGCTCACGGCGCTGGTCGGCGACCTCGTCGAGCTCGCCCGTGACGGCGAGCGCGCGGCGGAGATCGAGGACGTCCGCCTCGACTTCGCTCGTCGCCGCCTCCGTCGAGAGCGTGCGGCGGCGCGCGCCCGACCAGGTCTTCGCGCTCAGCCTCGAGCCGACGCTCGTCCGCGGCTCGCCGGCCCGTCTCGACCGAGCCGTCGTCAACCTGCTCGAGAACGCCGTGACGTGGGGACATGCGGGCGAGCCGATCGAGGTGGCCGTCGCGAGCGGCACCGTGACGGTGCGCGACCACGGCCCCGGAATCGCGGAGGACGAGACGCGAGCGCCTCTTCGATCGCTTCTACCGCTCGCCGCGGGCCCGCGGACGACCGGGCTCGGGTCTCGGCCTCGCGATCGTCCGGCAGGTCGCCGAGACCCACGGCGGCCGGGTCTCCGCGAGCTCGGGCCGAGGGCGGCGGCGCGCGCTTCACGCTCGCGCTCCCGGCCGAGCCGCTCTCAGCAACCTCTTAGCAAGCGTCTCAGGCCGCCTCTGAGGAGCGCCCGCGACCCTCCTGACGATGGCAGCGACGAAGGGAGAGGCATGACGACCCGCACCGCAACGCTCGCGGCGGCGCTCGCCGCGCTCCTCCTCGCGGTGGCGGCCGTCGCGAGCGGCTGCGGGTCGTCGTCCGGGGACGAGGGCGTCGCGGCGCTCGACGACGTGCCGGCGAGCACGACCGGCGAGGACGACGCGACGGAGGGCGGCACCGACACCGAGGAGGATCCGCAGGAGGCCGCGCTCGTGTGGGCGCAGTTGCATGCGCGAGCACGGCATCGACGTACCCGACCCGCAGGTCGACGAGGACGGCCGCCTGGACGATCCGGCCCGGCGACGCGGCATGCGCCTCGATCGCAACGGCGACGACTTCCGGGAGGCTCGGGAGGCGTGCGGCACGCCGTTCGGCGACGCCGGTCCCCGCAGCTCTCCGAGGAGGAGCGGCGAGCAGATGCAGGAGACGATGCTCGAGTTCGCGGCGTGCATGCGCGAGCACGGCGTCGACATGCCCGATCCCGACTTCTCGGGCGGCGGCGGCGGTCTTCCGGCGCCGGTGGTCCTGGTGGCGGCATCGATCCGCGGGAGCGAGACGTTCCAGAAGGCGCAGGAGGCGTGCCAGGAGATCCTCGAGGACGCCCTGCCGGGCGGCGGGTTGCGGGTCGGCCCGATGAGAAGCGGCGGCTCGTGAGGCGGCTCGTGGTCGCGGGCGCCGCTGCCGCGGGGCTCGTCGCAGTCGCGCGGCGTGGCGGCCGTGACGCGTCGGCTCGGGGTCGGCGTCGCGCCGAGGCTGCGACGACCGGCGGCGCGACGGCGACTGCCGTCGTTGAGCGGCGCGATCTCGTCCTCCGCGACGATGTCGACGGGACGCTCGGATACGCCGACGGGCGGACGCTCACAGCGCGGCTCGCCGGGACGTCGTCACCGCGGCTGCCCGAGGAGGGGAAGGTCGTGACGCGCGGCGAGATGCTCTACGAGGTCGACGCGCACGGGTGTCCGGCTCCTCTACGGGACGATGCCCTTCTGGCGCCGGCTCGCGGCCGAGGGTCACCGACGGCGCGGGACGTCGAGCAGCTCGAGCGGAACCTCGTCGAGCTCGGCCACGACCCGACAGGGAATGACCGTGGACGAGACGTTCGACGACGACACCGCCGCCGCAGTGCGCTCGCTGGCAGGAGGCACTCGGCCTCCCGGAGACCGGCGCGGTCGAGGTCGGCGACGCCGTCTTCCTGCCCGGCCCGCGGCGAATCGGCCAGCACGAGACCACGGTCGGGGCGCAGCTCCAGCCGGGAACTGCCGTGCTCGAGGTCACCGCCACGATGCCGGTCGTCGAGATCGACCTCGACGCGCGCAGCCAGGAGCTCGCCCGCGTCGGCGCGAAGGTGCGGGTGGAGCTCCCGTCGGGGCGCACCGTCGACGGGCACCGATCGCGTCCGTCGGCCGCGTCGCGGAGACCGTCGACCACCGCGCAGGGCGAGGCGGGCGACGCCGACGGTCGTCGGTCGTCGTCCGGCTCGGCCGACCCAGGCGAGCGCGACGGGCTCGACGGCGCGCCCGTCGATCGTCTCGCTCGAGCGCGACCGCGCGCGGAACGTGCTCGCCGTGCCGGTCGAGGCGCTGCTCGCGCTCCGCGGCGGCGGATACGCGGTCGAGCTCGTCGGCGCGGACGGCGAGCGTACGCTCGACCGCCGTCGAGACGGGCACGTTCGCGGACGGCTACGTCGAGGTCGACGGGCAGAGGGCATCGCGACGGGCGCACGCGTGGTGGTGCCCGAGTGAGCGCCGTCCTGGAGGCCGCGGTCGCTCGAGAAGCGCTACCCGGCGCGGACGTCGCGGCCCTCCGCGGCGTCTCGCTCACGTCGAGCGAGGGCGAGCTCGCTCGCGATCGTCGGGCCGTCCGGCTCGGGCAAGTCGACGCTGCTCCACGTGCTCGGCACGCTCGAGCGGCCGACGGCGGGACGCGTCGCGCATCGCCGGGCACGAGGCGTCGACGAGCTCTCGGACCGCGCGCTCGCCGCGCTGCGCGCGCGCGCGATCGGCTTCGTCTTCCAGCAGTTCTTCCTGCTCGACGGTCGCGTCTGCGCTCGACAACGTCGCCGACGGCCTGCTGTACAGCGGCCGTCCCGCTCGGCGAGCGGCGCGCGCACGCACGCGAGGCGCTCGAGCGCGTCGGGCTCGCGCCACCGGCTCGCTCACCGGCCGAACCAGCTGTCGGGCGGCGAGCGGCAGCGGGTCGCGGTCGCGCGCGCGCTCGTCGGCGCGCCGCGCGATCCTGTTCGCCGACGAGCCGACCGGGCAACCTGGACACCGGCATCGGGCGCAGGCGATCGTCGCGCTGCTGCGCGAGCTGCAACGCGCGACGGGCACGACGGTGGTCGTCATCACCCACGACCGCGAGCTCGCCGCCGGCGCTGCCGCGGCGGGTCGAGCTGCGCGACGGTCGCGTCGAGCTCGACACGGCGCTCGCCGCGTGATGGAGCTCGCTCCGAGCCGGCTGCTGCGCCGCGCGACGTCCTGCGCGTCGGCGCCGTCGGCCTGCGGGCGCGCCGGCTGCGCGCCGCGCTGTCGGCGCTCGGGATCGCGATCGGGATCGCGGCGATGGTCGCCGTGCTCGGCGATCTCGGAGTCGAGCAAGGCCGACCTGCTCGTCGTCGCTCGACCGGCTCGGGACGAACCTGCTCGACGGTCGCGCCCGGGCAGACGATCTTCGGCGAGGACGCGGCGCTGCCCGAGAAGGCGCACGGTCGATGATCGGCCGCGATCGGGCCGGTCGAGCGCGGTCTCGGCGACCGGCGTCGGTCGACGCCGACCGTGTACCGCGTCGGAGCTGCATCGCCGACGGCCGAGACGCAGCGGCATCACGACGCTGGCCGCCGACCCGTCGCTGCTCGGCACGCTCGGCGCGACGCTCGCGCGCACGGCGTCGTTCCTCGAACGACGCGTCGACCGCGCTACCCCGCCGTGATGCTCGGCGATCGACGGCTGCCGAGCCGGCTCGGGCATCGACCGGGCCGGCGGCGGCGTCCAGGTCGTCGTCGGCGGCACGCTGGTTCACGGTCGTCGGGATCCTCGACCCGGTCGACGCTCGCGCCCGACGCTCGACAGCGCCGCGCTCGTCGGCTTCGGCGCCGCCGACGCGCTGTCCTGGACGACGAGGGCGACGTCATCGACGCTCTACGTGCGGGCCGACCCGGAGGACGTCGAGGACGTGCGCGCGCGTGCTCGCCCGCACGATCGAACCCGGAGCACGCCGGAGGAGGTCGATGTGACGCCGCCCGTCGGACGCGATCGAGGCGCGCGCGGCGGCGAAGAGCGCCTTCACCGTCGCTCTTCCTGGGACTGGGCGCCGTGGCCTGCTCGTCGGCGGCGTGGGAATCGCGAACGTGATGGTCATCTCGGTGCTGGAGCGGCGCTCGGAGATCGGCCTGCGGCGCGCACTGGGGGCGACGCGCCGCCACGTCGGCCTGCAGTTCCTCGCCGAGTCGCTGCTGCTCGCGCTGGCTCGGCGGCGCTCGCGGGCGTCGCGCTCGGCGCCGCGGTCGACGGCGGTCTACGCGTCGAGCCGCGGCTGGGAGGTCGTCGTGCCGCCGGCTCGTGCTGGCGGGAGGCGTCGTCGGCAGCGCTGGCCATCGGCGCCGTGGCGGGCCTCTACCCGGCGCTCGGGGCGCGACTGGCGCCGCGAGGCGTGCGGCTGCCGGTCGAGGACGCTGCCGTTGCCGTGAGACGGCAGCGTTCAGAGCGAGACTACGCTAGTCGTCGCCCTCGAACGCGCGGATCGGCTCACGCGCGCTCTCGGGTACGGCGGTCGGGCGTCGCGTCTCCAGGTCGACGAGCACGAGTGTCTGGGTGGCGGTGACCATGAGCTCACCGTCGGAGAGGCGGATGGCGGCGCACTCATACGTGATGCTCGTCCGGCCGAGCCTGCTGACACGGACGAAGCACTCGAGGAGCTCGTCGAAGCGTGCGGGCGCGTGGTACTCGACGTTCGAGGCGCGCATGACGTACTCGGCCCCGTCGACCCCCACGTCGCCGAGATGCCGGTGGTACTCGGTGCGGGCGTGGTCGAAGTACGGCAGGTAGCGGCCGTAGTAGACGACGCCCTGCGCGTCGGTATCCGAGAACCAGACGCGCGTCAGAGCGGAGTACTTGAACGGCGGCCGCTCGCCGGTCGGCCGCCCGAGCTCCGGAACCGTCTCGCGGCTCAGACGGGGCCGCCGGTGAGCTCGGTCAGCTGCTCGTTGACGTGGAGCAGCCTCGCGCGGATGTCGGTGATCCCGAATCCTTCGAGCCGGGCGGTGTGCTCCTCGAGATACGCCTGCGCGGAGTCGTCGTTCTCGAACAGGTAGATCCCGCCGCCGACGCCCTCGGCCTCGTTCTCGGTCCAGATCTTCCAGCGGAGGCCCGGCGAGCGGCCGATGATCTCTGCGAGATCCTTGAAGGCCGTCGCCATCTCGTCGCCCCACGGGCCCGGCATCGGAAAGTCGAACTGCAGCACTGTCGGCATGAGTTCCCTCGTCGTCGGCGGTGTCGCGCGATCGTAGCGAGACTCCGCCCGGGCACCGACCTGCTCAGAGGTGACCGCTCCGCTGCAGCCACCGCATCGCGGTGATGGGTCCCGGCGGGTACCGGTTCGGCGACCACTGGAAGCTCGGGCTTCCCACTCTCTACGGGCTCTTCGGGGTCGTCGCCGTCTTCCTCGTCCCGGTCAGCTGGTCGTTCTGACGTCAACGACGACGAATGCTCTAGGGTCGTGTCGTGTCTCCCCACGACGACGCGTGCAACCGCGTGGTTGGACTCATGCCCCAGCTCCGAGCGGAGCTGGCGCTCCTCGTCGCGATCCCGTCCGTCTCCGGCACGGGCTATCCACCGGAGACGCACGCGGAGCTCATCGCCGCGCGCGACCTCGTCGTCGAGCTCCTCGAGGGCGCCGGCGTCCAGGGGATCCACTCGCTCGAGCTGCCCGACACCGCGCCCGTCGTGATCGGCGAGATCCCGGCACCGGAGGGTGCTCCGACCGTCCTCCTCTACGGGCATTACGACGTCGTCCCCTCGGGGGACGAGGAGAAGTGGGAGCTCCCCGCCGTGGGAGCTGACCGAGCGCGACGGAGCGCTCTATCGGGCGCGGCTCCGCGGACACGAAGTCGAACATCCTCGCCCACGTCGGGGCGCTCAGGGCATGGGAAGGACGGCCTCCGGTCGGGATCAAGGTCGTGATCGAGGGGCAGGAGGAGGTCGGGAGCGCTCTCAACGACTACCCCGCGACGCACCCGTCGCTGTTCCGTGCCGACGCGATGCTGATCGCGGACATGGGCAGCGTGCGCCCCGGGGTGCCGACGCTCACGATCGGCCTGCGCGGCATGGCGCAGACGACGATGGAGGTCGAGACGCTCGCCGGCCCGAAGCACTCGGGGCAGTACGGTGGCGCCGCGCCGGACGCGCTCGGCGTCCTCCTCCAGGCGCTCGCGACGCTCCACGACGAGAACGGAGACGTCGCCGTGGAAGGCCTCGAACGCGAGCCGTGGACGGGGGCCGGTTACACCGAGGAGGAGTTCCGGACGCTCGCGGAGGTGAAGGAGGGCCTCCCGCTCGTCGGCTCGGGTGACCTCGGCTCGCGCGTCTGGTCGGGCCCGGCGATCACTGTCACCGGCATCGACATCACCTCGGTCGACGACGCGCTCAACGCCGTCAACGCGCGGGCCCGGGCGAAGATCAACACGCGCGTGCACCCGGCCCAGGACGCCGACGAGGCGCAGGAGGCGGTTGTCCGCCACCTCGAGGCGGCGCGTCCGTTCGGGATCGACTTGACCGTCCACCCCGGCGTGACCGGCAACGGGTTCCTCGCAGACACGACTGGGCCTGCGTACCGGGCCGCGCGCGAAGCGATGGAGGCGGCGTGGGGGGTCGAGGCCTCGTACGCGGCGACCGGCGGCTCGATCCCGCTCGTCAACGCGCTCCACGTCGCGGTGCCGGAGGCCGAGATCCTGCTCCTCGGGACGACCGACGGCTACGCGAACATCCATGCGCCGAACGAGCGGGTGCTGCTCGAGGAGTTCGAGAAGGCCGTGCTCGTCGAGACGGAGTTCCTCGGCCGCTTCGCCGCGGCGTTCACGCCGGGCTCGAGCGAGGAGAACGCATGAGCGAGCAGGCGGCACCACCTCCTCCAGCGGCCGAGCCCTCGGGTGGGCTGATGGTGCGCGTGCTCGGAGCGATCGAGCGCGGCGGCAACAAGATGCCGAACCCGGCGATCCTGTTCGTGTGGCTATGCGTGATCGTGATCATCGTCTCCGCCCTGCTCGCCTGGGTGGACATCAAGGTCACCTACCAGGTCGTCAAGGCGCCGCCGGTCGCGGTCGAGGAGGTCGTCCAGGGCGGCTCCACGCAACCCTCCGGCGGCCTTCCTGACGCATCCGTCCAGGAGGGCGACTACGAGGTCGTCGAGGAGACGGCGGCGGTGCAGAGCCTCCTGTCGGCCGACGGTGTCCGTTTCCTCTTCACGTCGTTCGTCGCCAACTTCCGGAATTTCGCGGCAGTCGCGATCATCCTCGTGGTGATGATCGGCGTCGGCCTGGCCGAGGCCGCCGGCCTGATCGGGGCGCTGATCCGGAAGCTCGTCAGCGTCTCGTCGGAAGCGATGCTGACGCCCATCATCATCTTCATCGGCGTCCTCTCGAGCATCGCCTCCGACGCCGGGTACCTCGTGCTGATACCCCTGGGAGCGGCCGCGTTCAAGAGCGTCGGCCGGAACCCGCTCGCCGGCATGGCGGCTGCGTTCGCGGGCGTCGCCGCCGGGTTCGGCGTCAACTTCCTGATCACGCCGCTCGACGGCGTCCTGACCGAGATCACCAACGACGCGAGCGCGCTCGTCGACCCCGACCGCTCGATCGACCTGGCGGCGAACCTGTACTTCGGCATCGCCTCGACGATCCTGGTCACGCTCGTCCTGACGCTCGTCTCGGTGCGGATCGTCGAGAAGAGCCTGGGGAAGCACGACCCCGCGCTCGAGAGCGACGACGAGTCGCTGGACGCCGACAAGGGGCCCGACGTGTCGCCGGAAGCCGAGGCGCGGGGCCTCCGCTATGCGCTGATCGCGACCGCGGCCGTCCTCGTCGTCATCGCGTTGCTCACTGTCTTCCCGGACGCGCCGCTCCGCCATCCCGAGACGGGCGACATCATCGGCGACTCCCCGTTCATGGACAGCCTCATCGTGATCATCACGATCGTCTTCTTCGCGGCAGGGCTGGCCTACGGTCGTGGAGCCGGGACGATCCGGACGAGCGACGACGTGCTCGCGTCGATCACGAAGTCATGGGCGGGGCTCGCGAGCCTGCTGCTCCTGTTCCTGCTGATCGCGCAGTTCATCGCGTACTTCAGCTACTCGAACATCGCGCAGGTGTCGGCGGTGAAGCTCGGCGACTGGCTCGAGGAGGCCAACATCGGGGCGGTGTGGCTGCTGATCGGCTTCGTCTTCGTGACGATGCTGGTCGACATCATCATGCCGGCCGCGATTGCCAAGTGGGCCATCCTCGCCCCGATCTTCATCCCGCTCTTCCTGCGGCTCGACGTCGCACCGCAGACGGTGCTCGCCGCCTACCGCGTCGGCGACTCGCCGTTGAACGTGGTCACGCCGCTGATGGCGTACTTCCCGCTGATCATCATCTTCGCGCAGCGCTACCGCAAGGACGCCGGGATCGGCACGGTCGTGGCGATGATGCTGCCGTTCGTCGTCGTCCTGTCCGCCGTGTGGACGCTGTTCTTCGTGGCCTGGTACCTGGTGGGGATCCCTCTCGGTCCGGGCTCGCCCGTCCACCTGGACTAGCCGGGCCGACGGCGAGCACCGAAACCGCGGATGCCGAGACACGGGACAACCGGCGACGCGCCAGGCGAGGCGTTCGTCTCGACGGGACGGCTGCCGGGAGCGGATCGTGTGGTGTCGCTGGTGGACGAAGCGCACCGGCGACACCGAGCGAACGACGAAGGCGACGTCTCGAGGGTGTACCCGGCGCTCGAGCTCGTCGACCCGGATCTGTTCGGCATCTGCGTCGTGGCGGTCGGCGGGTCCGCCCACGCCGTGGGAGATGCGGAGACGGCGTTCACGATGATGAGCGTCGCGAAGCCGTTCGTCTTCGCGCTCGTCTGCGACGCACTCGGCCCGGACGAGCTGCAGGAGCGCGTCGGCGTCAACGCGACGGGCCTGCCGTTCAACGCGGTCGAGGCGGTCGAGCGCGGCGAGGGTGGACGCACGAACCCGATGGTCAACCCGGGGGCGATCGCGACGACGAGCCTCGTGCCCGGCAGGACGCGGGACGACCGGTGGGCGACGCTCCGGGCCGGTCTCTCGACCTTCGCGGGACGGGAGCTCGAGCTCGACGAGGCGGTCTACGCCTCGGCCTCGGCGACGAATTACCGGAACCGCGAGCTCGCGGCGGCGCTCGGCGAGCGTGGCGCGATTGCCGGGCCGGACGATGCCCTCGATCTCTACACCCGCCAGAGCTCGCTCGCCGTGACCGCGCGCGACCTCGCCGCGATGGGCGCGACGCTCGCGGGCGGTGGGGTCAACCCGCTCACCGGGACCCGGGTCGTCGGCGCATCCGCCTGTCGCCATACGCTCGCCGTCATGGCGACGGCAGGCCTGTACGAGACCTCGGGCGACTGGCTCTACGACGTGGGGCTTCCCGGCAAGAGCGGGATCGGCGGGGGCATCGTGACCGTCTCGCCCGGCAAGGGCGGTCTCGGCACGTTCGCGCCGCGGCTCGACGCGGCCGGGAACAGCGTCAAGGGCCAGCTCGTCGCTCGTGACCTCTCGCGTGCGCTCGGGCTCGACCTGTTCGCCTCGGAGCCGCTTCGGTGAGCCGCCTGCGGCGCGTTGTCGTGCTCGCCTCGGTCGCGTTCTCGCTCTCGGCCCCCGCGGTCGCCGGAGCAGATCTCGGTGACGAGCGCGAGCTGGCAGAGAAGTACGCGCCGGTCGTCCGCCTCGTCGAGCAGGTCGAGGAGTGCGGCCCGGGCGAGCCGTACGTCCCGACCGACGTCGAGCTCCTCTTCGACGAGCAGACGGTCGCCTTGCGCGGCCCCTGGAGCGCCGCCGACCTCGTGAAGATCGCGCCGCTCGCCGACGATCTCGTGGAGCGCTTCGAGTACCACCTCGACTTCCCCGGCAGCGCGCTCGACCCCGGCTGCAGCTACGAGCTGTGGGCGCGACGGTTGACCGAAGGCAGCGACCCGCGCGTCTACGCCCACGTCGCCGGAGAAGAAACGAAGCCGGGCAGCCTCGCCCTCCAGTACTGGTTCTTCTACCCCTTCAACGACTTCAACAACACCCACGAGGGCGACTGGGAGATGGTCCAGCTCCTCTTCGACGCAGGCGACGCGGCCGAGGCCCTCGAGGAGGAGCCGGTCGCGGTCGGCTACAGCTCGCACGAGGGCGCCGAGGGCAGCGACTGGGGAGACGACAAGCTCGAGCTCGTCGACGGCACCCACCCGGTCGTCTACCCCGGCGCCGGCTCGCACGCGAACAAGTTCACCGCGGCCCTCTACCTCGGCAGCTCGGCCGAGGCCGGCGTCGGCTGTGACGACACGCGCGGTCCACACGACGAGCTCCGGCCCGCCGTCACGACGATCCCCTCCGATCCGTCCGCGGCGGCCGCCGCCCTGCCCTGGATCACCTTCGAGGGCCGCTGGGGAGAGCTCCAGAAGGCCTTCTTCAACGGGCCGACGGGCCCGAACCTGAAGGATCAGTGGACGGAGCCGATCACCTGGTCGGAGGGCTGGCGAGACCGGAGCTACGCAGTCCCCACCGCCGGGATCCTCGGGACGGACGCCACCGACCTCTTCTGCTCGGGGGTCGCGACCGGCTCCCAGTGGCTGACTCGGCTCGTCAGCGATCCAGTGCCGATGCTCATCTTCCTCGCCGCCGTGATCTCGCTCCTCGTCTACATCGTTGTTGCCGCGACCTGGACTCCCGTCGCGCCGCTCCGTCTCGGACGCCGGCGGGCCTGGGGGCAGATCCTCTCCGCCGCGGCCCGGATGTACGTGCGGCGCGCCCGGCTCTTCCTCGGCATCGGGTTGCTCTTCCTGCCGGTCGGGCTCGCGATTGCCCTGCTGCAGTGGCTCCTGTTCCTGCTCACCGATCTCGTGACCGCGCTGACGGGGAGCGCCGCAGGTGTGGTCGCGTTCGTGGCGCTCGTCATCGGGACGATGCTCACGCTCTTCGGCTTGTCGCTCGTCCAGGCCGCGACGGCACGCGCGCTCCTCGAGCTCGACGAGGGTCGCTCGCTCGACGCCCCGCGCGCGTATCGCCTCGCGCTGGAGCACGTCAGGCCGCTCTTCGGGGCAACCGCGATCTTCGTCGCCGCGTGGGTCGCGTTGTCGGCGACAGCGGTCCTGATCCCCGTCGCGATCTGGCTCGCGATTCGCTGGTCGCTTCTCGCACCGGTCGTTCAGCTCGAGCGGCGGCCTGCGCTCGAGGCGCTCCACAGGAGCGGCGAGCTCGTGCGCGGCCGCTGGCTCCGGGTCGGCTCGCTCGTGGGGCTCGGCGCCGCGATCGCCCTCGCGGCGGGACCGCTGCTCGGCGTGCTCCTCATCTTCGCCACGGAGGCGCCGTTCGCCCTCCTGAACGTCGTCGCCGGCGTCGTGTACGCGCTGGCGCTGCCGTTCGTCGCGCTCACGACCGCCTACGTCTACTTCGACGCCCGGGCCCGGCTCGAGCTCGAGCCCGCCGACGACCCGTCCGAGCTGCCCCCCGAGATCGAGCTCGGCCCGGCCTAGTAGACGTGGGGGAACCCATGGTTCCCCCACGTGCCCCCTCCTTCTCGGTCGTGCACGGGTATGTCGAGCCTGGCCTCCCGGCCGGCAAAGCCGGCCTCCGGCCGCGACGCGCCGCTCACGATCAGCCGGCTAGGAGCGGATCAGCGCGAGCACCTCGTCGCGCTTCTCCGCCATCTGGGCCTCGTCGAGCGCCTCGAGGTTGAGCCGGAGCAGCGGCTCGGTGTTGGAGGGGCGGACGTTGAAGTGCCAGTCGTCGAAGTCGACCGAGACGCCGTCGAGGTGCGAGATGCGCCCGCCCTCGGCGGCGTAGCGCTCCTCGAGCTCCTGCAGCTTGAGCGCCACGTCGGCGACCGGCGTGTTGATCTCGCCGGTGATGAAGTAGCGCTCGCGGTACGGCGCGAGGAGCTGTGAGAGCGGCTCGTCGCTCCGCGAGAGGAGCTCGAGCATGACGAGGAGCGGGACGACGCCGGTGTCCGCCTGCGTGAAGTCGCGGAAGTAGTAGTGCGCGGAGACCTCGCCTGCGAAGAGCGCGTCCTCCTCCCGCATCCGGTGCTTGATGAAGGCGTGCCCGACGCGGTTGACGAGCGGCACCCCGCCGGCCCGCTCGATCGCCCGCGGGACCGCCCAGCTCGCCCGGACGTCGTAGATCACCTTCGCCCCGGGCTCCTTGGCGAGCATCGCCCGGGCGAGGAGCGCCGTGACGAAGTCGCCGGGGACGAATTCGTCCGATGTCGTCGACGAAGAAGCACCGGTCGGCATCGCCGTCGTAGGCCACGCCGAGATCGGCGCGCTCGGTCCGCGTCCGCTCGACGATGAACTCGCGGTTCTCGGGGAGGAGCGGGTTCGGCTCGTGGTTCGGGAACGAGCCGTCGGGCTCGAAGTAGCAGGGGACGACGTCGAGCTGGGGCAGCCGCTCGAGGACAGGCGGGAGCATCGTTCCCGCCATGCCGTTCGCAGCGTCGACGACGACCTTGAGTGGCCGGAGCGCGTCCTCGTCGACGAACGAGAGCACCTTGTCGACGAAGCCTCGCCAGACGTCCTCCGGGCGAACGTCGCCGCGCTTCGCCACCTCTCCGAAGTCGGCCGACGCGCGCCGACGAACGTCGTCGAGGCCCGAGTCGCCACCGACGGGAAGCGCCCCGCGGCGGACGATCTTCATTCCCGTGTACTCCTTCGGGTTGTGCGACGCGGTGACGCACACCCCGCCGTCGAGCCCGAGCTCGCCGACGGCGTAGTAGACCATCTCGGTCCCGACCATCCCGAGGTCGAGCACGTCCGCACCACCGTCGGCGGCTCCCTCGATCAGCGCGCTCGCCATCGCGGGCGCGGAGAGCCGCATGTCGCGCCCGACCGCGATCGAGCGAGGCTCGAACTGCTCGACGAACGCCCGCCCGATCCGGTACGAGCCGTCCTCGTCGATCTCCGTGGGGTGGATCCCGCGGACGTCGTACGCCTTGAACACGCCGGGCTCGAGCACGTGGGGATCGTATGTCCGGAGCGGTCGCTCGGTGTCCGACTTCGAGTCGCACACCCTGGGCTCGTGGCGCCCGTCGCCGGCACGACGTGCGGCAAACCGCCCTCTCCCAGTGGCTGCGCGAACCTACAATTCGGGCGTGGAGCGCAAGCTGGCGACCGCGTTGTTCGTCGACCTCGTCGACTCGAGCGCGCTCGTCTCCACCAGCGATCCGGAGATCGTCCGCCGGCGTGTGACGGAGTTCTTCGACCGGGCCAAGGCTCACATCGACACGTACGGCGGTACCGTCGAGAAGTTCGCGGGTGACTCCGTGCTCGCCGTGTTCGGCGTCCCGATCACACACGAGGACGATGCCGAGCGCGCCGTCCGGGCCGCGATGCGCATCATCGAGACCGGGGACGGCGAGCTTCCCGTGCGGATCGGGATCGAGGCGGGTGAGGTCGTCGTCGAGGACGGTGACTCCACGTTCGCGACGGGCGAGGCGCTCAACGTCGCCGCCCGTCTGCAGCAGTCCGCCGAGCCCGGAGAGATCCTGATCGGCCCGACCGCGTA
This sequence comes from uncultured Actinomycetes bacterium, assembly GCA_963791895.1. Lineage (GTDB taxonomy): Bacteria > Actinomycetota > Thermoleophilia > Gaiellales > Gaiellaceae > Gaiella. The sequence continues at coordinate 253,246 of CAWBTY010000011.1, forward strand.
CGGCCTGACGACCGACCGGATCAGTGCCGAGCGCGTCGAGGGGCGCAGCCTGAAGGGCATCCGGGACGGCCTCGAGGTTCGTCGCGTCACCTGCACGGAGCGTCCGGGAGGACGGCCCGTCAACGTCTCCGCGAGCTACGTCGGCCGCGAGGAGGAGCTCGAGCTCCTCGGCAACGCGTACGCGCGAGTCGTGCGCGATCGCCGTGCCCAGCTCGTGACGATCTACGGCGAGCCGGGGATCGGCAAGAGCCGCCTCGCCCACGAGTTCCTCGCCGGGCTCGAGCGCGCGACGATCCTCACCGGTCGCTCGCTCCCGTTCGGGGAAGGGCTGACGTACCTCCCGCTCGCCGAGATGGTCCAGGCTGCGGCGGGCATCTCGCCCGACGATTCGCCGGAGGAGGCCTTCGAGAAGCTGAAGGAGGCGTGCTCGTCCGATGCGGTCGCCGATCTGCTCGGTCTCGCCGCCGGCGTGCTCGACACCATGTCGGGTGAGCGGCGCGGCCAGGAGATCGCGTGGGCGGCGCACGAGTGGGCGACGAATCTCGCCGAGGCCCAGCCGCTCGTCCTCGGCTTCGAGGACGTCCACTGGGCGGAGGAGCCGCTGCTCGACCTCGTCGAGCACCTCGCGGACCGGATCGACGACGCGCCGGTCCTCATCGTCTGCCTCGCACGTCCGGAGCTGCTCGAGGCACGCCCGTCCTGGGGCGGCGGTCGTCGCCGCTCGATCGCGATCGAGCTCGGGCCGCTGCCGCAGTCGGAGACAGAGCAGCTCGTCGACGCGCTGGCCGAGGGGGTGCACCTGCCCGACGGGGTCCGGAGCGCGCTGCTCGACAAGACGGAGGGCAACCCGCTCTTCGTCGAGGAGACGATTCGCCTGCTGGCGGAGCAGGGCAACGGTGCCTCCGCGCGGATCCCGGACACGGTGCAGGCGCTCATCGCAGCCCGTATCGACCGCCTCCCGCCCGATTGCCGCTCGGTGCTTCGGCACGGCTCGCTGATCGGCCGCGTGTTCTGGCGGAACGCGGTCGCGGAGCTCGACCCGGCGCTCGACGTCGACACCGCGCTCGAGGGCCTCGTGGAGCGCCAGCTGTTGACGCGCGAGCCCGTCTCGACCCTGCCCGGCGAGGTCGCGTTTCGCTTCCGCCACGTCCTGATCCGCGATGTCGCGTACAGCGGTCTCGCGAAGGGAGAGCGAGCGCGCCTGCACCGCGCCTTTGCCGACTGGCTCGGCCGGCGGCCCATCGACGAGCGCGCGGAGGCGCAGGCCCACCACCTCGACCGTGCAGCGGCGCTCGTCGCCGAGCTCGACGGTCGGGTCCCGGAGGAGCTGCGGGCAGAGGCCGCCGCCGCGCTCGAGCTCGCGGGGCGGAGGGCGCTCGCCCGCGAGGCCAACCGCACGGCGCGACGCCTGCTCCTGCGGTCGATCGAGCTCGAGTCGAGCCTCGAACGGCGGTTCCTCGTCGCGCGGGCGGCATGGCGGCTCTGGGAGCTGCCGGCCGCGTACGTCGAGATGGAGGAGGTGCGCGAGCTCGCGCGCGAGGCGGGCGACCGCACGATCGAGGGTCTCGCTCTCACACAGCTCGCCGAGATCGTGCTCAACCGCAACGCCGACGTTCCGGCGGCGCGCCGGCTCGGCGAGGAGGCGCTCGGGCTCCTCGCCGACGCGCCGGGGGACGCGCGCTACGAGGCACTGACCCTCCTCAGCGGCACGGGCTGGTGGGAGGGCGACCTCGAGCGCGTCGAGCGGCACACGCGGGAGACGCTCGAGATCGCGAGAGAGGCAGAGCGTCCCGACCTCGAGAGCCTCGCGCTCGTCGAGCTGGCCTTTGCCCAGACCGCGCGCCTCGACCTGGCGGGCGCCGAGGAGCTGCTCGCGGAATCGGCCGAGCTCGCCGAGACGAGCGGCAGCGTCTCCGCCGGCGCCTGGGTCGCGCGCGTTCGCGGCTCGCTCCATCTCCGCCGCGGGCGCTTCGACGACGCGGCGCGGGAGTTCCGGACCGCGTCGGAGCTCTTCGCAGAGACAGGCGCCGTGCCCGACGCCGCGCGGACGCGGCAACTCGAAGGCATCGCCGTCTGGCGCGCCGGCGACGTCGAGCGAGCCGAGCAGCTCGTGCGCGAGGCCGTCCGCACGCTGCTCTCGGTGCAGGAGCGAGGGAAGATCGTGGAGGCCCAGCGCACGCTCGCGGAGATCGTGCTCGCGCAGGGTCACGTGGAGGAGGCGGAGCGCTGGGCGCTCTCCGCCGTCGAGACGGTCGGCATGCAGGACATGCTCTCCAAGTCGAACGTCCGCATGGTGCTCGGGCCTCGTTCGCGCAGCCCAGAAACGCGACGCAGAGGCGGAGCTGCTCCTGCGTGAGGCGGTCGACGTCCTCGACGCGACGGACTTCCGCAACGCGGAGCCCGAGCCGCTCGCGGCACTGGCAGCGTTTCTTCGCGAACGAGGCAGGACGGACGAGGCCGCCGAGCTGGAGGAGCGGATCGAGGGCCTGCTTCAGCCGGTGAGCGCAGCGCGGATCATCTGACTCGACGCCTCGTCGGGCGACTCGGAGATGACCGTCGCCGGACGCTCGAAGCCGTCGAGCGCAAGGCGGAGCGGATCGGCCCGCAGGGTGCCGTCCCCGTACGGGAGGTGCTTCGTCTCGTTGCGGTTCGCGAACGCGATGTCCGAGAAGTGGATGTGGAACGGTGCTCCGTCCGGCAGGGCCGAGTCCGCGAGCTCGAGCGCCACGCGGAACCGCTCAGGCTCGAGGAAGGCGCCGTCGCTCGTCGCATGCATGTGCGCGAAGTCGACGACGGGACGTACCCAGCCCGCCCGCCGGCTGATCTCGACGCACTCCTCCAGCGAGCCGAAGTCGTTCACGCGTCCCATGACCTCGATCCCGAACGGCACCGCCCGTCCCTTCCCCTCGAGCCGCTCCCGCACGAGCGTCAGTTGCTCGACGACGGCGTCGATCGAGGCCTCGCGGCTGCGGCCCAGGAGGAACCCGGGGTGGAAGACGACGACCTCGGCGCCGCAGGCGGTCGCGATCCCGGCACTGCGGTCGAGCGCGCCGAGCGCCGACGACCACTTGCGGCCGCTCGCCTCGAGATGACCCACCCAGCCGAAGAGCGGCGCGTGCACCGAGAGCGCGAGATCGTGCTCGCGGGCGAGCTCGCCGAGTCGTTCGGCCCACGGGTAGTCCATCCAGAACCCGGACTCGAAGTCGATCTCGCACGCGTCGTAGCCGCGCTCGAGGAGCAGCTCGACGGCCGCCTCGGGCGTCTCGCGGTCGGGAACTCGCGCGGGCCCGACCCGGATCCGTCCCATCGGGCGACTCTACTCCGCGACCGTGTCCGGCTTCAGCCAGACACGCGCTCTTCCGCTCCAAGAGCAGGTGTCTGACTGAAGTCCAGACACCGGGTTTGCGCGTTCCCGCTGCAAACGGCGCATGACATCCGATGGGTCCCGTACCCTCGGGGCATGTTGCAGCCAACCCGCATCGACCTACTCGAGCTCGACATCGACCTCCGCCTGACCGACCTGTGGCGCGAGGCGGCCGACATCAGCGAGTGGAACCTCGAGGTCGTCTCCGCGTTCATGCGGGCCGCGTACGGAAAGGGCTACTGCGACTCCCTGACCGAGGACGCACCCGGGTCGCTCTGCCTCGACCACGGGTACGAGGTGCCGGGCCGCCGCGAACGCGACGCCGCGGAGGCGTAGAGCCCGAGCCGTGTCTGCGCCCGTGTCTGGCTTCAGCCAGACACGCGCTCGTGTGCGCGCAAAGCAGGTGTCTGGCCGAAGCCGGACACCGATGTGCGAGGCGCCTCTAGACTTGTCGGCAGTGGCACGGACGTCATCCCCGGCCCGGCTCGTTGTCGCGCTGTCGATCGCGGCGGTTCTCGCCGTCTTCCTTCTGTACACCTCGCTCGCGGGTGGGGGGACGCCGTCGGTCGCGCCGAGCGAGCTCGCCGCGAAGTCGGGGGAGGTGTCGCTGGTCGGACGCGTCGTGGGAACGCCGTCGGGCGACCCGCACGGCGCCGGCATGCGCTTCACGCTCCAGGACATCGAGGGCGCGCACAAGGAGCGCGTGACCGTGCTCTACCGAGGCTCGGTGCCCGACCTCTTCCGCACCGGTCGCGACCTCGTCGTCACGGGCACCCAGCGGGCGGACGGCACCTTCGTGACGACGCCGGGCTCGATGATCACGAAGTGCCCCTCGAAGTACCAGGCCGTCGAGCCTTCCGCGTAGCCCGGCATGGCCGATCTGGGCCGCGCAGCGCTGCTCGTCACCCTCGGCCTCTCGCTCTACGCGCTCGTCGGCGGCGGGGCGGCTGCGGCGCTCGGTAGGCGGCGTCTGGCGCTTTCGGCGCGGAACGCGCTCTACGCCTCTTTCCTCTCGACCCTCGTCGCCGCCGCCGTGCTCGTCACGGGCTTCGTGCGCGACGACTTCTCGCTGGCCTACGTGGCGGGCCATTCGAGCCGCGAGCTTCCGCTGCAGTACAAGTTCTCCGCGTTCTGGGGCGGCCAGGAGGGGTCGCTGCTCCTGTGGCTCCTCGTCCTGACGGCGTACGCGTCGCTCGCCGTGTGGTTCGCCCGGAAGCGCGCTCGCGATCTCGTCGTCTGGGTGACGCCTGTCCTCGCGGGGATCACGGTCGCGTTCACGTGGCTCCTCGTCGCGGTCTCGAGCCCGTTCGACACGATCGCCGCGCCGCTCGACGGGAACGGACTCAACCCCAGCCTGCAGAACCCGTACATGGTGATCCACCCGGTCTTCCTCTACCTCGGGTACGTCGGCCTCGCGGTGCCGTTCGCCTTCGCGATGGGGGCGCTCCTCTCCGGGCGTACGGACGAGCGCTGGATCGTCGCCACGCGGCGCTGGACCATCGTCGCGTGGACCGCGCTCGGCATCGGCCAGCTCCTCGGTGCGCACTGGGCGTACGAGGAGGTGGGGTGGGGCGGGTACTACGCGTGGGACCCGGTCGAGAACGCGGCGCTCATGCCGTGGCTCGTGGCGACTGCCTACCTCCACTCGGTGATGATCCAGGAGAAGCGAGGGATGCTCCGCGTCTGGAACGTGACGCTCGTCGGGCTCGCGTTCTGCCTCTCGCTCTTCGGCACGTTCCTGACCCGCTCGGGGATCGTCAGCTCCATCCATTCGTTCACGCAGAGTGCGATCGGGCCCTGGTTCCTCGGCTTCGTCGTCGTCGCGGTCGTCTTCACCACGACGATGATCTGGCTGCGTCTGCCGCAGCTCCGCACGAAGGCGCGGCTGGAGTCGCTCGTCTCCCGCGAGGCGGCGTTCCTCTACAACAACCTGCTCCTCGTCGCGCTCTGCCTGACGATCCTCTGGGGCACCGCGTGGCCGATCGTCTCCGAGGCCGTGCGTGGCGAGGCGGTCGTCGTGGGCCGCCCGTACTACGACTTCTTCCTGCGGATCTTCGGGCTGCCGCTTCTCCTCCTGATGGGGATCGGCCCGCTCATCGCGTGGCGGCGCGCCTCGCTACGTGGGCTCGTCCGCGTCTTCGCCTGGCCGGCCGGAATCGCGCTCGCAACCGGCGCGCTCCTGATCGTGCTCGGCGCCGGCTCGTCGATTCCCGGTCTCGTCGCGTACACGTTCTCCGCGTTCGTCCTGGCCACGATCACGCTCGAGTTCGTGCGCGGCACCGCCGCGCGACGGGCCCTGACCGGCGAGAGCGTGCCCGCGGCCTTCGGGCAGCTCGTGGGTCGCAACCGCAGGAGGTACGGCGGCTACGTCGTGCACGCCTCGATCGTGCTGCTTGCGATCGGCGTTGCCGGCTCGAGCGCGTACGACTCGGTCGTCGAGGGGCGGCTCGTCCGCGGCGAGTCCCTCTCGGTCGGCGACTACACGGTGACGTACCGTGCGCTCACCGAGCGCGAGGGCGCGAACGCGACGGAGATCCGGGCGGTGCTCGACGTGCGTCGCGGCGACGAGAAGCTGGGGACGGTGCGCGCGGGCAAGAACGCCTACAGCGCCGAGCAGCAGGTGTCGAACGAGGTCGGGATCCGGTCCGATCTCGTCACCGGGGAGGACCTGTTCGTCATCGCCGAGCAGGTCCGGGACGACGGGGCGGTGTTCTTCCGCGTCTTCGTGAAGCCGCTCGTCAACCTCATCTGGCTCGCCGGGCTCGTCTTCGTCCTCGGCTCCCTGATCACGCTCTGGCCGGACGCGCGGGAGGAGCGCCGGCTCGCGACGCGATACGCGCGCGCGGGCGACCCGGCCGACCGTCCTGCGACGTGACCGTCTGGCTCGCGCTCGGCGCGGCGCTGGCCGTCGCGCTCGTCGTCGTGGTCGCGCTTCCGTTCCTCCGGGAGCCGGAGCCCCGCTCGGACATCCTCCACGAGCTCGACGAGCGAGAGCGCGAGCAGCTCGAGGCCCAGGAGGAGCGCGATCGGGCCCTCTCGGCGCTGAAGGAGCTCGAGGCCGACCATCGTGCCGGGCGCGTGTCCGACGCCGACTACCGCGCCGCCATCGGGCTCGTCCGCCGAGACGCAGCCGACGCGCTCCGTAGGCTGGATGGGATGGAAGGAGCCCGTGCGGAAGGGGCGAAGTCCAGCTGATGGGTCGTCGCGCCGGCCTCGAGGGAGCCGTCGCAGGTTTCCTTCTCGTTCTCTGCTTCCTGCTCGCCGGCCCCGCAGCCGGCGATCCAGGGACGGAGAAGGCACGCGTCGACAGCGACCTCGGCCGCCTGCGCGGGGAGGCCGCCGACGCGGATCGCCGCGCCGGCGTCCTGACCGAGGAGCTCAGTGCGGTCGCTGGTCGCGTCCGCGAGCTGCAGGCGGGCGTGGACGCGCAACAGGCTCGTCTCGGCGTCCTCGAGGACACATTGGCGCGCGCGGAGGCGCGGCGCGGGGCCCTCGACCGGAAGATCGCGGCCCAGACGACTCGGCTCCTGCGGCTCCGCGGCGAGTACCGCATCGCGCTCGAACGGCTCGAGCTCCGCGTGCGGGAGCTCTACATGAACGACGGTCCGGACACGCTCGCGTTCGTCCTGGGCACCGCGAGCTTCACCGACCTGATCGACAACCTCGAGCTGCTCGGTCGGATCGGGCGCCAGGACAAGAGCATCGCCGCACGCGTCAAGGGCGCGCGCGACGGCGTCCGCGAGGCGCGCCGGGAGACGCGGATCGTGCGCCGCGAGGCTGCCCGCGTCGAGGCCGTGGCCGAAGCGGCGACGGCCGAGCAGCAAGGCGTCGTCACTCGCCTCGTCGCGAGCCGCGACGCGCTCGTCGCAGCCGAGCAGGCGAAGTCGGCGACGCTCGCCTCGATCGAGGAGGATCGCGACGACGTTCACGCCGAGATCGACGCGCTGGAGGAGCAGAGCGCCGAGCTCGCGTCCCTGATCCGCCAGAGCCAGCAGCAGTCCTCGTCGTCGTCGACGCCGCCGATCGTGCCGCCCTCGGGAAGCGGCATCCTCGGCTGGCCCGTCTCCGGCACGGTCGTGAGCGGCTTCGGGATGCGTGGAGGCCAGTTGCACGAGGGGATCGACATCACGGCCTCGAGCGGTACCCCGGTGCACGCCTCTGGAGCCGGCTACGTGAGCTACGCAGGTTGGCTCGGCGGCTACGGGAACCTCGTCGTGGTCGACCACGGAGGCGGGCTCTCGACGGCGTACGCCCACAACTCGTCGTTCGCCGCGTCGGTCGGCCAGTCTGTGGCCGGGGGCCAGGTGATAGCCTACTCGGGCAACACGGGCAACTCGAGCGGCCCGCACGTGCACTTCGAGGTGCGGGTCAACGGCTCGGCGGTCGACCCGCTCGGGTACCTGTAGGACAGATGTCCGTTCGCGTCAGTTGACAAGAAACGGTGTCTGGCACCTCGAGTAGCCACCGCTACGAGAGATCGAGGTGCGCAGCCGAATTCACGTGACGCCCGGCACCGAGCGGGCGATTCGGTGCCAGACACCGATCTTGTCAAGCTGTCCGCTCAGGACGGTGACCGGACCAGACGATCGGCCTTGGCGCGCTACGCGGCGTCGATCGCGACCGGCAGCTCGTCGGCGACGACGAGATGCAGATCCGGGAGGGCGCGCCAGCGCTCGTCGAGCCCGAGGCCGTAGCCGGCGAACAGCTCGTCGGGGACGGTGAAGCCCACGTGGTGCAAGGGGATGTCCTCGACGAGCCGGCGATACGGGCGGTCGAGGAGCGTCACGGCGGCCAGGCTCGCAGGCCCTCTCTCGGAGAACTGGCGCGTGAGGAAGCCGAGCGTCAACCCGGTGTCGACGACGTCCTCGACGAGGATCACGTCGCGGTCGGCGAGCGGCCGATCGAGGTCCTTGAGGAGCCTGACGCCGCCGCCGGCCCGGCCGCTCCCGTACGGCGCGAGCTCGATCACGTCCAGCTCGTGGTCGATCGGAAGCGCCCTCGAGAGGTCGGCGAGGAACACCGCGCTCGACTTGAGCGGCGCGACGAGAAGCGGCAGGCGACCGGTGTAGGAGCGCGCGAGCGCCGCTCCGAGCTCCGCGACCCTGACGGCGATCTCGGCGCGGTGGAGGTAGACCGCGCCGATGGGCTGCCCTGCGGCACGGAGACGCTCGGCAGCGCCGCCGCTCACGAGGCGATGCGCAACCGGTAGCGCTGGGCCAGGCGCTCGATGTCGCGCCGGTAGAAGAGCTTGACGTTGACCTCCGGGTAGAGGCGCCGGAGCTCGCGGAGCTTGCGGTTCTTGCGGGTGACGAGCGACTGCTTCATCACGGTGACCTCGATGTAGAGGTCCTGGTCCGGGAGGTAGAAATCCGGCGTGAACGCTCGCGTGACGCGTCCCTCGTCGTCCTGCTCGAGGACGAACGAGCGCGGCTCGTAGTCCCACGGGATCCCGTACCAGTCGAGGATGCAGGCGCACTCGCGCTCGGCGGCGTTGACGAATCGAGGAGGCCGTGATCCGCGATATGCCTGGAACGCGGTGCTTTCCGTGGGCGAGTCGGGCACCACGCTCACAGTAGCGAGCGGCTCGGACGGCCCTGTTCCTGTTCGCCAGGCGGGATTCGACAGAAGTCGAATCCCGCCTGGCGTGGATCCCTCACCTTCGGCGAGGGCACATCCCTGAAGGCGCCCGCTTCGCGGTCGCACCGCCTCTTTGCCATCGCCGTGCGCGTTGATGGCCCTGCACGTTCGTCAGCCTTAGACTGCGAGCGATGCCATCGAGCGAACGTCCGTTCCGGATCGCGCACCTCTCGGACCTGCACTGCGGCGGGCCCTACTTCGAGGTGAACCTGCTGGAACGGGCGATCTCCGAGATCAACGAGCTCCGTCCCGACATCGTCGTCTGCTCGGGCGATCTGACGACGTACGGCTTCAAGCACGAGTACCAGCTCGCCCGCCAGTACCTCGACCTGATCAACTGCGACTCCTTCGTCGTCGTCCCCGGGAACCACGACGCGCGCAACGTCGGGTACGTCCACTTCGAGGATCTCTTCGGCGATCGAAGCTCTGTGCTCCGCAAGGACGGGGTTACCGTCGTCGCCGTCGACTCGACCGAGCCCGACCTCGACCACGGCCAGATCGGGCGTGGCCGCTATCCATGGATCGAGGAGCAGTTCACCGCCGAGCCGTCCGACCTGCGGATCTTCGTCCTGCACCACCACCTGCTGCCGGTGCCGGGCACGGGGCGCGAGCGCAACGTCGTCTACGACGCGGGAGACGCGATCGAGTGCCTCCTCCGTGCAGGCGTCCACCTCGTGCTCTCCGGGCACAAGCACGTCCCGTACGCGTGGCGGCTCGAGCACCTCTTCGTCGTCAACACGGGCACCGTGTCGTCGCTGCGTCTCCGGGGGAACACGAGGCCCTGTTACAACGTCGTCGAGGTCAACGGGAACCACGTCTCGATCTCGCGGCGCCACCCGTTCCACGGGGAGGAGCGCATCATCCAGTTCTCGACCGAGACGTTCGAGTACGAGAAGTACACGGCGCGGATCGAGCGGGAGGTGACAACCCGCAAATGAGACGTGTGGTCGCGATCGTCGACGGCGAGCACTACCCGCCGGTGGTGCACGCCGCGCTCGAGGAGGTCGACGACCTCGTCGTCGCCGCGGTCCTCGTCGGCGGCACCGAGAAGCTGCGCGGAGGGACGGTCGACTACGGCGTCCCGCTCGAGCCCTCGGTCGAGGTGGCGATCGAGCGGCACGCGCCCGATCTGGTGCTCGATCTCTCCGACGAACCGGTGCTCGGGCCTCGCGAGCGGTTCGCGCTGGCGAGCCGCGTCCTCGCGCTCGGGCTGCCTTACGAAGGCCCGGACTTCCGTTTCGATCCGCCGACGGGCGTCAGGGTCGCCGTGCCGACGCTCGCCGTCGTGGGCACCGGCAAGCGTGTGGGGAAGACTGCCGTCACGGGGTACCTCGCGCGGCGCCTCGCCGCGTCCCGGCGGATCGTCGTCGTCGCGATGGGGCGTGGGGGCCCCCCCGAGCCCGAGACGGTGCTCGTCCCACCGACGATCGAGGGCCTGCTGCAGCTCTCGCGCGACGGACGCCATGCGGCGTCCGACCATCTCGAGACCGCAGTGGTGGCAGGGGTGCCGACGGTCGGCTGCCGCCGTTGCGGCGGTGGCCTCGCGGGCGCCGTCGCCGTGTCCAACGTCGCCGAGGGCATGGACGTCGCGCAGGGCCTCGAGCCGCAGCTCGTGATCGTCGACGGCAGCGGGTCCGCACTCCCTCCCGTCGAGGCGGATCGACGGGTGCTCGTCACGTCGGCCGCGCAGCCCGTCGAGGTGGCCGCCGGCTACCTGAACACGTTCCGGGCGCGCATCGCGGACCTCGTGCTCGTGACCATGGCCGAGCCCGACGCGCCGCACGCGGCGCTCGCCGCGGCGCTCGGGGAGCACGTCCGGCCGGGGACCCCCATTGTCCGAACCGTCCTCAGGCCCCGCCCGCTCGAGCCTGTCGACGGGCAGCGGGTGGCGTTCTTCGGGACTGCGCCGCCGACCCAGCACGAGCGGCTCGCACGACATCTCGCAGATGTGCACGGCGCACGTCCGACGCACGTGTCGGGCAGCCTTGCCGACCGGCCTCGGCTGCGTGCGGAGCTCGAGGGTGTCGACGCGGACGTCTTCCTCGTCGAGTTGAAGGCCGCGGCCGTCGACGTCGTCGTCGAGGAAGCACGCCGTCGCGGGGCGAAGATCGTCGTCGCGGCGAACGACGTCGTGCCGCTCACGGGCGAGCCGCCGCTGGACGCCGAGCTGGAGCGGCTCGCGGCGGAGGCGTGCACCCGCGTTCCCGAGGCAGTTCGATGAGCGAGCGTCGCTATCTCGCCCCGCTGCCGCTGGGTGGCGACGACGGGCCGCCGTGGTCGAAGGGCCTCATGGCGCGGGCGCTCGCCGCGACGGGGCTCAGCATGACGCGCGCGTACGACCTTGCCCGGCGGGCGGACGCCGACCTGACCGAGCGTGGCGCCGATCGGGTCGAGCTCGATCGGCTCGCCGATCTCGCCGCGGAGGTGCTCGGCGAGGACGAGGGCGGGCGCACGATCAGGAGGCTCCGCCGCCTGCACGCGCTGCAGCAGCTCGACGCGCCGATCATCCTGCTCGTCGGCGGCGCGACGGGGACGGGCAAGTCGACGATTGCGACCGAGGCCGCGCACAGGCTCGGCATCACACGCGTCACCTCGACCGACTTCATCCGCCAGACGATGAGGGCGTTCTTCTCGCCGGCGTTCATGCCCTCCGTGCACTACTCGAGCTTCGAGGCCGGCCTCGCATTGACGAAAGCCGAGGAAGACGAGGCGGGCGACGCACGGCTCCTCGGCTTCCTCGACCAGACACGAAACGTCCTCGTCGGCGTCGAGGCGGCGATCGAGCGCTCGTTGCGGGAGGGCTGGTCGATGGCGCTCGAGGGGATCCATCTCGTGCCGGGCATGGTCGAGGTGCGGCACCAGGAGGCGATCGTCGTGCAGTGCCTCGTCGCGATCGAGGACGAGGATCTCCATCGCAGCCATTTCTGGGTGCGCGACCACGCGACGGACGGCCTGCGACCGCTCGAGAAGTACCTCGACGGCATGCCGGAGATCCGCCTCATCCAGGACTCGCTGATCGAGCGCGCGCGCCGCTGCGACGTGCCGGTGATCATGAACACGACGCTCGACCAGGCGATGGGCGAGGTTCTCGATCTGGTGCTCTCGACGGCCGACCGGCTCGTCCGCGCTTAGGCTCCTCGAAGCATGGCCGACTGCCTCTGCACCCGGTATGCGCGGGCGACCGAATGGGCCGCGCTCGCGGGTGCGCGCTGGCTCGGCCGGGCCGACGAGGAGGCGGCCGAGGAGGCCGCCGCGAGCGGCATGAAGGCGGCGCTCGACGAGCTGCCGATCGACGGGCGGATCGTGATCGGCGCGCGGACGGGCGAGTCGCTGCTCCCCGAGGGAAGCGTGGGCGCCGGTGGCGAACGCGTCGATCTCGCGCTCGACCCGATCGAGGGTCGCGGCGTCGTCGCCCGCGGAGGAGTCGGGGCGATGGCGATGCTCGCCGTCGCGCCGGAGGGCGAGCTCCGTCGCCTGCCGGACATGTACATGCGCACGATCGCGGTCGGCCCCCGCGCACGAGAAGTGATCGACCTCGATCGCCCGGTCGCCGACAACGTGCAGCAGGTCGCGGCGAGCTTCGGCCGTCAGCCGCTCGACATCACCGCGCTCGTCCTCGACCGGCCGCGACACCACGACCTGATCGAGGAGCTGCGCGCCGCCGGGACGAGGATCAAGCTGATCGGCGACGGCACCGTGACGGCCTCCATCTCTGCCGCGATCCGGGGTACGAACGACCATCTGGCGATCGGGATCGGCGGCACACGGCAGGCCGTGCTCTCTGCGGCGGCGCTCCGTTGCCTCGGCGGCGGCATGCAGGCGCAGCTCTGGCCGACGACGCGCACGCAGATCGAAACGGCGCGCGAGGTCGGAATCGAGGACGTGTCCCACGTCTTCACGGAGGAGGACCTCGCGACGGGAGACGTGATCTTCGTCGCCACGGGCGTGACGAACGGCGACCTCCTCCGCGGCGTCCGCTTCATGGCCGACTCCGCGCGGACGCACTCCCTGATCATGTGCATGCGCTGCAACTGGGTCCGCTTCGACGACGGGATCCACTTCTTCGCCCGCGAGCGGCGCGAAGAGGTTCGCCTGCTGGGCTGATCCGACGCGTACGCTGCCTCGCTCGCTCCGAGGCAGCCCCGCCCGCTCAGCGGTCGATCATCCGCTGCTGGGCCTCCGCATAGCGGGCTCCTTGCGCGGTGATCTGCGCTGCTGCGCTCTCGATCTCCTGCATGTCGTCCTCGGTGAGCTCGACGTCGGCTGCGGCGATGTTCTCCTCGAGGCGGTGTGGCTTCGTGGTGCCGGGAATCGGGACGATCCACGGCTTCCGGGCGAGAATCCAGGCAAGCGCGATCTGCGCCAGGGTCGCACCATTCCGCTCCGCGACGCGCTCGAGAAGCTCGACGAAAGCGCGGTTCGCCGTGCGTGCCTCCGCATCGAAGCGGGGAACCGTGTTGCGGAAGTCGGAGCTCTCGAAGGTCGTCGACTCATCGATCGTCCCGGTCAGGAATCCCTTCCCGAGCGGGCTGAAGGGCACGAAGCCGATCATGAGCTCCTCGAGCGCCGGCAGGATGGCCTCCTCCGGCTCGCGCCACCACAGCGAGTACTCGCTCTGGAGCGCCGTGACCGGCTGGACGGCGTGGGCGCGGCGGATCGTCTGCACGCCTGCCTCGGAGAGCCCGAAGTGCCTGACCTTGCCTGCCTCGATCAGCTCCTTCACGGTGCCTGCGACGTCCTCGATCGGGACGGTCGGGTCGACGCGGTGCTGGTAGAGCAGGTCGATCGTCCCTGTCCTGAGGCGCTTCAGCGAGCTGTCGACGCTGCGCCTGATCGTCTCCGGGCGACTGTCGATGCCGTGGTTCTGCCCGTCCTCGAGGTCGAATCCGAATTTCGTCGCGATCACGACCTGATCGCGGACGGGCTCGAGCGCCTCGCCGACGAGCTCCTCGTTCGTGAACGGCCCGTACACCTGCGCGGTGTCGAAGAAGTCCACGCCGCGCTCGACCGCGGCTCGGATCAGGTCGATCATCTCCTGTCTCGCGGGAAACGGCGGGTAGCTCTGGCTCATCCCCATGCAGCCAAGCCCGACGGCCGACACTTCCAGCTGACTTCCTCCAAGCGTTCGCTTCCGCATGGTCTCTCCTGCCTCGTCCGCAACAGCAGGAAGCTGTCGTCCGTGCCGTTTGCGTAGACGATGAACCGGTGGTCAACCGGCGGGGCTCGATCCTTATCCGAAGCCCAGAATGAACTTCGCGTCGTCCGACATGCGGTCGGGCGTCCACGGCGGGTCGAAGGTGAGCTCGACCTCGACATTCTCCACACCCGGCAGCGCGGCCACCGCGTCGTGGATGTTTTCCTGGATCATCGGCCCGGCGGGGCAGCCCATCGAGGTGAGCGAGTGGATGATCTTGACGTGCTCGCCCGCGATCTCCGCGTCGTAGTAGAGCCCGAGCTCCACGATGTCCATCCCGAGCTCGGGATCCTCGACCCCGTGCAGCGCCTCGACGACGTCGTCCTTCGTGACCATGGGCGTACCGTAGCGTCTCGCGCGTGCACGGACGATGACGGCCGCCGGTTGCCTGCTCCGTGGGTCAGTCGTTCGTGTACGCGAGGCCGTAGCCGAAGGGGAAGAGGGGATCCGTCGAGTCGTAGGGGACGTCCGGGCGCTGCCGGCGGACACTCTCCATCGAGGACGGAAGCTCGAACGGGAGCGCTCCTGTCGGTGCGGCACGGCCGAGGACGATCTCGAGCAGTGCCTCGTCCGTCGCTCCGAAGCTCGCGAGCAGTGCGGCAGCCCCGTCGGCGACCTCGGGGATCACGGCGGCGCGATCGAGGTAGATGTCGACGACCGTCGGGACACGCCGCATCAGCTCGAGCAGCCAGGCGATGTCGGCGGCGGCGAAGTCGAGACTGCCCGCATGGAAGAGGGCCTCGATGAAGTTGCCGTTGCGGGGCTCGTACGGCGCCTTGATGCGCACCAGCGCGACGTCGGCGTCCTCCGGGGTGTCGGCGACGCTCACCGATCCGGGCAGCACGGAGCCGTCGAGCCCTTCGACGTAGACGCGGGCGCTGCCGCGGAGAGGCAGCACGTCGCGGTCGTTCTTCAGGAGAACGAAGGAGCGCGTCTGTGCCGCGTGGCCGAGGTCCATGAACTCCGACCGGCCGACGACGTCGGCGGCAGCCTGCGCGTCGACGTACGGGTCGTCGAAGAGGCCGAGCCGGAACTTGTCCCGCAGCAACCGACGAACCGACGCGTCGATTCGCGCCTCGTCGACTCGGCCCGAGCGAACGAGGTCGACGACGAGCTCAGGGCAGGCCTCCCCGCCGAACTGGTCGACACCCGCGGCGAGCGCCTTGAGTGCGCGCTCCTCCGTGCTCAGGTGCTCGACGCCCCAGGCACGGGCGGGCCAGACCACGCCGTCGATCATCGCGTCGGTGAGAAGGCCCCAGTCGGAGCAGACGACGCCGTCGAACCCGTAGCGCTCACGGAGAAGTCCGGTGATCACTCCGTGGTTGAACCCGAAGCCGACCTCCTCGTGTTCGGTCCCGACCGGCATCCCGTAGTACGGCATGACCTGCGCGGTCCCGGCCTCGATCGCGGCCGCGAACGGGACGAGGTGATAGTCGAGGTTGCCGCCGGGGTAGACCTGCTCGCGGCCGTAGGGGAAATGCGGATCCTCGCCGTCGAGCTGTGGCCCGCCGCCGGGGAAGTGCTTCGTCATGCAGGCGACGCTCTCGGGCCCGAGCGTCTCGAGCTGCATGCCGCGGAGGTAGGCGGTCACGAGGCTCGCCACGAGGTCGGCGTCCTCGCCGAAGGTTCCTGCCGCACGGCACCAGCGCGGCTCGGTCGCGAGATCGGCGGTCGGGTGGAGCGCCAGCCGGATCCCGACCGCGAGGTACTCCTGTCGCACGACGTCGGCGAACTCGCGCACGAGCGCCGGGTCGCGTGTCGCGGCCAGCCCGATCGGGTCGGGCCACTTGGAGAATCCCGCGCCCGCCATGCTCGTGGCGGGGTTGTCCCCGAGGCCGTGGCGGGGGTCGGACGAGATCGTGACCGGGATCCCGAGCCGCGTCGCCTCGGCCGCCTCCTGCATCCGGTTGTGCCACTCGGCGAGCGTGACGGGCCCGGGGGTCCAGTAGATGTTGAAGTGGGTCAGGCCCAGTTCCGCGACGAGCGTTCGCGTGGCGACCGACGAGAACCCTTCGGGCTCCTCGCTGACGGCGCCGTCGTCCGGCACGAGCAGGCCCTGATGGAAGAGCTGTGCCGCCTTCTCCTCGAGCGTCATCCGGGCGAGGAGGTCGGCGACCCGATCCTCGACCGGCAGACGCGCGTCCTCGTACGGGTCGAGCTCGCCGTTGCCGTTGAGGTCGCGGAACGACGTCCCGTCCGCCGCCACGCGCCAGCAGGCTCCGGCCCTGCCCTCGACGTCGGGCAGGCGCGCCACCGTCAGGCCGCCTCGTCCGCGAGGCGAGCGACGTCGACGGGCAGGGCATCGGGCCGCTCGGCCGTGGACGCAACCGAAAGGGCCGAGCTGCTCTCGCACGAGGCCAGAATCGACCGCGCCACGTCGACGACGTGGGTTGCGAGACGCCCTGTCGCGCGGGGCGGCCGCCCCTCTGCGATCGCCTCGACCATGTCGTGGAGCCCGAGCCCACGAGCGTCAGCGGCCCCGCGGGAGGTGAAGGGAACGCCTTCCCAGGCACCGCGTCCCCGTCGGATCCGCACCGGGCCGGCGAACCCGTTCGGGTCGGGCAGGGCGAGCTCGCCTTCGGATCCGTGCACGAGCATCGTCGATGCGTAGTGCCCGGGAGCCTCGAACGTCGCGACGAGCGTTGCGGTCACTCCGCCGTCGAGCTCCAGGATCGATGTGATGTGGGTCGGGGTCTCGGCCGTGTAGCGCTCGCCCTGTCGCGGCCCGACCTTGATCGTGCGCTCGGCGACGAAGGTCGAGGCGAACCCCGCGACCCGCCGCACGGGCCCTAGCAGCGAGACGATCGCCGTCACGTAGTACGGCCCCATGTCGAGCAGCGGGCCGGCCCCGTCGCGGTAGAAGATGTCGGGGTCCGGATGCCACGCCTCCTGGCCGCCGGCCAGCATCGCGGCCGAGATGGCGAGCGGCTCGCCGATCGCGCCCTCGTCGAGCAGGGAACGGGCCTTCTGGTACGGGCTCCCCAGGAAGGTGTCGGGCGCGCATGCAAGGCGCAGCCCGGTCGACTCGGCGAGCTCGCACAGCTCGTCGGCTTCCGCGGCGATGATTGCCAGCGGCTTCTCGGAGTACACGTGCTTGCCCGCCTCGAGTGCGGCTCGTGTCACGGCGGCGTGCGAGGCCGGTGGGGTGAGGTTGAGAACGACGTCGATCGAGTCCGACCGAAGCAGCTCCTCGACCGTCACCGGCCTGAGCGAGAACTCGGCGGCGATCTCCTCGCTCCGTGATGCCTCGAGGTCCGCGCAGGCGCCGATCTCGAACGTGTCGAAGGCCGATGCGTTCGCCGCATACGCGCGGCTGATCACGCCGCATCCGACGATCCCGACCTGTGCGGGCGACCTCATGCCGGGCTCCCGACGAGGCCCGTCACCGCTGCGTACGAGCGACGCACCGCGTCGAGCGCGGACGCCGTCGGTCTCGTCCTGCTCGACGAGCAGCCACTCGACGCCGTGCTCTCGGATCGCGGGGAGGACGTTCGCGTAGCCGACGTCGCCGTCGCCGACGGGGACGAATCGCGGCTCGGAGGCGCCGACGAGGTCCTTGACGTGCACGAGCGGTGCGCGTGGCGCCACCCGCGCGACGAGCTCCACCGGATCGACGCCGGCGAACCAGGCCCAGCCGAGGTCGATCTCCAGGAACAGCCGCTCCGGGGGGAGCTCGAGCAACCGGTCGAGAACGGTGCGGCCGTCATCGAGCGTACGGAGCTCGCCGTCGTGGTTGTGGAAGCCGAGCCGGAGGCCCGCCTCGCTGACGCGGACGGCGGCCTCGGCGATCCGCTCCACCACCTGCTCTGCCTCGCCGGAGGACGCAGGTGGGGGGATCCACGCGAGCACGAGACGGTCGCTTCCCAGCTCGGCGAGCTCGACGGTCAGCTCGTCGAGGCCGTTCTCGATCGCCTCGAGTCCCGCGTGCCGACCGCACACCTCGAGACCGAGCTCGTCGAGCAGTGCCCGCACCGCCCGGGGTTCGCGCCCGAAGAGGTCGTAGAGCTCGACGCCCTCGTATCCCATCTCTGCGACCGCGCCGAGCGTCCCTTCGGGGTCCCGCGCACAGTCGTCGCGCAGCGTGTACAGCGCCAGCCCGAGACGAGCAGTCATCCGGTGATCTCCTTCTCTCGCCGTACGAAGTGGCCGTGTTCGCTCCTCGACGAGCATCGTGGGGACGTCGGGATTCCACCCGTGCGCGGCGAGCTCCGCGGTCTCCCCGGTGCGTCCCTGCCAGAACGTGGTGTTGAGCCCGGAGTCGGGCCGCGGCACGGCGGTGAGCAGGAGCTTCGTGTAGGCGTGGAGGGGGGACTGGAGCACCGCTTCGGTCGGGCCGTGCTCGACGATCCGGCCCTTGTACATCACGTGGATCTCGTCGGCGACGTACCGCGCGCTCGCGAGGTCGTGCGTGATGTACAGGAACGCGATCTGCTCGCGCTCCTTGAGCTCGCGGACGAGGTTCAGGATCCCGAGCCGGATCGACACGTCGAGCATCGAGATCGGCTCGTCCGCGAGCACGACCTTGGGCTGCACGGCCAAGGCGCGTGCGATGGCCACGCGCTGACGCTGCCCCCCCGAGAGCTCGTGCGGGTACTTCTCGGCGACGGCAGCAGCCGGCACGAGCCCGACCGTTTCGAGCAGCTCGGACACGCGCCGGCGCACCTGGTCGTTGGGGACGACGCGGTGGATCCGCAGCGGGCGGGCCAGGTGGTGGCCGACGCGCTTGACCGGGTTCAGCGACGCGAACGGGTCCTGGAAGATCATCTGTACCTGCGCGCGGTACTCGAGCATGCGGCGACGGCCGCGGATGCGCGTCACGTCCTCGTTCTCGAGCAGGATCGATCCCGCCGTCGGCTCGTAGAGCTGACTGAGGAGGCGTGCCACGGTGCTCTTGCCGCTCCCGCTCTCGCCGACGAGCGCAGAGACCTTCCCCCTCCGCAGCGTGAGGCTCACGTCGTCGACCGCACGGAGCGCCTCGCGCCCGCCCCAGAAGCTCGTTCCGACCGAGAACGTCCGGGAGAGCGCCCGCGCTTCGAGCACGGGTGCTGAGAGGGAGACGGCGCTCATGACGCCTCCAGGGGGAAGTGGCAGGCGACTTCGTGCCCCGAGGAGCCGATCCGTCGGAGCGCCGGGATGTCGACGTGACAGGGCTCGCGCCGGGCCGCCGGGCATCGCGGATGGAACCGGCAGCCAGACGGCGGGTCATCAAGGGCGGGCGGGTTCCCCGGGATCCCGGTCATGAACGCCTGCTCGCCCGTGAGCGGCGGGAACGACGCCATCAGCCCGGACGTATACGGGTGTGCGGGGCGTGCGAACAGCTCCGCCGCGGCCGCCTCCTCGACGATGTCCCCCGAGTACATGATCGCAATCCGATTCGAGAACTCGACGAGCAGCGACAGGTCGTGGGTGATGAAGAGCACCGCGAAGCCCATCTCCCGCTGCAGCTCCTGGAGCTGCTGCAGGATCTCGCGTTGAACGATCACGTCGAGCGCTGTCGTCGGCTCGTCGAGCAGGAGCAGCTCGGGGCCAAGCGCCATCGCCATCGCGATCACCACGCGCTGTCGCATTCCGCCGGAGAGCTCGTGGGGATACGCGCGGAGCCGGCCCCTGTCGATGCCCACGACTTCGAGCAGCTCGGCCGCCTTCATGAGCGCGAAGCGCTTCGAGATCTTCTGGTGCGCGAGGAACATGTCGACGAACTGGTCCTCGATGCGGGTGACGGGGTTGAGCGAGCTCATCGCGCTCTGGAAGACGATCGCGATGTCGCGCCAGCGAATCTTGCGGAGCTCGCTTTCCGGCAGGCCGACGAGGTTCCGGTCGCGGAACAGGATCTCCCCTCCCGCGATGCGCCCCGGGGGCCGGAGCACCTGCAGGATCGCGTTCGCGATCGTGCTCTTCCCACAGCCCGACTCGCCTGCGAGCCCGACGATCTCCCCGGGCCTGATGACGAGGGAGACCCCGTTCACCGCCGTCACGGCGCCGCGCTCCGTGCCGTACTCGACGACGAGGTCTCGGAGCTCGAGGAGCGGCGCTCGGCCGACGGGCCGGGATCGGAGGCTCTGCGGCTCGACGACGATGCTCACAGGGCGCTCCTCGGCCTGAGCACGCGGCGGAGGACACCCCGGCGCTTGTCCTTCAGGCGCAGGCGCGGGTCGGCCAGCTCGTCGATGCCGTAGTTGATGAAGACGATCGAGAGAAGCGTCAGCGAGATCGCGAGGCCCGGGAAGACGAAATGCCACCACTGGCCCTGGAGCAGGGTCGAGTTGACCGTCGCCCAGTACAACGTCGTGCCCCAGCTCACCTTGTTCACGTCCGCGAACCCGAGGAACTCGAGCGCCGCCTCGAAGAAGACCGCGTTGATGAACACGAACGCGAAGCCGGCGGCGATCCGGCTGAGCATGTTCGGCAGGAGCTCGCGGAACACGATGCGCGGCGTGGACTCGCCGGACGCCCGCGCGGCGAGGATGAAGTCGCGATTGCAGATCGAGAGCGCCTGACCACGGAGCACGCGTGTCTCGATCGCCCAGGTCGTGAACCCGATGATGAGTGCCATCGTCATCGGCCCGGTCTGCTCCAGGAAGGAGGCGATCACGATGAGGAGCGGCAGCCCGGGGATGACGATGAAGATGTTGGCGACGAGGTTGATCACGTCGTCGACGAGCCCGCCCTTGTACGCGGCGAGGAGTCCGAGCACGATCGCGATCGTCATCGCGATCGTCGTCGCGACGAGCGCGACCAGCAGCGAGATCCGCCCGCCGTGGATCACCTGGACATACACGCTGTAGCCCTGGTCGGTGGTGCCCATCGGGTTCTCCAACGACGGCGACTGTCCAGGCAACGAGCGTGGATTGGCCGGGTCCTGGCTCGTGAGGAGCGGTGCGAAGATCGTGACGAGCACGATCGTCGTCAACAGCACGATCCCGAACGCCGACATCCGGTTGCGCATGAGCAGTCGCAGCCATTCCGGCACGCGCAGCCGCCCGGCCCGCTCGCGACGCGTCGGCTGGGCGGTCGGGCGCCGGCTGCGCGGTGGGCTGGACGAACTCGGTCATCAGGAGGCCCTCACGCGCGGGTCGAGGAGGACGTAGACGCAGTCCATGATGAAGTTGGCAAGCAGCACGCAGAACGAGATGACGAGGAGCAGTGCCTGCACGACCGGGTAGTCATGACCGAGCGCCGCTTGCTGGAGCGTCAGCCCGACGCCGGGGTAGCTGAACACCACCTCGACCAGGATCAGCCCGCCGACCGCGCTCGCGAAGAAGGACGCGAACGCCGTGAGCGGAGGGAGGATCGCGTTCCGGGCCGCGTACCCCGTCATGACCCGGTGGTCCTTCAGGCCCTTGGCCCGGGCCATGGTCACGTAGTCCTCCTGGACCGTGGTGATCATCACGTTGCGCATCCCGAGCATCCAGCCGCCGACGCTCAGCGCGACGATGACGAGGATCGGGAGCTGGGCGTGACGGAACGCGTCGGCGGCGAAGTCCCAGGACCAGGCGGGCACGCCGTCGGTCGAGTACGCGTGCTGCGCCGGGAACCACCCGACCCTGAACGCCAGGAAGTAGACGGCCAGCAGGCTGAGGAAGAAGGCAGGAAAGGACAGGAGGGCCATCAGCGTCGGCGTGCCGACCGTGTCGACGAAGCCGCCCCGGCGCCACGCGGCGAGCGCCCCGAGGAACGTCCCGACGGCGAACGAGAGCATGAAGCCGACACCGACCAGGAAGATCGACCACGGCAGCGTGTTCCGGATCACCTCCGTGACCGGTACCTGGTTCGCGGTGGAGACGCCGAGGTTCCCCGTGAACGTGTTCCACAGGTACTGCGGGTACGCCGACCAGATCGGTTCCTCGGATCCCAGCGATGCCTGGAGTTGCTTCAGGATGTCCGGGTTGCTCCGGATCGCATCCCCGTAGCGGAGGATCAGGCCGTCGAGCGGGGAGCCGGGCATGAGCCGCGGCAACAGGAAGTTGAGCGTGATCGCCGCGAAGAAAGCCAGGAGGTAGAACAGCAGTCGGCGGGCGAGGAAGCGCATCAGCTGGCTCTCGTGCTCGGTGGGATCGTATTCGAGGGTGTCAGAGATCGGGGGCGCACGATGTGCGCCCCCGATCCAGGTCGTCGGTTGTGTCCTTAACGGGCCGTCGCGTTCGGCAGGGCAGGCACCGGCAACTTCCCCTTCGCGTCAGCGTAGTGGAGGGACAGAAGCGAGATCTGCACCTGGTGCTGCGTCGAGAAGATCGGGTCCGCGTACTGGTTCTGCCAGGTGATCCAGCCCTTGAAGTGCTTCGTGCTGTAGGTCGACCAGCGCGGGCCGATGAACAGCGGGAGGAACGGGACCTCGTCGAGGAAGATCTCCTGCAGCTTGTACGCGGCCTGCAGCTGCGTCTTCCGGTCGAGTGTGCCCTTGAACTGCCGCAGCAGGGGCACTGCCTTGGCGACGGGGTTGCGCTCGAAGTTCCCGAACGGCTGCGCGTCCGTTCCGGTAGCCACGACCTGCGACGGGTCGAAGTGCGAGTAGAAGAACGCGTACGGGGTCGGGTCGTTGGCGCCGTTCGACCAGATCAGGCTCGGCTTGGTGCCGCTGATCGCGCTGTTGGAGACCCACGCGGGGAAGTCCGGCTCGATCTTGACGGACGCGTCGATCCCTACGGCCTGCAGGTTCCGGGAGATGATCTGCAGCGATGAGACCCAGTCCGACCAGCCGCCGATCACGTGCATCGGGAAGCTGACCGCGTTGCCCCTCGGGTCCATGAGCCTCGAGCCCCGATAGGAGAAGCCGGCATCGGTGAAGGTCTTCCTCGCCGCGGCCGGGTCGAACGTCGCGAGCTGCTTCGCCTTCGCCCGGAGCGCGGGGTTGATCCACCTCGGATACAGGAACTCGAGACCCAGTGCGGTCGTCGGCGGTGCGTAGCCGTACTCGCCGATCTTCGAGACCGTGTTGCGGTCGATAGCCTGGCTCACACCCTTGCGGAACGCGACGAGGCTAAAGGGGTACTCCGTCGTGTTGAACGTGAGGCTGACCGGCAGGCCGGTCGTGAGGTAGGCATTGTGGAAGTTCTTGGGATCCTTCGCCATGTAGGCGGACTCGACGTTCGGGACGAAGTTGTGCGTCCAGTCGGCCTGGCCGCTCACGATCTGGAGAAGGCCCGCGTCGTTGGACGCCGTGAAGATCCGCTGCACGCAGTCGATCCGCGGGAGACCCTTCGCCCAGTAGCTCGGGTTCTTGGACAGCACGTACGACTGCCCGCTGAAGCGCGTGATGCGGTTGAAGGGTCCCGACCCAACCGGATTCGGGTTCGCAAAGTTGACGACGTTCTTCACCTTCGACCAGATGTGCTTCGGGACGATCGGGACGGTCGGCAGCTGCGACCCGAGGAACGTCGAGTCGACCTGCTTGAAGCGAATCGCGACCTTGTTCGCCCCGACGCGCGCGACGCCGGCGATGTTGCTGTTCGCGGCCCTGAGGCTGATCCGGTCGGCCGCCTTGTCCTGCCGGCCGATGGTGAGGCTGTACCGAACGTCCTCTGCAGTGAGCGGCCTGCCGTCCGACCACTTCACGTTCGGCCGCACGTTGATCGTGAGTGTCTTCCCGTCCTTCGACCATACGAAGCTCTGGCCGAGGACGTTGTACTGCCTCCCGCCTCCGACCGCCGTCGAGATGAGGAGGTTCTCGTAGATGCCGCCCCACGTGAAGTCACGCGAGGTGCCGAGGTTGAACGGATTGAAGTTGCGTGTGAACGCCTGGTCGCCGGAGCCTGCGGCGACGACGCACGGGTGCGCCCTCGCAGCTGACTTGGCGGTGGTCGCCGCGACCGCAGTGGCGGCGAAGACAGCCGTCACGACGAGAGCCGCGACGGCGACGAAGTAGCGTGCCCTTCCGAACGGGATGCGTCATGTGTGTCCCCTTCACTCCCTTGTGATAAGGCCGCCCCGACTCGTGTCGGCGGCTCGGGGTCGTCGCGTGCGGATGTCGAACGAACCGACGGAGACCTCTGCGTCCTAGCGATCGTCAGCGGTAGGTCACTGCGTAACGCGTCTCCCTTCGTTCGGTCACGAGATGGTCGAGAGAAGCTTTCCGGATCGTTACCGGTGAAGATTGCCAGAGTTTCCGGAAATTTTCAAGCGTCGGATCGAGATCATCAAGCTCCTGTCGCTTGGCCTTGAAACCAGGGTCCATGCGGCTGTTCAGAGGATTCACCGTGCATAATTTCCGGAAATCGAACCGGAAACGTGTTAGGCTCACTGGCAGTCATGGGCCTCCCAGCCGACAGGTCGACGAACGGGCGGGCGACGATTCGCGACATCGCCACCCACGCGGGCGTGTCGATCACCACGGTCTCGCGCGTGCTCAACGACCGGCCGGACGTTGCGTCGGAGACCCGCGAGGCGGTGCTCGAGGTCATCCGAGAGCTCAACTTCACGTCGAATCGAGCGCTTCGGCCGGCGCTCCACCGGTCGGACCGGGCTGGTCGGCGTGACGATCCCGGAGGTGCTCGGCGACTACTTCGCGCAGCTCATCACGGGCTTCACGGAGGCCCTCTACGAGCTCGACATGCAGGCCGTCCTGTGCCCGACCTTCCACCACCAGGAGCGGGAGCTCACCCTCGTGAACCAGCTGCTCGAGCGCAGGATCGACGGGGCGATCCTCGTGCTCCCAGACGAGTCGAAGGAAGACCTCCTGCGTCTCAAGGAGAAGGGCTTTCCGTTCGTCGTCGCGGACGAGGGCTATGCGCTCGACGGCCAGTTCCCCCTCGTGGCCGCGGCGAACATGGCCGGCGCGATCGAGGCGACGGAGCACCTCCTCGGGCTCGGTCACCGGCGGATCGGTCTCATCAAGGGCATCCCGGGCTTCGTCGCCACCGAGGATCGGACGAGCGGGTACCGCGCGGCACTGTCCGCGGCCGGTATCCGTCCAGATCCGGTCCTCGAGGCCGACGGGGAGTTCCGAACGGTTCAGGGCCGAGCGGCCGCGGCGCAGCTCCTCGACCTCGCCGAGCGTCCGACGGCGATCTTCGCCTGTAACGACGAGATGGCGGTCGCGGTCCTCCAGGAGGCGCGCGCTCGCGGGATCCGGGTCCCGGAAGATCTCTCCGTCGTCGGCTTCGACGACACGATGGTGGCGCAGATCGCGGTCCCGGCGCTCACGACCGTCCATCAGCCGCTCGAGGAAGTCGGCCGGATGGCCGTCAACCTTCTCACCCGCATCATGGACGAGCCGCCGGCGCACCCGATCCGGCTCGAGGTGGGCACGCGGCTCGTCGTCCGCGAGTCGACGGGGCCTGCGCCGCCACGCTGAGCAGCGGGCCGCGGCGCGAACGCGCCGCCGTTCTCCCGCTCCTGCGCCCTCGGCTCTACGGGATGGTCACCACGATCTTGCCGAGCTGCTCGCCGGCCTCGAGCCGCTCGTGGGCGGCGGCGATCTCCGTGAGCGGGTAGGTGCGGTCGATGTGCACGCGCGCACGTCCGCTGCGGACGAGCTCGTACGCGCCGACGAAGTCCTCCCGCGTGCCCATCGTCGAGCCGAGCACGTCGAGCTGCTTCCACCAGAAGCGGTGGAGCTGAGCGGGCGGGTTGGGCCCGCTCGTCGCGCCGCAGACGACGACTCGCCCCGCCGGCCGCACGGCGCCGAGTGACCGCGCCCACGTTGCCTCTCCGACGGTCTCGACGACGACGTCGACGCCCTTCCCGGTGGCCTCCTTGACCGCGGCGACGACGTCGCCCTCGGCGTGGTTGACGGTCACGTCGGCGCCCCAATCGCGTGCGGCGGCGAGCTTCTCGTCGCTGCCCGAGGTCACGATTGTGCGCACGCCCAGCGCCCGGCAGAGCTCGAACGCCGCGGTTGCGACACCGCCGCCGATGCCCCAGACGAGCGCCCATTCGCCCTCGCGCACCGCCGCCCGGGTGACGAGCATCCGGTAGGCCGTCTCGTAGACGAGCGGGAACGCCGCCGCCTCCTCGTAGGAGAGGCGCTCGTCGAGCGGGAACACCTGCTGCGCGTCGATCGCGATGAGCTCGGCGTGCGTGCCGTCGCAGTGCTCGCCGACGACCGTGATCGTCGCGCCGTGCTCGATGCCGGGGTTGAGGACCACCCGCTGTCCGACCTCGAGGCCGTCGACGTCGTCGCCGAGCGCCTCGATCACGCCCGCACCGTCCGCGCCGAGGATCCGCGGCTTCGGCACCGACGGCAGGCCTCGTCGCACCCAGACGTCCAGGTGGTTCAAGGACGCCGCGCGCAGGCGGACGAGCACCTCGCCGGCGCCCGGCACGGGATCCGGCACCTCCTCGACGCGAAGGACCTCGGGCCCGCCGTCCTCGTGGATGCGCGCCGCGAGCATGGCACCATCGTCGCATGACGCTCGACGAGCTGCGCCTGTTGGGGGACGAGCTGGGCCTCGACGTCGTCGGCGCCGCGCCGGCTGCGCCGTACGACGACACCGAGCGTTACATCCGCGAGCGCCGGGAGCGCGGGCTCTTCGGCTCCATGCGCTTCACGATGTCGCGCCCCGAGGTCTCGTGCCACCCGGAGACGCTCCTCGACGGCGCGCGCACGGTCGTGTCCGCGGCGCTCTGCTACTACGCGCCGGGACCCGAGACACGGCCGGGCGAGGGGCGCCTGCCGCGGTATGCCTGGCGCGACCACTACGCGCTCCTGCGCGAGCGCCTCGACGCGCTCGGCCGGAGACTCGGTGGCTCGTACCGCGTCCTCGTCGACGAGAACCACCACGTCGACCGCGCGGGCGCCGAGCGGGCCGGCGTCGGGTTCATCGGCAAGAACACGATGCTCATCACGCGTGCCCACGGCTCGTGGGTCGTGCTGGGCACGCTCGTGACGGATGTGGAGCTCGAAGCGTCGCCGCCGCTCGACGCCGGCTGCGGCAGCTGCACGCTCTGCATCGACGCCTGCCCGACGGGCGCGCTGGACGAGCCAGGCGTGCTCGACTCGACCCGCTGCCTCTCGTACTGGACGCAGACACCCGGGGAGGTGCCGGCGGACGTGATGGACGCTCTCGAGGATCGCGTCTACGGCTGCGACATCTGCCAGGACGTCTGTCCGTGGAACCGCGGCGTCGAGAAGCGCAGGGCGGGCGAGGCGCCGGCAGACGACGCCGTGCCGAGCGTCTCTCTCGCGGCGTGGCTCCAGGACGACGGCGCAGAGCTCGTCGACGAGCTCGAGCGGCTGTACGTCCCGAGAAACGACCCCCGCTGGCTCCGGCGCAACGCGCTCGTCGCGCTCGGCAACGTCGGTCGCGCGGGCGACGAGGAGCTCGCCGAGCCCTTCGTCGACGACGAGGAGCCGGCGCTCGCGGCGGCTGCGCGTCGCGCCGTCGCGCGCATCGTCGGAGACCGAGGGTGAGGGACGTCGAGCGCCTGCGCGTCCTCTGCCACGAGCTACGAAGCCCCGTCGCCGCGCTCGAGGCGCTCGCTGCTGCGGCGGACGGCGTCAACGCCCCGGCGGACCGGCGGCGGCTCGTCGAGCTGGCCGTGAGCGCGGGCCGTGACGTCGAACGCCTCGTCTCCGATCCCGAGCTCGTCTCGCTCCGTGTCGAGAGCGTCGACGTCGGGGCGCTCGCCCGCGGACTCGGCTCGGCGCGGGTCACGGTCACGGTTGAAGGAGCGCCTCGTGCCAGCGCCGATCCGACGAGGCTCCGGCAGGCGCTCGCCAACCTCGTCGCGAACGGCTTGCGGCACGGCTCGCGCGTTGCGATCGGAGTGGGGGAGGAGGACGGCCTCGTCGTCGTCGAGGTGACGGACGACGGGCCTGGGCTCGATCCGGGGCTCGACCCGTTCGCCGCGGGCTCGAGCGGCGTCGGCTCGACCGGGATCGGCCTCTGGCTCGCGCGGGCGATCGCCCTCGCGCACGGGGGGTCGCTGGAGGCTGCCGGCGAAGGGCCGGGCGCCCGCTTCAGGCTCGTCCTGCCGCCGGCTTCCGCCGAGGGCTGAGCCCCAGCTCGCCCACGAGCGACCTTGCGCGCGCGGCGACCGCACGGCGCATAGCCGCCGGCTCGACGACGACCGTCTCCCCGCGGTCGGCGAGCACCTCCGAGAGCAACCACTCCTCCGTCTTGAACGTCACCTCGGCGATCGCGGAGCGGTCCGTCAGCGCGCGGGCGCCGCGCTCGAGCTTCCAGCGGGCGATCGGCGGCGCGTGCCAGAGACGGGCGGTCGCCGGCTCGGCGAGGTAGTTGGGGTCGAATCCGTCCCGCGCCTCGAACCGCTCCGTCGTGAGCTTCGCCGAGCGCATACGGTCGAGGCGGTAGGTGCGCGGGCCGTCGACCGTCCGATCCCACGTGTGGACGCGCCAGAACGGCAGCTCGCGCTCGATCGTGTACGGCTCCACGAGGCGCGTGGACGGCTCCTCGTCGCCCTCCTTGAGGTACTCGAGCTCGACGAGGCGACGCTTGTCCGCGCCGTTGGAGAGCGTTCGCACGAGGACCTCCTCGTCGCTCCCGGCTCGCGTCGCGCGCGCCGGCGCCAGCTCGAACTGCCCGAACGTCTCCTCGAGCTTCCGCTTCACGCGCTCGAGCGGCGTGTGGGCGTCGGCGGCGATCGTCGGCCCGACATACTCGATCGCGAGCCTGATCGCGCGCGCCTCGAGCGGCGTCAGCTTCGGGGCCTTGCGGAAGACGTCGCCGTACAGCTCCTTGTCGACGCGGACGCGGCCCGTCTCCTCGTCCACTTCGGCGTACACCGTGTAGCAGCCGCCGCCGAAGTTGACCAGGTTGAGCAACGAGAGCGTCGGTTGGAGCTCCTCGCGCGGGAGCGAGAAGCGCGCGGCCAGCTCGTCGGCGTCGAGCTCGGCGGTGCGCTCTTCGCCACAGGCCGCGAGGAGATGCGCGAGCAGCGCCTGCAGGACGCCGAAGCGCTCGGGCGCGACCGGGCCGGCCGGCTGCCGGTCCGCGGGTGGGCGTGCCTCGACCCGCCGCTCGCGCGCCGGCTCGGGGGCGGCGCCCGTGTGGCGCTCGCGGAGCAGCCCGAGCGCCTCCCGAACCTCGTCGCGAAGCTCGGCGGGCTCGAGGGGAATGGCGCGGCCGTTCTGCCGGAGGATCCAGGAGACCAGCGGCCCGAGCGTCGCGTACGGCGTCTCGAAGACACCGTCGTCGACCGTGCCCGCGTCAGCGAGCGTCCGGTGCACCCACCACGCCGTGTCGCCTTGCACCTCGATGCGCGCCGTGCCGGCAATCGGGCCGATCTGCCACGGCCGGGCGACGCGGTGCGCCTCGACGTCGAAGTCCGCCGGGAGGCGGTAGTCACGCTCGCGCCGCGTCGCGAAGCGGATGTCCGAGCGGATCCGCGCGACGCGGAACGTGCGCGTCGCGTCGCGGTCGAGGTCGTGGCCGATCACGTACCAGACGCCTTCGTCGAGCCGCAGCGCGTAGGGGTTGAGCCGTCGCTCGGTCTCGCGGTCCCGGCCAGGCGACCAGTACCGGAACTGGATCGTGCGCTGCTTCGAGATCGCGGTCTCGAGCTTCGAGAGCCGCGCCGCGAGCTCCGGTGAGTAGTCCGGGGCTGTGACGCGCACCCGCTCCGCGGTCGCGGTCGGCGCATGGCGGAAGCCCGGCCGGCCCAGCGCGAGGTTCTGGAGCGCCAGCCGGAGTGGCTCGGCGTAGGCGAACTTGCCCTCCAGCGTGTAGAGCGCGGTCTGGAGCGCCGCGAGCTCGTCCTCGTCGAGCTCGAGCTGATCGAGGAAGTAGTGCTCCGAGCGGAGGGTGTAGAGCTCCTCCCCCGTGAACTCGTCGCGCTGGGAGGTGAGCGGGATCCCGAGCGCGGTCAGCTCGGCCCGATCGGAGTAGAAGCGACGGGCGAACGCCTCGTCGGACATCTCCGAGTACCCCTCGACGTTTCCCTTGACGTCGCGCGCGGTGAGCGGCCGACGCTCGGCCATGAGGAAGGCGACGAGCGAGAGCTGACGGATCAGCTTGTCCGTGTCGTGGGACATCAGCCCACCCTAGTTCTTGTTCGCCAGACAGGATTCGGCAGGAGCCGAATCCTGCGGCTTGATCCCCGCCTGCGGCGGGGCAGATCCCTGAAGGCGTCGGCTTCGCCGCCGCAACAGACTCTTTGCAAAGAGCGCTGTCCTACGCGGCAGCGCGGGCCGGCAGGGTCGTGCGCTCGAGATGCTGGTGCGACGGGCAGTAGTCCCGGCTCGGAAGCGGCGTCCGCTGGCACGCCTTCCCCTTACGGGTCGTCGCCTTGCAGCGGCTCACGCCGCCGTCGAGGAGACCTGCCTCGAGCTGCGCCTCGATGAACCCGACCGCCGCGGAGACGCCCTCCTTGACCACCCACGCCACGTGCGCCTGGGCCGTGATCGGGAAGTACCGCCGGATGTCCTGGAACAGCGCGCGATCCGGTCGGGCGAAGTACTGAGGGTCCTGGGCCAGGCGAGCCATCGTCTCCTCGCACTCGCAGAGCACTGCACGCCGGTACTCGAGTCGGGTCGGATGGTCGACGTAGGGATCGATCAGATCCTTGATCGAGCGATAGATCGCCCGCGAATACTGATACATGCACGACTGCAACTGCGCGAGGTTGGCATCCATTCGGAGTCGTCTCTCCTCGTCCGATTATCCGACGGCCACTGCCTTGCGGGCGCGGCCTCTGTCGACCGAGGGCGAGTCTACCGGGTTCCCGGCATTGTTACAAACTCGGTCACGATCGTTGTCTAAACAGCGAACGTCACGGCTCTATTCTCTGGACGCGTGCGCCCTTGATCGCGGCGCGTGCGCGGCGGAGCGACCCCGTCGCGTCGGGCTCGCTCTGGTATCGGCCGCTGAAGGTCATCCAGTAGCCCGGCCGCAGGCTCGCGAATCGCGACGAATCGAGCACGCCGATCCGTGGCAGCCGGCGCGTGCGCGCGCGCTGGGCGATCGCGACGGCCTCGTCGCGTCCCTCCGTCTTGGGCACCGAGGCGAGCACGATGGTCCATCCCGCCTGCGCCCGCGGCCACACGACGAGCCGCGTCCGGGGTTCGACCGCTCGCGTCGGCGCAGTCACGCTGCCTCCGGTTGCGGTGAGGATCCGCTCGGTGCCACCTCGCTCCGCGGCCAGTGCGATCGCGGTGGCCGCACCGGCGACGGCGATCACCGCGAGGCCGACGACGCGGAGCCGCAGCGAACGTGTCTCGGTCGGCAGCGGGCCGAACCGCTCGGGAACGGGGAGACGCACCCCGCACTCGACGCAGTACTCCTGCCGTGCGACGACCGACGCGCCGCACCGTGGGCAGGCCGACCGCTCGGGGGAGCTCACGCCGAGGCGTCCTCGCCGACCGCCTCGACGACGTCGAGCGAACGGCCGCAGCTCGGGCAGAAGCGCGCGCCGATCAGGAGCGGCGCCCCGCACGCGCAGATCGCCCGCTGACGCCGACGGAGACCGGCGCCGCGGACGAGCGCGTCGATCTCCGAGACGCGAGTCTCGATGGCGACGAGCTCGGCGCACCGCTCGACGACGAGCCCTTCGTTGAACTGGTCGCGGCGGTACATCTCGAGGGTGAGGCCGCCGAGGTCGCGCAACCGCTCCTCGCGGAGGAGAAGCAGCGCCCGGCGCTCGCGCCGCAGCTCGCTGGCGGCCGGCGCCGGCGGCTTGCGATTGAACAGAGCCACGGGGCGATTGTAGGCGCGAGGCTCGGCGCGCCCCCTTACAGCTGGACGACCACGAGGCGCTCCTCGGTCATCTCCCGCACCGCCCAGGCGGGGCCCTCGCGCGTGTTCCCGGAGTCCTTGACGCCGCCGTACGGCATCTGGTCGGCGCGGAACGTCGGCGCCTCGTTCACCATGACACCCCCGAACTCGAGTCGGCGGGTCGCTTCGAGCGCGGTGCGCAGGTTGGACGTGAAGATGCCGGCCTGGAGGCCGTAGCGCGTCGCGTTGGCCCGCTCGAGCGCGTCGTCGAGGCGTCGGTAGGGCTCGATCGTGCAGACCGGGCCGAAGGCCTCCTCGCAGGCGAGCCTGGTGCCGGGCGGCGGGCGCTCGACGATCGTCGGGCGCAGCAGCTCGCCGTCCAGCTCGCCGCCGGTGACGATCGTCGCGCCCGCGGCGCGCGCCTCGTCGATCCAGGCGAGCACGCGGTCGCGATCGTCCGCGGTGATCAGCGGCCCCACATCGGTCTCCTCGTCCGCCGGGTCGCCGACGACGAGCTGCTCGACCGCCGGCACGAACGCTCCGCGAAAGGCGTCGTACACGTCCTCGTGCACGAAGATCCGCTGCACCGAGATGCAGCTCTGCCCGGCGAAGGAGAACGCATTCGCCGCGCAGCGGGCCGCGGCGTCCTCGACGTCGGCGTCGGCTTCCACGATCACGGGAGTCGCGTTGCCGAGCTCCAGGTTGACCCGCTTGCGAGGCGCACGCTCGCGGATGCCCCAGCCGATGTCCGCCGAGCCCGTGAAGGTGATCAGTCGGACGCGGTCGTCGTCGACGAGGACGTCGCCGATCTCGGACGCGGGCCCGACGAGCACGTTCAGCCAGCCGGCCGGAAGCCCCGCATCCGTCTCGAGCTCCGCGAGGAGGAGCGCCGAGAGCGGGGTCTGCGAGGCGGGCTTGAGGACGACCGCGCAGCCGGCGGCCAGCGCTGGCGCGATCTTGTGCGCGACGAGGTTGAGCGGGAAGTTGAACGGGCTGATCGCGCCGACGACCCCGATCGGGACCCGCTGGGTGAATGCCAGCTTGCCCTCGCCCGCCTGCGAGGCGTCCATCGGCACCATCTCGCCTGCCAGCTTGCGCGCCTCGACCGCCGCCATCGTGTAGGTCGACATCGCGCGGGCGACCTCGACCCGCGCCGCTTTCAGCGGCTTGCCCGCCTCGGCGGCGATCAGTCTCGCAGCCTCGTCCGCACGCCGGCCCAGCGCGCCCGCGACCCGCACGAGGATCTCGGCGCGCTTGTGCGCGGGCAGCGGCTCGCGCATTGCCCGCTCGGCGGCGTCGACCGCGGCCCGGGTCTCCTTCGCCCCGGCTTTCGCGACACGTGCGACGGGGGAGCCGTCGTACGGCGACGAGACCTCGATCTCCTCGCCGGTCTCGATCCACGCCCCGTCGAGCAGCAGCTTGCGACTCGACGTGGCGGTCGCCATGCGGCCACTCTACGCCGCCTTCCCGGTGGTACCGTCACGCCGTGCCCGAAGCCTTCGTCGTCGACGCGGTTCGCAGCCCGATCGGGAAGCGAAACGGCATGCTCGCGGAGGTCCGTGCCGAGGAGCTCGCCGCCCAGGTGCTGAACGGCCTGGTGGCCCGAACCGACCTCGATCCCGGCGAGGTCGAGGACGTCCAGATGGGCTGCGTGAGCCAGGTGGGCGAGCAGGCGCTCAACGTCGGCCGGATGTCTGCGCTCGTCGCCGGCTGGCCCGAGTCGGTGTGCGGCACGTCGGTCGACCGCCAGTGCGGGTCGTCGCTGCAGGCCGCGTTCAACGCGACGGCCGCCGTGCAGGCGGGCCATCTCGACGTCGTAGTCGCCTCCGGCGTCGAGTCGATGTCCCGCGTCCCGATGGGATCGAACCTCACGACCAACGGCTTCTCCGGGTTCTCGCCGCGTCTCTACGAGCGATGGGAGGTCGTGCCGCAGGGCATCTCCGCCGAGGTGATCGCAGACGAGTGGGAGCTCTCGCGGGACGACCTCGACGCCTACTCTCTGGAATCCCACCGACGGGCGATTGCGGCGATCGACGAGGGCCGCTTCGAGCGCGAGATCGTGCCGATCGAGGTCGGCGCCGCGGGTGCCGCGGTGCTGGTCGCGGTCGACGAGAACCCGCGTCGCGACACCTCGCTCGAGAAGCTGGGCTCGCTCTCGCCCGCGTTCAAGGAGGGCGGCAAGGTCACCGCGGGGAACTCGAGCGCGATCGTCGACGGCGCGGCGGCGATGCTCGTCGCGAGCGAGGCTGCGGTAAGCCGTCTCGAGCTCGAGCCGCGCGCGCGGTTCCTCTCGTTCGGGCTCGCAGGCGTCGATCCGTATCGAATGCTCCACGGCAACCCGATCGCGTGCGAGCGCGCCCTCGCGAAAGCCGGCCTGGGCTGGGACGACATGGCGGTGATCGAGGTGAACGAGGCGTTCGCGTCCGTCGTGCTCCAGTTCCTGAAGGACACGGGCCTGCACGAGCGGTGGGAAGCGGGGGACGTGAACCCGAACGGGAGCGGGATCTCGCTCGGGCATCCGCTCGGCGCAACGGGTGCGCGGATCACGGCAACCCTGCTCGGCGAGCTCGACCGCCGCGAGGCGCGGTACGGCATCGCGTCGATGTGCATCGGGCAGGGCCAGGCGATCGCCGCGGTCGTCGAGCGCCTCTGAGCGGCGCGCCGCCCGTCTGATCGTCGAGCGCGCGCCCGGCTCCGGTGGGAAAGAGGCCGTCGCTCGGGGCGTTCGCCGGTCCGGGTTCTCGGCCGATCCCGGGCACACACTCGGCACGAACTCGGCGCGAAGTCGTGACGAGTTGGACGGCTAGCGTGGCATCAGGGCACCTGGGGTGCCCCTGGGGGTGGTTGCTGGAGCGGGCGGGCTGCGCGGAGTGGGCCGCCGCAGCCGGCGGTTGCGCCTGCGCTACGGCTCGTCGAGCTCGCGCTCGACCTCGGCGCTGACCTCGCGCGCGATGTCGATGAAGGCGCGGGCGGCCGGCGAACGGTGCCGGTCGCGGTGCCAGACGACCGAGATCGCCCGCCGCGGCATCTTCGGGCGGAGACGGATGACCCGGACGCGCTCGTCGCCGGGCGCGGCCACGGCGAGGAGCGGTAGCAGGGCGACGCCGAAGCCGGCGGCGACGAGACCCTGGAGGGTGCCGTTGTCGTCCGAGCGAAACGCGTAGTCGAGCCCGTAGCCGCGCTCCCGTAGCTCGTTCTCGACGACGAAGCCGCTCGAGCACGTGTTCGCCCCGATCAGCACCTGGTCGTCGAGATCGTCCAGCGAGGCCGACTTCCGGTCGCCGAGTGGGCCGTCGGCAGGCACGAGCAGCACGTACGGGTCGCTCATCAGCTCGAGCGCCTCGAAGGGACCGTCGGGCAAGGGTGGGCTGCAGAACGCGAGGTCGACCTCTCCCGACTCGATCAGGTCGTAGAGGTCCGGATCCGTCGCCGGCTCGGAGAGACCGAGCTCGATCCCCGGCCAGTCCGCGAGGAATCGGCGCATGACCCCGGGGAGGACGCGCGCCCCGACCGACTGGTACGTGCCGACGCGAAGCGTCCCCGTCTCACCCGCTCGTAGGGCGGCGATGTCGGCGCGGGCGGCATCGAGCCGGGCGACGATCGCCTCGGCGTGGCGGAGGAGCAGCGCGCCCGCCTCGGTCAGGGACACGGCCCGCGGGCCTCCCGGCCGCTCCACGAGCGTCTCACCCACGATCCTCTCGAGCGTCGCGATCTGCTGGCTGACCGCCGACTGGGTGTAGCCCAGCCTGTCGGCGGCCCGCCCGAACGAGCCCTCGCGGGCGACGGCATCGAGCGCAGCGAAGTGCCGTACCTCGACGCCGAGCCATTGATCAGACTGTGTGATCGTTGTCATGAAAAGCTCGACTTGTCCTAATAGTAGCCGGTCGACGATGATTCGGCCATGGAAATCGCAGTCGTCCTCTTCCTTCTCCTCGTCGGCCCGCTCGCGCTCCTCGCAGGACGCGACTCGCGGATCGACGACCGAGACCGGCGCCGGCGCTACCTGGGATGACCTCCCGGATCCCGGCGACCGTTGCGTCCGCGGTGGGTGGGCGTGGCACGATCTCGATTCGCCACGCTCGGCCCGCCGACGGTGAGGCGCTCGCGCGTCTCCAGGGTCTTGCCGACAGGCGCCTTCCCGACGTGCCGCTGCTCGTGGTCGAGGTCGACGGGGAGCTCGTCGCCGCCGCGCCGGCGGCTGGGGGCGACGTCGTCTCGGATCCGTTTCGTGTGACTCTCGATGTCGCCGAGCTGCTCCGGCTGCGCTCGACCCAGCTGCGCGCCGCCGCCTAGCGATCCCCGCTCGTCGAGGTCAGTCGTCGAGCTTCATCGGCACGCCGAGCCGGCCGGCGACCGTGGGCACGAGCGATCCCTGGACGACGACCGAGAAGAGCACGACGACGAACACGATCCCGTAGATCTGGGCGGAGTAGTCGGTCTGGCCGACGACGGCGAGCGACGCGAGCAGGATCGGCACGGCTCCCTTGAGACCGCACCAGACGATGAATCCGCGCTCGCCCCAGTCGAGCCGCATCGGTGCGAGCAACGCCCCGATGACGAGCGGGCGCACCACGAATCCGAGCAGCACCGCGAGCACGAGGCCGCGCCACCACAATCCTTCGTCCGCGATGAACGCGAGGTCGATCGTCAGGCCGAGCGCGACGAAGGCCGCCAGCTCCCCGAGGTCGGAGAGCGCGGAGTTGAAGCGACGCACCTCGGAGCGCTCCGCGTAGTGGAGGTCGCCGACGAGGATGCCCGCCACGAACACGGCGAGGAACCCCGAGCCGTGGGCGACCGCGGCGGCTCCGTAGACGAGGCCCGCGGCGAGCATCACCGCGATCGGATAGAGCGACCGGTCGGGAATCGGGGCATGCCGTAGGAGCCAGACGAGCACGACCGCGCCGGCCAGGCCGATCGCGAGACCGATTCCCATCTCGCGGAGGAACTCGGTGACGACGATCGAGAACGAGGCACCGTCCTCCGTCGCCAGCTCGACCATTCCGATCATCAGGGCGATGCCGACGGGATCGTTGAAC
Organism: uncultured Actinomycetes bacterium; assembly: GCA_963791895.1. Lineage (GTDB taxonomy): Bacteria > Actinomycetota > Thermoleophilia > Gaiellales > Gaiellaceae > Gaiella. The sequence goes on from CAWBTY010000011.1 coordinate 290,086, forward strand.
CCCGACTCGCCTTCGAGGATCGTGCCGGAGCGGCCGCGCACCTCCTTGCCGGCGAGGACCGAGAAGGTCACGGCCGGATCGGTCGGGGCCAGCGCGGCGCCGATCAACCCGGACACGATCCAGGAGAGGTCGAGCGCGACGTGGGCCGCGACCGCGATCAGCGCGGCGGTCCCGAACGTCCCGAGGACGCCGAGCGCCGCGATGGGTACGGCGGCGCGCCTGAACCGGCGCAGCCCGATCTCCGAGCCGCCTTCGAACAGGATCACGACGAGCGCCAGCGTCGCGATCCGTTGCACGTCCTCGAAGGAGAGGATCGTCGCGAGCCGGTCGACGGCATCCGACGCCACCGCCGCGACGACGAGGAGGACGCCGGCCGTCGGGATCGCGAGGCGCCCGGCGAGCACGCGGATGGCGATCGCCAGCGAGAGCCCGGTCGACACGACGAGCACGAGCTTCCCGAACTCGAGGACGTCGTCCATGCAGGCGATCTTGCACAGCCTCGGTGGAGGGTGCGCCGCAACGCCTCGAGCGACGTCGTCGATCTCCTGAGCGGCGGTTCTCGGCCGGAGGCCGGCTCTGCCGGCCGGGAGGCCAGGCACGGGTTATTCCATGAGCGACCGAGAAGGAGGGGGCTCGTGGGGGAACCATGTGGTTCCCCCACGCTCACTTACACTTTCCTTACGCGCGTCTCACCCTCAACCCACGTGCCGTACCGATACTTCCGGCAGTCATGCGCCTCGCGCTTCTCTTTCTCTGCCTGCTCGCACTCGCGGTCCCTGCCGGGTGGGCGGCAACGCGCCCTGCGGGCTCGCTCTCGATCGAGGACGGCCGCGGCTCCGTCGTCCTCAAGGGACGGGGCATCGTGATCGGGCGGCTGGAGAAGGGCGACATCCAGATCGTCGACCTGACGCCGCTCGACCAGTGGAGCCCGCGCCTCAACGGCGTGCCGCGCGGACGCACGGTGTGGACACGGGGCAAGGACATCAACTTCTACGTTCCGGGCGGCCGGTATCGGATCACGGTGCACGGCGAGGGCTTCTCGATCTCGGCGCGGGGCCAGGGCATGGCGAGCCTCGACGGCAGCGCGGACGCCGGCCGGGTCGACCGGGACGTTCGCGGTGGGCGACAGTCAGCTCGTGCCGCTGCCGCCGACGCTCGAGCACGTGCAGTTCGGCGCCCCGTCGGTGGCCCCGTGACCGGGCCGACCTCGGTGCTCGTCGTCGAGGACGAGCAGTCGATCGCGTCGTTCGTCTCGCTCTACCTCAAGAACGCGGGGTACGGCGTGCGCGCCGTCGGCACGGGCTCGGGAGCGCTGAACGCGGTCGCCGCCGAGATGCCCTCGCTGATCGTGCTCGATCTCAACCTGCCCGACATGGACGGGATCGAGATCTGCAGGCGCATCCGCAAGAGCTCCGACGTCCCGATCATCATGCTCACCGCTCGCGACGAGGACGTCGACAAGATCATCGGCCTCGAGGTGGGCGCGGACGACTACCTGACGAAGCCGTTCAACCCGCGCGAGCTCGTCGCCCGCGTCAAGAGCGTGCTGCGACGCGCGACGTCAGACCGTCGGATCGACGAGGGCGACGAGATCCGGCACGGCGATCTCCTGATCAACTCCGGCCGGCGTGAGGTGCTCGTCGGGGACCGGGAGATCCAGCTCGCGCCGAAGGAGTTCGATCTCCTCTGGGAGCTGCTCGACCATCGTGGCATCGTGCTGACGCGCGACCAGCTGCTCGAGCGCGTGTGGGGCTACACGTTCGCGGGGGACACCCGTACCGTCGACGTCCACGTGCGCCAGATCCGCCGCAAGCTCGAGGACGCGTCGCCGATCGTGACCGTCTGGGGCGTCGGCTACAAGGTCGCGTCCGAGCGCACGCCCGCCCCCGCCGCGTAGCCGGGTCGGGCCGAAAGCCTCCGTACCCTACGGTGATGGGGAGCTCGGCTCCGCGGATATGAAAGCCACCGGCTCCTTGCGCTTCCGGCTGCCTGCGTTCTTCCTGCTCGGCATCGTGATCGCCGGGATCGTGGCGGCGGCGATCTCCGTCCAGCTCTTCCAGGGCTTCACGCGCAACCAGTCGTACGAGGAGCTCGGCAGGGAGGCGCGGGGCATCGCTCGTCTCTACGGGGACGCCGCGCTGCGCGCGGCCGAGGAGGGGACTCCGGCGCCGGACTTCGCGCCCGAGGCCCTCGAGCTCGCGACGGGCGACCAGCTCTATTACGTCGGCGCCCCGGCCTTCCCCGGACAGGAGTCCGGGCTGCGACGGCTGCCGGAGGCCGCAGTGCCCGACGACGTGGTCGCCGCCGACCGGCCGCGGCAGTTCGAGTTCCGGCCCCCGGGGCAGACGCGTCGCTTCCTCGCCGTCTCGCAGCCGTTGCGGCTCGAGCCGGACGGGCCTGCGCTGGGCTCGATCGTGGTCGCCAAGCCACAGGACGTCGTCCGCGACCAGTGGGCACCACTCATCGGCAGGCTCGCGGCGGCGATCGCGATCGGTGGGCTCCTCGCCTGGCTGCTCGGGCTCTGGCTCTCGCAGCGGATCAGCAAGCCGGTGGAAGCGCTCGCGCGGGCAGCCGACGAGATCGCGGCGGGCAACTACGCCGTCCAGGTTCCGGTCGGGCGTGGGGGCGACGAGCTCTCGCAGCTGTCCGAGCGATTCAACGAGATGGCCGCGCGGCTCGCGGCCACCGAGGAGCGCGAGCGCCAGTTCCTGATGTCCGTCTCCCATGAGCTGCGCACGCCGCTCACTGCGATCAAGGGCCACGTCGACGCCCTCCGCGACGGCCTCGTCGACGACCCGGAGCTCGTCGCCGCCTCGCTCGACGTGGTCGCGAACGAGGCGACGAGGCTCGAGCGGCTCGTCGGCGACGTGCTCGACCTCGCAAAGCTCCGCGCGCACCGGTTCACCGTCCAGACCGAGGAGGTCGACATGGGACGCCTCGTCGAGCAGGCGTACGACTCGTTCGGCGACGAGGCGCGCCGGCGCGAGATCGCGTACGCGCTCGACGGGGTCGACGCGGCGCCGACGATCATCACGGACGGCGACCGCGTGCTCCAGGTGATCACGAACCTCCTCAAGAACGCGTTTCGCTGGACGCCCGACGGCGGCAGCATCGGCGTGGCGCTCGGCGCTGCGAACGGCGTCGTGCGCGTCGACGTGACGGACACCGGGCCCGGGATCACGCGTGAGGACGTCCGGCGGATCTTCAGCCCCTTCGTCTCGCACGACACGCAGGGCACCGGTCTCGGCCTGCCGATCGCGCAGGAGCTCGCCGGCGCGCTCGGAGGACGGATCGAGCTCGACACCGAACCGGGACGAGGCAGTCGCTTCCGACTAGTCCTTCCGACCGGCAGCTCGTAGCCCCAGACGTGCCTCGGCAGCCGGGGACGCACCTCGGCAACGAGTCGTTGCGGCGGCGCAGCCGACGCCTTCAGGGATGCGCCCTCGCCGCAGGCAGGTGTCCGACTTAAGTCGGACACCCGCGAGATTCGACTCTGCCGGATCCCGCTTGGCGAACGGAATAGAGTCGCCGGATGGCCGAGCCGGCGCACGCGATCGTCGTCGAGCTGCCGCGCCGGCGATCGCCCGCTCTGGCTGCCTTCGTGGCGCTCCGGCCACGCCAGTGGACGAAGAACCTCCTCCTCTTCGCGGGGATCATCTTCGCGGCGCAGCTCGGCGACCCCGGTCGGTGGCTCGCGGCGATCCTCGCCTTCGTCGCATATTGCGCCGCCTCGAGCGCCGCGTACCTCGTCAACGACGTCAGGGACGTCGCCGCCGACCGTCTGCACCCGGTCAAGCGCGCCCGGCCGATTGCCCGTGGGGAGCTGTCGACCCGCGCGGCGCTCGCGCTGGCCGTGGCACTGGCGCTCGGCGCGCTCGGGCTCACCGCCGTGCTCGGGCTCCCGTCCCTCGCATGCCTGGTCACGTTCCTCGCCGTGCAGGCCGCCTACTCGCTGCGGCTGAAGGCGATCGAGCTCGTCGACGTGATCACGATCGCAGGGCTCTTCGTGCTCCGCGCGGCTGCGGGAGCGATCGCGGTCGACGTCCGCATCTCGCAGTGGCTGCTCCTGTGCACGTTCCTGCTCGCCCTCTTCCTCGCCCTCGGGAAGCGCCGGGCGGAGCTCGCGCAGTCGGGTCCCCGCGCGCGGCCGGCGCTCTCGGGGTACACACCGGCGCTCGTCGATCAGCTGCTCGCCGTCGTCGCCGCGGCCGTCATCGGCGCGTATGCCGCCTACAGCCTCACGGCGCACGACTCGCGCTGGCTCCTCGCGACCGTGCCGTTCGTCGTCTACGGGATCTTCCGCTACCTGCTCCTGCTCCATCGCCGCGGCCTCGGCGAGGAGCCCGAGACGCTCCTCGTCGAGGACGTGCCGCTGCTCGTCACCGTCGCGGGCTGGGCGACCGTCTGCGCCGTCGTGCTGGCCGCGGGCTAGACCGTCTACGCCGCTTCTGCGTCGCGCTTCGCAAACGGCACCACGGCTCCCTCGAGGCCCTTCTCGAGCCGGCTCAGGCGTACGTCGACGCCGTTCCAGCCGGACGAGATCAGGTCCACGAGGATCCCGAGGTCGTCGATGCGCGCGTTCCGCTCGGCGAGGAGCTCCTGCTCGAGACGTTCCAGCCGACGCAGTGCCTGGTTCACGCCGCCGCGAATCTCCGCAAGGCTCCTGCTGACCGGCACGACCTCACGGGCGATGCCGTCCCGCACGGCGGTCGCCACCTGCTTCGGGAGGGACTCCTCGAGCCCGTCGGCAACGCGCGCGAGGCGCATGACCTCGGCGCGAGCCCGTTCCAGCGCGGCGTCGAGCCGCGCGCCTGCAAGCCCGTCGTTCGTCCCCTCCGCAATTCGCTTCCGTGCCCGTTCCAACGCCTGTTCGTCCATGGGTGCCAAGGCTACCCTCGTCGTCGGATGAAGACCAGTGAACTCGACTACGAGCTTCCATCCGAGCTCGTCGCCCAACGGCCGCTCGAGACGCGCGATGCGTCCCGCCTGCTCGTCTACGACCGCGCCACGGGTGACGTCAGGCATCGCACGTTCCGCGAGCTGCCGGACGAGCTCGACGACGAGCTCGTCGTCGTGAACGACACGCGTGTCGTGCCGGCGCGCCTCGCGGCGCGCCGGCGAAGCGGCGGCGCCGTCGAGGTGCTGCTCGTCGAGCGGCTCGCCGGCGACGAGTGGGAAGCCCTCGCGCGGCCGTCTCGCCGCCTGCGGGCGGGCGAGCGTCTGGAGCCGTCGGTCGAGCTGCTCGAGGCGCTCGGCGACGGCCGCTGGCGGGTGCGGCTCGCCGGGGAGCCCTCGGGCTCCATGCCGCTGCCGCCCTACGTCCACGCGAGGCTCGACGATCCGGAGCGGTACCAGACGGTGTTCTCGCACGATCCGGGCTCGGCCGCAGCGCCGACCGCGGGACTCCACTTCACCCCGGAGCTCCTGGCGAGCCTCGACCACGAGCGCATCACGCTCCACGTCGGGCTCGACACGTTCCGCCCGTTGACGACGGAGACCCTCGAGGCGCACGAGCTCCACGGCGAGCGCTACAGGGTCGAGCCGGCGGCCTGGGCCCGGATCGAGGCGGCCGGGCGCGTGGTCGCGGTCGGGACGACGACGACCCGCGTCCTCGAGACGGTCGCTCGCGGCGGGCCGCTCTCCGGGCGCTCCGAGCTCTTCATCACGCCTGGCTTCACGTTCCGCCGCGTCGACGCTCTCCTGACGAACTTCCACCTGCCCCGGACGACGCTGCTCGCCCTCGTGATGGCATTCGTGGGCGTCGACCGCACACGCGAGCTCTACGCCCTCGCGATCCGCGAGCGCTACCGCTTCTACTCCTTCGGCGATGCGATGTTGGTGCTGTGAGCGTGGCGGGCGTGTTTCACGCTCGAGGCGACGGACGGTGCCGCCCGCGCGGGCACGATCCGGACGGCGCACGGAGAGATCCGCACGCCCGCGTTCATGCCCGTCGGGACGAAGGGCACCGTCAAGACGCTGCTGCCGGCCGAGGTGCGGGCGCTCGGCGCCGACGTGATCCTCGGGAACACGTATCACCTCCACCTGCGGCCCGGCGAGGACGTGATCGAGGAGCTCGGCGGGTTGCACGCGTTCACGGGCTGGGACGGGCCGATCCTCACCGACTCCGGCGGCTTCCAGGTCTTCTCCCTCCGCGACACGTTGACGGAGGTCGACGACGAGGGCGTCACGTTCCGCTCCGTCTACGACGGCGCGCCGGAGCGCCTGACGCCCGAGGGCGCGGCGGCGATCCAGGTGCGCCTCGGCTCCGACATCGCGATGTGCCTCGACATCTGCCCGCCCGCTGAGGCGTCCCGTCGCGAGCACGAGGAGGCGGTCCGGCGCACGCAGCTCTGGGCCGAGCGCCAGGTCGAGGCGCCGCGGGCGGACGGGCAGCTGCGCTTCGGGATCGCTCAGGGTGGCATCGACCGCGAGCTGCGAGGACGATCGATCGAGGGGATCGCCGGGCTGCCGTTCGACGGCTTCGCGCTCGGCGGGCTCGCGGTCGGTGAGAGCCGAGCGGAGATGCTCGACGCGGTCGCGTGGGCGGCGCCCGAGCTTCCTCCCGACCGGCCGCGGTACTTCATGGGGCTCGGCGATGCGGAGGGCATCCTCGAGGTGATCGCGCGCGGCATCGACATGTTCGACTGCGTGCTCCCGACTCGCACCGCGCGGACCGGCTCGGCGCTCACCGCCCGGGGCCGGCTCAACCTGCGCAACGCGCGGTTCGCCCGCGACCCGCGACCGCTCGAGGAAGGCTGCGGCTGCCCTGCGTGCGCCGGGTTCTCGCGGGCGTTCGTCCGCCATCTCGTGAACCAGCAGGAGCTCCTCGGCCCGCGGCTCCTCACCCTGCATAATCTGTGGTTCACACTGAGACTGACCGCCGGCGCGCGGGACGCGATCACCCGCGGCACGTTCGACGCGTATCGCGCGGACGCGCTCGCTGCCCTCGCCGCCGGCCCCGAGGAGGAGACTTGGCAACCCTGATCTTGCTCGCCGCGATGTTCGTCCTGCTGTGGGCGCTGCTCATCCGACCCCAGCGGCAGAGGCAGCAGAAGCAGCAGCAACTCCTGTCGTCCGTCGAGCCCGGCGACGAGATCCTGACCGTCGGAGGCCTCTACGGGATCGTCCAGGAGATCGACGACGAAGACGACCTGATCGTCGAGATCGCCGACGGGATCCACGTGAGGATCGCCCGCCGGGCGATCGGAGGCGTCGTCAAGCCCGAGGACGAGAGCGAGGAGCTCGACGAGGACGAAGACGAGGCCGACGGCGAAGAACCGGTTAACAACTCCGAGGAAATCGTGAGCGAGGAGCCTGCGGAGGACCCGAAGGCGCTCGACCGCCGCTAACCTGAGCGGCCGCAGATGACCCGCCGCGCAGCCGTTTTCGTCGTCGCCCTGGTGGCCGCGGCCCTCGTCGGGGTCGCGCTGCTCGCCATCCCTGGGTCGCCCCTCGAGGAGAGGCCGACGCTCGGCCTCGACCTGCAGGGTGGGCTCGAGGTGACCCTGCAGGCGGTTCCTCCGCGCGACCGCGAGCTCACCGAGGAAGACCTCGACCGGTCTGTCGAGATCATGCGCGACCGCGTCGACCGGCTCGGTGTCGCCGAGCCCGAGATCCGGACGCAGGGCTCGGACCAGATCTCGATCCAGCTGCCCGGGATCAAGGATCCGGCGGCCGCCGCGGCGATCATCGGCAAGACGGCCCAGCTCGAGCTCTTCGACCTCGAGAAGAACCTCGTCGCGCCGTCGATCGACGCGCGGACGCGGCAACCGATCGCGACGGCAAAGCTCTACGACCTGCTCGCAGGGCAACAGGCCCTCGCCGCGCGCGGCGAGCCGGAGACGTACTACGTCTTCCAGCAGAAGGGCAAGAAGCTCGTCGTCGGCCCCAAGGCGACACGCGGAGAGGCGCTCGCGAAGTGGAACGGCAAGCTGCCGAAGGGGCACAAGCTGTTCGCCGTGCCGCCCGAGACGGTCGTCGTCGAGTGCGGCCCGGGCGAGGTCGTCTGTCCCGGCGTGGCGGAGCTCGAGCCGACGAAGAACTCGTACTACCTCCTCCGCTTCACGCCGCCCGACGTCCCGGAGATGACCGGCGACGACCTGGATCTCGCGGGGACGCGCCAGGACTTCGACACGACGACGGGCGAGCCGATCGTCCTGATGGACTTCACCGACGAGGGCGCCGACACGTTCGAGGAGATCACGCGGGACGTCGCGCAGCGCGGGCGGCTCCTCTACAACACCGTCGGCGGCGGCCAGGGCGACCACCGCAACTTCCTCCAGCACTTCGCGATCGTGCTCGACCGCGAGATCAAGTCGTGGCCCACGATCGACTTCGACGAGTACCCGGGGGGCATCTCCGGCTCGAACGGCGCCCAGATCTCGGGGCTCGCCGACGTCGGCGAGGCGAAGGACCTGGCCCTCGTCCTCCAGACGGGTGCGCTCCCCGTCGAGTTCCGCACGCTCGACCAGACGGCGATCTCCGCCACCCTCGGGAAGGACTCCCTCGAGCAGGCCAAGATCGCGGCGCTCGTCGGCCTGCTCGCCGTCGCCGTCTTCCTGCTCGTCTTCTACCGCTTCCTCGGTGTCGTCGCGGTCGTCGGTCTCGGCGTCTACGCGGCGATCCTCTACGCCGCAATCCTCCTCTTCAACGTCACCCTCACGCTGCCGGGCATCGCGGGCCTCGTGCTCACGCTCGGCGTCGCGGCCGACGCGAACATCGTCATCTTCGAGCGCATCAAGGAAGAGGTGCGTGCCGGCAGATCGATCCGCGCCGCGATCCAGACCGGATATACGAAGGGCTTCGCGACGATCGTCGACGCGAACGTCGTCACGATGATCACCGCCCTGGTGCTCTTCGCGGTCGCGACGGCGAGCGTCCGCGGCTTCGCCCTGATGCTCCTCGTCGGCACCGCGATCTCGATGCTGACCGCCGTGGTCGCGACCCGTGCGTTCCTGGCGGTGCTGGCGGGGCTGAAGGTGCTCGACAGCCCCCGGGTGATGGGCGCCGCCGGTGGCGGCATTCCGCGTTGGTTGAAGGCCGACTACATCGGCCGGCGCAACACCTGGTTCGCGATCTCGGGGACAGTCCTGCTGCTCTCCGTCGGCGCAATCGCGATCAAGGGGCTCAACCTCGGCATCGACTTCCGCGGCGGGACGCAGATCTCGTTCACGACTCCGCAGCCAGTGCCGCTCGAGGACGTGCGCTCGCAGGCGGCCAAGATCGGTCAGGGGAGTGCCCAGATCCAGGGTCGCGGCCAGGCGACCGGCCCCGCCGACGACGAGTACCGTGCCTTCGCGATCACGAGCGAGGCGCTCTCGACGGCCGAGGTGGCGTCCCTCCAGTCGAACCTCAACACCGCGGTGAACGCGGAGCCCGGCGAGGTGAAGAACGTCTCCGCGAGCTTCGGCCAGCAGATCGCGCGGGGCGCCGTGCTGGCGATCATCGTCTCGCTGCTCCTGATCGTCCTCTACATCTCGGTGCGGTTCCAGTGGAAGTTCGCCGTGCCGGTGCTCGTCGCCCTCGGGCACGACGTCCTGATCACGATCGGGATCTATGCCCTGCTCGGCCGGGAGGTGACGACCGCGACGGTCGCCGCTGTGCTGACCGTGCTCGGCTACTCGATCTACGACACGATCATCATCTTCGACCGGATCCGGGAGAACATGCCGCTGATGAAGCGGGCGTCCTTCCGCGTGATCGGGAACGTGTCGCTGTGGGAGACGATTCCCCGCTCGCTCGCGACGACGTTCATCACGCTCGTCCCGATCGCCTCGCTCTGGCTCTTCGGCGGCGACACGCTGAAGGACTTCGCCTTCGCGCTCCTCGTCGGGATCGGGGCCGGCGCCTACTCCTCGATCTTCATCGGTGCCCCGCTCCTCGCGATCTTCAAGGAGCGCGAGCCGGAGTACGCGCGGCGGCGCGACGACGAGCACGCTGTCGACGTGTCTGTCGGCGGCACCCTGCTCGGGCCGACCGAGCCGGAGCCCGTCGCCCCGGTACCCGTCCCCTCGGTCGCACCCGTCGCGCCCGCGGCTCCCGTCGTCCCGGACGCGCCCCTCTCGGCCACGGAGGCCGCGAGGCGCGAACGGCGCCGCCAGCGGCGCAGCGGCCGGCCGCACGGCAGGCCGCGGTAGATCCGCGACGCCGGCGCGGTGCGCCGCGCTCCATGGCGACGAGGGAGTTGCGACCGCGAAGCGGGCGCCTTCAGGGATGTGCCCCGCCGCAGGCTGGTGTCCGACTTCAAGTCGGACACCAGCGGGATTCGGCTCCTGCCGAATCCCGCTTGGCGAGCAAGATCGTAGACTGCGGCCATGAGCGCGAACGGCGGTCAGGGCCCGCGGCCCGTCTCCGAGCTGCTGCTCGCCGGGATCGGCTGGGCGAGCCTCGGCCTCGAGGCGGCCGACGAGGTCGCGGACGAACTCGCCCGGCGCGCCGGCGTCGACCGAGACTCCATGCGCGGCGCGGTCCGGGACACCGTCGAGTCGTGGCGCCACGAGCTCGACCGGCTCGGCGATCGACGCGACGAGGCGGTCGAGCAGGGACTGGCGAAGGCGGGTCTCGCGCGACGCGAGGACGTCGAGGATCTCGCCCTCCGCGTGGCCCAGCTCGAGCACCGCCTGCGCCTGCTCGAGCGCGACGACGCCGCGTAGGACGAGCGTGGCCGAGGCGCCGCAGCGGAGCTTCGCGCGCGTCACCGAGATCGGCCGCGTGGCGACGCGCCACGGTTTCGGCTACCTCCTCGACCGCCGGCGCGCGGCGGAGCCGCCCGACGCCGATCGCGGACGCCGGCTCCGGGAGATGCTCGACGAGCTCGGGCCGACGTTCGTCAAGTTCGGGCAGCTGCTCTCGACAAGGCCCGATCTCGTACCCCCGGACATGCTCGCCGAGCTGCGGAAGCTCCAGGACGAGGTGTCACCCTTCCCGATCGAGGACGTCGAGCGTGTCGTCCACGCCGAGCTCGGGCTCTCGATCGAGCGCTCCTTCGTCGACTTCGACGAGCGGCCGATCGCCGCTGCGTCGATCGGACAGGTCCACCGTGCGACCCTGCCGAACGACGCCCAGGTGGTCGTCAAGGTGCAGCGTCCGACGGCACCGCGGCAGATCGAGTCCGATCTCAAGCTCATGGCGTCGGCGGCACGGGTTGTCCGTGAGCGCGTGCGGCAGCTCGACTTCATCGACGCCAACGAGCTCGTCGACGAGTTCGCCCGCTCGATTCGCCTCGAGCTCGACTACCAGCAGGAGGCGCGCAACGCCGAGACGTTCCGACGTAACTTCGCCGATGACGACCGGATCGCGGTGCCGCGCGTCTGGTGGCGGTATACGACAGGCCGCCTGCTGACGCTCGACCGGCTCGAGGGCACACACGTGCGCGACCTCGAGCTCGGGTCGTGGACGCCGGAGGAGCGCCGCGAGCTCGCGCACACGATGACGGACGCCTGGATGACGATGATCTTCCGCCACGCCTTCTTCCACGGCGACCCGCACCCGGCGAACATCCTCCACCTCGACGACGGGCGCCTCGGGCTCGTCGACTTCGGGCTCGCCGGCCGATTGACGGACACGGACATGGCCCGCCTCACGCGGCTCTTCGTCGACGCGGCGACCGAGAACATCGACGCGCTGCCGCGCCGGCTGTCGGAGCTGGGCGTTCGCTATCCGCGCGACCGAGAGGACGAGCTGCGCGGCCGCATCGAGGAGCTGTACTACCGCTACTACGGCGCGCGCCTCGCGGACATCGACCCGGTCGAGGCGATCCGCGAGGGCCTCGCGCTGATCTACGGGATGAATCTGCGCCTTCCGACCCGGTTCGTGATCCTCGACAAGGCGATCGCGACGCTCGGCTCGGTTGCCGTCGAGGTCTACCCGGAGTTCAACGTCTTCGAGGTGGCTCGTCCATACGCGCGACAGCTCGTGGCCGAGCGGTTGTCACCGAGGCGCCTGGCGCTGCGCGCGCAGCGCGAGCTGCAGGAGCTCGGCGAGATCGCGCTGGACGTTCCGCGGCAGGTGCACGACGTCCTCAACGAGCTGCGCGACGGCGAGTTCCTGATCAGGATCTCGAACCCCGGTGTCGACGATCTCGCACATCACATCGACGTGTCGGTCAACAGGATCGCAGTTGCGCTCGTGATCCTCGGCGGTCTCGTCGGCTCCTCGCTGATCGGCGTGCTGGCCGAGGACGGCCCGCACCTGCTCGGGCTCCACCTGCTCTCGGTCGTCGGCTTCGTCATCTCGGGCGCCTTCGGCCTCTGGCTGCTCTGGGGCGTCATGAAGAGCGGCCGCCTCTGACCCACGAGCTCCGGGCCGCTCGAACCGCCCTCGGCCGCCTCGACAACCACCCCCAGGGGCACCCCCGGTGCCCTGGTTCCACGCTACCGACTCGTTCGTCACGGAGGTGTGCCGTCTCCGTGCCGTCTTCGTGAAGGACGAGCCGGCGAGTGGCCTCAGGGGACGCGCAGGGACTCGACGGCGCCGCTCACCGTGAGGCCCGGCTGCGGGCCACCTGCGATCACCCACACGCGGCCGCCGAGCGCCACGACGCCGAGACCGTGTCGGGGCGTGGGAAGGTCGGGAAGCCGCTCCCAGCGGCCGCCCGGGCGGGGCAGAGCCCAGACGGTCGCGTTCGTCCCGCTCGGTGACTCGCCCCCGGCGGACACGATCCTGCCGCCGAGTGCTGCCGCACCCGTGCCGCCACGTGCATCGGGGAGATCCGGTAGGCGCGACCAACGGTTGCGAGCCGGGTCGTACGACTCGACCACCGCGAGATTGGTGTCGTATCCGGCCAGCCTTCCGCCGAGCGCATAGACGCGTCCACGGAGCGCGGCGGCGGCCAGATGCTCTCTCGGTCGTGGCCCTCGCACGGTACGCCAGCGCAGGGTACGAAGATCGAGCGACAGCGCGTTTTGTGCGAGCCCGGAGCGAGTCCGGCCACCGACGATCCACACGCGGCCGTCGGCGGTCGCAGCAGCCGCAGCGGCCGCGCGTTCCTCAGGCGGTCGCGGCAGCGCTCGCCAGCGCTTCCCGTCGAAGAGGAAGGCCGCCCGGAGTGGCGCGCGATCGGCGCCGTACCCACCGACGACCACCACTCGGCCCCCCCAGGAAGCCGCCGCGGCGTGGTCGACGGCCACCGGCAGGTCGGGAAGGCGATCCCAGGCGTTCCGGTCAGGATCGTACGAGTCGACGCGGCGTGAGTTGCCACCGCTCGCGAGGAACCCGCCGACGACGACGATCCGACCGGCGAGTGGGGCCGCGGCGACCTCGGTGCGGGGTTCGGGGAGCGCCGACCCCGAGACCCACGGCGCCGCGGCGACCGCCGCGAGGGCGGTCAAGGCCTGCTCGACCCTCACCCCAGCCAGGCGACGAGCAGTATCGCCAGTGCTACTACCGCGGCGAGCGTCACCGCGACGGCGTTGACGAGGAGGACGCGGGTCAGCGTGGCGGTCGACGTTCCGTCCGCGACGCGACCTGGGGCGTCGACGCCGCCGCGGCCGACGGACTCGCGGAGCCTCGCCGTGATGTAGCTGTTGAGGCTCGAGCTCTCCCGCTCCGCCGCCTGTGCGAGCTCGGCGTGGAGGTCGGGCGGCATGCGTAGCAACAGACGCCCGCTCGGGAGAGGTGCTTTCGCGCGGTGCGCGTCTTCGACGTCTGCGGCGGTGGGTTGAACGCTCACCCCGCGCAAAGTGTATGCGCCGGCCGACGGTCGCACAACGACGCGCCGGCTCATCCCTGCCCAACCGTGTGGCGCAGCTTGACGAGCGACGCGGCGAGCACGCGCGAGACCTGCACCTGAGACAGGCCCACCTCGTCGGCGATCCGCTGCTGGCTGAGATCGCGGTAGAAGCGGAGAGCGACGATCCGGCGCTCGCGCCGGGTCAGCGCCCGTAGTCCCGAGTGAACGAGCGTCCGGGCCTCGCTGTGCTCGAGCTCCGCCTCCGACCGGGCGTCCTGCACGTCGTCGGCCAGCGGAGCGGCTACGGGTCGGGGCGTCGAGCCGCGCCTCGTCGTGGAGATCGGGCGGTCGCGGACATGGCGTCGGAGCTCGCCGACGATCGTCGGGACCGCGTAGGCGCCGAGGTCGCGCCCCCGCTCCTCGCGAAAGCCGTCGACCGCCTTGATCAATCCGATCGATCCCGCCTGGACGAGATCGTCGATCGGCTCGCCGGGACGTGAGAAGCGACGAGCGAGCGATCGCACGAGCGGCAGGTTCTCCTCGATCAACCGCGCCCGCGCCTCGCGGTCTCCGTCGCGGTGGTAGGCAGAGAGCAACAACGCCGTCGATTGCTGCTTCGTCACCGTGTTCCCCCGATCCAACTCACGTTCCGATCCAGGCATCGATCGAATCACGACGATACCCGCTCATGATTGTCCTGTCCAGGTAGGAGAGCGCAATTGATGAATGAAATTGCCCCTGAACATGCATAGATCAATAGAGGATGACAAGTCGTACGAACCACGGCCGGGTGAGGTGCGCGATCGGGGCGGTGTTCGCGCTCGGTCTCGCCGTGGTCGTGCCTGCGCCGGCGTGGGCCGACGACGGCCAGGCGGTGTCGCTCCCGGCGGGCACCCCGGCGGGCGTCGCGGCGGCGGTCGAGGCGGCCGTGGGCGGCGGAGACGTCGCGGGCGCCGTCGAGGATGTCGTCTCTGCGGCACTCGACGAAGCCGCCCCGACGGCAACGGTTGTCACCGAGCCCGTAGACCAGGCCGACGAGAGCCAGAGCACCTCAGACCCCGCAACGCCCACCGTCACCCAGGAGACGGCTCCCAAAGCCGCCGATACCACGGTTCAAGCGCCCGATACCACGAGCGATACTCCCGCGAGCACCCCGAAGCAGCCGGTGCCGACCGCAGTGCCGGCGGCAGTGGCGGTGCAGGTGTCGCCGACCAACGTCAACGTGAGCGTGCGGGTCGCGAGCCCGGGAGACAACGGCCCCGTCACGCAGATCAACCTTGCGGCGGCGACGGCCGTGACCGCGCCGGCTTCGTCGGCAGGCACCGTCTCGCACGAGGCAGCCGAGCGGCCCGCCGCGATCGAATCCGGATCGAAGGAGTCGGCAGTATCACCTCGCGAATCTCCGGCAGTATCTCCGTCCGATTCCTCCGGTGGAACGTGGGACTGGCAGTGGGATTGTCTCTCGGTACCTGCGTTCAGCATGATGTCTCCTGCAGGTTCCAATGGTGGTATCACGCCGAATAACTGGATATGGAACTGGAACTGTGGGACAAATACATCGCAGTATCAGGATGGATCAGCGGGGCAGTATCACCCCGTGAACGTCAACGTCGGCATTCGGCTCTCCAGCCCCGGCAACGACGGGCCGGTGACGCAGGCGAACGTCGTGGTCGCCATCGCAGCGGGTGGCGACACGGGCGCCGCGCCGCCCCGCCTGGAGTGCCCAGCGACCCGCCGCCCGTCTGGGCGCCCGCGGCCGAGCAGCAACCCTCGTTTGCACCGCCGGAGGCGAGCGCTGGCTTGGCCGGCGAGGTCGCGACCGGGGCCGTCATGGTCGAGGCGGTCGTCCTGCCGCTTGCGGACGAGGACATCGACCCGGCGCACGGCACCTCCCGCCCGGGCGGCGGGCTCGGCCCCTGGGTCGGATTCGCCGCGAGCGGAGGCCGCCCGTTCGCTCCGTTCCCGGGAGGCGTGGGATGGGACACTGGCGTGACTGCCCTGGCGCCCGTCGTGATCCGCCCCTGGAGCCTGCCTGGAACGGTCCGCTCGGCGGGCCAGGGGCAGACGCGCCCGACCTCGAAGCAGGCGTCTGCCGCGAAGCCCGCACCTCGCTGGAGTCGTCCGGCTCCGATCCAACGCAGTATCACTGGACAGTCCTCGGGGACGAGCGTCGCGCCTGCGGGCGCGGGCGGCTCCTCGAGCGGCGGGCTGCCGCTCGTCCTCGCACTCCCCTTCCTCGCAGCGGTGCTCGACATGGCCCGGCGTCTTGCGCTCGATCGAGTCGCGACGCCGTCGGGGCACCGCAGCCGCGTACCGGACGACCCCGGGTAGCGCTCCTCCGTCTTCGAATCCTTGCATGGGGCGCCGGCCCCATGGACTCGATCATGGAAGGAGCTCCACAGGAATGAAACGACTCAGTACTCTCCTCGGAACGCTCGTGCTCGCCCTCGCCGGCGTCGGCACGGCAGCGGCCGAGGAGGGTGGAGGCGCTGGGCAGGCCGCCGGCCAGTCCGCTGCAAGCGGACAGACGGCGGGTGGCTCGAGCGGCGCCTCACAGTACGGGCCGACGAACAGCGCGATGTCCATCCGCGTTCTCAGCCCCGGCAACGACGGCGCGGTCTCGCAGTCCAACGCGACGACCGCGGGCGCCATTGCCGCGAACGGCAACACGACGAGCCAGAGCACGAACCAGTCGCAGACTGGTGGCGGCTACGGCTCGGACTACACCCAGGTCGCCGGCCAGGAGGCCAAGAACGCGCAGTCGGCGGACGCCGACGCGAAGGCGGTTCAGGTTGCACCGAGCAACGACGCCCTCGCGATTCGCGTTCTCAGTCCCGGCAACGACGGTGACGTGACTCAGTCGAACTCGGTGACCGCCGGCGCGGTCGCTGCGAACGGCAACCACACCGACCAGACGGTCGACCAGACCCAGGCCGGTTCCGGGTACGGCTCGGACTACACGCAGATCGCAGGTCAGGACTCGTCCTCGAGGCAGTCCGCCGACGCAGACGCGAAGGCGGTACAGGTGAAGCCCGAGAACGACGCGACCTCGATCCGTGTGCTGAGCCCCGGAAACGGCGGCGACGTCACGCAGTCGAACGACGCCACCGCGATCGCGGCGGCGCTGAACGGCAACAAGACGAAGCAGTCGATCGGACCAGTCGCAGAGCGGTTCGGGTCGACACGGCTCGGGTGACTACACGCAGGTCGCAGGCCAGTCGCGCCTCGAGCAGCCAGTCCGCGGATGCGGATGCGGAGGCCTGCAGTACAGGCCGAGCAACTCGGCCACCGTCGATCCGCGTGCTCAGCCCGGGCAACGACGGGGACGTCGAGCAGTCGAACTCCGCGACCGCAGTCGGGATCGCGGCGAACGTCAACAAGACGAACCAGTCGATCGACCAGTCGCAGGTCGGCGGTCGGCTCGGACTACACGCAGATCGCAGGGCAGGATGCGAAGAACGACCAGCACGCCGACGCGGATGCGAAGGCCGTTCAGTTGAAGCCGAGCAACTCTGCCTCGTCGATCCGCGTGCTCAGCCCGGGCAACGGCGGCAACGTCTCGCAGTCGAACGACGCTATCGCTTTCGCGATCGGTCTGAACGCGAACGAGACGAAGCAGTCCATCGAGCAGGACCAGTCCGGCCGGCCGATGGAGCAACGCCAAGGCCGAGCACGACTGCAAGTGCAAGGACGACCACAAGGGCAAGGGCCCTGAGTACGTCCAGATCGCAGGCCAGTGAGCGTCGAACAGCCAGTCGGCCGACGCCGACGCGGTCGCGTTCCAGGTCAAGCCGTCGAACACGAACGAGGCCATTCGTGTGAAGAGCGGCGGCAACGACGGGGACGTCTCGCAGTCGAACAGCACGACCGCGCTCGCGGCCGCGTTGAACCTGAACCACACGAAGCAGTCCATCGACCAGGTGCAGGGTGGCCAGGCGATGGAGTCGGCGAAGCCCGAGCACGACTGCAAGTGCAAGCACGACGACAAGGGCAAGCACGACGACAAGGGGAAGGGCCCCGAGTACGTCCAGGTCGCGGGCCAGGAAGCGTCGAACTACCAGTCGGCCGACGCCGACGCGGTGGCGTTCCAGGTCAAGCCCTCGAACACGAACGAGAGCGTTCGTGTGAAGAGCGGCGGCAACGACGGCGACGTCTCGCAGTCCAACAGCACGACCGCGCTCGCGGCCGCGCTGAACCTCAACCACACGAAGCAGTCGATCGATCAGACGCAGACGGGCGGAGGCCAGGGCGGCTCCTACCTGCAGGTCGCTGGTCAGGGTGCATGGAGCGGTCAGTGGGCCGACGCAGACGCGACGGCCGTGCAGCTGGGCGCTTCGAACGACAATGCCCCGATCCGCGTCGGCAGCCCCGGCGGCGGCGGCTCGGTCGAGCAGTCCAACGACGTCGGGGCGCTCGCCCTGGCGCTCAACTTCAACGAGACGAAGCAGTTCCTCGACCAGACCCAGACCGGGTACGGGCCGAGCTACCTCCAGGTCGCCGGACAGGGCGCCTGGAGCGAGCAGCGCGGCGGCGCGATGAGCCGCGCGATCCAGGGAGGGATGCGCAAGAAGAGCAAGAGATGAGCGAAGGAGGAGCGGCCGCCGCGCGATGCGGCGGCCGCTCCCCTCGCATCGTTTGACACGAGGATCCGACCGCTCTACCGTTGGCCGAGGGGACATTTGGGAGGGACAGAGGTGATCTACTGGGAGTCGTCTTTGCGGCGTCCCGTGCTCGTCGCGGGAGTGGGTGCGATCGTGCTCGCGCTCGGGCTCGCCGCGCTTCTGCTCGGGCCGCCGGGGGCTCGCCGCTGCCGGCGCCCGACGATCCGCCGCCCGGCCTCGAGCTGACCCGGACGAAGGTCGTCCGCACCGTGCCGACGACGCGACCGGCGAAGGAGGCAGCGCCAAAGAAAGCTGCGACGACGCCCGCGAGCTCGACAGCAGTTCCCGTCCCGACGCCGGATGCGCCGCTCGAGTCGACCTCGGCGCCGCAGACGCCACCGGCGTCGTCGGCTCCAGACGGAGCGCAGACCGAACGGGCCGTGTCGGTGGCGCCCAAGGTCAGCCGCCGCTCGGCTCCACGGCCGGCGGTCCGAGGTCGCCGCCGCGCCCGTCGTGGCAGAGGTGGCGACGCCGACGCCGACGCGGATCACGACGCCGCCCGTTCGCGCGGCTCGGAGCGAGCCCTCGGCACCGGCGAAGAAACGATCGTCGCGGCCCGAGCCGAAGCCGCTTGCGACCCAAGGCGCGGAGCCGCCCGTGCCCGTCGCTCGGATCCCGCACGATGCGCTTCGAGTGGGCATCCCGATCGGCGCGCTCATCGTCGGACGGCCCGGATCCGATCCCGACACGGGGCTCCTCGTCCTCGCCGCCATGCTCCTCGTCACGGTTGCGGTCGGCACGCTCGTGCTCGGGCTCGCCGCGCGCGGAGCCGCGAGACACGCATGAACTGCGCGTCCGCCTCGTCGGCATTGCCCTTGCGCTGGCGGGCTGCGTCGCGCTCGCTTCCCGAGCGAGCCGCGGCGGCTCCGCATCACTCCGGTCCCGCAGTTGCAACGGCGGCGGCTGCGGCGGCTGGTTCAAGACCGGAGTCACCGTCACGTGGGACGTATCGAACCCGGGGGTACACCGTCCGAAAGCGGCTGCGGCGCCTCGGGCCTCTCCGAGGACACGGCCGGTGCGACGTTCACCTGCATCGCGTACATACGGCACGGCAGGTGTACATGAACAGCGTCACGGTGCGGAAGGACTCGTCGCCGCCGCAGGTGAACGGCACCGTCTCCCGCGATCCGGACGCCAACGGCTGGTACACGAAGCCGGTCGACGTCGGGTTCAGTGGCAGCGACGGGGCCTCGGGCGTCGCCGGCTGCAGCGGCGGTGGCACCTACAACGGGCCGACGGCGGCGCGATCACGCTGTCGGGCAGTTGCACGCGACAATGCGGGCAACTCCGCGTCGAGCTCGCATGACGATCAAGTACGACTCGACCGCGCCGACCGTGAAGGCTGCACCGGCCCGTGCTCCCGACGTCAACGGGTGGTACAACCATCCCGTCGAGGTCGCCTTCACCGGGGCGGACGGCGGCTCGGGGCTCGCGGAGTGCTCGCCCAAGGTCACCTACGGCGGGCCGGACGCCAACCCCGCAAAGCTCGTGGGCCAGTGCCGCGACGCCGCGGGCCACGTCAGCGCTCCCGTGACCGTCGAGGTGCGCTACGACAGCACGCCTCCCGCGCGGCCGAACGTGAAGTGGGCGCACCGCGGCAGCTCGATTTCCGTGGCCTGGGTGGCGCCGGCCGACGTCGTCCGCGCGATCGTCGTCCGCGCGCCGGGGCTCAAGACGAAGAAGGCCGCGGCGATCTACGACGGCAACGCCAAGAAGCTCGTCGACCGCCGGATCAAGCCCGGCGTGAAGTACTGGTACGAGGTCGCAGTCTTCGACCAGGCGGGCAACCGCGCGGCGCAGGCCGTCGGGCTCCGGCCGGTCGCCGGGATCTTCGCGCCGACGGAGGGCGCGGTCGTCCGCCGGCCGCCATTGATCTCGTGGTCGCCCGTGAAGAGCGCGCGGTTCTACAACCTCCAGCTCTGGCGGGGAAAGGCAAAGGTGCTCACGACGTGGGTGCGAGCCCCGAAGCTCGCGCTCAAGCAGCGATGGAGGTTCGACGGCAAGCCGCGGACGCTCGCCAACGGCCGCTACAAGGCGTACGTCTGGGCTGCGCTCGGCACACCTGCGAAGCCGCGGTACGGCAAGGTCCTGGGCCAGGTCGGGTTCGTGGTCAAGCGTCGCTGACTCCGGGACCGCCCGAGCGGGCCATGACCGCAGTGGGCGCGTGTGGGCGAATCGACACGGATCCGGCGCAATGGACATCTGGCGCCGCGGCGGGCGAGCTTCTACCGTCGGCGCCGATGAGCGCCAACGCGGTCTTGCTCGCGGAGCACGAGTCCGACTCCCGGGAGTACCTCGAGCGGCATCTCCGCGACGACGGGTTCATGGTCTTCGAGGCGGGGTGGACCGCCCGCGCGCTCGACCTCGTCGAGCGACACGCGCCGGATCTCGTGATCGTCAGCGAGCCCGACCTGTGTCGCAGGCTGCGGGCGGGCGAGCCCGGGCGGAGCTGGGACCGCAACGTGCCCGTGATCGTCCTCACCGAGCCCGGGGCGGATCCGATCGTCCGGGTGCGCGCGCTCGAGAGCGGGGCGGACGACGTGGTTCCGCGCGACGTCTACCTCGAGCTTCTCGCCCGGGTCAGGGCGCTCCTCCGGCGCGCGATGCTGGGTCAGGCGGACGTCGTCGAGGCCGGGCCGCTCCTCATCGACCACCGGGCGCGTCAGGTGCGGGTCGACGGGGTCGCGGTCCGGCTCGCCGGGCGCGAGTTCGAGCTCGCCGCGAAGCTCGGGAGCGACCCACGGCGCGTCTTCACGAAGGCGGAGCTCCTGCGGGACGTCTGGGGCATACGCACGAACGGGATCCGCACCCGCACCGTCGACTCGCACGCCTCGCGCCTGCGGCGCAAGCTCGAGGCGGCGGGTGCGTCCGACGTCGTCGTCAACCAGTGGGGCGTGGGCTACCGGCTGCTGGAGTAGAGCCGGTGTCCGACTCGAAGTCGGACACCGAAGAGCAGGTGTCCGGCTGAAGCCAGACACCGGGTGCAAGAGAGGCCGTTGCGACCGCGAAGCGGGCGCCTTCAGGGATGTGCCCTCGCCGCAGGCGAGGGATCAAGCCGCGGGATCCGGCTCCTGCCGGATCCCGCCTGGCGAACTCAGAGCAGCGCACCCTCCAGGCGGAGGAGCTTCTCTTTGCGCTCGATCCCGCCGCCGTAGCCGACGAGCTCGCCGGTCGAGCCGACGATCCGGTGGCACGGGAGCACGATCGGGATCCGGTTGCGGTTCATGACCATGCCGACCGCACGGGACGCGCGCGCATTGCCGGCCCGCTCGGCGAGGTCGCGGTAGGTCGCGGTCTGGCCGTAGGGCACGCGCGCGAGCTCGCCCAGCACGCGAAGGGTGAAGTCCGGGAGCCCGCGCAGATCGAGCTCGAGATCGAACGCGGTGCGCCGGCCGGCGAAGTAGTCGTCCAGCTCGCGGCGAGCCTCGTCGAGGGCGCGCGGGGCTCGCAGGACCCGGGGGCCCGCGAGCCGCGCGAGCTCGTCGAGCTGGGCGTCCGGCTCGGGGTCGAACGAGATGCGGGCAAGCCCACGGTCGGTGACGGCTGCGAGCAGTGGCCCGAGCTCGCTTTCGATCACGTCGTAGGAAGCGTCGAGCAGGCCGGCGCGGACGGCGGAGTCGCGGAACCGGCGGTCGAGGTCGGCGGGAACGGTCATGTGAGCCTCCTTCGCAGCCGCCGCACGCCCGAGGAGGTCGCCTGTCGCGCGGCATCCGCGCTCGAGTCGAGGGCGGCGGCGATCTGTGTGTAGTCGAGGTCGTAGCCGTAGCGGAGCACCACCGCAGCGCGTTCCTTCGGGGGCAGCGCGTCGGTCAGGAACGCGAGCTCCTCGTGCGCCGGCCGGCCGTCGAGGTGAGGGACCTCGGGAAGCTCGTCCGTCGGCTCTCCGGCGCGCCGGTGGGCGTCGATCGCGACGCGCGTCGCGATCGTGAGGACCCAGGCACGGAGGTGCGCGCCGTGTCGCAGGCGGTCGTACGCCTTGAGCGCCCGGAGGAACGTCTCCTGGAAGGCGTCGTCGGCACGATCGCGCCCCAGCCGCCGGCGCAGGAGCACCAGCACCTCGCCCGCATGCTCGGCGTAGAACGTCTCGAACGGCGGGATGGTCGCCACGGCATCCATCATCCAGTGAAACGCCGCCGCCGGAGCGCATGTGAGATGAGGCGCGAACCGCAAGGTGTCTGACTGAAGTCAGACACCAGAAGCCTCCCATTGCAACGAGTCAGTTGCGGCCCCGAAGGGGACGCCTTCAGGGATCTGCCCGCCGGAGGCGGGATCAAGCCGCGGGAATCCGCTTGGCGGATTCCCGCCTGGCGAAGAAGAATGTCGCTATGCGCGTCGCCGTGGTGGGACACGTGGAGTGGATCCGGTTCGCCCGGGTCGAGGACGTGCCTGCCGCCGGCGAGATCGCGCACTCGAGCGACGACTGGGAGCAGGCGGGCGGCGGGGGAGGCGTCGCCGCCATCCAGCTGGCGCTCCTGGCCGACGAGGCGCACCTCTTCACTGCGCTCGGGACGGACGAGCTGGGACGGCGCGCCGCGGCCGAGCTCGAGGGCCGCGGTGTCGTCGTCCACGCCGCGCCCGACGAGCGCGCGCAACGCTGGGCGTTCACCCACGTGGACGCGGCACGGGAGCGCACGATCACGACCGTGGGGCCGAAGCTCACGCCGCGAGGCCACGACGACCGTCTGCCGTGGCACGAGCTCGCGAGGATGGATGCCGTCTTCTTCGTCGCCGGGGACGTCGACGCCCTCGTTCAGGCGCGACGCGCGCGCGTGCTCACGGCGACCGCCCGCGCACTCGACGTGCTCGGACGGGCGGGTGTCGAGCTGGATGCGCTGATCGGCAGCGGGAAAGACGACGCCGAGCGCTACGAGAGCGGCGATCTCGAGCCCGCCCCCCGGCTCGTCGTCACGACCTCCGCCGGTCTCGGCGGCTGGGCTCGTCCGGGTGGCCCGTTCACGGCCGCCGAGCCACCAGGCGAGGTGGTCGACTCGTACGGCGCCGGTGACAGCTTCGCCGCCGGCCTGACGTTTGCGCTTGCCGCGAAACTCGCCGGCGCAGAGGCGATCGCGTTCGCCGCCAGGTGCGGGGCAGCAGCTCTGACGGGTCGCGGCGTCGCGCCGCAGCCCGTGCCGCTCGACCGCCCGTAGCGGACCTCCGCCGTCGGCCGATGCGAAGCCGCCGCGGCTTCTCGCGGCGCGAGACTTGCAATGTGGGGGAGAGTGGCCTAAAGTGGGGAACTGTGGAGATCACGCTCCTGATCGACCACCACTCCCGGCGATGTTCATCGGCACCTACGAGCACACGATCGACGAGAAGAGCCGGCTCACGCTGCCGGCTCGCTTTCGCGACGAGCTCGGCGAGAGCGTCGTTCTCGCGCGCGGTCTCGACGGAGTCGTCGCCGTCTACCCGCGGGAGACGTGGGTCGTGACCGTCCAGGCCCGGATCGCAGCGCTCGACCCGCTCTCGCGGCGCGCGCGGGAGCTCCAGCGCTTCTTCTTCTCGGGGGCGGCCGAGGCGGACGTCGACCGGCAGGGCCGGATCCTCGTCCCGGCCGTCCTCACCCGCTACGCGAATCTCGAGCGCGACGTCGTGGTGACGGGCTCCAACGACCACCTCGAGCTCTGGAACCCCGGCACGTGGAACGAGCACATGACCGCAGTCGAAGGGGGGAGCGCCGAAGATGCTGCCGAACATCTTGCCGACCTCGAACGCTGATCACGTCCCCGTCCTCGCCCACGAGGTGCGCGATCTCCTGCGCGTGCAGCCGGGCGAGACCGTCGTCGATGCGACGTTCGGCGCCGGCGGTCACGCGACGCTCCTCGCCGAGGATCTCGCCGGTGAGGGCAAGCTCGTCGCGATCGACCGCGACCCCGGCGCGAAGTCGTACTTCGACCGCTTCAAGGCACGTGCGGGAATCGACGTGCGCTTCCTGCGCGGCGACTTCGCGATCGTCCTCACGCAGCTCGCCGCCAACGGGATCAAGGCCGACGCGATCCTCCTCGACCTCGGGATCTCGTCGATGCAGGTCGACCGGCCCGAGCGGGGCTTCTCGTATGCGACCGACGCGCCGCTCGACATGCGGATGGATCCGTCCTCCGAGACGACGGCCGCGGCGATCGTCAACACCTGGGACGAGCGGGAGCTCGTCTCGATCTTCCGGCGCTTCGGCGAGGAGCGGTTCGCGGCGCCGATCGCCCGCGCGATCGTCCGGCGCCGGACGGAGCTGCCCTTCACGCGCACGGGCGACCTCGTCGACGTGATCAAGCTCGCGATCCCGACGCCGGCGCGCTTCGGCGAGGGCCACCCTGCGAAGCGGGTCTTCCAGGCGCTGCGCATCGCGGTGAACGACGAGCTCGGCCAGCTCGAGGCCGCGCTTCCCGCGGCGCTCGAGATGCTGCGGCCGGGCGGCCGGCTCGCGGTGATCTCGTTCCACTCGCTCGAGGACCGGATCGTCAAGCGGTTTCTCGCGGAGCAGGCGAAGGGCTGCACCTGCCCGCCCGACTTTCCGGTCTGCGCCTGCGGGAAGGAGCCGACGCTACGTCTGCTCGCTCGGAAGCCTTTGCGCGCGGGTCGTGACGAGACCGACGCCAACCCACGCGCCGCGTCGGCCCGTCTCCGCGCTGCGGTGCGCGCCTGATGTCGACGATCGCGCAGCCGGCTCCCTCGCGGCGCCGGCGCCGGGCCCAAGCGACAGGCTTCCGCGGCGCGTTCGCGAGCGGCATCGTCTGGATCGTCGCCGTGGCGGCGCTGCTCGCCGGGGTCGTCGTGATCAACGTGCTCGCGCTTCGGCTCAACGTCGAGCTGGACCAGCTGCGTCTCACGCGGGCCGAGCTGAAGGCGGAGATCGCCACGACGCGCGCGCAGCTCTCGACGGCGTCCGCGAACGAGCGGATCGTGGACGACGCCGCGTCGAAGCTCGGGCTCGTCGAGCACGATCCCAACGCGACGACGACGGTGCGCCTGGACAAACCGTGAGCGACCGGCGAGCGAACTCACGGATCCGCTTCCTCGTGCTCGGCTTCGTCGCCGTGTTCGCGGTCGCGCTCGGCCGGGCGGCCTGGATCCAGGTCGTCGACGGCCCCGGGTACGCAGCGATGGCATCGCGCCAGCACCGCGAGACGATCGAGATCCCGGCCGGCCGTGGAACGATCTACGACCGCACGGGCACGCCGCTCGCGATCGGTGAGCAGGCGACGACGGTCTACGCAGACCCGCGCCACGTGGTCGCCCCGGCGAAGGCCGCCGTCAAGGCAGGGACGGCGCTCGGGCTCGACCCCGACGTGCTCTACCCGACGCTACGTCGATCGCCAGAAGCGGTTCGTCTTCGTCGAGCGGAAGGCGGACCCGGTGAAGGCGAAGACGCTGCAGGAGATGGGCGTGGCCGGGCTCGGCTTCTACGCGGAGGAGCGCCGCTCGTACCCGCAGGGCAAGGTGGCGTCGCACCTGCTCGGCTTCGCCGGAACGGACAATCGCGGGCTCGACGGGCTCGAGCGCTCCCTCGAGCGGACGCTTCGCGGGAAGCCGGGGTACGAGATCGTCGTCCGCGATCCCTCGGGGCGCGCGATCGACGTCGTCAGGTCACGCAAGGAGCGTCCGGGACGAAACGTCGTCCTCACGCTCGATCACCAGCTGCAGTCGAGTGCCGAGCAGATCCTCGCGACCGCGGCGGGGCGCTGGCGGGCGAAGGGCGCGACGGCGATCGTGATGGACCCGCGGACGGGAGCGATCCTCGCCATGGCGAATGCGCCGACCTTCGACGCGAACACCTTCACGACCGCGCCCGCCGAGACGCGCCGCAACCGGGCGGTGACGGATCTCTACGAGCCGGGCTCGACCTTCAAGATCGTGACCGTCGCCGCCGCGCTCGAGGACAACATCGTCGCCCCGGACACCTCGTTCGTCCTCGCGCCGACGATCAAGGTCGCCGACCGGACGATCCGCGAGGCCCACACGCGGGGCACGGAGCGGATGAGCGTGCGCCAGATCCTCGCCCAGTCGTCGAACATCGGCACGATCACCATCGCGCAGCGGCTCGGCGGCCCTGAGCTCGCATCGTGGATCGACAGGTTCGGCTTCGGCGCCGCGACGGGATCCGAGCTTCCCGGCGAGAGCGCGGGAATGGTGCTCCCGTACGACCGCTGGTCGGGCTCGACGATCGGCACGGTGCCGATCGGGCAGGGCATCGCGGTGACGCCGCTCCAGATGGTCAGCGCCTACGCGGCGATCGGGAACGACGGCGTCATGCCACCGGCGCACGTGATCGCGAAGGTCGCAGGCAAGAAGGTGCGTCACGGCGCCGGCCGGAGAGTCGTCTCGCAGCACACCGCAGACCGTATGACCGCGATGTTCCGGAACGTGGTCGTCGAGGGGACGGGCACCGAGGCCGCGATCCCGGGGTACACCGTCGCGGGCAAGACCGGCACGGCGAACAAGGTGGAGAACGGGGTCTATGTCTCGAAGTACGTCGCCTCGTTCGTCGGGCTCGTCCCGGCTCGGAAGCCGCGACTCGCGATCCTCGTGATGGTCGACGAGCCGCGGGGCCAGATCTGGGGCGGTGTCGTCGCGGCGCCGCTCTTCCGCGACATCGCGCGCTTCGCGCTGCAGTACCTCGAGGTCCCGCCGGACGCGCCCGAGTCGAAGCGCGCTTCGACGGCGCTCCTCGCGGCGGCCGGCGCGCCGTAGGTAGAGCGGCGAGGCGAGCAAGCCTCGCCCCTACAATCGCCACGGATGCAACTCGACGCGCTGATCCGCGCGCTCGCGCCGGAGGAGGTGATCGGGCGGCGGCCCGTCGAGATCGTCGACCTGGCGTACGACACCCGCTCCGTCGGCGAGGGCACGCTCTTCTTCTGCATCCCGGGCGCCCTGCGGGACGGTCACGAGCTCGCCGCCGAGGCCGTCCGGGCCGGGGCGACGGCGCTCGTCGTCGAGCGGCCGGTCGACGTGGCGGTGCCGCAGGTCGTCGTCGAGTCCTCGCGCGCGGCGGCGGCGGTCGCCGCGGACGCGTTCTTCGGCGCACCCACCGAGCGGCTCACCGTCGCCGGCGTCACCGGGACGAACGGCAAGACCACGACAGCGTTCCTGCTGCGGGCGATCCTCGAAGCCGACGACCGCTCGACGGGGATGGTGGGAACCGTCGACTGGATCGTCGGGCGGGAAACGCGGTCCGCACCCCACACGACTCCCGAGGCGATCGATCTCCAACGTCTCTTCCGCGAGATGCTCGACGCGGGCGACGAGGCGGTCGTGGTCGAGGCCTCGTCGCACGGCTCGCACTACCGCCGGCTCGACAGGGTGCGGTTCGACGCGCTCGTCTTCACGAACCTCACGCAGGAGCACCTCGACCTGCACGGCGGGATGGAGGAGTACTTCCAGGCGAAGCGGAGGCTCTTCACCGGCATCGCTCCACCGCCGGCTGCCGTGAACGTCGGCGATCCGTACGGCCGCCGGCTGGGCGAGGAGCTCCAGGGGGCGCAACGCGCGCCGCTCGTCACGTTCGGGCTGCGCCCGGAGGCGGACGTGCGGGCGGAGGAGCTCGAGCTCGATGCGCGCGGAGCGCGGTTCACCGCCGCCGGCATCCGGCTCGAGACGCGGCTGCTCGGGATCTTCAACGTCGAGAACGTCCTCGGCGCCGTCGCGGCTGCGCTCCTCCTCGACGTCGACGAGGACGCGATCGTCGAGGGCGTGCGAGCCGTGACGGGTGTCCCGGGCCGGTTCGAGGCGATCGACGAGGGCCAGGAGTTCGCCGTCGTGGTGGACTACTCGCACAAGCCCGACGCCCTCGCGGCGGTGCTCGAGGCGGCGCGCGCTCTCGGGGACGGCCGCGTGACCGTCGTGTTCGGCGCGGGCGGCGACCGCGACCGGACGAAACGGCCCGAGATGGGTCGGGCGGCGAAGGAGCTTGCCGACCGGGTCATCGTCACGAACGACAATCCCCGCTCGGAGGATCCGCTGCAGATCGCGCAGGAGATCCTGCTCGGGTCGGGTTTGGAGGTCGAGGTCGACCTCGACCGGCGATCCGCGATCGAGTCCGCGATCGCAGCCTCGGAGCCGGGCGACGTCGTCGTCATCGCGGGCAAGGGGCACGAGCAGGGGCAGGACATCGGCGGAGTCGTCCACCCGTTCGACGACCGCGACGTTGCCCGCGCCGCGCTCCGGAAGCTGGGCGCGGGTGGTCGCCGTTGACAACGCTTGTGTTACTTGAACACAAGCGTTGTCTCGACCGCCGGGACCGCCGGTGATCCCACTTCGCTGGAAGGAGGTCGAGGCTCTCTCGCTCGGCGAGCTCCGCGGGCCGCCGGCCGACGGCGTCGTTCGCCGGGTCCACGACGACTCTCGCGACGCGCGGGCCGGCGACCTGTTCGTGGCACTGAACACGGGCACGCAGTTCGTCGACGAGGCGCTCGCGCGCGGTGCGGCGACGCTGGTGCCCCGAGACCAGGAGGCGGCGCTCGCATCGCTGGCGCAGCTCGTTCGGGGCCGTTCCGACGCGCAGGTCGTGGCCGTCGTCGGCTCGACCGGCAAGACGACGACGAAGGACGCGCTCGCGGCGCTCTGCCTGGCCGTCACGCCCACCGTGGCCGCGGATGCGAGCCGCAACAACGAGCTCGGGTTGCCGCTGACCGTGCTGCGGCTCGAGCCCGAGACCCGAGTGCTCGTGACGGAGATGGGGATGCGCGGCCTCGGCCAGGTCGCCGAGCTCTGCGGCATCGCACGGCCGACGCTGGCTCTCGTCACGTCGATCGGGCCGGAGCACCTCGAGCTCGTCGGCACGATCGAGAACGTCGCCCGCGCGAACGCCGAGGCGCTCGAGGCGCTGCCGGACGGCGGCGTCGCGGTCGTCCCCGTCGACGAGCCGCTCCTCGAGCCGTACCTGCGGCCGGGGCTCGACGTGCGGAGGTTCGACACGAGCCTGGTGCGACGCGACGGCGAGACCTGGGTGTACGAGGTCGCGGGCCACGAGGTTCGGCTCGAGCTGCCGTTCAGCCAGCGTCATCTCGCCGAGAACGTGCTCGCGGCGTTGACGGCGTACGACGCGCTAGGGCTTCCGCTCGACCGGGCTGCGGAAGGCGCGACGCGGATCGCCCTGAGCGCGTGGCGCGGGGAGGTGCGCCAGCTCGGAGGCGGCGGGGTCGTGGTGAACGACGCCTACAACGCAAACCCGACCTCGATGCGAGCGTCGCTCGAGGATCTCGCGGAGCGCGCCCAGGGCAGGCGGCGCGTGGCGATCCTGGGCGAGATGGCCGAGCTCGGCCCCGAGAGCGACCGCTATCACGCCGAGGTCGGCGCGCTCCTCGCGGAGCTCGGGATCGAGCTGGTCGTGGGTGTCGGCGAGCCGGCGCGCGCCTACCTGGCGCGGGCCGACGGGTACCTCGTGGAGGACGCGGCGTCGGTCGACCGGATCGTCGCCGGTCTCCGCCCCGGGGACGCGATCCTCGTCAAGGCGTCGCGGTCTGTGGGGCTCGAAGGCATCCCCGCGCTGATCGAGAAACACGCACGGGCATGGTGAGAGTCCTCGTCGCGGGGCTCGTCGCGATGGTGATCGCCGTCGTCGTCGGGCCGACGTTCATCAACTGGCTGCGCCGACGGTCGATCGGCCAGCAGATCCGCGAGGAGATGCCGGCGGGCCACGCGATCAAGCAAGGCACCCCGACGATGGGCGGCCTCCTGATCCTCGTCGCCGCGCTCGTCCCGGCGCTCGTCGTCTCGCTCTACACCATCCCTGGCGTCACGATCCTGCTCGCGACGCTCGCGTGCGCGCTGATCGGCTTCTCGGACGACTACCTCAAGCAACGGCGCCGGCGCTCGCTCGGGCTGAAGGGCCGCTGGAAGATGCTCGGGCTCGTGCTCATCACCGCCGGGGTCGCCTGGGCCACGACGCGCATCGGCTACATGGACACCGAGATCTACTTCCCCCTCGTCGACGTCAACATCGACCTCGGCTGGGCGTACTACCCGTTCCTCTTCCTCGTCATCGCGGGCACCTCGAACGCGGTCAACCTCACGGACGGGATCGACGGCCTCGCGGCAGGAACGTGTGCGATCTCGCTGATCACGCTCCTCGCGATCGCGTCGATCGACTGGATCCGCTCCGCCGATACCGTCGCCGCACGGAGCGAGGAGTACCTCGACATCGCGATCGTCGCGGCGGCGCTGATCGGGGGCGTGATCGGGTTCCTCTGGTTCAACGCGTTCCCGGCTGAGATGTTCATGGGCGACACCGGCTCGATGGCGCTCGGGGGGGCGATCGCGACGCTCGCGATCCTCACCGAGACGGAGGTGCTGCTCGTCTTCATCGGTGGTGTGTTCGTGATCGAGGCGGTGACGTGGATCATCCAGATCGCGAGCTTCAAGCGCACGGGGAGACGCGTGTTCCTGATCGTGCCGATCCACCACCACTTCGAGATGAAGGCGTGGTCGGATACGAAGATCATGGTGCGCTTCTGGATCGTCGGCGCGATCCTCTGCGCGATCGGCTTCGTCCTCTACTACCGCTACTACCTGCGTTTCAGCTGTAGGGGCGAGGCTTGTCCCGCTCCATCGCTCGGTTCGCAGAGCAGGTGTCTGACTGAAGTCAGACACCGGAGCCGTAAGGCTCGCCGCGCCGGTCGCCGTCGGGATCCTCGTGATGGTCGTCTGGGGCGCGACACCGGTCGCGACGCGACTGGCGACCGACGGGCTCGACCCGCTTCTCGTCGCGGTGCTGCGAACCGTGCTCGCCGGCGCGGTCGTGCTGCCGCTCATCGCCCTCCGCGGTCCGGCTCCACCACCGAGGCGGAGGGCCCGTGCGCTGCTCGCCGTCTCGGCGGTGACGGGGTTCGTGGTCTTCCCGGTCGTCTACACGATCGGGCAGGAACGCACCTCGGCGATGCACGGCTCGATGATCCTCGCCGCGCTACCTGTCATCACGGGGATCTACGCCGCTCTCGTCACCAGGCGCCGACCGCAGGCCTGGTGGCTCGCGGGATGCGCTCTCGCGCTCGCCGGCGAGGCGGTGATCGTGACGGTACGCGTCGGCGCGAGCGAGGAAGGCGCAACCCTCGTCGGCGACCTGCTCGTGCTGGTCGCGGCACTCGCGGTCGCGGCTGGGTACGTCGCCGGCGCGATGCTCCTCTCGCTCGGATTCTCCAGCGCCGCGACGACGAGCTGGGGCGTGCTCCTCGGCGCGGGGGCCCTCGCTCCTGCCGCACTCCTGCTCCTCGCCCGCGACGGCATCCCGGAGGCCGACGCGTCCGCGTGGGGCGCAGTGGTCTTTCTCGCGGTGGTGACCTCCATCCTCGGGTACGTCGGCTGGTACTGGGCGCTTGCCCGCGGCGGGATCGAGCGCATCGCGCCGCTCCAGTTCCTCCTCCCGGTCTCGGGTCTCGCCCTCGCCGCACTGATCCTCGACGAGCGACTCACGCTGCCGCTCGCGATCGGCGCCGTCCTGGTGATCGGCGGCGTCGCGATCGCGCGCCGTGGCTGACGTACCCTGGCGCCGTGGAGCCGCTGCCCTCGCGTGCCCTGGTCGTCGGACTCGCCCGGGCGGGTCGCGCCGCAACGGACGCGTTGCGCAGTCGGGGCGTCGAGGTCGTCGCCTACGACGCGAGCACGGACGTCGACGGCGCGGGCCTCGACGCGGAGGTCCGGCTCGGAGCCTGGAACGACGACGTCCTCGACGGCGTCGACCTGCTCGTCAAGAGCCCGGGCGTGCCGAACGAGGCCGAGCCGGTCGTCGCCGCCCGCGCCCGCGGCGTGCCGGTGATCTCGGAGATCGAGCTCGGTGCGCGCCTGCTGCCGAACCCGTTCGTCGTCGTGACCGGCACGAACGGCAAGACGACGACGACGGCGCTCCTCGGCGCCGTCCTCCAGGCAGGCGAGGTCCCGGTGGAGGTGGCGGGCAACATCGGCCGAGCACTCACGTCACTCGTCGGGCACGTCTCGC
Source organism: uncultured Actinomycetes bacterium (assembly GCA_963791895.1). GTDB lineage: Bacteria > Actinomycetota > Thermoleophilia > Gaiellales > Gaiellaceae > Gaiella. Next base: position 322,337 of record CAWBTY010000011.1, read on the forward strand.
CCGACGCCTGGATCGTCTGTGAGCTCTCCTCGTTCCAGCTGGAGGACGTCACGACGCTCGCGCCTCGGGTGGCCGTGCTCACGAACCTCGAGCCCGACCACCTCGACCGGCACGGGACGTTCGACGCCTACGCGACGATCAAGCTGTCGATGTTCGAGCGCCAGGGGCAGGACGATGTCGCGGTGGTGCCGCGCGGCTTCGGGCCGGTGCCCGGCGCCGCGCGTCGCGTGGAGTTCGCGGCCGACGACACGCTGCCGGCCGAGCCGCGCATCCGCGGCGAGCACAACCGGGAGAACGCGGCCGCCGCGACCGCCGCCGCGCGCGCTCTCGGAGTCCCGGACGAGGCGATCGCCCAGGCACTCGTCTCGTTCCCCGGTGTCGAGCACCGCATCGAAGAGGTCGCGATCGTCGACGGCGTCCTCTACGTGAACGACTCGAAGGCGACGAACGCGGCCGCCGCGCGCCGCGCGATCGCGTCGTTCCCCGGCCGCCGCAAGCACGTGATCCTCGGGGGCCGCGGCAAGGCCGAGCCGTACGACGCGCTCGCGGCGGCATTCGAGCCGGGCGACCGCGCGTATCTGATCGGCGAGGCCGCCGACGAGCTCGCGCGACGCTCTCCGGGAGGAAGACGTGGCGTGTCGTGTCGTCGGACACGCTCGACCGAGCCCTTGCGGATGCCGCGTCGGCGGCCGCCGCCGGCGACGTCGTCCTCCTCTCGCCGGCCTGCGCCTCGTTCGACCAGTTCACGAGCTTCGAGCACCGTGGGGAGGAGTTCCGGCGGCTCGTGCAGAAGCTCCCGGGGTGGGATCCAAACGCCGTGCCGACCGAGGCCAGCTCGAGCAGCGGCTCCTGATCCTCGTCACCCTCGGGCTCGTCGCGTTCGGGCTCGTGATGGTCTTCAGCGCGACGTCCGCGTCGGCGACGCTCGGCGAGGGCGACCCGATGAAGTTCCTCGTCAAGCAGGGGCTCTACGCCGTCGCAGGCCTCGTCCTCCTGGCCGTCCTGTCTCGGGTCGACTACCACGCTCTGCGGCCGCTCGCACCGCTCCTCCTGTCGGCTCGTTCGTCGCCTGTGCGGCGGTGCTCGTCGCCGCGCCGGCGATCAACGGCGCGCACCGCTGGTTCGTGCTCGGCCCCGTGAGCTTCCAGCCGGCGGAGCTCGCCAAGCTCGCGGTCTGCGTCTGGACCTGCGCCGTCCTCGCGCGCCGTCCGGTGCCGAGGACGATGGGCGAGCTGATGAAGCCCGTCGGCCTCGTCGTGTGCGCGTTCGGCGCCCTCATCGTGATCGAGCCCGACCTGGGGACGACGATCACGCTCTTCCTGATGGTCGCGGGGATCCTGCTCGTCTCGGGCATCCCGCTCCGGCTCTTCGCCTTCGCCGGAGCCGTCGCGGTCGGCGCCGGGCTGCTGGCGATCTGGATGGAGCCCTACCGGCGCGAGCGCGTGTTCAGCTTCCTCGATCCCTGGAAGGATGCGGAGGGCGCAGGGTTCCAGAACGTGCAGGCGATCATCGGCATGGGCTCGGGCGGGCTGACCGGCGAGGGGATCGGGCAGGGGATCCAGAAGATCAACTTCCTCCCGGAAGCCCACACCGACATGATCTTCGCCGTCGTCGGCGAGGAGCTCGGGCTCGTCGGCTCCGTCGTCGTCGTCACCGGCTTCGCGCTCTTTGCCTGGGCGGGCTTCCGCGTCGCGCTCTCGTGCCGCGATCCGTTCGGGAAGCGGCTCGCCGCCGGGGTGACGACGCTCGTTTGCGGCCAGGCGGCCGTCAACCTCGCGGCGGTGCTCGGCATGGCGCCGCTCACCGGAATCCCGCTGCCGTTCGTCTCCTACGGCGGCTCCTCGCTCGTGATGCTGCTCTGCGCCGTGGGAGTGCTCCTTAACATCGCGGTGAATGAGCGCGTCGTCGAAGCTCGCGTGCGTGATCGCGGCCGGGGGAACGGCGGGTCACGTGCGGCCCGCGCTCGCGGTCGGGGAAGCGCTGCGCGACCGCGGCGTGACCGTGACGTTCGCCGGGACTCCAGACCGCGTCGAGTCGCGGCTGGTGCCTGAGGCGGGCTTCCCGCTCGACACGTTCCCGGTCACCGGGCTGCCCCGTCGGCCGAGCGCCGCGCAGCTCCGAGCTGCCTGGCGGGCGTCCGCCGCGCCGTCGCACTGCCTGCGCATCCTCGCCCACCGCCGGCCGCAGGTCGTGCTCGGGGCCGGCGGCTTCGTCGCGGGGCCGATGGTGCTCGCAGCCCGGCTCCGCCGGATCCCCGCCGCACTCACCGAGGCGGACGCGCACCTCGGTCTCGCGAACCGGCTCGCGGCGCCCTTCGCGCGCCGTCTCTTTCTCGCGTACGACATTCCCGGCCGCCGCGGCGCGAAGGTTCGGGTCGTCGGGCGTCCGATCCCGAAGGCGCACCTCGACGTCTCGCGCGCGGACGGCCGGGCGCAGTTCGGCTTCACCACCGAGGCGCCCGTCGTCGGCGTCTTCGGCGCCTGGGCCGGCGCGCGATCGCTGAACGAGCTTGCCGTCGAGGCCTGGGGTGGTCACGGGCCGGACGTGCTGCACATCGCCGGCGAGCGGGACTTCGACGACCTTCGTCCACGCGTCGCGCGGCCGGAATACGTGCTGCTCGCGAACACAGACCATTTCGGCGCCGCCCTCGCCGCCGCCGATCTCGCCGTGTCCCGCGCGGGCGGAACGGTCTGGGAGCTCGCGGCCGCCGGGACGCCCTCGATCCTCGTTCCCTACCCGCACGCAACCGGCGACCATCAGACCCTGAACGCGAGGCACTTCGAGCGCGGCGGTGGGGCGCTCGTCGTCGCGGACGACGAGCTCGACCGCGTCCCCGGCCTCGTCGAGCGGCTCCTCGCGGAGCCCGAGCGGCTCGCCGGGATGCGGGCGGCGATGCTCGCGCTCGCCCGCCCCGAGGCCGCGGAGACGATCGCCGACGAGCTCGTCGCCCTCGCGCGGGCCGCACGGTGACTCCGTGGTGAATCAGCGCACGGCCCCTCGACGGGCGCCGGCTCTACTTCGTCGGGATCGGGGGGTCGGGGATGTCGGCGTATGCCAACATCGCGCGTGCCTGGGGGGCCGAGGTGCGCGGCTGGGACGTCGGCGAGACGATCTTCACCCAGACGCTCGACGGCGTCGAGCTCGACCTCGGCGGCGAGCCGCGGCCGCCGGAAGGGTGGGAGGTCGTGGTCTCGACCGCCCATCGCGAGCGGATCGAGGGAACCTCGCGCGCGGCGTTCCTCGCGGAGCTCGTGAACGCGCGCGACGCGATCGTCGTGACCGGTGCGCACGGGAAGACGACGACGACCGGGATGCTCGCACACGCGCTCCGCGAGCTCGGAAACGACCCCGCCTGGATCGTCGGTGGCGTGATCCCGCAGCTCGGCGGCAATGCGGGCGGCGGCCAGGGATGGCTCGTCGTCGAGGGCGACGAGTCCGACCGCTCGGTCTTCGCGCTCCGACCGAAGGTCGCCGTCGTGACGAACGTCGAGCTCGACCATCACGCCGCCTACGGCTCCGTCGAGGAGCTGGGCGAGGCGCTCGACGCATGGCTGGAGGCGATCCCGGAGACCGTGCGCGGCTGGGAGCTCGAGCCGGTCGACTTCCCGCTCGCCGTGCCCGGCGTGCACAACCGCCACAACGCTGCCTGCGCGCTCGAGGCGCTCCTCCGGATCGGCGTCGAGCGCGCCGAGGCGGAGGCCTCGCTTGCGTCCTTCGCGGGCGCGGAGCGCCGCTTCGAGGTGGTCGGGCAGCGCGCCGGCGTCACCGTGGTCGACGACTACGGGCACAACCCGACCGAGCTGCGCGCAGCGCTCGAGACGGCCCGCGGCCGGACCGAGGGTCGCCTCGTCGCGCTGTACGTCCCGCACGTCGTCGAGCGGACGCGCCACCTCCATCGGGAGCTCGGCGAGGCGCTCGGCCTCGCGGACGTCGCGATCGTGACCGACTTCGTCGGCCGCCGCGACGCTCCGCGCGAGGGCGTCACGGGCCGCCTCGTGCTCGATGCGGTGCCCGACCCGACGCGGCGGATCTGGGCGCCGACACTCGACGACGCCTCCCGTCTCGCACTCCAGGTGCTCCGGCCGGGCGACGTGGTCCTGACGCTCGGCGTCGGTGAGCCGTGGCGTGCCGCGCGCGCCATCCTGGAGGGCCTACCGGCGTGAGCGTCGTGGTCGAGGAAGGCGTCCGGGCTCGCCCGGCTCACGACCATCGGCACCGGTGGCGCGGCGCGCGCGTTTGCAAAGGTGACGACGCTCGAGGACCTCCAGCACGCAGTCGGCTGGGCCGCAGAGCGAGAGCTCGACGTCGTGACGGTCGGTCTGGGGTCGAACGTCCTCGCGCCCGACGAAGGAGTCGATGCACTGGTCCTGCGCCTCGAAGGCGGGCTCGCGACGACGGAGGTCGACGGAGAGCTGCTGCGGGCGGGAGGGGGCGCCGCGAATGCGGTGTGCCTGCACCGGGCGCGTGCGGCCGGCCTTGGCGGCCTCGAGTTCGCGTGCGCGATCCCGGGCACGGCTGGGGGCGGCGTGCGGATGAACGCGGGCGCGTATGGATCAGACTGGGCGGCGATCCTCGCGCGCGCACACGTCGTCTCGGCGGAGGGGAGCGGCTGGCTGACCGCCGCCGAGCTCGGGCTCGACTACCGGCGCTCGGCCCTCGGGCCCGGTCAGGTCGTGGCCGAGGTCGAGTACCGGCTCGAGCCTCGACCGCCCGAGGAGATCAAGGCGCACGTCGCCGAGCTCGTCGCGCAGCGCAAGGCGACACAGCCGACGAACAAGCGGACGTTCGGCTCGGTCTTCAAGAACCCGCCTGGCGAGCTCGGCGCGGGCCGGATGCTCGAGCTCTGCCGCCTGAAGGGCCATCGCATCGGCGGTGCGCTCGTCTCACCCCGACACGCCAACTTCATCGAGAACGCGGGGGACGCGACGACGGCGGACTGCCTCGCGCTGATCGCCGAGGCGCGACGACGCGCCCGCGAGCAGTTCGGCGTCGAGCTCGAGCAGGAGGTCGTCTACTGGGGTCTGTTCCCGGGGTCTGTCCCCGAAGGGGACTGACCCCCAACGCCGGGACTTCGACCGCGCTAGGAAACGGCGCTCGCGCGGAGAAGAACGTCGCGTGGCAGGCAGGGGACGAGCAGGGCGCAGCGAGCGGCCTCGTGCGCGCACGGAGAGCGTCGTCGTCCCGTTCCCGCGCAGGACTCCGACCGATCGCCTCGAGCTCGGCCTGCTCGTTCCCTCCAGTCGCTCGCTGCTCATCGCGTTCGGGATCCTCGCCGGGATCCTGCTCGCGATCCTCGCCGCGCGGGAGACGCCGCTCTTCGGCATCCGCGCGATCGAGATCACCGGGACGGACACCCGCGTCGAGCGACAGGTCCGGCGCGCACTCGACGGGCGCGCGGGCGACAGCCTCTTCGGCCTCGACCTCGAGTCGGCGAGGCTCGAGGTCGCCGGCGCTGCCGACGGTCGCCGCCGTCTCGTTCGACCGCGCCTACCCGCACACCCTGCGGGTGACGGTCGTGCCCGAACGTCCAGTCGCGATCGTCCGCCAGGGCGCCGACTCGTTCGTGGTCTCGGAGCGAGGTCGCGTCATCGCGACGGCCGAGCGCACGGAGCAGCCTGAGCTGGCGCGCATCTGGGTGGCGCGCGACGTGCGCCTCGACGCGGGCGAGTACGTCGAAGGCGAGTTGAGGACGGCCGTCGGTGCGGTGGCGCCGCTCGCAGGGATCCGCTTCCCGAGCCGCGTGGTCTCCGTCGCGACGACGGACGAGCTGACCCTGCGGCTCCGCTCGGGCCTCGAGCTGCGCATGGGTGACATGGGCGACGTCGACCTCAAGCTCGCCGTCGCGGGGCGGGTGCTCCCGTTGCTCCCGCGGGGCACGGGGTACCTCGACGTCAGCGTTCCCCATCGGCCGGTCGCAGGGCCGCGCACACTCGAGTCTCAGGTCGAGCCTGAGACTTTGCCCTCCAGTGGTGCTTGAGGGTTCCGTTGACAATGTCGACAAGGAGTCCGTACCCTGGCTCCGAAACAGGCTTTTGCAGGATCTCCCAGGCTCGATGAGAGCCTGACCCTCGGACAGGTCGAGACAGGCAGGTCGCGATGAGCACCCAGAACGGCAACTACCTCGCTGTGATCAAGGTCGTCGGCGTCGGTGGCGGCGGCACGAACGCGGTCAACCGCATGGTCGAGTCCGGGCTCACGGGCGTCGAGTTCATCGCGGTGAACACCGACGCGCAGGCGCTCCTCGACACCGATGCGGACGTCAAGATCCACATCGGCTCGAAGGCGACGCGCGGGCTCGGCGCGGGGGCGAACCCCGAGGTGGGGCACGCAGCGGCCCAGGAGAGCCGCGACGAGCTGAAGGAGGCGCTCAAGGGCGCCGACATGATCTTCGTCACCGCCGGCGAGGGCGGTGGCACCGGCACCGGCGCGGCGCCCGTCGTCGCCGAGCTGGGCCGCGAGCTCGAGGCGCTCACGGTCGGCGTCGTCACGAAGCCGTTCGCGTTCGAGGGCCGCCGTCGGGCCGAGCAGGCCGAGGTCGGCACACTCAACCTCCGCGATCGCGTCGACACGCTGATCGTCATCGAGAACGACCGGCTGCTGCAGGTCGTCGAGAAGACGACGCCGATCCTCGAGTCGTTCCGCATGGCCGACGACATCCTGCGCCAGGGCGTGCAGGGCATCACCGACCTCATCACGGTGCCGGGGCTCGTCAACCTCGACTTCGCCGACGTGCGCACGATCATGCGCGACGCCGGGTCGGCGCTGATGGGGATCGGCTCCGCCCGTGGCGAAGGGCGGGCGACCGCCGCGGCGAACGCCGCAGTCTCGTCGCCGCTCCTCGAGACGACGCTCGACGGCGCCACCGGGGTGCTGCTCAACATCACCGGGCCGGGGGACATCGGCCTCTTCGAGGTGAACGAGGCCGCCGAGGTCGTCACAGGTCACGCGGACCCGAACGCGAACGTCATCTTCGGCGCGGTGATCGACGAGTCGCTCGGCGACGACGTCCGGGTCACGGTGATCGCGACCGGGTTCGGAGACGGGCGCAGCCGGCGCAGGCGGCCGGAGCCGGTCGCGGTCTCGACGGCCGCCTCGTCCGAGTCGGCCGTGCCGCGCTTCGAGCCACGGCCCCGCGACGACGACGCCGAGATCGACGTCCCGAGCTTCCTCAAGGATTGACTCCGCAGGCAGGATCCGGCAGGAGCCGGAATCCCGCGGCTTGATCCCCGCCTGCGGCGGGGCAGATCCCTGAAGGCGTCGACTTCGTCGCCGCAACTGCCTCGTTGCATCGAGGCGTCGAGACTGGTGCCCGGTCCGCTTCGTGTGAGCTGACGGACGCCCGACCGGTCGCGGTAGTCTCGCGCCCGTGAACGCGACGCTCCGTCGGACGCCGCTCTTCGACCGCCACGTCGCGGCGGGCGCGCGCCTCGTGCCGTTCGCCGGCTGGGAGATGCCCGTGCAGTACGAGGGGGTCATCCCGGAGCATCTCGCGGTTCGCACGGGCGCGGGAGCGTTCGACGTCTCGCACATGGGGCAGCTCCACGTCGAGGGCCCGGCGGCCGGGGAGTTCCTCCAGTCGATGCTCTCGAACGACCTGGAACGGCTCGCCGACGGCGAGGCGCAGTACACGCTGCTCACGAACGAGCGCGGCGGGATCGTCGACGACCTGATCGTCTATCGGCTGAGCCATGGTCACTACCTGCTCGTCGTCAACGCGGGAAACAGGGAAGACGCGTACGCCTGGCTGAAGGATCGTGAGGCGCGCGGCACCGAGGTGCGCGACGCGTCGGACGACTATGCGCTCGTCGCCGTCCAGGGCCCGAAGTCGCTGGAGCGGCTCGGTCTGCCGGACGCGCCCGCGTTCACCCATGCGATGGGCGAGGTAGCGGGAGTCGAGGCGATGGTGTGCCGGACCGGATACACCGGCGAGGCGGGAGTCGAGCTGCTCTGCCCGGCCGAGGACGGCGCCGACCTGTGGGCCGCGATCCTCGAGCGAGACGTCACGCCGTGCGGTCTCGGCGCGCGCGACACGCTCCGCCTCGAGGTCTGCTACCCGCTTCACGGCGCGGACATCACCCAGGAGACCGATGCGATCTCGGCGGGCCTCGGCTGGACGTGCGCGCTCGAGACCGAGTTCACCGGCGTCGAGGAGTTGCGCCGCGTGAAGGAGGCAGGCCCCGAGCGGAAGCTGGTCGCCTTCGTGATGGAGGAGAGGGCGATCCCCCGGCACGGGATGGCGATCGAAGGCGGCGGGGACGTGACCTCCGGGACGCACTCGCCCTCGCTCGACGTCGGCATCGGGATGGGATACGTCCCGTCCGCAGCGGCCACACCCGAGACCGAGCTCGTCCTGGACGTGCGCGGCAGAAAGCGCAGGGCGCGTGTCGTGAGGAAGCCGATCTACCAACGGGACCGGAAGGAGCGCTAGTGGCGAACGAGAGCTACCCCGACGACCTCCGCTACCACCCCGAGCACGACTGGGCTCGGGTGGACGGGGAGGAGGCCGTGCTCGGGATCACCTGGTATGCCCAGGACGCGCTCGGCGAGCTCGTCCATTTCGAGGCGCCCGAGGTCGGCTCGACCGTCACGAAGGATCAGGCCTATGCGGAGGTCGAGTCGGTCAAGGCGGTCTCGGACGTCGTCGCCCCGCTCTCGGGCGAGGTGCTCGAGGTGAACCAGAAGGCCGTCGACGAGCCCGAGACGATCAACGGCGACCCGTACGGCGACGGCTGGCTCGTCCGCATCAAGCTCTCGGACGCAGGCGAGGTCGACTCGCTGCTCGAGCCCGAGGCGTACCGGGCTCACGTCGCGGAGCAGTAGATGTCTACCGCGGGCTACCTCTCGCTCACGGACGCGGACCGCGAGGCGATGCTCGAGGCGATCGGCGTCGCCTCGCTCGAGGAGCTCTTCGAGCAGATCCCGGCAGGCGTGCGGTTCGACCGCGAGCTCGACGTGCCCGCGGCGCTGCCCGAGTCGGAGCTCGTTCGCACGTTCTCGGAGCTCGCGGCGCGGAACGCGGACACGTCGAGCGAGCTCAGCTTCCTCGGCATGGGGATCTACGACCACTACGTGCCGTCGATCGTCGACACGTTCTTCTCGCGGGGCGAGCTCCTGACCGCGTACACGCCGTACCAGCCCGAGATGAGCCAGGGGGTGCTCCAGGCGATCTTCGAGTACCAGACAGCGATCTGCGAGCTGACCGCGATGGACGTCTCGAATGCGTCGGGCTACGACGGCACGACGGTCGCCGCGGACGCCTGCTTCATCGCGCGGGCGCACACCGGGCGGACGAAGATCGTGCTTGCGGAGACACTCCATCCGATGGTCCGTCAGGTGGTGAAGACGTACGCGCCGGGCTTCGGGATGGAGGTCGTCGAGGTCGCCCACGACGGGGGGACGACCGATCCGGCCCGTTTCGCGGAGGCGGCTGCCGACGCAGCGATCGCGATCTTCCAGCACCCGAACGTCTTCGGCTGCCTCGAGCCCGCGCCTGATCTCGCGGCGGCCGCGGCGGAGGGCGGAGCCTTGCCTGTCGCGCACGTCGACCTCGCCTCGCTCGGCGTGCTCGAGGCGCCCGGGAACTACGGCTGCGCGATGGCGATCGGCGAGGGCCAGTCGATCGGCAACTACCAGAGCTACGGCGGCCCGCACTACGGCTTCCTCGCCGCGCGCCACGAGTTCATCCGCCGCATGCCCGGCCGGATCGTCGGGGAGACGACCGACGCCGACGGCAAGCGCGGCTTCGTGCTCACGCTGCAGACGCGAGAGCAGCACATCCGTCGCGAGAAGGCGACCTCGAACATCACGACGAACCAGACGCTCCTCGCCCTCGGCGGCCTCATGACGCTCTGCTGGCTCGGCCCCGAGGGCCTGCGGGAGCTCGGTGAGTCGTGTCTCGCCCTCGCCGGCTACGCGAGGGAGCGCGTGGGGCTCCCGCTCGCCTTCGAGCGCCCGGCCTTCAAGGAAGTCGCGTTCCGCACGCCGCTCCCGGCGCGCGAGGTCGTCGCGCGGGCACGCGAGCACGGCGTCCACCCGGGCTATCCGCTGGGGCGCGACTATCCCGGGCTCGACGACGTCCTGCTCGTCGCCCTGACGGAGAAGCGCACGCCCGCCGACGTCGACCGCCTCGCTCAGGTGCTGGCCGAGGTGACGAGCTAGGCATGGAGCTGATCTACGAGAAGTCGAAGCCGGGTCGCCGCGCAGGCCGCGTCCCGACGCACGACCTCACGGTGCCGGAGCTTCCCGCCGAGCTTCGACGCGAGCGGCCTCCGCGCCTCCCGGAGGTGCCCGAGAACGAGATCGTCCGCCATTTCACCGCGCTCGCCGATCGGAACTTCGGGATCGACACCGGCTTCTACCCGCTCGGCAGCTGCACGATGAAGCACAACCCGCGGGTGAACGAGCGGGTCGTCTCGCTGCCCGGCTTCCGCGACCTCCATCCGCTCCAGGAGGACGAGGGGGCGCAGGGCGCGCTCCAGCTGATGTGGGAGCTGCAGCAGATCCTGGCCGAGGTGGCAGGGCTGCCGGCGGTCACGCTGCAGCCGGCGGCCGGGTCGCAGGGCGAGCTCACCGGGCTGATGCTCATGCGTGCCGCGTTCGCGGACCGCGGCGAGCACGAGCGGAACGTGATCGTCACCGCCGACACCGCCCACGGCACGAACCCCGCGAGCGTGACGATGGCCGGCTTCGAGCTCGCGAAGGTCGCGACGACCGACCGTGGGAACCTCGACCTCGACGACCTCCGCGCGAAGGTGGACGACAGGACCGCGGGGCTCATGCTCACGAACCCGTCGACGCTCGGGCTCTTCGACGAGGGGATCGAGGAGGTCGCGAAGATCTTCCACTCGCGAGGCGCCTTCCTCTACTACGACGGCGCGAACCTGAACGCCGTCGTCGGGCTCTCCCGACCGGGCGACATGGGCTTCGACATCGTCCACTACAACCTCCACAAGACGTTCTCGCAGCCGCACGGCGGAGGGGGACCGGGGGTGGGCCGGTGGCGGTCCGGGCGGACCTCGAGCCGTTTCTCCCGTCGCCCACCGTCGCCCGCGAGGGGGATGCCTACCGCCTCGACCACGAGCGCCCGAAGTCGATCGGGCGCGTCCGCGGCTTCGCAGGCCCGTTCGGCGTCTTCGTGCGCTCCTACGCGTTCATGCGCGCCTACGGCCCCGCGCTGAAGGAGATGTCCGAGGTGGCCGTGCTGAACGCCAACTACCTGCTCGCCCGCCTCAAAGACGTGTACGACCTGCCCTTCGACCGGCACTGCATGCACGAGTTCGTCCTCTCCGCCAGGACGCTGAAGCGCGAGCACGGCATCACCGCCCTCGACGTCGCCAAGCGGCTTGATGGACCACGGGATCCACCCGCCGACGATCTACTTCCCGCTCGTCGTCGCCGAGGCGTTGATGATCGAGCCCACCGAGACCGAGACGAGGGAGCGGCTGGACGAGTTCGTCGACGCGATGCGCGCCATCGCGGCCGAGGCCGGGACGTCGCCGGAGACGTTGAAGGACGCGCCCCTCACAAGGCCCGTGCGGCGTCTCGACGAGGTGAAGGCGGCCAAGCAGCCCGTCGTCCGCTACGCCTTCGACGACGCCACCGCGCCCGATAGGATCGGGACTGGATGACCGTCGCCGTCGCTCACGAGCTCGTCGAGCTCGCCCACGACCTCGCGAGAGCGGTGTCGGAGCACGACGTCGACCGGCTCGAGCAGCTCCTGGCGGACGAGTTCACCCTCCAGGGCGCCGCGGGCCAGCTCGATCGCGACGCCTTCCTCGAGGCCGCGGCGGGGCCGTACGAGATCGACGAGTTCACCTACGAGGAGATCGACCCGGAGGTGTACGGCAACACGGCCGTCCTCGTCTCGCGCTACTCCCAGGTCGCGCGCCTCGACGGTCGCGACCTCACACACCGGATGCACGTGACCGACATCTGGACGCGCCGCGAGGCGCGCTGGCAGATCGTCCGCCGCCACGCGACGGTGGCCGACCGATGACCGCGTACGCGACGCCGAGCGAGCTCGAGGCGGGGCTCGACACCGTGCGCGAGGCGCCGCCCGAGCAGGGGACGCTCGAGCTGATCGTCGTGCGGCCGGTGGTCGACGAACGTGAGGTGCTCGACGAGGCCGAGCTCCGGGCCGGGGCAGGCGTCGTCGGCGACCGCTGGCACGTCGGGCGCTCCGGTGGGAGGTCACCGAACCCGAAGGCGGAGATCACCCTCATGTCCGCGCGGGCTGCCGCGCTCGTCGCGGGCGAGCGTGAACGGTGGCCGCTCGCCGGCGACCAGCTGTACGTCGACCTCGACCTGAGCGGCGAGAACCTCCCTGCAGGAACGCGGCTCGCGCTCGGCTCGGCCGTGCTCGAGGTGACCGACGTGCCGCACACGGGCTGCAAGAAGTTCACGGAGCGCTTCGGCCTCGACGCGATGCTCTTCGTCAACTCACCCGAAGGGCGCGCGCTCAACCTCCGCGGGATCAACACGCGCGTCGTCGAGCCGGGCACGGTCCGGGTCGGCGACACCGTGACGAAGCTCTAGGAGGGAGCCGAGGCGGCGCTCGGACGCCGGCGCGGCGCCGTGGCGAGCTGCCCGCACGCCGCCGCGATGTCCCGCCCTCGCGTGAGCCGGACGGTCGCCGGGATCCGGGCCCGATCGAGCTCCGCCTTGAATGCCGCGATCGCCGCGCGGGACGAGCCTCCGAAGCGACCCGTCGGGTTGTACGGGATGAGGTTCACCTTGAACCCGTCCCGGCCGAGGAGCTCCGCGAGCTGCCTGGCCTGCGCGGGCGAGTCGTTCACGCCGTCGAGCATCACGTACTCGACGAAGACACGACGATTCGTCCGCTCCCAGTGAGCCCGGCAGAGCGCGACGACGTCCGCCAGGGGATAGCGGTCGTTGACCGGCATCAGCTCGCTCCGCAGGGCAGGGTCCGCCGCGTGGATCGAGAGCGCGAGCCGGATGGGCTCGTCGACGTCCTCGACGAAGCGGGTGAGGCCCGGGAGCCACCCCACGGTCGAGATCGTCGTCCGCCGGTGCGTGATCCCGACGTCCGGCAGGCGGCGCGCGGCCTCGAGCACCGCTTCGACGTTCATCAGCGGCTCTCCCATGCCCATGAACACCAGATGGTTCACGGGCTCGAGGCGCCGGAAGTGGAGCACCTGGTCGAGGATCTCCGACGCCGTCAGGTTGCGCCCGAAGGCCATCGACCCCGTGGCGCAGAACGTGCACGTGAGCGGGCACCCGGACTGCGACGAGACGCAGACGGAGCGACGCCCGTCGCGATAGCGCATCAGGACTGCCTCGACGGGATGGCCGTCGTGCGTGCGGAAGAGCGTCTTCACGGTGCCGTCGGTCGCGGTCTGCTCCGTCTCCGCGGCGAGGGTCGAGAACGGGACGTCCGCGGCGAGGGCTGTCCGCAGCGTGAGCGGCAGGTTCGTCATCTCGTCGTAGCCCTGCACGCCGCGTGAGCCCACTCCCACACCTGCGCAGCCCGATATCGCCGGCTCGCCGGCCAGCGCGAGCCGGGTCTCGAGGAGTTTGAGATCCATGTGACAAAGATAGGCTCGAGAGAACCCGCAGAGGAGGTCGGATTGTTCGCCCGTGTCACGACGTACGAGCTGGAAGCCGGACGCGCGTCGGAGTCGATCGACGCTTTCGCGCCCGCAATCGATCGGATCGGTTCCCTGGAGGGGCTGGTCGACGCGTACTTCCTCGTCGAGCGTGACGGTGTCCGCGCCGTTTCGCTGACGGTCTGGGAGTCGGTGGAAGCGATGGAGCGGGGTCGCATGGCGGCCACGCGGGCGCGGAACGAGGCAGCCGAGTCTGCCGGCGCCGACGTGACGAGCACCTACGAGTACGAGGTCGGCGTTCATTCCGCTACACCATTGCGGGAGCCGAACGTCACGTAGGAAGCCAGGCCCGGACGCGGCGGTAGGGTGCGGCCGTGATCGATCTTCGCTCCGACACGGCGACCCGGCCGACCGACGGCATGCGCGCGGCGATCGCCGCCGCAGACGTCGGAGACGAGCAGCGACGCGAGGATCCGAGCGTGAACCTCCTCCAGGAGCGCGCCGCAGCGCTCCTCGGCCAGGAGGCGGCGCTCTTCGTCCCGACCGCGACGATGGCGAATCAGATTGCGCTGAAGCTGCACACGCGGCCGGGGGACGTCCTCGTCGCCGAGAAGCACGCGCACGTCGTGATCTACGAGTACGGCGGCGCCGCAGCCCATGCGGGCCTGATGATCGAGGCGATTGCGGGGACGAACGGCCGCATCGGCGTCGGCCAGCTGCGAGACGCGACAGAGCCGAGCACGAAGGGCGCCGATCAGCGGGCGACCCTGCTCGCGCTCGAGAACACGCACAACTCGTCGGGAGGCCGCTGCTGGCCGCTCGAGGAGCTCGAGGAGCTCACGGCGGCGGCGCGCGGGCGTGGGCTCGCGACGCATCTGGACGGCGCCCGTCTCCTGAATGCGGCGGTCGCGACGGACGTCCCCGCCGCGCGCCTGGGAGGCCTCTTCGACACGGTCACGCTCTGTCTCTCGAAGGGCCTCGGCTGCCCCCTGGGCGCGATCCTCGCCGGCTCGCAGGGCACGATCGAGCGCGCCTGGCGCGAGAAGCACCTCTTCGGCGGAGCAATGCGCCAGGCCGGGATCGTCGCCGCCGCCGGGGTGTACGCGCTCGAGCACCACGTCGACCGGCTGGCCGACGACCACGGCCGCGCGCGACGTCTCGCCGAGGGTTGGCACGCCGCCGGGCTGCCGGTCGAGCCCGAGACGGTGGAGACGAACTTCGTCCAGCTCCGCGTCGACGCAGCTCGGCCTGACGAGGGACGACGCGCTCGCTCGCCTCCGCGAGGGAGGAGTCGGGCTCTCGTCCACGATCCACCCGACGGTGATCCGCGCGGTCACGCATCTCGACCTCGACGACGAGGACATCGACCGCGCGATCGAGCTCGCGCCGCACGCGCTCGGGACCCGTGTCGCTGCCTGACCAGCTCGGCGCTCGGCTCGAGCGGATGGTCGCGACCATGCAGTCCAAGGAGCGCGCGCCGTCGGTCGTCGCGGCCGTCTTCCGTGACGGCGAGGTCGTCTGGCGCGGGGCGGTCGGCAACGCCGAGCTGGCGCGTCCCGAGCCCGCGACTCCCGCGCACGCCTATCGGATCGGGTCGATCACGAAGACGTTCACGGCCGTCTGCATCCTCCAGCTCCGCGACGCCGGCGCGCTGGCCCTCGACGATCCGCTGCGCGCCCATGTTCCCGAGGTTCCGACCGGCCCGACCGTCGCCGACGCGCTCTCGCACCTGAGTGGTCTACAGCGGGAGCCGCCGGGCGAGGTGTGGGAGTCGCTCGAGCCGCCGACGCGCGAGGAGCTCATCGCAGGGCTCGAGGACGCCGAGCGGGTCTTGACGCCCGGCGAGGCGTGGCACTACTCGAACCTCGCCTTCGGCCTGCTCGGCGAGGTGGTCGCGCGCCGCGGGGAGCAGGGCTACGAGCACGAGCTGCGGACGAGAGTGCTCGACCCGCTCGGGCTCGAGGCGACGGCGTTCGACCCGCCCGGCCCCCGCGCGACCGGGTACTACGTCGACCCCTACAGCGACGGCGTGACGGTCGAGCCCGACCTTCCGGCCGAGGGCCCGACAGCGGCGATGGGCTGGCTCTGGTCGACCGTCGACGACCTCGCCCGCTGGGGCGACTTCCTCGCCACCGGCCACGAGGACGTCCTCGCGCGGGAGACGCTCGACGAGATGGCGCGTGTGCGGGCGATGGTCGATCATGTCTCGTGGGAGGTCGGCTGGGGGCTCGGCCTCGGTCTCTACCGTCGCGGCAATCGCGTCTACGCCGGGCACGGGGGCGCGATGCCGGGGTTCCTCTCGACGCTGCTCGTCGACCGGCGCGAGCGCACCGGCGCGGCCGTGCTCTGCAACACGAGCGCCGGCGCCCGGCCCGACGTGCTCGCACTCGATCTGGCCGAGGCGGCGCTCGAGACGCTCGAGCGGACGCCGGGACTCTGGCTCGCCGACGCGGGCGCACCGCCGGAGGTGGCGCCGATGCTCGGCCTGTGGTGGTCGGAGGGCTCGGAGCTCGTGCTCCGCTGGAGAGGCGAGCGCCTCGAGATCGAGCTGCCGTCCGGTCCTGCTCGGGCGAAACGTCTCGTGGCTCACGCAGGAGGCCGAGGATCGCTGGCGCGTCGTCGAGGGCAGGGAGCTCGGCGAGCAGCTTCGCGTCACCCGCGACGAGGCGGGCGAGCCCGTGCGGCTCTACCTCGCGACGTACCCGCTGACGAGGGCGCCGACGGCCTTCGCCGACTCGTCTGTGCCGTCCTCCTCGCGGTCCCCCGCCGCGTAGAAGGCGACCGCCACGACGACATAGGCAGCGATCAGCACGACACCGCGCGCCTTCGACGCCTGGCCGCCCCAGAGGACGATGGCCGTCACGACGAGCCCACCCGTGAGCGCGGCGATCTCGACGACGCGGAACCCCAGCGCGAGCGGGTCGATCAGGAGTGCGAGCAGCGTCACCGCCGGCACGAGGAAGACGGCCACCTGGGCCGCCGAGGCAAGCGCGATCTCGGCTGCGAGGGTGATCTTCCCGCGCGCCGCGACGACGACGGCACCGCCGTGCTCGGCCGCGTTGCCGACGATCGCGACGATCACCGCAGCGACGAAGAACTCGGTGAGACCCACCTTCTCGGCGAACACCTCGAGCGAGCCGACGAGGATCTCGGCCACGAGCGCCGTGATGACCGTGGCCGCAGCGAGGACGCCGAGCGCGAGCCGGAAGCTCCAGCCCTTGATCTCCTCGTCGTTCGCGATATGCAGCCTGCTGTGGCGTCGCAGCGAGACCGTCGTGACGACCGCGTAAACGACGAGCAGGGCGATCGACACCGGAATCGAGAGCTTCACGATCAGGTCCCGATCGGGATCGCCGCTCCAGGACGGGATCGAGGGGATGAGGAACAGGGCGATCGCGGCGCCGATCGCGGCGAACGACATGAAGCTCGACCACCGGTCGATCGGCCCTCGCGGCCCCGCGAGCAGGGAGAAGCCGAGTACGAGCAGCAAGTTCCCGACCACCGAGCCGGTCAACGAGCCGCGCACGACCTCGGTCAGCCCCTGGTTGACCGCGAGGAGGGCGATGATGAGCTCAGGCGCGTTGCCAAAGGTGGCGTTGAGGAAGCCGCCGATCCCTGGGCCTGTGTGCTCGGCCGCATGCTCGGTCGCCTCGCCGATCAGCCACGCCAGCGGGATGAGCGCGGTGGCCGCGAGCACGAACTCGAAGGTCTCGCTCGGCCCGACGAGATAGTGGAGCGCGATCGTGAGCGGGCCGAGCGCAAGGGCGGCGAAGAGGAAGCGGCGAACCACGGATCAGCACCCTAGTTGTTGCGCCAGGTGGGATTCCGCAGGAGCGGAATCCCACGGCTTGATCCCCGCCTGCGGCGGGGCAGACCCCTGAAGGCGCCCGCTTCGCGGTCGCAACTGACTCTTTGCCGTGGACCGCTGCGACCGGTGTCCGACTTCGAGTCGGACACCGGCTCTAGCTCCCGTTCGCCTGGCAGCGTCGGCAGGAGGCAGCCGCAACTGCCCTCGGTCCGGCGCGCTACCCATTTCTTCGCGTCTCGTCAAGTCTTGCGCGGCCCTGCCCGAGGTTGTCACCATCTGGTCATGCCCGACCTCGCATCGGTCACGACGGCGCCGGCCCGCATCCCGCTGCGGCCCCAGGACGAGGTCGAGTGCCGCCGCTGCGAGGTGCACTGCGATCGGGTCGTGTACCCCGGCGCCTGCATCGGCCGGAGCTGTCCGTTCGTCTACGCGTACGAGGCCTGGGGGCATACGTACATGGGGTGCATGCAGAAGGTCTTCGACGTCGAGATCGACCTCGACCTGCTTGGAGAGCTGGAGGCGCGAAGCGAGGGCTTCGGCGCGGTGAAGGCGAGGCGGACGCCGCTGCCGATGTGCCACTCGGAGATCTCGGCCTGCTACGAGCACCGCGCCGACGAGGTCGGCTGCCGCAACCCCGAGTTCTTCGAGCTCCCGCTGGAGCGGCCGAGCTTCCGCGTCTTCGCAGAGCTCTAGTTTGTTCGCCAGCAGGATTCGGCAGGAGCCGAATCCTGCGGCTTGATCCCCGCCTGCGGCGGGGCAGACCCCTAAAGGCGCCCGCTCCGCGGTCGCAACTGCCTCTTTGCCGAGCAGCGGGTGTGGAGCGATTGCGGTGTCTGGCTTCAGCCAGACACCTGCTCTTCCGCCGTCACCGCCAGCGCTCGGGCCGCCTGCGCCGGCCGTTGCGCCGGAGCTGCTTGAGCAGCCGGAGCTCGCCCACATAGGTTCCGTCCGGGCCTGCGGTCTCGAGGATCGCGGGCAGCTCCTGCACGGCGGGGTGGGCGAGGAACGTTCCCAGGCCGGAGCCCATCGTCCCGGCGCCGAGCGAGGCGTGGCGGTCGCGGTTCGACCCGAGGTCGGCGTCCGCGTCGTTCAGGTGCAGGCAGCGCAGGCGATCGAGGCCGACCGTCTCGTCCAGCCGCGCGAGGGCGGCGTCCAGCGCGTCGGGGTCGGTGACGTCCACTCCGGATACCCACCAGTGGCACGAGTCGAGGCAGACGCCGAGCCGCGGATGCCGGTCGAGGCGGTCGACGAGGTCGGCGAGCTCGTCCGTCGAGCGCCCGATCGTGCCGCCCGCACCCGCGGAGTTCTCGAGCAGGAGCCAGAGGCGCTCGTCCGTGAGCTCGAGCAGCTCGCGGAGCGCGGGGACGGCTCGCCCCAGCCCCTTCGCGAGGCCCGCGCCGAGGTGCGAGCCGACGTGGAAGACGACGCCGTCCGCGTCGATCGCGGCGGCCGTCTCGAGCGAGGCGCGCATCGCCGTCATCGACTTGGAGCGCATCTCGCGATCGGTCGTCGCCAGGTTCACGAGGTACAGCGCGTGGCAGACGACGTAGCGGATTCGGGACGCTCGGCGTCGCTCGCGGAACCGCTCGAGCTCGTCGGAAGCGTGCTCGGTCGGCTTCCACATCCGCGGGCTCTGGGTGAAGACCTGCACGGCCGTGCAGCCGAGCTCCTCGGCCCGATCGACTGCCGTCGAGATGCCGCCCGCGGCCGACACGTGCGCGCCGAAGAGCACGCGCGGAGCGTACGCCGTCGCGTACGTAGGGTGCGCGGTCGTGGGGATGTCGGTCGCCGAGCGTCTCGGCGCTCTCCGCGAGCGCGACTTCCGGCTGCTCTTCGCCGGGACGATGATCACGACCGTCGGCGACCGTCTCGCGGGGATCGCGCTCGCGTTCGCCGTGCTCGACATCGCCTCCGCCACGGCGCTCGGGATCGTCTTCGCCTTCCGGCAGGGCATCCAG
The DNA here is from genome assembly GCA_963791895.1 of uncultured Actinomycetes bacterium. GTDB lineage: Bacteria > Actinomycetota > Thermoleophilia > Gaiellales > Gaiellaceae > Gaiella. The sequence goes on from CAWBTY010000011.1 coordinate 341,668, forward strand.
ACGCTGGTCGTCGTCGCCGGCGGCGTCGTCTCCGACCGGCTGCCGCGCAACCTCGTGCTGGTCGGGGCCTCGCTCGTCCAGGGCGTCGCGCAGGCGGCAACCGCCTTCTGCGTCCTGGCCGGCGTCGGCGGCGTCGAGGCGATCGTCGTCCTCCAGGCCGTCTACGGCCTCGGGCTCGGGCTCGTGATCCCCGCCGAGGTCGGCCTCGTTCCGCAGACGGTGAGCCCCGAGCGGCTCCAGCAGGCCAATGCGTTGCAGGGTCTGACGCGCAACGTCGTCGCCGTGCTCGGGCCTGCGATCGGGGGCGCGATCGTCGTCGCGGGCAGCCCGGGTGTCGCGCTCGCCCTCGACGCGGTGAGCTTCCTCGTGTGCGCGGAGCTCCTCCGGCGGATCCGCGTCACGCCCCGAGCGGACGCCGCGGCGCCGCCCGGGTTCCTCACCGAGCTCCGCGAGGGCTGGCGCGAGTTCACGTCGCGCACGTGGCTCTGGGCGTCGGTCGTGCTCTTCGGGATCGGGAACCTGTTCGTGTCGGGCTGGATCGTCCTCGGCCCGTTGATCGCCGACGAGCGCCTCGGCGGTGCCGGGCCCTGGGCCGTGATCCTCACCGTCGGCGGGATCGGCGCCGTGCTGGGGAGCGCCCTCGCGATGCGCGTGAGGCCGCGGCGGCCGCTCGTCGCGTGCGTGGTGGCGGCCGTGCCGCTCTCCTTCCAGACGCTCGCCCTGGCGCTCGAGGCGCCGACGTGGGTGATCGCCGCGGCGGCGTTCACGGCGGGCCTCGGGCTCTCGATCCACCTGACGCTCTGGTTCACCGTGTTCCAGCAGCAGGTGCCCGAGCGGGCGCAGTCGCGCGTGGCGTCGTACGACACGCTCGGGTCGTTCGTCCTGATGCCGCTGGGCCTCGCGCTCGTCGGCCCCCTCGCGGACGCGATCGGGATCACCGAGACGCTGTGGATCGCCGTGGCCGTGATGTGGGCGTCGTGGGCGGCGATCCTCGCGCTCCCGTCGGTCTGGGCGATCCGCGCTGCGGCCGCAGGCGCCGACCGCCGGTCCGGCGTGACTACCATCGGGGCGCCGTGAGCGTCCGCGTCCGCATGGCGCCGTCTCCGACGGGGCTGCTCCACATCGGAGGCGTCCACACATTCCTCTTCAACTGGCTCTTCGCCCGGGGTCAGGGAGGGGAGTGCCTGCTCCGGATCGAGAACACCGACACGAGCCGCGAGGTCGCAGAGGCCGTCGAGCAGATCCAGGGGTCGCTCTCCTGGCTCGGGATCGACTGGGACGGGCCGGTCACGTTCCAGCTCGACGCGATGGACCGCTGCCGCGAGCTCGGCGCCCGGCTCGTCGAAGAGGAGAAGGCATACGAGGACGAGGGCGCGATCCGTTTCCGGATGCCCGACGAGGGCACGACCGGCTGGGACGACGTCGTCCGCGGCCGCATCGAGGTGCCGAACGCCGAGCTCGAGGACGTCGTCATCGTCCGCGCCGACGGTCGGCCGACGTACAACTTCGCCTCGCCTGTCGAGGACATGGACGACGCCATCACCCACGTGATCCGCGGCGACGACCACATCTCGAACACGCCGAAGCAGATCCAGATCCTGCGGGCGCTCGGGCACGAGCCGCCCGCGTACGCGCACCTCGGCAGCCTCCTCGGCGACGACGGGAAGAAGCTCTCGAAGCGACACGGGGCGCTCGGCGTGGACGAGTTCCGCGCCGCCGGCTACATCCCCGAGGCGCTCGTCAACTTCCTCGCGCTCATCGGGTGGGCTCCCGACGGCGAGACGACGGTCATGGCGCGCGACGAGATCGTCGAGCGCTTCCGGCTCGAGGCGGTCAGCCCGAGCCCCGGGACGTTCGACTACGCGAAGCTCGACTGGCTGAACGGCGTCTACCTGCGAGCCCTCGACCCGCGCGACTACGCAGACCGGCTGGTGCTCTTCGTGGGCGAGCAGGGGCTCGACTGGCCGGCGGAGCGCGTGCACCAGGCGGCGCCGCTCGTCCAGGAGAAGATCGGCCGCCTCGGCGAGTTTCCCGTCGTTCGCCGGGCTTCCTCTTCGGTGACGTCGAGCCGGATCCGGCCGACCTCGACGAGACGACCCTCGCCGCGGCCGTCGCGGCCGTCGCCGAGCTCGAGCCGTGGACGGCGGAGGCGCTCGAGACGAGGCTCAAGGAGCTCTGCGACGAGCTCGGCGAGAAGCCTCGGAAGGTCTACGCGCCGATCCGGGTCGCGGTGACCGGCTCACGCGTCTCGCCGGGGCTCTACGAGTCGCTTGAGCTCCTCGGCCGCGAGACGACCCTCGAGCGGCTGCGGCGGGGCGTCGAGGTCGCGGCGTGAGCGCACGGTCGGTCGCTGAGTACGAGGCCCGGCTGGAGGCGTGCGGGATCGAGCGCTCCGAGGAGGCGCGCGCGGTGCGCGTGGGGGAGAAGGAGACCTCCGAGCAGGCCGCGATCGTCGCCCGCTACGCAGATCTCTTCACACGCGAGCAGCTAGAGGCGCTGCGTGAGGCGGAGGCGGCGACCACGGATGTGGCCCGCGAGTCGATCGCCCGCCTGCGCCTGACGTGCCAGGAAGGCATCGTGACGCGCGAGCTCGCCGAGCAGGAGGACGCGCTCGAGAACGCCCTGCTCGCCGCGCGCGTCCCCTGGGACGGAGAGGAGCTGCCGCTGCGGTCGGCCCAGGCGAGGCTCGCGCTCGAGCCCGAGTACACGCGCCGCGACGCGCTCGGGGATGCGGTGCTCGCGGTCTCGACGACCTTCGACGAGGAACGGCGCGCGCTGCTCGTCGCCCGCGACGGGCTCGAATCGGACGTCTCGGGCATCGTCGATCCCGTCACCCGCCAGGAGGACGTCAAGCAGGTGTCGCTCCGCCCGATTCTCGACGCGGTCGACCGCGCCCGCGTCGAGAGCACGCCGGCGTTCACGCCCGAGCGCGAGCGCTGGTTCGACCGCCTGCTCGGGCCGGAGCGCGACGAGACGCCGACCTCGGCGCACATGGCGTGGATCCGGCGGCTCTCGCCCCTCGAGGCGGTCTACTCGAAGGAGCGAAGCGTCCCTGTCTGCCTCGCCACCCTCGAGCGGCTCGGCTTCGACCTCGAGGCCGAGCCCGGGATCCGCACGGATCTCGAGGACCGCCCGCAGAAGTCGCCGCGCGCCTGCGTCATCGCCTCCGACCCGCCGCGCGTCGTGCACCTGATCACCCGCGCCCAGGGCGGCCTCCACGACTACGGGGCCTTCCTCCACGAGGCGGGTCATGCGCTCCACTACGCCGGCTGCGACCCCGTGCTCCCGCTCTCGTTCCGCAGGCTCTCCCGCGACCACGCGCTGACCGAGATCTACTCGTTCCTGCTCGACTCGATCTTGTGCGAGCCCGACTGGCACGCCGAGCACTTCGCGCTCGACGACGGCGAAGCGGAGGAGAACGCCGCCGCGGCGCAGTTCTCCAACACGATCCTCTTCCGGCGCTACTCGGCGAAGCTCGGCTACGAGCTGGACTTCTGGTCGCGCTTCCCCACCGTGGGCCCGACGCCCGACGGGTACGAGGAGCGCCTCACGGCCGCGACCGGGGTGCGCTACCGGGCCGAGAGCCATCTCTCCGACATGGACGCCGGCTTCTACTCCGCGGACTACCTCCGCGCCTGGATCCGCGCGGCACAGGTCCGCGCGTATCTCCGCCGCGAGATCGGCGAGGACTGGTGGCGCAACGCCGGCACGGGCGTCTTCCTCCGCGACCTCTTCGGCGAGGGCACGCGGCCGACGACCGAGGAGGTCGCCGCGCGCCTCGGGTTCGAGCCGCTCGACACCGCCGCGCTCGTCGAGGACCTGACCGCCGGCAGAGGCCGTCGGACGCCCGAGAGCAGGCGTCCGCCAACTCCCCGGCCGATCTGACGTCTCAGTCGAGTCGGTCCGAGGCGATGCTTGACCGCATCCGCTCCGACACGTATAAGAGACCTGAATCGGGTCTCAGGTTGACTCGAACTCGTCCAATGGAGGACACATGAAGCGGTGGTACAAGCTCGCAGCGCTCGTCGCGGGGGTCGCGACGCTCGCAGGCGCCGGCGCCTCCGCCCGGGTCGCGGACGCGGCGCCGAAGCGCGAACGCGCCGATCCAGGTCGGCATCGTCTACTCGCGGACGGGCGCTCCGCGCCCGTACGGCGCGGAGTATCTGCCCGGGCTGCGGCTGGGCACTGGACTACGCGACCCGCGGCACCGGCGCAGGTCAACGGCCGCAAGATCGAGTTCACGCTCGTCGACGACGGCACCGACGCGGCCAAGGCCGTCTGCCGGGGCCAAGGACCTGATCGGCAAGGGGTACAAGATGATCGCCGGAAGCGACTCCTCGGGCGCAGCCGCTCGCGGTCGCTCCGCTCGCCGACCAGAACAAGGTCCTCTTCATCTCCGGCCCAGCAGCAACCGATGCGGTCACGGGATCAACAAGTACACGTTCCGCTCGGGCCGCCAGAGTACCAGGACGTCCAGGCCTCGAGCCGCGTACCTGGAGGGGGCGGTCGGCAAGAACGTCGTCGTCTTCGCGCAGGACATCGCCTTCGGCCAGGCCAACGTCGCCGCCGTTCGGAGCAGTCATCGGGGAACTCTCGGCGGTCAGAAGGTGGACAGCGTGCTCGTGCCGGCTCTCGGCGCAGGACTTCACGCCGTTACGCCCAGCGGTCAAGCAGAAGAACCCCGACCTCGTCTTCGTCGCCTGGGCAGGGGCGACGGCATGCCGCGATGTGGAGCGCGCTCGACCAGCAGGGCGTCTTCGACGTCGGTCGACACCGTGGTCACGGGCCTCTCCAGCGGGTGACGTGGCCGATCGTTCGGCCCGGTCGCTCGGGAAGATCAAGTTCCTCACCACTACAACGCGAACGGCGCCGAGGAACGCCGTGAACGACTGGCTCCTGAAAAGATGGCGAAGCGCGGCCAGGTGCCCGACCTCTTCACGCCGGACGGCTTCGTCGCTGGCTCAGATGATCGTCCGCGCGGTCTCGAAGGGGTCGTCGACGGACGTCATCGAAGATGATCTCTGCGCTCGAGGGCTGGAGCTTCACCGGGCCGAAGGGCCAGACAGACGATCCGCGCCTCCGACCACGCGATGCTGCAGCCGATGTTCCAGGTCAAGCTGAGCCGAGAACGGCGGCAAGTACACGACAGCCAAGACGAAGCGCCTCTGCGCGCGAAGTACACTGCGCCGCCGGAGAAGAAGCTAACGCCGGACAACCCCATCGAACGGAGCAGGCGGATCGGTGGCGCAACGACACGCCGATCCTCGCCACGCACGACCTCGGGCTCGACATCGGCGGCGCACAGATCGTCGCCGATGTCTCGCTCGCGGTGCGCGAGGGCGAGCTCATCGGGATCATCGGCCCGAACGGGGCCGGGAAGACGACGCTCTTCAACCTGCTCTCGGGGGTCGTGCGACCCACGGCGGGCAGGTCGAGATCGACGGCAGGGACGTCACGGCGAGCCGCCGTTCGCCGCACGCCGCGCCGGGCTCGGACGCACGTTCCAGACCTCGAGCATCTTCCCGCTGCTGCCGGTAGGCGAGAACGTCCGTCTCGCCGCCGAGGCGCAGCTCGGCGGCACGTTCGGCCTCTGCGGCGCGCGGCGCGCTTCACGCCGGCGCTCGAGCGAGCGCGACTGGGCGATCTGAGGGCGTCGGCCTGGCCGACCGGGCGCCTGGCCCGCCGGAGCTGCTCGCCCACGGCGACAAGCGGAAGCTCGAGCTGGCGATGGTGCTGGCGGGCGACTCCCGCGTGATCCTCCTGGACGAGCCGATGGCCGGGGTCTCCGACGAGGACGTCGACGGCCTCGTCGAGCTCATCCGCGCGGTGCACGGGCACGAGGGCGAGACGGTGCTCCTCGTCGAGCACCGGATGGAGGTCGTCTCGGGCTCGCGCAGCGGATCGCGGTGATGCACCACGGCTCCTTGCTCGCCTTCGACGAGCCCGCGGCCGTGATGGCGGACGAGACCGTCCAGACCGCCTACCTGGGAGAGCCCCTGTGAGCGGCGCCCCTGCCCTGGGGTCGCGGACCTGCACGTCCATCTCGGTGAGTCGCACGTGCTGCAGGGGGTCTCGTTCGACGGTCGAGAAGGGCGGGGTGACCGCGCTGCTCGGCCGGAACGGCGTCGGCAAGACGACGACGCTGCGTGCGCTGATGGGGCTCGTGCCACGCTCGCGGGGGAGGTCGCGGATCGAGGGCGAGACGTAACCCGGCTGCCCGACCCACGCGATCGTGCGGCGCGGCGTCGGCTACGTCCCGGAGGATCGGGACGTCTTCGCCGGGCTGACCGTCGACGAGAACCTTCGCCTCGCCGTGCGCGGCGGCGATCGGACGCTACGAGCTCGTCTACGAGCTCTTCCCCGAGCTCCGGGAGCGCGGCGGCCAGCGCGCGGGCACGCTCTCGGGTGGCCAGCAGCAGATGGTGGCGATCGCGCGGGCGCTCCTCAACGGGAACGCGGTGCTCCTGATCGACGAGCCGACGAAGGGGCTCGCGTCCCGCGCTCGTGACCGAGGTCGCCGTCGCGCTCGAGCGGGCGGCCGAGCTGACGACCGATCCTGCTCGTGGAGCAGAACCTCGGCGTCGGCAAGCGCGTGGCAGAGCACGTCGTCGTCCTCGACGGCGGCCGGGTCGTGCACGAAGGCGCGGCCGAGGAGCTGCTCGCCGACCCCGGAGCGCGTCCAGCAGCTCCTCGGCGTGCACGGGGCAGGGCATTGAGCACGTTGGTCCTGCTCACGATCACGGGCCTCGGGCTCGGCGCGATGTACTTCCTCGTCGCCTCCGGGTTGTCGCTCATCTACGGGCTGATGGGCGTCCTCAACTTCGCGCACGGCGCGTTCATCACCTTCGGCGCCTACGCGGCGTGGTGGCTGGCGACGCAGATCGCCACGTCGTTCGAGGACGCGCCTGCTCCTCGCGGCGACGCGTTCGGGATCTTGCGGTCGGCGCGGCGCTCGGGGCTCTCGATCGAGTTCGTCTTCATCCGTCCGCTCTACCGCCGGCCCGATCGAGCAGGTGCTCGTCACGGTCGGGCTCGCGCTCGCGCTGGGGGCGCTCGTCTCGGGATCTGGGGCGCCGATCCAGCAGATCTTCCCCGTGCCCGACTGGATGTTCGACACGACGACCATCCTCGGCGCGAACATCCCGAACGACCGCTTCGTCGAGATCGCCGTGGCGCTGATCGTTCTCGTCGGCCTACGTCTCGTTCCTCCGCTTCACCCGCGTCGGGCTGATCATCCGGGCCGGAGTCGAGAACCGCGCGATGGTCACGGCGCTCGGGATCGACGTCCGGAAGACGTTCACCCTCGTCTTCGCGCTCGGCGGCGCGCTCGCCGCGCTCGCGGGCGTCCTCTCGGGGATCTACTTCGGCAGCGTCGATCCCGGGCAGGGGAACGTCGCTCCTCATCTTCGCCTTCATCGTCGTCGTCATCGGCGGGTTCGGGTCGATCGGCGGCTCGGCGGTCGCCGCGGTCGTGGTCGGGCTCGTCCAGCAGTACGCGAACTACTACGTCGCCGACTGGCTCGACTGGAGCGGCGCGGGCGACGTCGCGGTGATGTTGCTCCTCGCCACCGTCCTGCTGCTCAGGCCGGAGGGCCTCGCGCCGAAGGTGGCGCACTGATGAGAGGGGGCGTCGTCCTACGGTACGCGGTTCCGGCCGCCGTGCTCGCGCTCCTCGTTGTCGTGCCGTTCCTCTCGTTCGGGCATACCGCGTGTGCTTCCAGGCCCTTTCGACTCGCCCGGCACGCTCCAGCTGCTCGCGCTGTGTCTCGTCTTCGCCGGCGTCTCGCTCTCGTACGACCTCCTGTTCGGCTTCACCGGGCTCCTCTCGTTCGGGCACGCTCTCTACTTCGCGCTCGGCGTCTACGTGCCCGCGATCGCGCTCACGGAGCTGGGAGTGGGGCCTTCCGGCAACGCTCGCGTTCCTCGCAGTCGTCGCGGTCGCCGTGCCGCTCGTGCTCGGTGCCGTGAGCCTGCGGGTGGCCGGGATCGCCTTCGCGATGGTCACGCTGGCCTTCGCCCAGGCCGGCGACCGTGATCGTCCAGACGAATCCCGGCGGCCTGACCGGCGGCGAGGAGGGGATCGTCCTCAACGTCGACGCGCTCCCGGACTTCTTCGTGGGCGTACTCAACACGAAGTACCTCTACTGGCTTGCCCTCGCCTACGTGGCGGCCGTGTTCCTGATCGCGCGCGCGGCAATCGGGTCATCGGCCGGGCACGTCTGGCGCGCCATCCGCGACAACGAGCGCCGGGTGGAGGTGATCGGGCTGCGCCCGTACCCGTACAAGCTCCTCGTCTTCGTCCTGGCCGCCTTCCTCGCCGCCTGGGGCGGCTTCATGTGGCTGCTCCTCATCGGAGTGACGCCCGAGGTGACGACCGCAACCTTCACGCTCACGCTGCTCGTGATGGTCGTGCTCGGCGGCGCCGGTACGCGGTTCGGCGCGTTGATCGGCGGCTTCCTGTACACCCTGCTCGACTACCGGCTCCGGAGCCTTGCCGGCGAAGAGAGGATCCAGGAGCTTCCCGACGTGCTCAGGATCCCGCTCTCGGAGCCGCTGTTCCTCCTCGGGGCGCTCTTCGTCGCCGTTCGTCTTCTTCGTCCCCGGAGGCCTCGCCAGCCTTCCGAGCCGCATTCGTTCACTCGTGGCTCGCCGCCGGGCTGCCCGCACGGACGAGGTTGCCGCGTGATCCCGCGAATCGCGTGGGAGCGTCACGGGGTGGGCGCGCCGCTGCTCCTGATCCACGGCCTCGGCTACGCGCGGTGGGGCTGGGAGCCCGTGCTGCCGGGCCTCGCGGAGCGGTTCGACGTGATCCTGTTCGACAACCGGGGGATCGGCGAGAGCGACGCGCCGCCCGGGCCCTACACCGTCGCCGAGATGGCCGCGCGACGCGGTGCAGGTGCTCGACGAGGCGGCCGTCGAGCGCGCACACGTCGTCGGGACGAGCCTCGGCGGCATGGTCGCGCAGGAGCTCGCGCTCGCCCACGCCTCGCGTGTCGAGCGGCTGGTCCTCGCGTGTACGACACCCGGTGGGCCGGAGGCGCATCCGATGCCGCGGGCGACCGTCGACCTGATCACCGAGGCTCCAGGTCTCGAGCCACTCGTCGCGCTCCGGCGGTTCGTCGAGAACGCGCTCTCGCCGCAGACGGTCGCCGAGCGCCCCGGGGTCGTCGAGTCGATCCTCGCGCACCGCCTCGCGACCGCTCAGCCGCCGACCGCCTGGGCCGCACAGGCGGCCGCCGGCGCGACGTTCGACCGCTTCGACCGCCTGGCCGAGATCCGTACGGCGACGCTGGTCCAGACCGGGACCGAGGACGTGGTCGTCGACCCGCGCAACAGCGAGCTTCTCGCGGAGCACCTGCCGAGCGCACGGCTCGAGCGGTTCGACGGCGCCGGGCATCTCTTCTTCTGGGAGCAGCCCGACGCATTCGTGGAGTCCGTCACCCGGTTCCTGGAGGATCGCGGCGTATGAGCAGCGAGCTGACGATCGGGCGCTGGCTCGCCGACCGCGCGCGGGCGACCCCTGGCCGCGCCGCGATCCGGTTTCTCGACCGCGAGCTGACGTACGCGGCACTCGACCGCCGCGCGACCCGCCTCGCGGCCGGACTCGCCAAACGGGGCCTGCGACGCGGCGACCGGCTCGCGACCCTGACCGGCACCTCGCCGGACCACGTCGCGACCCTCTTCGCCTGTGCGCGGCTCGGCGTAGCGCTGCAGCCGATCTCGTGGCGGCTCGCCGTGCCCGAGATCGCCTACCAGCTCGACCACGCCGAGCCGGCGCTCCTCCTCGCGGCTGCAGAGCACGAGGAGCTCGCGCGAGCCGCGGGCGGCGCGGTCGAGGTCGCGCGGATCGGAGACCCGACGCTCGAGTCCGAAGGCGAGGTGGTCGACGTCGCGGAGGACGACGACCCGCTTCTCCTCGTCTACACCTCGGGCACGACGGGGAAGCCGAAGGGCGCCCTGCTCACGCACGCGAACTGCTTCTGGACGAACCTCTCGTTCGACCGCATCGCCGGCGTCCGTCACGACGACGTCGTCCTGCAGGTGCTGCCCCAGTTCCACGTCGGCGGCTGGAACGTGCAGCCGCTTCTCGCCTGGTGGAAGGGCGCGACGGTCGTGCTCGAGGAGTCGTTCGACGCCGCGCGCACCCTGCGGCTGATCGCCGAGCAGCGGGTGACGACGATGATGGGCGTGCCGGCGACGTATCTCTTCCTCGCACAGGAGCCCGGGTTCGCCTCGGCAGACCTCTCGAGCCTGCGGCTCGCGGTCGTCGGCGGCGCGCCGATGCCCGAGGCACTGCTGGAGACATGGCACGACCGCGGCGTCGACATCGTCCAGGGCTACGGGCTCACCGAAGCGGCGCCGAACGTGCTCTGCCTCCCTCCCGAGGAGGCGCGGCGGAAGCTGGGCTTCGCCGGCAAGCCGTACCCGCATGTCGACGTCGCGCTGCGCGACACCGAGAGCGACGCGCTCCTCGACGGCCCCGCGACGGGCGAGCTCCTCGTCCGCGGTCCGAACGTCTTCGCGGGGTACTGGCGCGACCCGGCGGCCACGGACGAGGTGCTCCGCGACGGCTGGCTCGCGACGGGCGACGTCGTCGAGCGGGACGACGAGGGCTTCTACCGCATCGTGGGTCGACTGACGGAGCTCGTCATCTCGGGCGGCGAGAACGTCTATCCGGCGGAGCTCGAGGACGTGCTCCACGACCACCCGGCCGTGGCCGAGGCGGCGGTCGTGGGCGTGCCGGACGAGCGGTGGGGCGAGGCCTGCGCCGCGTTCGTCGTGCTCCACACGAGTACGTCGGCGACCGAGGACGAGCTCCGCGCCCACTGTCGCGAGCGGCTCGCCCGGTTCAAGGTGCCGCGCTCGGTGACGTTCGTCGAGTCGTTGCCGCGCTCGTCGCTCGGGAAGGTGCTGAAGGACGAGCTGCGCGATTCCGTCACCGAGGTCGCCTCGTGAGCGACACGCTGACGGGCGTCGACGGGAGACCGCTCTCGGCGCGGGGCGAGCGCACGCGGCGGCGTCTCCTCGAGGCGGCCGAGGCCGTGTTCGCGGAGCTCGGCTATCACGACGCGTCGATCGTGAAGCTGACCGAGTCGGCCGGGGTCGGCCAGGGCACCTTCTACCTCTACTTCGCGAGCAAGAAGGAGATCTTCGACGAGCTCGTCGTCGACCTGAACCACCGCGTCCGTCACGCGATGACGGAGGCCGCCTCGCAGGGAACGAGCCGCGCGGAGATGGAGCGCCTCGGGTTTGCGGGCTACTTCCGGTTCGTTGCCGAGCACCCGGCGCTCTACCGGATCATCCGGCAGGCCGAGTTCGTCTCGCCGGAGATGCTCCACCTGCACTACGAGCGGCTCACGAGCGGTTACGTCGCGGGCCTCCGCCAGGCGATGGAGGACGGCGAGATCGCCAAGGGCGACCCGGAGTTGCTTGCCTGGGCGCTGATGGGGATCGGCGAGCTTGTCGGAATGCGCTGGATCCTCTGGAACGGGCGCGACGAGCTTCCTGCGGAGGTGCTCGACGACCTCGGCCGCATCATCACCCGCACGATCGGCTCCCCGGACGGGAGCACGTGAGCGGGGTCGGCATTCTCGCGACAGCGCACTACCTCCCCGAGCGCCGGATGACGGCGGCGGAGATTGGTGCGGCCAGCGGCATCCCGGAGAGCGTGATCGTCGAGAAGTTCGGGCTGCGCGGCAAGCACATCGCCGCCGACGACGAGCACGTGAGCGACCTGGCGGTCGCCGCCGGTCATCGCTTGCTCGAGGAGCACGAGGTCGATCCCGCCTCGATCGGCGCGCTCGTCTACTACGGCTCGACCTGGAAGGACTACGCCGTCTGGCAGGTCGCGCCGTGGATCGCGCACCGGCTCGACTGCGCGAACGCATACGCGATCGAGTACGACAACGTCTCGATGGGCACGCCGGTCGCGCTCCGCTTCGCGCGCGCGCTGCTCACGGCCGAGCCCGAGCTCGGCACCGTGCTCCTCGTCGCCGCCTGCCGCGAGTCGTATCTCCTCGACTACGGGAACGAGCGGTCGCGGTTCATGTTCAACTTCGGCGACGGGGCGGTGGCCGGGCTGCTCGGAGTCGACGCCGAGCGCAACCTCCTGCTCGGTTCCCACGCGATCACCGACGGCTCGTTCTCGCTCCAGGTCAAGGTGCCTGCCGGCGGCAGCGTCGAGCCCGCCTCGCACGCGACGGTCGACGGACGGCGTCACTTTCTCGACGTCGCGGATCCCGCGCAGATGAAGGGCGGGCTCGACGAGGTCTCGCTGCCGAACTTCGTCGCCGCCGCCGAGGCCGCGCTGACGCGCAGCGGGGCGACCCTCTCGGACGTCTCCTACCTCTGCGGGATCCACATGAAGCGCTCCATGCATGCGGCGATCGTCGAGGCCCTCGGACTGCCGCTCGAGCGTGCCGCCTACCTCGACGACACCGGTCACATGAGCGGCGTCGACCCGCTCCTCGCCCTCGACCGGGGGGTGCGAGCGGGCGTGGTGCGCGACGGGGACCTCGTCCTGCTCCTGGCCGCCGGTACCGGCTACACGTGGGCGGCGAGCGTCGTACGCTGGGGCCCGACATGAGTCGCTCGCGTTCCGCTCGCTCTCGTGGGGGAAACCCTGTTTCCCCCACGGACCCCCTTCTCCTCATCCCTGTGGGGGAACCTCCCGGTTCCCCCACGCCCCCTCCCCTCATGGGCCGACGAGTCGACCCATGAGCGCGCTGACCGACCTGCTCGGCAAGGAGCTCGGGCCGACCGAATGGTTCGAGGTCGACCAGGAGCGGATCGACAGGTTCGCCGAGGCGACCGACGACCCGCAGTGGATCCACGTCGACCCGGTGCGCGCGGCCGCGGGGCCATTCGGGACGACGATCGCCCACGGCTACCTGACGCTCTCGCTGCTCGTCCCGCTCATGTCGCAGACGTTGCAGCTGACCGGCTACCGGATGGGGATCAACTACGGCGTCAACAAGGTCCGCTTCCCCGCGCCGCTCCCCTCCGGCTCGCGGATCCGCGCGACCTTCACCGTGCAATCCGTGGAAGAGGTGCCGGGCGGTGAGCAGAGCGTCGTGCTCGCGACGGTCGAACGGGAGGGAGGCGACAAGCCCGTCTGCGTGGCCGAGGTCGTCTCCAGGATGCTGCGATGACCCGCTTCGCCGGGAAGACCGCGGTCGTCACGGGCGGCGCGAAGGGGATCGGCGCTGCAACCGCCGACCGTCTCGCGCGCGAGGGCGCGCACGTCGTGGTCGCCGACTTCGACGAGGCAGCGGCGAACGAGACGGCGGAGCGGATCGGCGGCCGGGCGATCCGCTGCGACGTCACCTCCCGCGAGGACGTCGAGGCGGCGGTCGCCTTGGCGGCCGAGAGCGGGCGCGCTCGACCTGCTCGTCACGAGCGCCGGGATCATCCGCGACAACCTGCTCCACAAGCTCTCGGACGACGACTGGGAGGCGGTGATCGCGACGCACCTGCGCGGCACCTTCCTCGCCGCCCAGGCGGCGCAGGCGCACATGGTCGAGCAGGGCGGCGGCGCCATGGTGCTCATCTCGTCGACGTCGGCGCTCGGCAACCGCGGCCAGGCGAACTACGCGGCGGCAAAGGCAGGCATCCAGGGCTTCGCGAAGACACTCGCGATCGAGCTCGGCCGCTTCGGCGTGCGCGTCAACTGCGTGGCGCCCGGCTTCATCGCGACCGCGATGACGGCGCAGACGGCCGAGCGGGTGGGGATGGCCTTCGAGGACTTCCAGGCCGCGGCGGCCGAGCAGACGCCGCTCCGCCGGATCGGCCAGCCGGAGGACGTCGCCGGCGTGATCGCCTTCCTCTGCTCGGACGACGCCGCGTACGTCACCGGTCAGGTGATCTACGTCCGCGGCGGTCCTTGACCGAGGCCGCGCTCGTCACCGGCGCGGCGAGCGGGATCGGCCGCGCGGTCGCCGAGCGTCTCGTCGCCGACGGCTGGCAGGTGCTGTCCGTCGACCTCGAGCCCGACCCGGGCGGCCCGGGCGAGCCGTTCACCGCGGACCTCACGACCCGCGAGGGCAACCGGGCCGCGGTCGACGCGGCGCTCGAGCGCTTCGGCCGCCTCGACGCACTCGTCCCGAACGCCGGCTTCCAGCACGTCGCGCCGATCGCCGAGTTCGACGAGGATCGCTGGGACGCGCTTCTCTCGCTCCTCCTGACGAGCCCGTTCCTGCTGGCTCGGTACGCGTGGCCCGCGCTCGAAGCGTCCGGCGACGGCCGGATCGTCGTCGTCGCCTCGGTGCACGGGCTCGTCGCCTCGCCGTTCAAGGCCGGGTACGTCTCGGCGAAGCACGGCGTGCTCGGGCTCGTGAAGGCGCTCGCGCTCGAAGGCGCCGAGGCCGGCATTCGCGCCAGTGCCGTGTGCCCGGGCTACGTGCGGACGCCGCTCGTCGAGCGCCAGGTCGCCGACCAGGCCCGTGCCCACGGCATCGCGGAGGAGGAGGTGCTCGAGGAGGTGCTGCTCGCGCCACAGGCCCTGAAGCGGCTGCTCGAGCCGGCCGAGGTCGCAAACGCGATCGCGTTCCTGCTCGGCGAGGGCGGTCGCGCGTTCACCGGCGCACCGCTCGTCATGGACGGCGGCTGGACGGCCCGCTGACCCGAGTCACGAGGCGCCGCAGGCGCGGCAATGGAGCGTTCCCACCCGGCGAGGGCCGGCGCAGGTCGCGCAGTCGGCGACGACGTTCCTGCCACAGCCCTCGCAGTGGTCGCCCCGTCCGGCCGGATAGCCGCAGAACGGGCACTCGCCCTTCCGGACGCGCCGGGCAGGGATGCGTCTCGCGAGGTAGCGCTGGAGCGCCGCGAAGCCGACGAGCGTCAGCACGATGCCGACGAGCGAGATCACGAGCGGCCCGAAGTCCAGCGGGTCGAGGTAGTCGGAGACGTAGTCGCCCGCGAGGAACAGCGCGAGCACGGTCGCCGCGCCGACGGGCGCGAACGCCACGGGCAGCCAGCGCGAGCCCGCCCGTCGCAGGCGACCGAGCAGCCAGAGCCCGGCCGCGAGCAACGCGACGAGCGCCGCGAGCCGGAGGACGAAGGCGAGCAGTGCGCCGCGATCGTGCGCGCGCTGTTCCTCGGTAGCGATCCGGTCGGCGGCCGCCAGTGCGGCGGGGCGAACCGCGTCCGCGTCTGCGTCCGCCGCGTTCCGTGCCGCTTCGGCGGCGATGACGTCCCGCTGGCGGCGCTCGTACGCGCGTCGGAGGGTTAGCGCGGGCTCGTCGGCGTCGAGCGCGGTCCGGTATGCCTCCCGCGCGGTCACGAGCTCCGTGAACG
Organism: uncultured Actinomycetes bacterium; assembly: GCA_963791895.1. Taxonomy (GTDB): domain Bacteria; phylum Actinomycetota; class Thermoleophilia; order Gaiellales; family Gaiellaceae; genus Gaiella. Next base: position 356,962 of record CAWBTY010000011.1, read on the forward strand.
CTCGCCGCTCCGCCGCAGCCGCCTCGGAGGACCGGATCTCTGCCACGTCCAGCCGGGCGACGGCCGCCCTGTCCTCGGCTTCGACGCGCGCCTCGAACGTCCCGCGCGCTGCGTCGCCGAGCTGCTCGTACACCCAACCGGCCCCGATCAGGAGGAAGACGGCGAGGACGACGGCGAGCGCCTTCTCGCTCCGTGTGGTCTGAATCTCTTCGACGTCGACGACCGGCGATCTCGAGCTCACGTGCGACGACTCCTTCCTCGGTCAGGGTCAGTCCTGGGTCGGAGCGTGACGTCGAGCTCGCAGTCGAGCGCGTCGGCGATCCGGAGCAGCGTGTCGATGCGCGGGGGCCGCCCGCCCGACTCGAGCCGCGCAATCGAGGACTGGGTCGTCCCGACGAGCGCCGCAAGCTCGGCCTGGGAGAGGGCCAGGGCGCGGCGCCGACCTGCGACCTGCATCGCGATGCGGGCGAAGAACCAGCCGTCCTCGGGAGCGACGATCCGATCGCGGAGACGGTCTATCGCGGTGCCGGATCTCTGGCTACGGCGTCGTCCCATATCCCAATATTGCTATATAGCAGATTTGCGATCGACGTCAGGCCCTCCACCCGAGGACTGAACCGTCCAACAACGGGGTACGACTGCGCGCAATGTCGCGCCTTCCAGACTCACCGGTGCATGCCGCGAAGGGCGCCGGCCGCGACTTCGTCTACTCGACTACGTTCGAGGTGCTGTCGCGTGCCGGGTTCGTGGCGAGGGGGCTGATCTACGGGATCATCGGCGTGCTCGCGTTTCTCGTCGCGGTGAGCGACAAGGGCAAGCTCACCGATCAGGAGGGCGCGATCAGGACACTCGCCGACAAGCCGTTCGGCACCTTCCTGCTCGTCGTCCTCGCGATCGGCCTCGGCGGTTACGCGATCTGGCGGCTCACTCGGGCGGCCATCGGGCACGGTCCGGAGGCCTCCGACAGCACCCTCGACCGGCTCGGCGGAGTGGGGAGCGGGCTCGTCTACGCCGCGCTCTGCATCGCCACGATCAAGATCCTGACGGACTCGTCGAGCACGGACTCGTCGAACCCGGACAAGACGACCGCAGGTGTCTTCGACTGGCCCGCCGGTCGGTGGCTGATCGGCATTGTCGGGGTCGTCCTCATCGGCGTCGGCGTCTACCAGCTCGTCAAGGGCCTGCGCCAGAAGTTTCTCGAGGAGCTCAAGACCGAGCAGATGCAGCCCGCGGTGAAGACGTGGATCACGCGGATCGGCACCGTCGGCCATGTCGCCCGCGCCGTCGTCTTCGCGCTGATCGGCTGGTTCCTCCTCAAGGCGGCGTACGAGTTCGACGCCAACGAGGCGGTCGGCCTCGACGGCGCCCTGACGAAGATCCTCAAGGCCGACTACGGCCCCTGGCTCCTCGGTGTCGTCTCGGCCGGGCTGATCGCCTTCGGCGTGTACTCGGTCAGCGAGGCGCGCTACCGCAAGATCTAGAGACGGGCTCCGCTAGACCTGCATCGTCGTCAGCTCTTCCGCCGTCGCGTCGCGCGCTGGGCCCTCGCCTGAGCGGCGCCGACCTCGAGCACGTGCCCGAGCGTCGAGCCCTCGAGTTGCCGCAGCGTCCCGACCACCCTCTTCAGCTTCGCGCCGAGCTCGCGGTCGCTCCGGGCGACGTGGCTCGAGAGCTCGGTGAGGCGCTCCACCGTCGTCGCGTCGATCGGCTTCTCGAGCAGCTCGAGGTAGCTGACCTCGTACTCGCCGAGGGGCGTGAGCGCGCGAACGGCCGCCGCGAACGCCTCGTCGTTCTCGGCGAGGATCTTCCCCCCGCGCGCCGCGTTCTCGGCGATGAGCTCGTCGAGCACCTTGCCGTACCTCGAACGTGCCAGCACGCGCGAGCGGAACCGCCGGAGCTCGCGCTCGCGGCGGCGTAGCTCGGGACCGAGGACGGGAGGGATCGGCGGCAGCTGCGGCCTCTCCGGCCAGCGCCTCTCGAAGATCGCGCGGATGATCGCCCTCGCGACGCAGGTGCAGACCGTCTCGAGGTTGAGGGCGCCGAAGACGGCGTTGATGTCGTTCGCGTCCGTGAAAGGCGTTCCGTTCGCGAAGCTCCCGCCCCCGTAGAGGAGGCCCACGACCGGCCGCGTTCCGATCAGCTGGCCGGCCGCCTGGTCGAAGATGAGCGAGCCCGAGTCGCCGCCCGCGCTGAAGCCGTTCCCATCCGTCGAGGTGATCCGGAACGCGTTCTGGATCTGGGAGATGCGCGTCCGGTTCCGGTACGTGCAGCTGAACGTCATCCCGACGCTCGTGATCCGCCCGTTCGTCGTCTGCTGCGTCGTGCGGCCGCGCTTCTGCACGTTCATGTTCAGCGCGGGCGCGCGAAGCTCGTAGATGGCAGGGCCGATCTGGAGGACGTCGTGATCGATGTCGATGCCGGCATCGATGGACCCGATCGCCGCGTCGACGACCGAGGTCGGGATCACCGTCCCGGCGGGCGTGGGGTTCGCCACCGTATTCACGGCGTTGTGTCGCTTGAGCGAGCCGATCACGTCACCGGGCAGGACGCCGCCGTCGAAACGCGCCGGCTGAACGATCCGCCGCAGGGCGGGCATCGTGTCGAGGTTCGAGATGACATGGTTGTTCGAGAGGAGCACGATCGTGTCGTCGGTGTTGTCGCAGGCCCAGCCACCGAGGGTGCCGGCGCTGACGGTCGCTTCCGGGCCGATGCTGCAGCCGGCTGGCACGGGCCGGTATCGCGTCGTGTCCTGCTGTGCCTCGGGGATCGTCGTCTCGATGACGTCGGTCCGCACCGTCGCGCCCTCGTAGCCGGTCACCCGCGGCGGGACCACCTGCACCGAGGCGAGCTGCTCCTCGGCGACCTTCCGCTCCACGAAGACCTGGACGACGATCTCGTCGGTGAGCTTCCCGCCGCGCTCGCGGAAGCCGGTCGCGACGCCGATCACGTTCGGATAGCCGAGGAGTGATTCCTGGTTCAGCTCCTGGGCGTGGCGGACGTGGGTCTCGCGGCTTGGTCTGGGCATGCCTACTCCTTCGCGTCTCGGTCCGGGGCCTGTGCCTCGGCAGGTTGGCTCTCGGGCACCAGGACGAAGTCGAAGTCGGCGATCTCGCGGATCGCCTGCTCGAGGTCGCCTCCGCCTCGTCCGGCGACGGAGATCTCGACGACTGGCTCGCCGTTCCGGAGACCGACTCCGCTCCCGACGACGCCCGGGAGAGCATGGAGACGCTCGCGGCAGCGATCGAGAGCCGACACGAGCTGCGTCGTGTCGTTCATCAGCGCGACCTGCTCGCCACTCGTTCTGCGAGCACCATGCGCCGCAGGTACGAGATGAAGTCGACCATGAGCAGGCCCCCGAGCTCTCGAACCTTGCGACGACCCTAGTGGTGTTCTTCCCTCGGCGTCAAGGCGCTTCGATCCCAGCGTCCGAATGCACCGGGAGGCTTCGGTCGCGACACGTCCGCGGCGGTCGGAGCCGCGCGTAGACTGCGGGCCGTGAGCACGATCCTCGTCGGCTATGACGACTCCGACGCGGCCGGCCGGGCACTGGATCGTGGCATCGCCGAGGCCCAGGCAACAAGCGCCCGTCTCGTCGTGCTCTCGGTCTTCGAGGTCCCGCTGGATCCCCAGGTCGACCGCTTCTTCGGCACCCTCGACGACATCGCCGACTGGGAGGGCCAGCCGATCGCGCCGCCGCCGGAGCTGGTCGGGGTGCTCGCGCAGGCGCGTGACAAGGTGGAGGCGGCGGGGCTGAGGGCCGACTTCATGTGGGCTGCGGGCGAGCCGGGCCGGGCGATCGTCGACGCCGCGCGCGACGCCAGGGCCGACATGGTCGTCCTGGGCGAGCATCACCACGGGTTCCTCGCGGGCCTCTTCGGCACGGACGTCGCGGCCGAGGTCGCCCGGGAGCTCGGCACCGCCGTGGTCCTCGCCTGACCCGCACGGAGGTACTAGACGCGATGCCTACGGTGGGTAACCCCGGGCCGACGTACCGTCAGCTCACGGGGAGGGTCCCCACCGTTCACCGTCGCGAGACGCCTCGCGTTCGATCACCGTCACGGTCGGGGGCGATGAGTTTGCGCCACCCAGACGGTCCAAGGGCCAATCGCGCCGAAAGGAGGTCCACATGTCACTCGCCCGCGTCCAGAACTTCTCCATCTCGCTCGACGGCTTCGGCACCGGCGAGGGTCAGAGCCACGACGCACATTTCGGTCACGCCGGGGATCGGCTGCACCAATGGATGTTCGCCACCCGGTGGTGGGAGCCCAGCGGTAGCGGCGGCGTCGACGACGCCTTCGCCCAGCAGTTCGGTTCGGGGATCGGCGCCGAGATCATGGGTGCCGGGAAGTTCGGCCACCCCGGATGGCACGAGGACCCGGAGTGGAAGGGCGCGTGGGGTCCCAACCCGCCGTTCCACACACCGGTCTTCGTCCTCACCCATCACGCGCGCCCGTCCATCGAGATGGAGGGCGGCACGACGTTTCACTTCATCGACGTGTCACCTGACGAGGCACTCGAGACTGCCCGCGAGGCTGCGGAGGGTCGGGACGTACGCATCGGCGGGGGTCCCACCGTGATCCGTGACTTCCTTGCTGCCGGGCTGATCGACCACCTGCACGTCGTGGTGGTCCCGATCCTGCTCGGCCGAGGCGTACGCCTGTGGGACGGACTGGAGGGCATCGAGAAGGACTACCAGGTCGAGGCCATCTCCTCGCCCAGCGGAGTCACGCATGTGACGTTCACCCGCGCGGGTGTCTGAACCGCCTCGGTCGAGACCCGGGCCGTCTGCCTAGCAACGCAGGACAAGCAAGCGATAGCGATCGCCGCTTTGCGCTCGTCTGGTGTTGGACGGGGGAGCGGCCACGGCTCAGCCCCGGTTGTGGTTGACGACCTCGATGTTGTGTCCGTCCGGGTCGAGCACGAACGCGCCGTAGTAGCCCGGGTGGTAGACCGCGCGCTCGCCCGGGGCGCCGTGGTCCTGGTAGCCGGCCGCGAGCGCGGCGGCGTGGAACGCGCGCACCGTGGCGTCCTCGCGCGCGGGGAACGCGAGGTGGACGTGCTCGGTGAGCGGCCGCTCGTCCCGGACGAGCGAGAAGCTGTAGTCCGGGCCGGAGAGCTGCACGCGGCCGGGCTCGTCGTGCGTCAGGCGGAGCCCGGCGTGCGGGGCGATCGTCGTGTAGAAGCGCCGGGAGGCCTGCGGGTCGCGGACGCGGAGCCACAGGTGGTCGACGCGGCCGTCGGGCACGGCGTCCTCGCGGTCGCCGTGGACCGCCTCGACGCTGTTGCCGTCGGGGTCGAGCAGGAACCCGCCGTAGTACGTCGGGCCGTACTGCGTGCGCGGCCCCGGCGCGCCGTCGTCGCGGTACCCCGCCTCGACACCCGCCTGCCAGAACGCGTCGACCTGCGCACGGTCGCGGGCGCGGAAGCCGACGTGGAGCCCGCGGGTCACCGGGTGCTCGCGGTCGGTCGGCCCGATGTCCCAGTCGTCCCACTCGACCAGCTCGGCGTCGGCATGGCTGGGCTCGACGCCCAGGACGCTCAGGACGGTGCGGTAGAAGCGCTCGGAGGCCGCGAGGTCCGAGACGGCGACGCCCACGTGGTCGAACACCCGGCCGAGGCTACCGTTGCGCGTC
>CAWBTY010000012.1:0-21206 GCA_963791895.1 uncultured Actinomycetes bacterium
AGCCGATTTGCAGGCACTTTCTTGCTCCTAGAGCCCACTGACGGACTCGAACCGTCGACCCCCTCCTTACCTTTTGGGGTCGAGGGCAACTGGTGGCAACCCACGGCAACGGTTTTCGTGTGTCTGAGCCGCTTTCGAGGTCATCCCATCTGCCACCGGTTGCCACTGGTTGCGACCGCTCTGCTCCATAAACGCTCCATACTTCTGGGGCGCCGTCGGGCGGGCCGAGCAGCACGAAGTCGTCGGTTCCACCACTGTCCCGGCGCACGTAGCCGAGTGCCGCCTCCCAGGATTCCGTCTGGCGCTGCAGATCGTCCACGCGCAAAACGATCGAGCCGATTCGAATCATCGCGGTGATGGTACGCCGGAAGTGGCTTTAGTCCTCGCCTTCCCGTATTCGGGCTCAGGCCCGGGGCGAGCGAAGATGATCCGCTCGCCGGCGACGCTCCGCGCGCCGATCTTGCCCGTGTCGAGGTACTCGACGATGTCCGGCGCGATCAGCGTGGAGAGCATGAGGACGCGGACGGGCGCGTCCGTGTCGTTGCGGATCTGGTGCGCGCCCTCCTTGCCGCGCGGGAACGCGACGACGTCGCCCTCGCGCAGCTGCTGCTCGCCCTCGTGCGTGCGGAGCGTCGGCTCGCCGCGGAGGACGATCACCCATTCCTCGTTCGCGTGGTGGGTGTGAAATGGCCCCTGCTTGTTACCCGGCTCGACCTCGTACATGCTCGCGCCGATCAGCTCGGCGTCGGTGTGCGCGCCGACCCAGGCGTCCTTGAAGCGCCAGCCCTCGCGCTCTTCCGTGCGATCCCACTCGTCTGCGTTGAGATTGAAGATCTTCATGCGGAAAGCCTAGTAGTAGGACTTTGTTAGCTCGGTAGAGGGACCTGTGGTTTGCCTCGAACGGTTTCCGCGTCGGCGGTCATCGTTCGAGGAGGAGCTGATGGAGACGGCGGTTGCAGTTGAGGTGTCGGCGGTCGAGGTTCGTGACCGGCTGCTCGGCTTTGTTGAGGGGTGGCGGCGCGGTTGCCGCTTCGGCGGCAACGCGAGAACGCGCTTGTGTACGTGCGCGGGCTGATCGAGCCTCTTTGAGCCGTTTTCACTGCCGTCCCATTTGCGAGCGGTTGCCACCGGTTGCGACCGCTCGGCTCCATAAATGCTCCATAACGCGTAGCTCGCGCGCCGCGCTGCAGATCCACGCCTAGCGTCGCCACGCGCCTGTTGGAACGGGTTGGCGCGAGACTCGCGCCGCAGGTCCCTTCGGCACACTGGGAGCATGGCATCGACCGCCGATATCGATCCGCTCGCTCGGTTCGACGCGCTGCCGCGGCGTCTATTCCTGACTCGTCGACGCTCCCGAGCCGTTCGGGCCGCTCGTTCGCGAGTGGCTAGCACCGACGCGCTCGCCGGTCGAGGGGGAGCCCGACATCCCGCCGAGCGAGGGCAAGCGCGAGCGGCTCGCGTTCCTCAGCTCGAACCTTGGGCTGGCTGTCGACGACGTGGCCGACGCCCGCTATCAGCTCGTGCACCGGACCGTCTCGGCGCTCATCGAGGCGCGCCGCTTCAGTGCCCGACACGCCGTGATGCTTGTTCATTTGTTTGGCGGCCGAGATGAGTCGTTCGCTGACTACGAGCGATTCGCCGCAATCCTCGGTGCAGATGCGAAGCGAGACGAGCTCGTCGCGGCTCGTGTTCCTGGCGACGTCCTCGCTTATCTTGGGTGGGTGACCGGGGACGCGAAGTCCCTGGCGGCCTAGTGCTTCGAGCCGCAGGCGAGAATGCCCGTGGCGGTCGCGGCGGCCGTCCGCGCCGACGGCGCCTGACAGGCGAGGGATAGGCCGAGCGTCGCGCCGTTGCCGCGCAGGCGCACACGGGCGCGCACGTGCGCCCAGCGCCGGCGCGTGAGGATGCCTCGGTGGATCACGGCGAGGCCCCCGGGCGTGCGGCCAAGGCCAATGTGGATGGCGCGGCCGTCTCTAAAGGTGTCTAACGCGTGGCTTAGAAAATGCCTCTGCTGACGGCGCCGGACTCGCCCTCAGTCTTCGTGCGACGCCTGTCAAGCCTCGTCGAACGACGCAAGCCGGTGGTTCTCGCGGAGGAAGGACGCGGCCGAGGCGGACACGATCGACGACCTCCGCGCCCTGCTCCCAGCCAGGGCCGGCGATGAATTCCAGACTTCCGAGCCGTCTGAGGAAGTGCCGAATCCAATAGACGAGCACCCCGAGGAGGAGCAATGAGCAGGCTAATCGTCTTGACGGCGATGACGGTCGATGGCGTCATGACCGTCGAGGAGTGGTTCGTGCCGGAAGGCGACCACATGGAGGCGTCGCTGCGGATGTTCGAGGGCGACACAGCGCTTCTGTACGGGCGCAAGAACTACGAGGGGCTCGCCGCCTACTGGATGGCGGCCGAAGGAGAGTGGGCGGACCGGCTCAACCCCATGCCGAAGTTCGTCGCGTCGCGCACGCTCCAAGAGCCGCTGACCTGGAACGCGACGCTGCTGAAAGGCGAGCTCGAGGACGCCGTGGCGAAGCTGAAGGCGGAGCGCGACGGAGACCTGATCACGAACGGCTGCGGCGAGCTGACGCGGAATCTCCTCGCGGCCGGCCTCGTCGACGAATTCTGGTTCTCGGTGCACCCGGCCGTGTGGGGCAAGGGCGAGCGGCCGTTCTGGGAGGAGGAGAAGCTCCGGCTGACGCTGCTCGGGACGGAGGCGTACGACTCGGGTGTGGTGCTGCTTCGCTACGAGCCGGAACGAGCGTGAGGTGAGACCTCAGCGCGTCGCGCCGACGAGCGTGCTGCCCGCAACGACGAGCAGCGCGACCACGAACAGCCGCCTGCCGACGAGCTCGCCGCGGCCGAGGAAGATCGCGGCGAACACCACGGTCCAGAGAACCCTGTGCCCACGATCGGAGCCACGACGCTCACGCGCCCGCGGTCGAGCGCCTCGAAGAGCGTCGCCTGCGCGAGCGCCGTGACGACGCCCGAGCTTGCGTACGGCCCGAACGCCGCTCGCAGCCGCGGTAGGGGCGACCGGAGGCGGAGCAGGTTCGCCAGCAGGACGAGCGAGGCTCCGAGCATGATCGCCGTGGTCTGCGCGAGCGGGTCGGCCGCGACGTCCTCCGTCACGGCGCGCGCCACGTTGTCGCGCAGACCGAACGCCACTGCGACGCTTACGGCCAGAGCGGCCCCGTACGCGCGGTAGTCGACCGGCCGCTCGCCCTCCGCGGCCAGTGCGATCCCGCCGGCGACGACGAGCAGCCTGCCGACCGCAAGCGGCCAACGGAGCGGCTCTCCAACGCGAGGATCGCGAAGAGCACAGAGAAAAGCGGCGCCATGCCGAAGAGGATCCCGGCCCGCGACGCGCCCGCGGCCCGCACCGCGTGCACGACGAGGAGCTGCTGGGGAGTGTTGCCTCCGGCGGACACGAACTGCGAGGCCCTTCGAGCTTGAAAGATCCATCTCAACGTCTCACGGCCGCGTGAAAGGGCGCCGTCGGAACACCAGCAAGGACGGCCGAACGCAGCCCGTCGTGCTCACCGGCTCGGCGCGCCATCAGGCAATCCGGGCGAATACGTCCATTTCCGATGCTTTGGAGTGTCCGCTCTGAACCTGAAGGCTCCATAAAGGGCTCCATACCCACCGCACGCTGTAGATCGTGCAAGTCCGCCGAACAAAAAGCGCCGATTTGCGGCGGTTTTGCAGAGCCCTCTGACGGACTCGAACCGTCGACCCCCTCCTTACCATGGAGGTGCTCTACCTACTGAGCTAAGAGGGCGAAGGTCAGAGTGTAGCCCCGGCCCAGACAGCGAGCCATGAGCTCACGCCGATGGCCGGAGCCGGCTTTGCCCGGCGGGAGGCCAGAGCGCGGTAGAGCCGTGCCGCTCGCTAAAGAAGGGGGCTCGCGGGGGAACCCTGGGTTCCCCCGCGGCGTGCAGGGAGGAGGATTCGAACCTCCGAAGGCTGAGCCAGCGGGTTTACAGCCCGCCCCCTTTGGCCACTCGGGAATCCCTGCGGGCGGGCCATTGTAGCCCGGTGACGCAGGGTCTCCCCGCGTTCGGTAAGGATGGTTTCGGCGCGCGACGTCACCAGGTCGACGCGGTCGGTTCACCAGGGAGACGACCACCGCCGCGCTCGCTCCGGAGACCATGGCGCCGCTCTAAGGGGAACACAAGCGACAACAGAGGGGAGAGCTTTCGATGAGGCATGCACTCGTGCGCGTCGGCATCGTGGCCGCGGTCGCGGCAATCGTCGCGGGGCTCGCAGTCGCGGGGGCGGCGCGCGCCACGACGACGACGGCCCGAACGGCAACCGGGACGTCGTCCGCTTCAGCACGTTCAACGCGTCGCTCAACCGCAGCGCCGCCGGGGAGCTGATAGAGCATCTGAAGACCCCGGACAACACGCAAGCGAAGGTCATCGCCGAGATCGTCCAGCGGAACCGGCCCGATGTCCTGCTCGTCAACGAGTTCGACTTCGACCCGATGGGAACGGCGCTTCGCCTGTTCCAGGACAACTACCTCTCGGTCGGCCAGAACGGCGCGCAGCCGATCGTCTACCCGTACCGCTTCGCCGCCGAGTCGAACACCGGTCTCCCGTCCGGTTTCGACCTCGACAACAACGGCTCCGTCGGAGGCCCGAACGACGCCTTCGGCTTCGGCGAGTACCCCGGCAGGTTCGCCATGGCCGTGTACTCGCGCTACCCGATCCGCACGAACAAGATCCGCACCTTCCAGAAGTTCCTGTGGAAGGACATGCCGGGAGCGCTCCTGCCCGACAATCCGACGACACCGGCGCCCGCAGACTGGTACTCGCCGCAGGAACTCGCCGTCTTCAGGCTCTCGTCGAAGAGCCACTGGGACATCCCGATCCGGGTCGGCGGCCGGACCGTCCACTTCCTGACGAGCCATCCGACACCGCCGGTGTTCGACGATCCGCCGTTCTTCCCGGCGGGGGTCGACTTCAACGGCCGCCGGAACCACGACGAGATCCGCCTCTTCGCCGACTACATCACCGGCGGCAGGCAGGCGCGCTACATCTACGACGACGAAGGCAAGCGAGGCGGCCTTCCGAGTGGTGCGCGCTTCGTCATCGCGGGCGACCAGAACTCGGACCCGTTCGACGGCGACAGCATCGCGGGCTCGGCGCAGCTCCTGCTCGAGCACCCGCGCGTGAACGTGAGCAAGACGCCGTCGAGCCTCGGCGCGGTCGAGCAAGCGACCGCCCAGGGAGGACAGAACGCGACCCACGACGGCCCTGCTGGTTTCGACACCGCCGACTTCGCCGACGGGCCGCCCGGCTTTGCGGGGCCGGGGAACCTCCGTGCCGACTACGTCCTGCCGAGTCGGAACCTGGAGATCCTCGACGCCGCGGTCTTCTGGCCCCGAACGACGGATCCGTTCTTCAACCTGGTCGGGGTCTTCCCGTTCCCGAGCTCCGACCACAAGCTCGTCTGGGTCGACGTCTCGCTCGGGGAGACGACGATGACTAGCTGAGTCTCGCGCCGCTCGGCGCCTACGATCCAGGGACGTGGAGCGTTTCGACGTGCTGGTCGTGGGCGCCGGGCCTGCGGGCTCGGCGACGGCGATCCACCTCGCACGGGGATGGCGCGCGCGTGCTGCTCGTCGACAAGGCGCGCTTCCCGCGCGACAAGCCGTGCGGCGGCGGTCTCACGGGGCGCGCGCTCCGGTACGCGCCCTGCGACGTCGAGCCGGTGGTCGAGCAGGTCGTCGATCGCTTCGTCGTGCGTGTCGGCTACCGGGGTCAGTTCGCGCGGAAGAGCGCGCCGCCGCTGATCCGCATGACGCAGCGACGGCGCCTCGACGCCCATCTCGCCGAGCAGGCGGCAGCGGCAGGAGCCGACTTCCGTGACGGTGTCGCCGTCACCGAGGTCACCGTCGACGAGGACGGAGCCAGCGCGCGCGTCGCCGGCTCGCCGCGTCCGGGCCTCGTTCCTCGTCGGTGCCGACGGCGCGAACGGCATCGTCGCCCGCGCAGCGGGGCTCGGGGAGGGAATCCAGTGCGGCGTCGCGCTGGAAGGGAACGTGCCGTGGAGCGACCTCGATCCCGAGCCGTACAAAGAGACTGCGTGGGTCGAGCTCGGCGTCGTCCCCGGCGGCTACGGCTGGGTGTTCCCGAAGGGGGATCACGCGAACCTGGGCGTGGGCGGCTGGCTCGCGGAGGGCCCGCGGCTGCGCGGGCACCTGGGCAAGCTCGCTCGAGCGCACGGGCTCGGAACCGATCGCCTCACGGACCTCCGCGGCCACCGCTTGCCCATGCGACGCGTCGGGGCGCCGGCCGCACGCGGCCGCACGCTCCTCGTCGGGGATGCAGCAGGACTGGTCGATCCGCTTTCGGGCGACGGCATCTACGAGGCGTGGGTCTCCGCGCGGCTCGCCGCCGACGCGATCCTCGAGGGCCGTCCGGACACGTACGAGTCAGCTCTGGGAGCGGTTCTCAACCACCACGCGAGCGCATCCTGGGCCGCGAAGCGGGCGGCCGACCGGTTCCCGCGCTTCTGTTACTGGGCGGTGCGCGCTCCGGGCGTCTTCGAGGCCGTCGCGGGGCTCCTCCGCGGCGACCTCGCTCATCCGAACGAGGCACGGGGGCTCGCGCGGCCGCCCCTGCGCGCGCTCGCCCGCCTCGCCCGCCTCAAAGCCGCCTCCTAGAGCCGATTCGCACCTAAAGCGTTGGCTCTGTAGTGCCGATGCTCGACCTTGTCCATGGATTTGAACGCCGTGCTCAGGCACGTCGTCGACTCGGGTGCCAGCGACGTCCATTTGAAACTCGGACAGCCGCCGGTACTGCGGTTCGACGGCGAGCTCGCTCCTGCGGAGGAGCTTCAGCCTCTCGGTGAGGCGGACCTCCAGGCCGTCCTCGACCAGGTCACGGCAGTCGCGCCGAGGCGGCGAGAGATCTTCGACGAGACGGGCGACCTCGACATCGCGTACTCCGAGCCCGGGCTGCCCCGCTTCCGCGTCAACGGCTTCCGGCAGCGGGGCGCCATCTCGTTCGCGTTCCGCGTGATCCCGAACAACATCGCGAACTTCGACGAGCTTCACCTGCCGTCGGGCGTCTCCACGCTCGCGCAGGAGCAGCGCGGCCTCGTGCTCGTCACCGGCGCAACGGGCTCCGGGAAGACGACGACGCTCGCCGCGATGCTCGACGACATGAACCAGAAGCGACGCCAGCACATCGTCACGATCGAGGACCCGATCGAGATTCTGCACTCCGACAAGGGGTGCATCGTCAGCCAGCGCGAGGTCGGCCTCGACACCGAGAGCTTCGGCCAGGCGCTGCGCCGCGTTCTGCGCCAGGACCCGGACGTCATCCTCATCGGCGAGCTCCGCGACGCCGAGACGGCGCAGGTCGCGCTCCAGGCGGCGGAGTCGGGTCATCTCGTCCTCTCGACGCTGCACACGCTCGACGCGGCCGAGACGATCGGGCGCATGGTGGAGTACTTCCCGGCCGAGAAGCAGCCGCAGGTCGTGTCGATCATGGCGGGTGTGCTGCGCGGCGTCGTCAGCCAGCGCCTGCTGCCGAAGGTCGGCGGCGGCCGTATCCCCGCGGTCGAGGTGATGGTCAACAACGCGCGGATCGCCGAGCTGATCCGCGAGCGGCGGACCGAGGAGATCCCCGACGCGATCGCCGAGGGCGAGTTCTTCGAGATGCAGACGTTCTCGAAGGCGCTCATCGACCTCGTGCTCGACGATCTCGTCGAACGCGAGACCGCCGCGAACGCAGCCACGAATCGCCACGACTTCGAGATCGCGCTCGAGCACGCGCTCAAGAGCCGCGCGGCGCGAGCGCGGCGGCGCCCGAGGCTCCCGAGCCGGAGAACGGGCTCGCCCGGCCCCGCCGCCCGAGGCCGCTCCCGTCGGCAACCTGAGACTCCCTCCTCGTAGTCATGCGCCACCCGCTCGTCTCCCTGCGCCGCAGGCTCGCGTCACAGGCGGGCTTCACGCTCACCGAGCTGATCACGGTGATGGCGATCCTCGGCATCGTCCTCGGAGGCCTGACGACGATGTTCCACGCGGGCGTGCGCGCGGAGATGCGGGCGAACCGCGAGCTCGACGCCCAGCAGAACGCCCGAGCTCGCCCTCGACAAGATGCGCCGCGAGCTCCACTGCGCGAGCGCGATCTCGGCGCCCCACGCAACGGCCGTCGCGAGCCTCACCGTCACGCTCCCGGCAGCGTGCTCCGGGCACCGCCACCACCGTCGACTATGCGACCTCCACGGTGGCCGCAAGCCGTTACGAGCTGACGCGAACCGCGGATTCCGGCGCTCCGACGACCGTCGCGGACTACATGACGTCGAGCACGCCGTTCACCTACTACTACACCGCCGGCCGGGAGCTCGGGCGCCTCCAGGTGGACATCCCAGTCAATCTCAATCCCACCGACACGGGAACGCAGTGGCGGCTTCAGGACGACATCGTCCTTCGCAACACGACGCGCCTCTAGTGGAGCGGAGTGCCTCTGCCGAGGGAGGGCTCCCCCGGCGGAGGGATGGTCGGCTGCCCGCGCGCGCCCAGAGTGAGTCCGGCGTACAACCCTTGCGGGGGACAACACATGCGGCGAAGACTGGAAAGCGAGAGCGGAATCGCGCTGGTCATGGCGATCGGGATCATGTCGGTCCTGATGGTGGCCGGCTCCGCGGTCGTCTTCTACGCGGGCGCCAACGCGCGCAGCTCCGAGCACTCCGCCGACGATGCGAGGGCGCTCAATCTCGGCGAGGCGGGAATGAACTACGCCCGCGCGATCCTCTGGAACGCCGACGACCCGACGTCGGCGACGGCCGTCGTGCAGCACCTCGCCGCTGCCATCGCTCACGCTCGAGGGCGGCACCGTTACGTACTGCGGCACGTACGACTCGGGGACGAAGGTCTGGACCCTTACGGGCACGGGACGTACACAACCCGACCGGGGGTAGCGGCGCCGGTCTCCCGCACGGCCACGAGCCAGGTGCAGGTCACACGACGACCGCGTTCGAAGCCGCCTGGGGCTATCTCTTCGCGGACACGACGAGCTGCACGAACCTCAAGAACACGATCGACATCGATGCGCCCGTCTACGTGCGCGGCGACCTGTGCATGGAGAACTCGGCCGTCATCAAGTCCGAGCTGGTGCGCGTGCGCGGCAAGGTCGACATCAAGGACACGGCGTCGATCGGCACCATCGGCGACACGGTCGGATCTCGTGGAGGTCGGCGGCGGTTGCCGCTATCCCTGGAGCGGCGCTTACGTCTCGACTGCGGCAACTCCCAGAAGGGTGTACCGGGAGGCATCACCATCACCACCCGAACATCCTGAAGCCCACAATCGAACCTGACCACTGGTACACGAACGCGAAGCCCGGGCCCGAGAGCCAGGGCTGCACGTCGGGGACCTTCCCGGGACCTTCGACAACGGCGGAGGGCTGAACCGTTCGAACGGGACGCAGTACCTGTTCCCGACCACCGGCTACGACTGCCAGGTCCGGGACGGCCGGCAACCTCCTCGGGCAGATCACGTACGTGCCCGGCAACCCGGGCACGCTTGACGATCAACGGCGTCATCTTCTTCGACGGCAAGCTCGAGCTCCAGGGCAGCAGGAACGTCGTCTACCAGGGCCGCGGCTCGATCTACGCGACTGACGAGATCAAGATCCAGAGCTACGTGTCCCTCTGCGGGATCACGGGCTGACTCGACGAGCTGGAACCCGGACACGAACCTCCTCGCCTTCATCGGGGGCTCGACGAACGACAGCAGCATCCTGGTCGAGAACGACACGGTCTTCCAAGGCGCGTTCTACGCGTCAACGACTACTTCCAGAAGAACGACGTGAACGTCTGCGGCCCGGTGATCGCGCAGGAGCTGAAGCATCGAGAACGGCTCGGACAACTGCTACGTGCCCTTCTCGACCTCGCGCCGGGCATGCCGGGCACCACGGGCTCGACGACCGTTACGCTCACGAACGTCCCGAACAGCTACACCGACGCGACTGACACGCGCTTCGTGGAGGACTATATGTCGCCCCTACAGGATGCCGCATCCGTGCCGATCTCACTCAGTGAACCGCTGCGGCACCACGCCCAGACTGCGCGACGACGAGGCCGGCTTCGGCCTGATCGAGCTGCTGACCGCGATGATGGTGCTCGCGATCGGCATCCTTGCGCTCTTCGCGATGTTCGAGTCGGGGATCCGCCCGATCAAGCGGGCGAGCACGGTGACGACCGCCGGCGCGCTCGCCGACCGTGAGATGGAGAACTTCCGCGCGATCAGGTACACGTCGATCGGCCTCCCCGACACCAGGTCGCTCGCGGCGCGCGGCCCCGTACTCGTCGGATCCCGCGTACCAGGCGAGCGTCGCGAACCGGGTCGAACTCGTCGCCTGCGGCACGTCGCCCTGTACGACGAAGGTGCCGGTCCAGACCCTTACGGGCGCAGACGGAGAGAGCTACCGCGTCGACACGTACGTCACCTGGCAGTCCGTCGGGGCAGGCCGTGCGGTGAAGCTCGTCACTATCGTCGTCCGTGACGGCGACGGAGCACGACGAAGGTCTGGGCGCGTACGGCGTCCGTCGTTCGACCGAGTCGACCGGCGAGTAGCGACGTGAGCGTCGCGGCCGCCGCGTTCGTCCTCGCTCCGGCGCTCGCGCTCGGGAGCTTCCTCAACGTCGTCGTCTGCACGCGTCCCGGCCCGGCGCTCGCTTCTCCGTCCGCCGTCGTCGTGCGGCAGCTGCGACCACGAGATCCTCTGGCGCGACAACATCCCCGTGCTCTCCTACGCTCCTTCTTCGGGGCCGCTGCCGCCACTGCGCGCGCCGATCTCGCCCGCTCTATCCCGCTGGTCGAGGCGGTGACCGCGGCGCTCGCCGTCGTGATGTGCGTCGCCGTCTTCGGGCTCGACCGCGAAGCTGCGCTCGCGATCGGCTTCTGCGCCGTCCTCGTCATGCTCTCTGCGATCGATGTCGCGGCACCGGATCGTGCCGAACCGGATCGTCCTGCCGGCCGCGGCCGTCGACGCTCGTCGCGCATACGCTGATCGA
This sequence comes from uncultured Actinomycetes bacterium, assembly GCA_963791895.1. Classification (GTDB taxonomy): domain Bacteria; phylum Actinomycetota; class Thermoleophilia; order Gaiellales; family Gaiellaceae; genus Gaiella. Next base: position 11,026 of record CAWBTY010000012.1, read on the forward strand.
GCCGAGCCCGGAGTGGCTGCTCGGAGCGCTCGGAGCGTCCGGCGTCCTCTTCCTCGCCGCCCTCGCCTATCCGAAGGGGCTCGGGATGGGCGACGTGAAGCTCGCGCTGCTCCTCGGCGCGATGCTCGGCGCGACGGTCTCGGTCGCGCTCTTCATCGGTTTCGTCGCCTCGCTCGTTCCCGCGCTCGTGCTCTTCGCGCGCCACGGGGCGGCCGCGCGCAAGATGGGGGTGCCGCTCGTGCCGTTCCTGTCGCTCGGTGCGGTGATCGCGCTGTTCTTCGGCGACCGGCTGCTGGACGCGTACTCGCCCTGCTTTGAGGGACTCCTCAAGCGCTCGCGACGCGCTGCCGATAACCCGTTCGAGGGATAGCTGATGGATACCGAGCGGTCACCGAACGTCGGCATCTCCGGGCCCGGCGGCCCGGAGGCAGGCGACCGCGCAACAGCTGGGCGCCCCGTTCGGCGTCAACGAGACCGCCGAGCTCGTGCTCGATCTCCTCGGCCGGACGGCGCTCGTTCGCGCCGGACGTGCTGGCGCTCGTCCGCGGCCGGACCGTTGCGGGAGCCCGGTCACCAGGCGCTCATCGACGAGGGCGCCGCGTCGGGGGACGGCGTCGCGCGCATGCTCGCGGCCCGTCACCATCTTCCGCTCGTCGACCTCGGGGCCGTGGGTGTCGCGGTCGAGGCGGCGCAGCTCATCCCCGTGCAGACCCTCGAGCGCGCAGTGGCGGTTCCGTACGCGTTCGAGAACGACGTCCTCAAGGTCGTCGTCGCGGATCCCGGGCAACCTGCACGCGATCGACGAGCTCCGGCTGGCCACGCGGCACACGCTCGAGCTCGCGGTCGCCTCGCGCGACGACATCGTCGTCGAGCTCCAGCGGCTGGTGCGCGCGGCCGATGCGGTGGGAACAGCCGCTCTCGAGGTCGAGGCGACCGAGGAGGGCGGCGCGGACGACCTCGATGCGGACGACGGGATCTCGGACGGACCGCTCGTCCGCCTCGTCAACGCGCTCATCTTCCAGGCCGCCGAGGAGAACGCCTCCGACGTCCACTTCGAGCCCCAGGAGGACGCGCTCGTCGTGCGGTTCCGGGTCGACGGCGTCCTCCGCGAGGCGCAGCGCATCCCGAAGCGGATGTCCGCCGGCGTCACGACGCGCCTGAAGGTTCTCGCGAAGCTCGACATCGCGGAGCGGCGGAAGCCGCAGGACGGCCGCATCACACTCTCCACCGCTGCCGTCGGCCGGATGCTCGACATCCGCCTCGCAACCCTGCCGACGGTCGAGGGCGAGAAGGTGGTCATGCGCCTCCTCGACAAGTCGAAGCGCGCGCCGACGCTCCTCGAGCTCGGGCTCGCGGAGGCGATGCGCGAGCGGCTCACCGAGATCGTGGCGCTGCCGACGGGGGCGCTCCTCGTCACCGGCCCGACGGGCTCCGGGAAGTCGACGACGCTCTACGCCTGCCTGTCGCAGATCAACCGCCCCGAGATCAACATCATCACCGTCGAGGATCCGGTCGAGTACCGCCTCGTCGGCGTCAACCAGGTTCAGATCAACGTGCGCGCCGGCCTCACCTTCGCGTCGTCGCTGCGCTCGATCCTCCGCTCGGACCCCGACGTCGTCATGGTCGGCGAGATCCGCGACGCCGAGACCGCCAAGATCTCGGTCGAGGCGGCGCTGACGGGGCACTTCGTCCTCTCGACGCTGCACACGAACGACGCGCCGTCGACGATCACGCGGCTCGGCGAGATGGGTGTGGAGCCGTTCCTGACCGGCGCCGCCGTCTCCGCCGTTCTCGCGCAGCGCCTCGCGCGGAAGCTGTGCACCCACTGCTGCGAGGCGTACACGCCGAACGAGGAGGAGCTGCTCGAGGCCCGCGTGTCCCGCGAGGTCGCGAGGCGTCGGACGGGGCGGTCTTCTATCGCAAGCGGGGCTGCCCGCGCTGCAACCACACGGGCTACCGCGGGCGCGTCGGCCTGTACCAGCTGCTGACGATGTCCGAGGAGATCGCAACCCTCGCCGTGCGCCACGCGAGCCGCGACGAGATCGCGCGCGCCGCGATGGCCGGCGGCATGCGGACGATGTGGGACGACGGGATGGAGAAGGTCGCGTCGGGCCTCACGTCGGTCGAAGAGCTCGCCCGCGTCTTGTCGTAGGGGCGAGGCTTGCCTCGCCCTCGTCGTCGGTTACGAAGCCCGCACGTCGCAGCCGAGGGCGATGAGCGCCTCGACCGCGTGCGTGACGAAGCGCGTGGCCTCGACGGGGCTCGGAACGAGTACGGGCCAGGCCGCACCGGATCCGGGGTGAGAGCGTCCTTCGGCCACACCTCGGCCTCGACGATGCAGCGAGTCCCCGCGATCGACTGCCCGCAGCACTGCCACGGAGCGACCGTCGAGGCGGGCGTGTCGCACGTAGAGCTCGCGGCCGAGCGATGCCCGGCAGCGGCTGCGCTCGCTCATCGCCGCGCCTGGGCGACGGCCTGAGCGACGGTGGCGCGATCGGTCACGCCGAGCCTCGAGGTGACCACGCCCGGCCGCTTGAGCGACGAGGACCGCGGGGTCGGGGAGAACGCCGGTCTTCGCGACGAGCGGCCGCACGAGCCGCTCGCTGAGCGCGCTCAGGGCGACGTAGGCCGGCCCGCGAGCCGATCGCGGCGGCGCGCGCCTCGCGCGCGCACGACGGCGTCGACGCTCGCGCCGGGCATGTAGACGACGACCACGACGACCGTGTTCCGCCGAAGCGCGCGGTCGACCGGCACCGGGAACCCGCTGCGGGTGACTGCCGGCGTCCGGTTCGCCGCCCGCGGCCGGGCCGCCGGCTTGCGAGGGCCGGGTCGCCGGCGTCGTCGGCTCGGCCGTCGTCCGCGTCGGGGTCGTGGAGGGATTCGCCAGGGTGCTCGCCCGCGGAGCGTCCGGCAACAGGAAGAAGAAGGCGGCCAGCCCGGCGGCGATGAGGACGCCGACGACGGCGAAGACGCGAATCGGAGGGCTCAGGGTCATGCTCACGGTTCTCCTTATCGGCACACGATTGCGGGGGCTTTATCAGGTTGTGAGGAGACCGGTATCAAACCCGGCTATTCCGGTCTCGAGCTCCCCATAGAGGGGTCTGCTTTCCGCGCGGCCGGACCGTGCGAGTCAGGCTCGGAAAGAGGCGCGCGTTCTGCGCCTCTGCGGTGGAGGTGCTTGTTACGACTACGGGGCAGGCTGCCAGCTCGACCGAAGCGGCGGGGCCGTTCTTGCGAGCGATGTGGCCGCTGACCGTCGACTGGATGCAGTACGTGCCGACGCCGAGGCACCCAGGGTGTCCGGGACGCCGTCGAGGCTTGACGGCGCTGTCGGAGTCGCCCTGGAGTCAACACGAGCGTCATGCCCGCGTACGTGCCGTTGTCGGCGAAGAACGCCTCGACGGCGGGTGTCGCCGACCGGACGTTGGCCTTGCGCGGCGCTCTTGGCCGCGCGATCGCGGAACCCGAGGTACGACGGGACGGCGATCGCGAGCAGGATGCCGATGATGATGATCACGACAAGAAGCTCGATCAGGGTGAAGCCCTGCTCGTTGTTCCCGTCGAGGCGCTGCCGGATCCGCTTGAACATGTGGGTGGTTCTCCTTCCGCAGTTGTCGATTGGGTGGTGCATGCGGATTGCCCGACACGCATCGGCGCTGCGCGGGGGAGCCCATACCCCAATTTGGGTGATTCTCGGGTGAGCCTTCGGGGGAGCACCGGCGCCCAAACGGGCTTTCCAGAGGCTTAAGGTCGGGGCGGACGCTGCCGATACGCACCCTGTCCATGGATGCTGCGCCGACCTCCATCGACGATCTGCTCTCGCGCGCGGTGAAGGCCGGAGCCTCCGACCTCCACCTCGTGCCGGGCGCACCGCCCGCAATCCGCGTGCACGGCGACGTTGCGCCGCTGGAGGGCACCGCGCCGCTCAAGGGCGACGACACCCGGACCCTCCTCTATCGCATCCTCTCGACCGAGCAGCAGAAGCAGCTCGAGGTGAATCGCCAGCTCGACCTCTCCTACGGCATCCCCGGCCTCGCTCGCTTCCGCGTCAACGTGCACTTCCAGCGCGACACGCTCGCGGCGGCCTTCCGCCACGTCCCCGAAGAGCTCCGGACGCTCGAGGAGCTCGGGCTACCCGACTCACTCAGGGAGCTGGCGATGAAGCCGCGCGGGCTCGTCCTCGTCACCGGCCCCACGGGCTCCGGCAAGTCGACCACGCTCGCGGCGATGGTGGACGAGGTCAACCGCGCGAAGCCGCACCACATCCTCACGGTCGAGGACCCCATCGAGTTCGTGCACCGGCACAAGAAGTGCGTCGTCACCCAGCGTGAGATCGGGACAGGACGCGCCGAGCTTTGCCGAGGCCCTTCGGGCAGGCCTGCGACAGGATCCAGACACGATCCTTCTCGGCGAGATGCGCGATCTGGAGACGATCGCCACAGCGCTCACCGCCGCCGAGACCGGCCACCTCGTCCTCGCCACGCTCCACACCCAGAGCGCCCCCTCGACGATCGACCGCGTGATCGACGTGTTCCCGCACGCGCAGCAGGAGCAGGTCGCGCATGCAGCTCGCGAACACGCTCCAGGGGATCGTCACGCAGACGCTGCTCCCGACCTCCGATCGCGGCGGCCGCGTCGCCTGCCTCGAGATCCTGCTTCCCGGACGACGCCGTCCGGAACCTGATCCGGCAGGGGAAGGTCGAGCAGATCTACTCCGTCATGCAGACGAGCACCCAGCGCGGCATGCAGACGATGGAGCATGGCCTCGCGGAACTCATCCGCCGGCGCACCGTCACCGTCGAGGCCGCGCTTGACGGTCTCGAGCCGCAAGGATCAGCTCATCGGCATGCTCGAGCGGAGCGGTGTCCCCGTCTCCGTGGGCTCCACCGACTCGGCCGCCGCGAGCGGCCTAGGATCGCCGGAAGCGGATGGATGGACGAGCTGCGGCGGGAAGACGAGCTGCCGACCGAAGCCGGCGGAGCCGGGGGATCCAACCCAGTTCGAAGCCGTCGAACGGACCCCGCAGCAGCGAGCACGTGCCCGCGCTTCCTCCGTCCCCGAGCTGCCCGAGTCTCCGCGCGGAGCCCGAGGCCCCGAGGCTCGGCCCGAGCTGCCGAGGAGGCCGAGTGGACACGATGCGCGCGCGGGCCGTCCGAGGACGGAGCGCCGTCGCCGGGCGCTCGTTCGGGCGCCGCGGCGGAGGGAGTCCGAGTTGGAGCCGAAGGCGCCGAAGAGACAGAAGGAGGGAAGACGAAGGTCAAGGACTCTGACAAGCGCGTGAAGAAGCTCGTCGGCCTCAAGATCGGGGCGTCCCAGATCGCGGCCGCCAGGGTCCACAACAACGGCGCGCCGGAGCCGTCGAGGTGTTCACCGAGCCGCTCGAGTCGGGCGTCGTCGTCTCGGGCGAGATGCGGGACCCCGGCCGCTCTCCCGGGCGCGCTCCAGCGGATCTTCGACCTGCACAAGCTGCCGAAGAAGGGCGTGCGGCTCGGCCTCTCGAACAACCGGATCGGCGTTCGCGTGTTCGAGATCGAAGGCGTCACGGACGAGAAGCAGCTCGAGAACGCGATCCGCTTCCGCGCCGAAGAGGTGCTCCCGATCCCTCCGACGAGGCCGTCCTCGACTACGTCGTCCTCGACGACACGATCCCGTGGACGGCGTGGCCGTGAAGCGGATCCTCCTCGTCGTCGCCTACCGGGAGGTCATCGACCGCTATCTCGCAGGCGTGCCGGGGGGCGGGTCTCGAAGTGGTCGGGATCGACCTCGAGGCATTCGCGCTGCTGCGAGCGCTCCAGCGACCGACGACGAGCCGTCGGACGGGGGCGCGCTCGTCGCCGTCGCGATCGGCCACGACCGGACGACGATCGCCGTCTCGACCGGGCAGCTATTGCGAGTGCACGCGCGTGCTCGACTGGGGCGGCTGGACGCTGAACGTCGCGATCGGCCGCGAGCTGGACATGGCGCCGAGCGAGGTCGAGCGGATCGAGCGACAGCTTTCCTTCTCTGACGACCCTCGGATCGAGGGCGTCTTCGCCCGAGCAGGTCTCGAAGGCGCGAGAGGCGATCCAACGCGCGCTCGCGGCGTTCGCGCGCGAACGCGTGGCTTCGCTCCACTTCTACCAGGCCCAGCCCGGACGCTCTCGGAATCGGCGAGATCGTGCTCACCGGCGGAACGGCGCACATGACCGGCCTCGGCAACGCCGTCGGTGGGCTCATCGGCGCGCCGGTCCACATCGGCGATCCGTTCAAGCGCGTGAAGGTCGCTCGCAGGATCGACGCCGAGGACAATGCGGGCTCGCTTGCGGTCGCCATCGGGCTGGGAATCGAGGACTGGACGATGCGCGCGGTCGATCTCCTCCCCCGCGACGAGCAGCGTGCCCGCTCGAGGGGCGGTGCGCAAGACGTTCCTCGCCGCCGCCGGCGGAGTGGTCGTGGTGACGGCCGCATTCATGTTCTTCTCGTTGTCGTCGCATCGGGCACGGCGGAGGAGCGCCGAGACGGGAGCTCGCCGCAGTCGAGGCCCAGATCGCAAACCTGCCCGCGGCTCCCGATTCCGCGGTGAGCCAGGGCGTGCTCATCCGCCGGAGCGGAGGCGGACCAGGTCACCGCACTCTCCGCGGCGCTCACCGGTGCGGGTCGCGTTCGACCGCTTTCTCCGCGGCTCTCCTTCGTATTCCCGGAGGACGCCTGGCTCACGCAGCTCGAGGCCACCGCCCCTGCACCCGCGACCCCCGGAGGCCGAGGGCGCAGCGCCCCCACCGCAGCAGGTTCCGACCGAGGCCGCCGGCGTGAGCACCGAGGGGTGACCTACACGCACGACCAGGTCGCGGTCGTCCTCGCGCGGCTCGGCGCTCGTGGCCGTCGCTGGGAAAACGTCCAGCTCACCTCGACCGGGCGCGTCGATCCGCAGGAGGTGGCCGCGTCCCCGTCGCAGGCCGGACAGCCCGCCACCGCCACGAAGCCGGGGCGTCCGTTCGTCACCTTCGTCGTGTCGGCGTCGCTCAAGACGGGAGCTGTAGGAGATGAGGGCCCGCATCGTGTCGCTCTCTCCGCGCACGCTGGCGATCGTCGCGGGGGAGTCGCTGTCCCCGGTCTACGCGGCGCTGCTTTCTGGTTCGTTCCTGGTCTCGCCGAAGCGCGCAGAAGCGGCGGACGCCGGTTCCGCGGGGGTCGTCGCGGCGGAGCTCTCGGCTCTCCAAGGTGCAGGCCGCCGCCGGGCGGGGGCCCGGCGCCGCCGCCGCCGGTCGCCGAGCCTTCCGGCTCGGCGAAGGCGATGCCTCCGAGCACCGACCAGCCCGGCCTCATCCTCGAGATCTCCAGGCTCGCGTCGCAGACGGGGGGCGTGGACGCTCCGCGGGCATCGCGCCTCGAACCGCCGGTCGCCGGAGTGGGCGCGCCGACTGTCGATCCCGATCTCGTCGGCGTCAGCGGGAGCTACGCCGGATCACGAGTTTCCTCCGGACGCGCTCACTCGTCGCCGTGCGGGACGGGGGATCCGCGCCCGCGGCCGGTTGCTCTCGGTGCGGAGCGTCTTCTCTCGCGGAGTCGCGCCTCGGCCAGGGCTTTCCGAAGCTCGACGCGACGGTCGTCTCTCGACGCGTACGTGTACGACGAGCCGATCGTGCCCAAACCCGACGCGCCGGCTGAGGTGCCCGAGGAGCAAGTTGTCCAACCAGCGGAAGCTCGGCGCTCGGGAGCACCAGCTGATGGCCACGACCGCAAACGCACGGGCCGCGCGCGAGCGCAAGCAGAAGATCTTCGTGGCCGTCGGCGGCGGTCGTTCCTTCTCGCGATCCTCGCCATCCAGCTCCCGAAGCTGTTCGGCAGCTGCAACAGGCCTACCCCGGCGGTGGGACACTCAGACGACCGTCGGCGGAGACCACGTCCACCGGCGAGACGACTTCAACCGCCAACCCCGCCGCCGCACCGCCCTCCGGACGCACGTCGGTCTCGCTGCCCGACACCAATAGGCCGCTCGCGCTCGGCCCCGGCCAGTTCCGCTCGTTCTCCGCTTTCGCGCGGGGACCCGTTCGTCCAGCGAGTTCACCTCACCGACGGGCCGCCTGGCGCCAGCGGCACCGGGAACGACGGCGGAGGCGGGAGCACCGGCGACAAGACGCAGGGCCCCGGCACGCCGCCCTCGCAGGGATTTTCGCCACCGGCGGCTCGCAGCAGGCGGCCCGTGACGGTCTATCTCGGTCAACGGCGCGCGCCAGACGCTCTTCCGCCGGCAGCGCGTTCCCGCCACCGATCCGGTGTTCGTCCTCGTCGCCGAGAACGTCAAGGCGAAGACCGTCGTCATCGGCGTCGTTGGGCGGCGCGTACAAGAACGGCTCGGCCGACGACGAAGCTCAAGGTCGGCAAGCCGCTCGTCCTCGTGAACACGACGACCGGCGCGCGCTACCGCCTCGTCCTCGTCTCGGTCGGGAACGGGGGCTGCGGCGGTGCCGACGGCACCCGCCAGCACGCCGAGCCGCCCCGACGACGCCCTGGACATGGCCGCGTTCGCGTACAGCGCGATCAACGCGCTCGGGGTGGAGTCCACCGGCGGGATCGCAGCGGCTGACGTCAACACGGCGCGCGACCAGTTGCGGCAGCGCGGGCCTCCGCCCGCTCGCACTGAGCGAGCTGAACGCCGGCGGCGGCGTCAGGTGGCCGCCGGAGGAAGGTCAAGCAGCGCTCGTTGCAGGTCTTCTCGCGCCAGTTTGCGACAATGATCGACGCGGGCCTGAACGTCGTCGGCGGCGCTCGTCATCCTCGAGCAGCAGACCGACGACAAGGCGCTCGCCGAAGTCACACGCGAAGTGCGCGCCAACGTCGAGGGCGGCATGCTGCTCTCGCAGGCGATGGCCCGGGCCACCCGAAGGTCTTCGACCGCCTCTATATCTCGATGGTCAAGGACCGGGGAGGCCGCCGGCATCCTCGACAAGGTCCTGGACCGGGTCGGCCGTCCAGATCGAGAAGGAGATGAAGATCAAGCACCAGGTGAAGGGCGCGATGATCTACCCGACCCTCGTCCTCTGCTTCGCCTTCCTCGTCCTGGTCGGGATGCTCCTCTTCCTCGTCCCTATCTTCGAGGACATCTTCCGCGACCTCGAGGGCGAGCTGCCGATGCTGACGCAGGTCGTCGTCTCCGCCTGGGACACCCTCAAGAGCTACTGGTTCATCATCTTGCCGCTCATCGGAGGCGGGATCTACGGCTTCCCGGCGCTGGAAGAAGACGCCCGCCGGGCGCCAGGTGTGGGACCGCTTCAAGCTGCACGCCCCGGCTGGGATCGGGAAGGTCGTCCTCAAGGTCACGATGGCGCGCTTCTCGCGCACGCTCGCGACCCTCGTCGCCGCCGGCGTCGACATCGTCGAGGCGCTGGAGATCTTCCGGGCAGACGGCGGGCGACTGGGTCGTCGAGTCCGCGCTCGCCGACGTCCGCGCGAGAAGGTGCACCAGGGCGTCCCCATCGCCCAGCCGCTGATCGAGGACTCGGTCTTCCCGCCGCTCGTCTCGCAGATGGTGAAGGTCGGGGAAGGATCGGGGGAGCGGGGGAAGATGCTGGACAAGATCGCCGACTTCTACGAGGACGAGGTCGACGCCTCGATCCAGGCGCTGACGTCGATCGTCGAGCCGCTGATGATGATCGGCGTCGGCATCGTCGTCGGGATCATCATCATCGCCATGTACATGCCGATGTTCAAGCTGCTCCAGCTCGTGGAGTGGCTCAGCGGCCCTCTACGGCGTCGACAAGCTCCGCACCGGAGCGCAACGACTATTGCCTGTCTCGCGAGATCGAGCGGGAGGTAGACGCGCTGCTCCTCGCGCACGAGGAACGGGCCCCAGATCGGGCGGCATCAGGACCATGTCACCAGCGACCGCCAGGTCGAACATGAGGTGATAGATGGCACGGCCCGGATGGTCTGAACATCGAGCGAAACGAGGGGGCGGCCGGGAGTGAGCGCTCCGTAGAGGTCGCCCTCGTCCGCGCCTCTACTTACACGGCAGTAGCCAAGGTCATCGGGAGGGCGGGTCCAGGCCGCTTCGAGGAGCAGCCAGGCGTCGCGAGAATCGACCGCAACCGCTCGTCCATTTGCGAAAGCGTTGCAAGAACACGTCGTAGCTCACCGGTACAGATTCCACGCGACGTCGTGGCCCTGCAACTCGGCGTAGCTTACGTACGGCAGTCACCGCA
>CAWBTY010000013.1:0-433132 GCA_963791895.1 uncultured Actinomycetes bacterium
CCGGCCCAGGCGAGCGCGAGGAGGAGCGTCGGAACGACGGCTGCCTCGACCAGGGGCCACTCGCGACGGGCGACAACGAGAACGTCGCGACGTCGGAACGCCTCTCCGACCGCGATCTGCTCGCCGAGCATCTCCGACCACCAGTGCGCGAGCCAGAAGACGAGTGAGGAGCCGAACGCAGCCGTCGTCATGAGGCGAGCGTCTTGTCCAGCCTCGAAGGCGACACCGACGACCGAGGCCACGAGAAACGACCCGTAGACGGCCGCTCCGAAACGGACGTGTTCCGTCCGGGCGCGGCGAGCAGCGCCCCACGGCTCGGCTCGACCCTCCCCGTCACGTGCCTGCCCAAAGGTTCCCGTCGTCTCTCGGGCGGCCGGCGCGACTCCGCGCCGGCCGCCGGCTGGTTCGTCGATTTCAGGTGGCAGCTCGTGTCCCTCAGCCGTGCGCCACCGGCGCTGTGGCGGTCGGGCGCGGAAGGCGATCGCGCACATCGGCGACGAGCTGGCGCAGCTCGAGCGCGAACCCGACCTGCATCACGCCGATAACGATGATGTAGGCGGCGATGAGCGCCACGATGGCGACGGCACCCACATCGGGCTCGATGAACATCACGGCGCCGAACGCGCCGGAGATGATCCCGTTGAGCGCGAGCAGCAGCTTCGCCGGCCACTCCAGTGGAGCTTCGAACGCCGTCACCAGCATGAGGGCGCCGATGACGAGCGCCCATGCCGCCACGACGTAGAGAAGCGTCTGTGCCGAGATGTCGTTCCAGACGAGCAGCGCGATGCCGACCGCCGTCCCTGCGACCGCTTCGAGTGTCAGCCATCGTCGCTCGGAGCGCGGGAGCGGTGCAGAGAGCGCTGCCAGACCGGACAGAACGGCTCTGACAAGTGCGTAGACCGCGACGACGGCCACGATGGTCGCGAGACCGATGTCCGGCCACAGGATGAGCACGAAGCCGAAGAGGATGGCCGCGACCCCGTTTGCTGCGATCATCTTCCAGGCGCGGGCAAGCGTTCTTTCGCCCTGGCTGGCTGCCTCGTCGATCTTGCTGCTGACCTTCGACTCGAAGGTCTCGGTTGGTGTCGTCTCAGTTGTCATTCTCTCCTCCTGACTGGAACCTCAGGGCCGCCTCGCGGACCTTCCGCTCGAGGTCGTCGAGCGCTTCCGTGACCCGATTCCTTTGCTCTTGCCATGTGTCCGAGGACGCGTGCAGCGCGGTCAGACGCTCGACGGCCCGGCTTCGCGCCTGCCTGAGCGCGGCGATCTCGGCCTCGGCGTGCTCGCGAGCGTTCTGTGCCTTCGTCGCTATGCGTGTCTGGAGCCGCTCGATCGCGGCATCCCAGTCGTAGAGCTCGGCCTCCACCGCCGCCGCGAACGACGTCGCGTCGTCGGCCATCTCGGAGGCAAGGCGGTTCTCGGCGATCGAGACGTCGATCTCGAGCTGTCGAACCTTCTCGTCGACCGTTTCGACCTTCTCGCGGACGGCGGCCCAGGCCGCTGCTTCCTCCTCACGCAACCTGTCGAACCTGTGCTGGAGACGCGCTCGCGTCTCAGTCGCGCCGTTTCTGGGGCGTGCCTCCAGCTCGTCGATGTGTCGGCGGATCTCCGCCAGCATGTCGTCCGTCGTTTTCGTCGCCACGCGGCACCTCCTGTCGTTGTTGATGTGGACTGCACGACAAGCCTCTCGTGGGCGACTGCCAACGCTCTGCCACGGGACCACGCCCTCGCTGCCACTCGCAGTGGCAGGCGAGGATCTGAGCAGCGCCGGCGCGGCGCTACGGCGTCAGCGCGGTCTCGGCGCTAGTCAGCGTGGCGGCACTTCTTTCGGGCCGCCCAAGGTCATCTAGACCGGCCCGGGCGGCGGAGCCCGGATCTCCGGCGAGCGCGAGGAACAAGCTCTCGCGTGCTTCGTGCGGTCGCTCCGTGTCGGACCACTTGAGCGCACTGCGGTAGAGCGCCTCGGCGCTGACGGCGTCTCCCGCGGCGGCCAGCACGCGCCCCAGCCGGACGCGCGCGTGCGCCGCTGCCCACGGCGACCGTGCCGCCTCCGCGGCGGCGAGCGCCCGGCGCTCGAGTTCTTCGGCCTTGCGGAGGTCTCCGCTCGCGAACGCGACCCAGCCGAGCCCGGCGAGCGCGAAGGCTGCGTGGTCGGCGAACCCTGCACTCCCCGCGAGCGCGAACGCGCGCTGATACGCCTCGTCTGCGGCGCTTTCGTCGCTCCGTCGCTCGGCGACCCAGGCCTCGAGCAGCAACGCGGGAACCTGAAACGCATCGAACTCGATGGCTCCCGCATGACGGTATGCCTGCGCCGCCATGGCGGAGACTGTGGACGCGTCTCCCGCGAGAGCGGCAACCTGGGCCCGCAGGAGGCTGGTGGTCGCGATGCTCCAATCGTCGCCGGTCGGCTGGAGGCGAGCGTGCGCCTGCTCCGCCAGCACGGCGGCCCGCTCACCGTCACCGGACTCTGCGTGGGCGAGCGCGAGGGTTGCCTCGACGAGAGCCGCCTGCGGAGGTAGCGGCTCGGTGGCGGCGAGGGCGCGTTCGCCGATCTCGATGGCCTGGTCCAGATCGAGCTCCTCCGTCGCGAAGAAGCACAGGAATGCCTCGAGCTCGAGTCGGAGCGCGGCCGGAGCGTCCAGGGACGCGGAAGCGAGTGCGAGCTCGACGAAGCGGCGGCCTTCGGAGACGCGCTCCGCGAGCGCGAAGTACAAGCCGAACGCGCCCAACCGGATCGCGACGCCCGGGTCCGGTGTAGCGCGAGCGCATGCGAGCGCAGCCCAGAGGTTGTCGTGCTCGAGCTCGAGGCGTCCGACCCACGCTCGCCACTCAGGCTCACGAAGGGCACCGTGCGCGGTGTCCGCCAACTTCGCGAAGTACTCAGCGTGCGCTCTCGTGGCAGCTGCGAGGCCGCCGTCGTCGGCGAGGCGCTCGAGCGCATAGGCGCGTACCGTGTCGAGCAGGTCGTAGCGTGCGTCGGGGCTCGGGAACGAGACGGTGATGACCGACTTGTCGACGAGCGCACCGAGCAGCTGGATCACCGTCAGCTCGTCGAGCCCCTGCTTGGCACCCGCGGTCACGAGCGCCGGGAGAGGCGCACCGCCACGGTGAACCGCAACGTGGTGGAGCAGGGTCTTCTCGTCTGCATGCAGGAGGTCGTAGCTCCACTCGACGAGCGTCCCGAGCGCAGCGCGGCTCGGGTCGGACGTCGGTCGATCGTGGAGGAGCTCGAGGCGCCGCTTGACCAGGGCGAGGAGCTCCGCGAGTCCGAGCACGTTGACTCGCGCAGCTGCGAGTTCGATCGCGAGCGGGAGGCCGTCGACGAGACGGCTGATCTCGGCGGCGAGCCAGGCATCCTCGTCAGTCAGCTGAAAACCCGGGCGCGCCGCGCGCGCACGCGCGGTGAAGAGCTCGACGGCCGGAGCGGTGAGCGCGTCAGTCGCGGCGCCGTCAGGGATCTCGAGCGGGTCGACGATGACTCGTACCTCTCCCATCACATGGAGCACCTCGCGGCTCGTGGCGAGCACCCGCACGTTCGAGCAGTCGGTTAGAAGTGCCGAGACGACGCGTGCGCTTTCTTCGAGGACGTGCTCGCATGCGTCGAAGACGAGGATTGCGTCTGTGTCCCGAAGGCGCCCGGCGGTGCGCGCGAGCGGGTCCCCGCCGCGCACGTCGAGGGACTGGGCGACGAGACGTACGACGTCGGCCGCCCCGTCCGCGCTGACGAGGCCGATGTGCCAGGCACCTCCCTGGAGCTCGCTCTCCAATAGGCGGGCCGCCTCGAGCGCGAGCCTGCTCTTGCCAACCCCCGGGGGGCCGGTCAGGGTCACGAGGCGATGCTCCCGCAGGAGCTCGGTCACCTGAGCGAGCTCCGCCTCGCGGCCGACGAACGAGGTTGTCGACGCCGGCAGGTTCCCGCGCCGCACAGGGGCTGCGGGTACGGGCGCGATCGCAGGGTCGTGCGCGAGGATCGCGTCCTGCAAACGGCGTAGTTCCGGCCCAGGCTCGAGTGCCAGCTGCTCCAAGAGCACCTGACGGGCCTCCTGGAACACGTCGAGCGCGTCTGCCTGGCGTCCGCTGCGATAGAGCGCCAGCATCAGCTGGCCCCACAGGCGCTCGCGGAACGGGCTTTCTTCGAGGGCAGCGCGGATCGCCGGGACGACTTCGCCGTGCTCTCCGAGAGCGAGCGCCGCCTCGAAGCGCTCCTCCAATGCGTCGAGCCGCAGCGAGTCCAGTCGTGCGGCCTCGGCCGTCGCCCACGAAGACTGAGGCAGACCCAGGAGCGCGGGCCCGCGCCAGAGGGCGAGCGCGTCGGCGATCGTGTCTGCGGCTCCCCGGGCGTCTCCGGCGCGGAGCGCCGCGCGCGTGGCGGTGAGCAGCTCCTCGAACTCAGTGGCGTCGACGACTCCGCCCTCGAGCGCGTACCCGTCGGTCGCGAGCCGGATCGCGTCCTCGCCCAGCGCCCGCCGCAAGCGGGCGACATGGTGCTGCACGGCGTTTCGAGGCGCTGCCGGAAGATCGCTTCCCCACAGCGCCTCGGCCAGCGTCTCCGTGGAGACGACCCGCCCCGATCGAAGAGCGAGGCATGCCACAAGCGCCTGACGCTTGGCGCCCGGCACGTCCACGGGCTCCCCTGCCACGACCACCTCGAACGACCCTAGGAGCCGAACCTCGAGCTTTCGCATACGGACTGCCCTCCGCTCTCGCGACCACTCTGGCACGTCGGCCTAGGTGGTGCGAGGCTGCGTTACGCGGCGCCGATGAGGGCCGGCTCGGTTGACGGCGCCTTCGTGTTCGGCTCAGCCAGGCGGCTGACCATTTGGCGGGCGGCGTGGCCTGCCGGATGTCGGATTCGGCGACCCGGCCAGGAGCGGCGCGCGGCAGTGGACGACGCGCACAGCGGCAGCAGCATGGCAGCCGCCCCCGGGACGCTGCGAGCGATCCCTACAAGCAAGGAGATGAGATGAGCACCGCACTTGGTGAGATGAGCACGGCACTTGTCGAGGCAGAAACCGCGGTGGAACGGTGGAACGTCGATCGCACTCGGACGACGGTCGAGTTCGAGGTCAAGCACCTGTGGGGCCTGCATTCGGTTCGCGGCCGCTTCCGCAGCTTCGACGGCGCGTACATCCTCGGCCCAGGTGGCCCGGAGCTCGAGCTGACGATCGACGCGGCGAGCATCGACACAGGCGTCGCCAAGCGCGACGAGCATCTCCGATCGCCTGACTTCCTCTTTGTCGAGCTGCATCCGCAGGTGCGGTTCAGGTCGACGCAAGTCACCGGACTGGGAAATGGAGACGTGCACGTGAGCGGAGAGCTGGAGGCGGTCGGCACGACCATTCCTCTCGCGTTCGACGCATCGGTGCGCGTGATCGACGGCGAGCTCGAGGTGGAGGCGACCACGACGGTCGACCAGGGGCGCTTCGGGATGAGCGAAGGCCCGCTTGGGAACGTCCGGCCGCCGACGAAGGTGCACGTGAAGGCGCGCCTCGTCCGCGTCGAGAGCCCCTTCTACTTCGCCGCGCAGTGCCGTGGCGGCAGCGGCCGCCCGCCGCGTGGCAGGGGTTTGGCAGCGAGGCCTGTGAGTGTCTGGTCGACAAGGTTGTCCAAACGAAGGGAGGCCAAAATGGCTGACATCGAGAACGTGGTGGTCGTTCGGTTCACCGAGCCGAGCAAGGCGTACCAGGCGCTGACGGTGCTCAAGGAGTGTGACGCTGACGGTCGCATCGGGCTCCGGTCAGCAGCGGTCGTGGAGCGCACGCCCACGGGCGAGCTGCGCACCGTAGAGGGCGCCGACAACGTCGGGCTCGTCGGGACGGCGAGTGGCTCGCTCATCGGGATGCTCATCGGTGTCCTGGGCGGCCCCGTCGGTGTCCTCGTCGGTTGGGGCTCGGGCGCGCTGATGGGCGGAGTCTTCGACATTGCTCGCGTCGAGAAGTCTGACGAGGCGCTCGCCGCTCTCGGAACGGCGATTCCGCCGGAATCGACCGCTGTGATCGCGGGCGTGGAAGAGCCGGCGGTCGAGGTGATCGACGGCGAGATGGCCAAGCTCGGCGGCGAGGTGACGCGCCGCCCGCTCGGCGAAGTCATGAGCGAGCTCGAGTCGGCAGAGAGGGCCGCCGACGCCGCAGCTTTCGAGGCGCGTCGGACACTGGTCGAACAGCGCAAGGTCGAGGTGAAGGCGGACTTCGACGAGCGCGTGGGCAAGCTGAAGGAGACGCTGCACGTCTCCTGACCGCCGCGGGTGCCCATCGCCGGCGACGCCGGCGATGGGCAGCGGCGTGCCGGGCGACAGGAAGCAGGACGTGTTATGCAGACCACTTCGTTCGAGAAGCACGCGACCGCCGGTGAGTCCTCCTTCGCGGGCCGAGGAGGCGCGTCGCACCCAACTCGAGGTCTCGGTGTCGATCCGGACGATCCTGCTGATCGCCGGCGTCGTCGCTGTTGCGTGGGCGCTGACGTCGATCGCGAGCGTCCTTCTCGTCATCTTCGTCTCCTTCTTCAGCATCGCCGTGCTCTCGCCGGTGGCGAGCGCGATGGAACGGCGGTTCCGTTGGAGCCGAAGGCTGTCTGCCGCCGTGCTCGTGCTGACCACCGTGATCGTCCTCGGGACGGTCGTGCTGGTGGTGACACAGGCGATCGTCGGCGCCGTGCGCAAGTTCAGCGGCGACCTGCCGCGGATCGTCGACGAGGCCAGGCAGAGCGATCTGGGCAGCTTCATCAACAGCGGGAGCGACTCGCTCGACACGTTGGCGCAGCACGCGAGCGAGATCACGAGCGGAGTGACCAAGGTGTCGGGCGGCGTCGCCGACGTCGGCGTCTCCGCGTTCGGCGTGGTGACCCTCGTCTTTTCGGTGATGTTCCTCACGCTGTTCGGGCTGATCGACGAACCGCGCCTGCGAGGCTGGGTCGGAGGTCTGTTCTACCGGGGCGACCGCGAGCGCTTCTCGCAGGTCACCGATCGGATCGTCCAGACCACCTCGCGCTACATGCTCGGCAACCTGGCCATCTCACTGATCTGCGGGACCGTCTACGGCGTCACCGCGGTGATCCTCGACGTCCCGTACCCGCTCGCGCTTGCGGTGATCGCGGGGATCCTCGACCTGATCCCCAGCATCGGGGCCACCATCGCCGGCATCATCGTCGCGATCGTCGCGCTCTCAGTCAGCCCTGCAGCGTTCGTCGTCTTCCTGATCGTGATGGTCGTCTACCAGCAGATCGAGAACTACATCCTGCAGCCGACGATCATCGGCAAGGCGGCCAGGATCTCCGGCTTCACCGTCCTCACCAGCGTCCTTGCGTTCGGAGCGCTCTTCGGGCTCATCGGGGCGATCATCGGCGTGCCAATCGCGGCCAGCATCCAGATCGTCTGGAGGAACTCACTGCCGCCAGGAGAGCTCGCATCGCCGCCGCAGACGCCGCCGGGTAGGGCGCGACTCGCGGTTCGCGCCGCCGGCCGGACGCTCGGGCGGAGCGGCCCAGCGGCGAGATCGCGGCCCGCGGCAGCGCTTCAGCCTCGCCCTTCGTGAGCGTCAGCGTAACCGCGTCGGTCTCGACCCGCGCCGAGGAGAGAGAGAGATGCCGCCGTCGCACTAATGGCCGTCGCCTACCACCGCCTGCAACACCCCCTCCCGAGCCGAACCCCTTCGTTCGCGGCTTTCCGGGCACGCTTCGGGCACCCGCAGGCAGATGAATTGGGGTCGCCCTTTACGAGCCGAGGATGTTCACGGCGCGTGCGGCGACGAGCAGGATCGTGATCGCTGAGATCGCCGACTCGGCGCCCATCATCGCCTTAGCACGAAGCGTCAAGGGCATCGTGTCGGTCGGGCTGAACGCGATCGAGTTCGTGAGTGAGACATAGGCGTAGTCCCAGACCTGCGGTTTCCACACCTTGCCGTCCTGCTGCCCGTCCTGATCCTGGGGGAACTGGAAGTCTGCTCCCGCGCGAGGACCGGCGCGCGAGCGGGCGGCTGGCCCTCCTGCGTCCACCTCCCAGAACGCGAGCGCAAACACCATCACGTTGGCGCTCCAGATAGCGAACCCGGTCAGGAGTAGCTCGCCGCCGCCGAGGTTCGACGCCTTGGTCGTCACGAGACCGACAACGAGGATCAGGAGGGCCGCGACGTTCCCGAGCACGAGCAGGCCGAGTAGCACCAGGGCAGCCTCCCGCGAGCGAACGAGTCCCGCGCCTCGAGAGCTCATGGCCAGGTCGATCGTCAGCAGGAGAACAGGGAGCGCCACGAGGAGCCAGACCCACCACGGCAGACCGACGATGTCCCAGCCCTCGGCCCAGCTCACGCCCGCCAGCGCCACGTACCCGAGGAGCGTGATCAGCGCCGCCGGCGCCGCCTCGCGTCGTCCTTCCGCTCGGACGTCAGCTTCGCTGCTGGTCATGGCTCGATTGCCGCACCGCGCGCTGTCGTGATGGCGACGAGCATCCGGCCGCAAGCTTGCACGCTTCGTCATCCAGGTGCGACTCGTGGTCTGATGACCACCAACCGAGCTACACACTGACGGCGTTCAGCTTGCCGCCCCGATCTCCTCGGTGCCGTTGCAGCTTGGCGCTGCTGAACCCTCGAATGGTGAACCAGTGGGAGTACATGCTGCTCGCTGGGAAGGGTCTCGATGCCGAGCAGCTCCTGGACAAGCTGAACGAACTGGGGTCGGAGGGACGGGAAGTCGTTGCGCACGTCGGCTATGAGGTGGTCGATTCGATCGTTCTCAAGCGCCCGCGGGCGGTCGCGGGGAAGCGGCGCGGGCCGAGGGACGGAGCGGTTCCGCCGGGGTGACCTAGCTCCGCGCTCCTAGTCGACGGAGGTTTCAAACCAGGCGAATCGGGGTATGCCGGTTATGCGCGTTGGTTGTCTTTGACGGCGTCGAGGGTCCGTACGTTCCTCTTCGAATGTCACCCCGACCTGAGCGCAGCAGAGAGTTCGTTCGGACTCCCTGTCCTGTAGGGAAAGAAGGAGCCTCACATGTTTGCGATCATTCGTCGTTACGACGGCGTGGACCAGAATCGGTCGGCCGAGCTGACCCGCAACGTCAACCAGACGCTCGTCCCGAAGCTAGAGAAGCTCTCCGGATTCGCGGGCTACTGGCTGATCGAGGCCGGCAACGGCGTCTTCAGCTCGCTCAGCCTCTTCGAGACTCCTGAGCAGGCCAAGGAGTCGACGAAGACCGTCGCCGATTGGATGCGCGACGAGAAGCTCGACACCGCGATCCCCAACGAGCCCAAGATCACGAGCGGCAAGGTCGTCGCTCACAGCGACCGCGTTCTGGTCGCCGCGTAACTCGACTGCACCGCGTTCGGACGAGAGAAGGGCCTGGCAAGCCGGGCCCTTCTCTCGTTGCGCCCTGTCGACCGCCCTGCGTGGGAGTAGGAAGACGACGGTGCACGCGATGTGGACCCGACGCCACGCTTAGAGGTCATCAAAGAGGTGAGAGACGTCGGGCGAGGGTCCTCCCGCCGCTCTCGGAGCAGCTGAGGTGAGAAAGCTGAGCAGCCTCCCGCTCAACGTTGCAGACGTTGTGGCGGGGACGGATCCCGGTGGCCGGAAGCCGCGTCGCTGCACGTTTCGCGGCCCACTCGACTCAAGACTTCAAAGCCTGTGCGGTGTGGTAGCCCCACGCTCGGTCGGTTCGACTCCGGCGCCGCTCCGCTAAGCCGTTTGCGGCTCCCCCGCGGGCGTGGTGGGGAGTCGCGCCGTGCTCATCGGCTCAGCGCACTCGCCGCTCGAGACCGCTCGGAGCCGTCACAACGTGGCGGATTGTGGCGTGACTGTGGCACGGTCGCATCGGGTTCATCGTCAGCAGTCCGGACGGCAACGAGTTTCGTCGGTACTACAAGCAAGGAAGCGGGCGGCCAGTCGTACGAACGTTGCCTGTGCGATATGCAACGAATATGTTAGGGGGTCTTCGATTCGGGAGCCGACGGTGACCGGTCTCGGCACACGACGTGCGCGGAGCCTCGCACTCTTGCTCTGTATGGGTGTCGCGTCTCTGTCCGCCTGTACGGACGATGCGACCTTCAGGCCGGAGTTGGCGACGAAGCTGCAGGGTCAGCTCGATCGTGATCGTGTTGGGTATCGGCTGCCCGGGATCAGCGCGGCCGTTGTCCTTCCGGACGGGAGTGTCTGGAGCGGTTCCAGCGGTAAGGCCGACAAGGCGTCGGGTCGCGCCGTGAACCCAGGCACGGTCTTCGCGATCGGCAGCATCACGAAGACGTTCGTGAGCGCTCTCACGCTCAAGCTCGCCGAGGAGGGTGAGCTGAGCCTGGACGATCGCGTCGGCAAGTGGGTGCCGGAGTTCCCGCGCAGCAAGGGCTCGAACGCGACCATCCGTCAACTCCTGCGGCACACAAGCGGCATCTACAACGTCAACGACAACCCGATGTTCGGAAAGGCGGTCGACCAAGGCCGGTCGCCGTGGACTCCCGAGCGGACCCTGAAGTACGTCAAGGCTCCCTACTTCCCGCCCGGAAAGGACTTCTGGTACTCCAACACCAACTACATCCTGCTCGGCATGGCAATCGAGCAGGCGACAGGCAGGCCGCTGGCGGAGCAGATCCGGACTCGGCTACTCAAGCCGCTCGGACTCGAACAGGCCTCCCTCCAAGCCGGTTCGGCAGGGTTCGCCGACCACGCTCACGGCTACACCGCCATCAACCACGATCTGCCGCACAAGGACGTTTCGGACGGAACCGCGCTGGTTCCGAACGCGAGCTCGTCCCAAGCGGCCTGGGCCGCCGGAGGGATGGCCGCGGACGCCCGCTCGATCGCCGTCTGGGCCGACTCGCTCTTCGGCGGGCGGGTGCTGGAGGAGACCTCGCTCGACGAGATGATCGACGTCCGAGAGACGGGTGACGGGTTCGACTACGGGCTCGGAGTCATGGGAACGGAGTCCGCTTCCGGGTCGAGGAAGATGCTGGGCCACGACGGTCAGATCGCCGGCTTCCAGAGCGCGATGTTCTACCTGCCAGCCGAAGACGTCACCGTTGTCCTGCTCCTGAACGACGACGACTCCCGGAGCTTTTGGAACATCCGCGACAACTTACTCGACACCGTCTTGGCACATATCGAGGAGTAAGGGGCTCGAAATGGCAAAGAAGCTTTCGTGCTGGCTGCGACGTCACGTATGGGCGACCCGAGTAGAGAAGGGAGAGAGCTACAAGATCTGTTCCGCATGCGGGAAGACGCCGCGCGGTGGCATGAAGGACGTGGACGCGCGCGCGCACGACCGGTACGAGAAGATGTGGGACGGCTGATAACGCGGCGAGTGCGTTCATACGCCGCGCTCACGCCTCGACCGGCGCCTACCTTGCGCGGCCCCGCGGGGAAGTAGGCGTCGCCGGGCGAGGGATCACCGCCCGCTTTACCGTGTTGCCGCGGGGCTTCCGAGAGGCCATCATCAAGACATTCCTGAACACTGCGCAGGCGAGGGCTACGCCGTCTATCGGTCGCCCAGGAGTCGCTTGGGAGCCTTGTGCTCCCACGCATCAGTAAGCAGATCCGACAGAAAATCGCGATCAGTGCGAGCCAGCATTACGCCGACGGCGGTCAAACGCTTGCCCCACCAGACCTCCTCGCACGCGTCAGATGCGCTCTCGAGCGCCGTACGGATTCCGCCCTCGTCGAGCATGACGTTCATCAGATGCTCGTTCCAGATCGTTGCGAAAATCTTGCCGTCTACGCGAAACGACGGACGCCCGTGATGATCCAGCTCGACCGCTTCGGGGAGCGATAGCGCTAGAGACCGGGCCTCGTCCGCAGAGACGGCCACAAGCACAGAGTATCGGCGGCGTCCGGTGACATTCCCGCACGCTGGCACATCGGAGCGTCTTAGCGCCGCAGCCGATGTCGGCGCGCCCACTCCACGGATGGGCGAGCATCCGAAAACGCCCATCTCCTGTTGGGGGCCAGGCCCGGTTCATGCGGAGGAGAGTGCGTAGTCTGCGACCTCGTCGAGGGTCATTGCCCGGCCCTTCGCCGAGGCTCGCTCCCAGGTTTCCGGGTCGCAGTTCGCTTTCACGCGCTCGATGACCTCCTGGTAGTCGACATCTTCGGCCCCGTTCGGTGCGAGAGACGAGAGGTGGACTGCGCCTGCGGCTGCGAGCCGCATCGCGCGCGTCGTGTCTCCCGTGGCCGTGGCGATTCCTGCGAGGCCGAGGATCGCCTCCACCGCGAGTAGCTTCATGCCGAGTTCTTGTGCGAGGCGCAGGCTTTCCCGTGCGTGCGTGCCTGCCACCTCCCATCGCTCTTCGCGGTAGGCGACCCGGCCGAGCCCTGCGAGTGCGAACTGGATGTGCCGTTTGTCCCCGATTGCGGTGGCGATCTCGGCCGCCTCGGCGAACATGGTGGCAGCCTTGGTTGTCTCTCCCTCCTGGAGCGCCATCCGGGCAACGTTGGCGAGCGACAGGGCGATCCGCGAGAGATCGCCGATCCGGCGGCGCACGTCCAGGCTCTCCTCGAAGTATGCCGCCGCTCGCTCGTTCTCTCCGAGTATCGCCATCACCCCGCCGAGGTTGTTGAGCGCGATCGCGAGCACGAAGTCGTCTCCTGCCCGTCGCGCGAGAGCGACCGCTTCCTCGCCCGCCGCTACGGCCTCCCAACGATCGGGCGTGGTACTGGTGGTCTCGGCCCGCATGACGGACAGGACGGAGGCGGCGATCGCGGCCGTCGCGGTGGCTCCGACCTCCTTCGCGCACGCGAAGCTCGCCTCGAGCAGGGCGAGTCCCTCCTCGTTCTCGTTTTGCTCGCAGGCGAGGTAGCCGGCGCCGAAGAGCAGGTGGGCGCGGGCCTCCGACGGCTCGTCCGGGGCAACGTCGAGCGCGCGCCGCATCCGGCGGCGGGCCTCTGTGACGTGGCCGTGCATGTACCAGAACATCCACAGCGTCCCCGCCAGGCTCACCTCGGCGTCGGCATCGCCGTGGTCGAAGAACCAGTCGAGGCTCGAGCGGAAGTTGTCGTGCTCGTCTTCCATGCGCTGCAGCCACGAAGCCTGCTCGGCTCCTTTCAGGAACGGCTCGGCCTCTTCGGCGAGCGCGAGGAACCACTCCGCGTGCCGGCGACCGATCGCGTCGGCGTCGCGCGAGGCGGCGAGGCGCTCGCGGGCGAACTCCCCGATCGTCTCCAGCATCCAGAACCGTTCGCCGGTCCGCCGCACAAGGCTCTTGTCGACCAGCGACTGCAGCCCGTCGATGTCAGCCTCGACGATCTCCTCGGCTGCGTTCAGCGTCGAGCCGCCCGCGAAGACCGACAGCCGCCTGAACAGCCGCTTCTCGTTGTCGGCGAGGAGGTCGTGCGACCACTCGATCGTCGCGCGAAGCGTGTGCTGGCGCGCTTCCGCATCGCGGCCGCCTTTCAGGAGATCGAGGCGCTGGGCGAGCCGGTCCAGGATCTGCGGCAGAGTGAGCACAGCGGTGCGAGCCGCGGCGAGCTCGACAGCGAGCGGGAGGTTGTCGAGGCGGCGACAGAGCTCGGCCGTCGTGTCGTCCGGATCGAGCCCGCTGCGCTCACAGAAAAGCGTGACAGCCTCCGGCTCGGCAAGCGGCGGCACGGGGTAGTCAACCTCGCCGCGCACGCGGAGCAACTCGCGGCTGGTCACGAGCAGGTGAAGGTTCGGGCAGACCTCGACGAGCGAGGCAAGGTCGGGTGCGACTTCGACGACCTGCTCGAGGTTGTCGAGCAGGAGCAGCAGCTCCCGCTCGCCGATGTGGTCGACAAGGCCGTCCGTCGCCCCGAGGGTCTGCCCGACCGTCTCGAGGACGAGTGACGGATCACGTACCGGCGCAAGGCTGACCCAGAACACGCCGGCTTTGAACTCTGCGACCAGCTCCGAAGCCGCCTCGATCGAGAGCCGCGTCTTGCCCGACCCGCCCGCCCCGCTCAGCGTGACCAGCCGATGCCCGCGTACCAGCTCCGCCACCTCAGCCGTCTCCCGCTCCCGGCCGACGAACGAGGACGCCGGTCGCGGCAGGTTCGTGTTGGAGATCGTCTTGAGGGGCGGGAAGCGCGCCTCGCCGAGCTGGAAGATCGCGACCGGCCCGGCGAAGTCCTTCAGCCGATGCTCGCCGAGGTCGGTCACGCCGCCGTCCAGCAGCGCCCGCGTTGTCGCGGACACCAACACCTGGCCACCGTGCCCGGAGGCCGCGATCCGCGCACCGAGATGGACGTCCTCGCCGACGTAACCCTCCCCCGTCAGAAGCCCCTCGCCGGTGTGCAGCCCCATTCGGATCCGGATCAGACCGGGCTCGAGCGCCACATTCGCTGCCACCGCGGCGGCGACCGCCGCCCGCGCCTCGGCGAACACGTAGAAGAACGAATCACCCTGCGTGTCGACCTCGACACCGCCCTCGGCTGCGAAGACGGCGCGAAGCACTCGACGATGCTCAGCCAGCGCCTCCGCGTACGCCTGCGCCCCGAGCTCGTGCAGCAGCCGCGTCGATCCCTCGACGTCCGTGAACAGGAAGGTGACGGTCGCGCTCGGGAGCCGGCGGCGCATGCCAGGATGATCGCCGCCCCCGGATCCTTAGTCCATAGTCAGCCCTTGCCACCGAGGCCACCGCAGCAAGAGGCACCTCGTCGGCTATGCAAGGCCCCCACCAGCGGGCGACTAACACGGCCGACTCTCGCCGATTGAGCGCAGCGATCATCAACACGGCGAAGGTGTGAAGGCACTAGTGCGGGCCGATCGGCGTGAGAGGCCCATCGGAGGCGTTGCGCCAGTCGCTGGGCGCGCGGAGGCGCAAGCTTGATGGCGAGAACCGTGGTCCTTACGGCTTCATCGTCATCCGGAAGCAGCGACGCCAGACCGCCCTTCCGGCAGAGTCGGGAACGCCCGCGGCCTGACGATCGTCGACATCCGGAGCCGCCGATGGACGGCGCGATTTCATGCCAACGGTATGACGAACGTCGTCGCCTCCGCACCTCATAGTCCGTGAAGATGCTGGGCGAACGCCTGAGGACAGAGCGGTAACGGACGTGCAGTCCGACCGCATCTTGGGGATCCTCGATTCTGCCCCGGGAGCTGCCGCCCGACGCAGCGCCCCCGAGCGGCGTGCACAAGGAGGATAGAGGTTGGGCGGTTCGGGTCTCGTCACGATTGCGCTCCTCGTCCTTGCATATGCGGCGGTCTCGCGGCGCCTCTCGACGTCGGTGGTCACCGCCGCGATCGTGTTCGTCGCCGGCGGCATGCTGGCGAGCGACGAGGTTCTCGGCTGGCTCGACCCGACGATCGGGAGCGACACCGTCCGCTGGGTCGCGGAGGCGACGCTGGCCGTCGTGCTCTTCTCCGATGCGTCGCGGATCGACCTCGCCGCCTTGCGCCGCGAGTACGCCCTGCCGCTTCGTTTGCTCGCGATCGGTCTGCCGCTCACGATAGTGGCCGGCACGCTCGCGGGCGTCGCCCTGCTCGGAGAGCTCGTCCTCGTCGAGGCGGTTCTGCTGTCGATCGTGCTCGCCCCGACGGACGCTGCTCTGGGACAGGCGGTCGTCAGCGACCGCCGGATTCCGTCGCGCGTGCGCCAAGGCCTGAATGTCGAGAGTGGGCTCAACGACGGCATCTGCGTGCCCCTGCTCCTGATCGCGATCGCAGTTGCCGAGGCGGAAGCGGGCGCGATCGGGAACGGCGCCGCGGCACGCCTCGTGCTCGAGGAGATCGGCTACGGATGCTTCGGGGGCGTCGTGGCGGGTCTGGCCGCCGCGCTCGTGGTCAGGGTTGGCGTCCCGCGCGGCCTCGTCGACCCGATCTGGCTTCAGGTCGTCCCGGTCGCGGGCGCGGCGCTCGCCTACGGGCTGGCCGTGTGGATGCACGGCAGCGGGTTCATCGCCGCCTTTGTCGGAGGCGCTGTGTTCGGCGGGTTGCGCCGCGAGGTCGGGGGCGAGGTGAGTTTCCTCCTCGAAGAGGCGGGCGGCCTGCTCGGTGCAGTGACGTTCATCCTCTTCGGCGCCGTCATGCTCGTGCCGGTGCTCGACGACCTCTCCGGCACTGTCGTTCTCTATGCGCTCTTGAGCTTGACCCTCGTCCGGATTGTTCCCGTCGCCCTGGCAATGCTCGGATCGGGCGCGAGGCGGCCGACGGTCGCCTTCCTCGGCTGGTTCGGGCCGCGGGGACTGGCGTCGATCGTGTTCGCCGTGATCCTGGTCGAGGAGGCAGACCTCGCGAACGAGTCGGTGCTGCTGAACACGATCTTTCTCACGATCGGCCTCTCCGTCCTCTTGCACGGCCTGACCGCAGCCCCGCTTGCAGCGCGCTACGCAGCCTGGTTCGCGGCCCACCCGCTCGACGCGGCGCCGGCGTTCGAGAGCGCTCCTGCTTCCGAGCATCCCCCACACCGCTGGGCGGCGGCGAGGCGTCCTGCGCGCACGCGAGCCGAGGACACCGAGGCCGAGACGACGCCGTAGGGAATCAGTCCGCGCGGGACGCCCTGCCTTAACATTGGCCACCCCCCTAACCAATTCGGAAGTGCCTTTCGACCTCGCGGAGGTCAAGCTCGCGAGGCCGTCGATCCGGCCTGGCACTGTGGTAGAGGAGGACCTGATCGCGCGGCTGAGCGAAGACACACGCCCGTCGTGACCGTGGTGGCGCCAGCCGGGTATGGCAAGACGACCTTCCTCGCGTTGGGCCGAGGCCGATCCGCGTCCGTTTGCGTGGGTCGTGCTCGACGCGCGCGACAGCGACGCGGTCGTGTTCATGCGCTACATCGCGGCCGCGATCCACCGTGTCGAGCAGGCGGCATCGCCATTCTGATTTCGTGTTGGCCGACCTTGTGGGGCGCGTCGGCCCAGCTGCGCGTCCGCTAGGTCTTCGGCTTCTTCTCGAGGTGCAGCCAGTGGCGGATCTTGGCGATCAGATTGCTCATGGGACGAGTGTAGGGGAAGGCTCCCCACTGTAGGCTCTGCGCGTGGCCGCGAAGTCGAGACCGAGGAAAGACAGTGAGAGCGGATCGCGTGCGGCTCGCGCTGGTGCCGGACAGACGAAGGTGTTCAAGCGGAAGTCTTGCTTCCTTTGCAAGGACAAGGTGCGAGAGGTCGACTACAAGAACGTCAATCAGCTACGGCGGTACATCTCCGAGCGAGGCAAGATCCGAAACCGTCGGATGACCGGTGCGTGTCGCAGGCATCAGCGGCAGATCGCGGTCGCGATCAAGCGCGCACGTGAGATGGCGCTGCTTCCGTACGTGGCGGAAGCGGGCCCGCCCTCCCGTTCACGCTCAGGCGAGCGCCCCTGACCGGCGCGATCCTCGTCGTAACCGGCACTCCCGTCCGTGACGAGCCGAGAGCCCTGCTGGGTTAGGGGCCCCCGGTAGAACAGCGTCGGCGGCGAGGTCAGACGTCGAGCCCTCGGCCGCCGTGTTTGGCGGCGGCGCGCTTTGCGGTCCTTCGTTCCTTGAGCGTCTTCTGCGCAGGCTTCTTCGCGAGCTTCTTGGGTTTCTGCGAGCCCTTCATTTGCATCCTCCCTGGTCGCTGGATGTAACCGCGCTCGTAGGTATGACGCGGTCGCCTCGGCGGGGCGCACATTCGAGCTCGAGGAACCGGCGGCGACCGGGCGGGGCGTATGCGCACGCCGAGTATCGCACGGATCCCACGCGCACGCCCCTCCGGGAGGACGTTTCCTCCTCGAGCCGAACGTGGCGCTGCCACGCCTTTACGCTCGGTATCGCATGAGCGAGCGGGCCGGTGCGATCCGCGACAGTGGTTTCGGTCTCAGCTCCCGCGGAGGTAGCCCGTAGACCTCTGGGGCGGCGTACCGCGTGCGCGCGAAAGGAAGTGCCGCACAGGCGCAGGAGGTGGGCGATCTATGCCTGTGTGCATCTCCGCGCCTACAGAGCACGTCCGAGAGAAAGCCTGCTCGGCACGACGAGTGCTGGCCCTACGAGTCGAATCCTGTTCGCCTTGGCTCCTACGTCTCGCGCGCTATTGCGCGTCGGGAGATTGCGGGCTTTCGGCCGGGGTTCTGGCCGCAGGGCCAGTATCCAGCACCGTAGCCCATCCGGAGCCCCGGCGCGGTTAAGGCTTCCGTTACACCGTCCCCGCTCGCCCGCGGCGCTCGCGGATTCCAGTCCCGGCGTCACAGCTGTCAGGGTCGCTCGAAGCAGACTGCGCCGTGGCGCACGGTGGCACGATCGTGGCGCGATCGCGGCGAAGCACCCGAGGCGTGATTCGTGGTCGCCCAACTGAAAATGTGACAGATCGCACAAGTTCGGCTATCCTTGGCGGGCGTCCGGTCGAGCGTCGTAGCCGCCGAGGCTTTAGCACTCCTCTTCAGCTGTTCCCTTCGGTCCGCCCGCGAGCAGACCCTCCGCGAAGGTCGACGGAGGGCTGATCACTTCGACAGGCAGCTCCCCTATCGCGGTCGGGAAGAGGTAATTGCGGATGACCAACGTCCTCCACTGGCGCAAGACGACCTGGGCACTCGTGCTCTGGAGCGGGTACATCGTGACCTGGACGGTGATGACGGGCTCCGGCCCCGCGATCGTCACCGTCTGGTGGCTTGCAGGCTTCGCCGTCTTCGGCCCGCTCTGGTTCGCGACGCAGCCACTGTTCCGACAGGGGCGCGGGCTCGACGGCCTTTTCGTCCGGCCCGGCTGGACGCACTGGCGTTAGGCCCGCCAGAGCGATTCCCGCGCGAACGATCAGATTGACTCTCGGAGTGCGTTCGCCGCGGCTTGCAGGCGCTCACTGACGTCTCCCAGTTCCCGCGCCGCGAGGTCAATGCGCTCCTGCTGCACTTCCGCGCGGGCTTGCTGGCTGTCGGCGCGCCGTTGTTGGGTGTCAGCCCGCTCGCTCATCGTCCTGAGCTGGCTTTCCATCGCAGCGACGGTGCGAGTCAGCTCGGCCAGTTGCGCTGCGACGCTGGCGATGTCGTCTTCAGCCGTCACAACTGTCGAATTCTACGCCGAAGACCTGCGGTGAACGGCACGGAGCGCAGGAGGCTCCCGTGACGCCGCGCGCAGGATGCGGTCCGCAAGGCCTGACTATCCTGGTGGTTCAGCGCCACGGGAGATCGCCTACCTGAGGAACCATGACCCGCGCACTCGATGACCAGGAAGAGCTCCGGAGGAGCGCGCTCACCGCGTTTCTCGATGCGCGAGTACGCGAGGGGTATCGCGTCGAGACTCGCACGGACACGCACGCGATCATCGCCCCCGCTGACCGGCGTCGCTCGTTCCTCGACCTGCTCCGAAAACCAAAGGTGCCCGCACGTCAGGTTCTCTCGGTCGATAGTGACGGCGTAGTGTCCATGCGCCCAGCCGAACCGCTGCGTTCCTGAAGTACACCGCTCCACGTGTGCCGAGCGGCCGTCGGAACCCGTAGCTCACGCCGGCTTGTGCATGAACGTTGCGCGGTCGAATCGCGTTCGTCGTATGAGTAGGTCAAGCGAGAGCACACTCGCGCATGGCGCGCTCCCGGCTATAGCGGAATCGGTGCCGACGATGGTGCTGCTTCGGCACGAGATGAGGTAGCCGCCCGCTCCGCAAGACCGCCGGTGGCGCTGGGCTGCCTGGACACGCCCGCCAGGGTTTACAGTCAGAGCATCGCAAACAGGCAACGAAGGGACGGTGATCAGAATGGCTGCGGAAACTCCGACGATCGTCCTCGTTCATGGCGCATGGGCTGACGCCACGGGCTTCGACGCCGAGATCCGCGCCCTGCAGGACCGCGGGTACTCCGCCATCGGGTTCGGCAACCCGCTTCGCGATCTCGCCGGCGACGCCGCCTACCTGACCGAGTTCCTGCGGACCCTCACCGGGCCGATCGTGCTCGTCGGCCACTCCTATGGCGGCAATGTGATCTCCACCGCCGCGATTGGCAACGAGCAGGTTCAGGCGCTCGTCTACTTGAACGGCTGGATGTGCGACGTCGGAGAGAGCCAGCAGGAGCTCCTCGAGAGGTTCGAAGGCAGCCTTGTGGGGCCCTCAATCCGGCCCGTTCCATTCACTAACCCCGACGGGAGCGAAGGCACCGACCTCTACCTCGCGCCAGAGGCATTCCGCGAGGCTTTCGCCGCCGATGTCGATCCTGAGACGGCGGCAGTGATGGCCGCGGCTCAGCGGCCCTATGCCGCCGCCGCGTTCGCAGCCACGCCGTCGGCTCCGCCAGCCTGGAAGACGCTGCCGTGCTGGTATTTGCTCGGTACCGAGGACAAGGCGATCCCGCCGGCCCTCCAGCGGTTCATGGCCGAGCGCGCGAACGCGACGATCGTGGAGGTTCCAGCTTCGCACGTCTCGTTCGTTTCCCAGGCTGAGGCCGCGACCGAACTCATCCTGCGGGCCGTCGAGGCGACAGTCGCAGCCGCCTGACGAGCGCAGCCGACGAAGGCTTGAATTGAAGGCGGTCGCGAAGCACAGCTAGTCCTCAGGGAACATTCCCGCACGCTTTGGGTCAGCGGCGGATTTCGACGCGTCGCGGCCTAGCTACGACAGACTGCTCAAGAGACATTCCCGCACGCTCGCACAGGTCAGCAGTCTGTCTGTTGATCGCATCGACGACTCCGGTCGGCGGCCGCGGTCTGGCGAACGAGCGAGATTACGAGCCGCGGTGTGTCAGCCTGCGCTGTCCGCTGCCGTCGGCGTTCATGACGTAGACCTCGTAGGTGCCGTCGCGGTCGCTGACGAAAGTGATCTTCCGCCCGTCGGGGGACCAGGCAGCACCCCAGCCTTGAGGGCCGTCGTTCCCCGGGTTGCGCGTCAGATTCCGCTTTCCGCTGCCGTCGGGGTTCATGACGTAGACCTCCCAGTTGCCGTCGCGCCGGGTCACGAAAGCGATCTTTCGCCCGTCTGGCGACCAGGTCGCAGAGCCGTCGCTCCTCGGGTTGCGCGTGAGGTTCCGCTGTCCGCTGCCGTCGGGGTTCATGACGTAGACCTCCCAGTTGCCGTCGCGCCGGCTCGAGAACATGAGCTTCCGCCCGTCGGGCGACCAGTCCGGGCTGTGACCGCCGGCCGGCTGCGGTGTCAGCCTTCGGTTCGCGCTCCCGTCGGCGTTCATGACGACGACCTCGCTTTGCCGCTGTTGCCGGCCCTGACGCTCGAGTAGGCGATCTTCCGCCCGTCGGGCGACCAGGCAGGCGCGACGCCCCGCGTGAGCCTCCGCTGCCCGCTTCCGTCGGCGTTCATGACGAAAATCCCGACCTTCGCGCGGCTCCAGGCCGTAAGGGTGAGCTTCCGCCCGTCGGGCGACCAGGCCCCGACGTCCCAGCTCCCGGGTCTCGACGTCAGCCTCCGTGCTCCGCTCCCGTCGGCGTTCACGACGTAGACCTGGCCGTCGTGCCGTCTGAAAGCGATCATCCGCTCGTCGGGAGACCACGAGAAAGACCCGTCCCCCAGCTCGAGCAGCGCTCGCTTCCCGCTCCCGTCGGGGTTCATGACGTACACCTGATACTGACCATTCTTCGGTGTCCCGATGCGGCCCGCGAACACGATCTTTCCGTCGGGCGACCAGTAGGAAGGTCCCCCGACCGCGGTCACGCGGTGCGGCGGCTCCCCCTGGGAGCCGCCCTTGAGGAGGTCAAGGAGGCTGGTGCCGATGCCGAGCGCCGGCGTGACGAGAAGCCCGCCGACCAGGATCGCGGCAGCGACGGCGACGATCCGCCAGCGCGGGAACGTCCAGCGGCGGGGTTGATGCTCTGCTCCCGCCGGGTGGAGCACGTCGTCCAAGTCTTCGGGGCGGGGCTCGGCGGCACGCCGGAGAACGTCATCCCAGCTTCCCATTTCATCCTCGAGCGGTCCGATGACGCGCTCGAGCACGGCCGTGACGTCCTGGTCATTCACCGATGTACCTCCGTCATCGCAGTTCTGACCTTCCCGTGAGCGGCGTGGAGCGTGGCCGCGACGGTGCCGCGCTCGATCCCCGCGACCTGCTGCGATCGTGTGGTAGTCGAGGTCGGCGTAGTGGCGCAGGAAGAGCACGAGCCGCTGTCGCTCCGGGAGCGCTGCAATCACGGCTCGTACTTCGAGCCAGTCGCCGGGACGGCCGGCCGCCTCGAGCTCGTAGCTCGTCGTCCAGCCCTATGACCGGATGTCGCTTCTCCACACGGCAGACGTTCACCATGATCCGCCAGAGCCAGGCGTTGAGGCTCTCGGCCTCCCGTAGATCGCCTCTGTGTCGCAATGCGTGGGCGAAGGCCTCTTGCACTGCGTCCCGCGCACGGTCGACGTCCCCGAGCATCCCGAGCGCGAGCGAGAGAAAGCGCCGGTACCCGTCTCGATACGCGTGTTCGATCGCGGCGACGCGCTCGACGTCCGAAATCGTGCTCACAACTCCTATTGATTCACGAGATACCGAGAACGTTTAGCGAGACCTTCAGCAAGAACGGTCCTCCCGCGTTGTTTCAAGTTCGTCAAGGGACATTCCCGCACACTCGGCGCAGCCGAACGCCGCCTCCTTCGCGCGTAGATTGGTCTTGCCATGTCGAGCTGGTACGACTCCTGGGCGGATCGATATGCGGAGTCGTCGAATGGCGACAGCGCTGACGTTCCGTTCTACGTCGGGCTTGCCCGTGAGGCTGACGGGCCACTGGTCGAGCTTGCCGTTGGTACCGGGCGAGTTGCGATCCCGGTCGCTCAGGCAACGGGCAGGCGTGTGGTCGGGATTGACTCTTCGCGCGGGATGCTCGCGCAGGCACGACTGCGCGCGGCTGAGCAGGGAGTCGAGCTCGACCTGCGCGAAGGCGACATACGGGAGCTTGAACTCGAGGAACCCGCGGCGTTGATCTACTGCCCCGGCCGGTCTCTGCTGCATCTGCCCACCTGGGCCGATCGTCGCCGCTGCTTCGAGCGCGTCGCGGCGTCGCTGCTGCCTAACGGTCGCTTCGCCTGGAACGCATTCGCCTTCGACCATCACATTGCATCCGCGATAGACGGGCAGCACGCCGACGCCAACCCCGGAGTACCGGTGCCGCACACGAACCACTACAGCGTCAGCGATAACCGAGTCGACATCACCTTGGACGATGGTGGAACCGGTTCGCTCTGGTGGGCAACCAAGAACGAATGGCTGGGGCTCCTCGACGTCGCGGGCCTGCGCCTCGAAGCTCTCTATGGCGGATTCGCCGGGGAACCGCTCGACGACGACAGCCGTGAGTACATCTTCGTGGCCCGTCGCTAAGCGCTCAGCCTGGCCGTCCCGACAGCGCCAGGGGACATTCCCGCACACTGGCGCACCCGAAAGGGCTCTACTCGGGAGGTTCGACCTCCAACCTGTCTCGTCAGGAGGCGTTCGCGATGGCCAGCTTCCCCCGCGTGTGGGTGCCCGTGAGGGACTCGAGAGCGCTGCCGGCTTGCTCGAGCGGATCGTGTCTTGGATCTTCACGCGCAGCGCACCGGTATCCAGAAAGGTCGCGAGACGCTCGAGATTCTGGTCGTTCCCGATGCCATGACGTTCGCGCGTCCTGGCCCTTCTCCGGCCGCGCCAAGGGGGGAGGCCAACCGCCCGCCCTCCTTGAGCATGGAGGCATCGGGAGCGAAGGACACGAGGTCGAGAAGCGCGTCGACACCCTCGGGGAAGCGCTCGCTGACCTGCTCGATGAGATCGGAGTCGCGCTCGAGGACCCTCGACGTGACTCCAAGCTCGTCGAGATACTCGCGGTCGTCGTCGCGGGCTGGAGCGATCACGTGTGCCCCTGCCGCTGCCGCGAGCTGGACGAAGAAGAAGGTGCCGACGCCTCCGGTTGCCCCGATGACTAGGACGCTGCCCGACCTGATGCCAGCTCGCGAGCAGTCGGGGTTCGGCCGATGCAGGCTAGGACGCCGCACGACGCAGGTCGTCGGCCCCGACGGTCGGTATCGGGAGATCGTCGCGGCAACGAGGGGCGCTGTCGAAGCTGGCGAGCGTGAAGGCGCGCATCTGTGTCCTCTCGTTCCGAACCGAGTCCGTTGCGAAAGTAGAGCACCGGGGTCGCGACACACAGGTGACGGTCGTGCTACGATGCTCGCGGCATCACGCGAGTCGCCTCGCCGGGGACTGGACTGTCCCAGCCGCTGCCGGCTCGGCAGAGCAGCGAGTGCGCTCTGCCGGCCGGGGCGTCGATGATCTAGGCGATCGAGGGTGCCGAGTCGCGGCCTCGGCGTTCGTGCTGACCTCGAGGCTCTCGGAAGCGGCCTGCGCCGCGAGCTTGATCAGGGTCGCGACGACGCCGCTGACGCGGATTGTGCGCGATCGTCGATCGGCCCGGCTGGAGCCGCCTCGCAGTGTGGCGGGCTGTGGCGCGGATGTGGCCCGTCCGTCCGCTCATCCTGAGCCGGATTGCGTCAGCAGTCACTGGGTCGTAGGCTCACCCGATGCGGATTCTCTACCTCTCCACCGCCGGGTCGTCCGACCCGACCCGCGCGTCGATTCCTCTCCACATCGCGGCGAACGGCTCGATCGAAGCGGGACAGGAGTGCGCCGTCGTGCTCGCTGGCGACGCGACCGAGCTCGCCTCGCGGGAGACGGCAGAGCGCGTCGAGGGGGTTGGCGTTCCACCTGTCCGAGAACTGCTCCAGAAGCTCGTCGACAATCAGGTTCCGGTTTTCGTCTGAAAGGGCTGCGCGGTCGCCCGTGGGGTGACCGACGAAGACCTCGAGTGGATTGCGGCAACCTGGCTCACGCCACCTGAGCTAGCCCGGATGATCGCCGAGTACGACCGAGTCGTCGGTTCCTAGCCCTCTATCGGCTGCGGTTCCGTCGGCTCTCCGCTGCCGTCGGACGACGGATCAGCGAAGCTGTCCCCCGGCCCCGATGAGATCTCGGCGAGAACACGCGAGCGTTCCCGATGTCGTCAACACGGGACCACGACTTGCGCTCACTCGACGGCAGATCCTGGCGTTCCGACGACGGGTCGGTGGGCTCGACCAGCGAATGCCGAAGGGCCCGACGTCGCTGCGACGAGCAGCCTGGGCCGGCTTGCAGGACAGCATGCCGCGAGCCGCGCTGCTCTCGCTGCACGCGCGCGTCGAGGGGGTCCAGCCGTCGACCTGGGAGCATCCCTCGCTCGCCCAGCTCTGGGGTCCCCGCTATCAGACCTATGTCGTCGCCAAGCGCGACTTCGCGCTGTTCTCGCTGGGGAGGCTGCCCGACAACGCGAAGGGTCGTTTGCGGGCGCAGCAGATGGCCGAGCGGCTACGCCTCCATCTCCACGGGGACACCATGGTGGATCGCGAGGCCGGGCGCGCACTCGGCATGAATCCGAACGCGTTCAGGTACGCCGCGCCAACCGGCACGGTCGCCATTCGCTGGGACGGCGCACGAGCACCGACCATCTGGACGGTCGCGGCAGCCGACGTCGACCCGGCCGACGCCTGCCGCGGGCTTGCCCGGCGCTACCTCCACATCTTCGGGCCGACGACGGCCGAGGGCTTCGCCCGCTGGGCGGGGATCTCGCGGCGCTCGGCGGCCGACGCATTCGCCTCGCTGGAGAGCTCGCTGCTGCCGGTCCGGTCGCCGCTCGGCGACGAGTGGCTGCTCGCAGACGACGAGCCGGCGATGCGCGCCGCGGAGACCGCGCCCACACCCGTACGCCTGCTGCCGAGCGGCGATGCGTACTTCCTGCTCGCCGGGGCAGAGCGGGAGCTTCTGGTTCAGCGGGCCGACCAGCGCGAGCGGCTCTGGACGCCTCGCGTGTGGCCGGGTGCGCTCCTGGTCGAAGGCGAGATCCGCGGAACCTGGAGACGCGCACAGCACGTCGTGCGGATCGACGCATGGACGCGCCTCTCGCGTGGGAGGCGCGATGCAATCGAGGCCGAGGCCAGCGCGCTGCCTCTCCCGGGCGTTGCCGGTCGTATCGAGGTGGTCTGGGAGAGATGATCGGTGCGTTAGACGCTCAGCGAGCGCTCCGTCTGGCTGCTCGCGCATGATCGGCGCAGCCGTGGAACCCGCCGCATCAGGAGGCGATCGCTGGTGTTCTTCTTCCGGCTGAGCAGCCTCGAGCTCGGGTTGCTGATCTTCGGGATCGTGCTCGGCACGACGCTCGTCGGTGTCGTCGGGGGGCGCCGCCTGCGCGCACACGCCGACGCGCTCCGCGAGCCCTTCGGCGTCCTCCAGGCGGCGCTGCTCGGTCTTGTCGCGCTCATCCTCGCGTTCGGCCTCACGCTGGCGGTCGGGCGCTACGACGCGCGGAGGGCCGCAGTCGTCGATACCGCCAACGCCATCGGCACGACCTACCTGCGCGCGCAGACGTTGCGCGAGCCGGTGCGCACGCGCTCCCTCGATGATCTCGTGCGCTACACCGATGCCACCATCCGCCTCTCGGAGGCGGTCCCGGGCAGTGCGGCGGCCCGCGACGCGATTGCGGACGGCGCAGCTCCTCCAGCGCTCGCTCTGGCGGCTCGCCGGCGGCGCGCTCGCCGGCTCTCCGACCGACAGCGCGCCACGCCTTTACGTCGAGACCCTCAACGAGATGATCGACATGCAGACCGTGCAGGTCTCCGCGCTGAACAACCGCGTCCCCAACGCCGTCCTGGCGATCGAGGTGGTGGGGGCCTCGATCGCGCTCGGACTGCTCGCCCTCTACCTGGCGATCCTCGCGCGGGGCGTGGTCAGCGTCGTCCTCGCGGCTGCGTTCGTCTCCGTCCTCCTGCTCATCACCTTCGACCTCGACCGCCCCGTGCGCGGGCTGGTGCGCGTCCCAGACACGCCGCTCGTCAACCTCCGTGCCTCGATGGAACTCCCTCCGGCCGCCCAGGCGCCGCGCGGCCCGTAGGTGCTCCGCGTCGCGGGCCGAGCCGCTCGAGCGCGCGCTCTCCTGAGCTAAGCGCTCGAGACGTTCGAGCATCCGTTCGAGGAGAACGGACCGCAGGTTCTCGTCGTCGGATCGCCCGTCGCGCCGGCCGTCGTATGGTGGCCGTGTGAAGCGCCTCTACCTTCTTCGTCACGCGAAGTCGGATCGGGGCAATCCGGCGCTTCGGGACCGCGACCGTCCACTCGCACCCCGGGGCCACAAGGCGGCGAAACGGATGGCGCGGTGGGCCAAGAAGCACGGCGTTCGCCCCCAGCTCGTCGTCTGCTCGAATGCCGTGCGCGCGCAGCAGACGCTTCAGGGTGTCCTCCCGGGCCTGGGCGACCCGACCGTGTGGGTCGAGGTGACGCTCTATGCGGCCGGGGCCGAAACGCTGCTCGCGCGCGTCCGCGCACTTCCGGCGGAGGTGGACGCGGCGATGCTCGTGGGCCACAACCCCGGCCTGATGGACCTGTTGCTCCTGCTGGCTGCGCCTGGCCCGCTGCGGGAACAGGCACGAGAGAACCTGCCGACCGGTGCGCTTGCCGAGCTCGAGACCGACGCCGGCCGCTGGGCGGACGTGTCGCCCGGCGCAGCCAGATTGACGGAGTTGGTGCTGCCGCGGAAGCTGTGACCCCGGTGTTCGCACGTCGTGTCACGGCGCAGCCGAGCGGGGGCTAGCCGTACCGCCAGACACCAGTGCGCCGCCCGGTCTCGAGCTCGCCCGGCCGGCACGGTGGATTCATGCACACCCGAGTCGTCAAGCAGAGGCGCGGGCCGAGCCTCGTGGTGAGACCGCTACGGAACGGTGACGTGGACACCGTCATGGCGCTGTTCGAGCGGCTGAGCGACCGGTCGCGTCGTGCACGCTTCAACGGACCGAAGCCGCGACTCAGCGAGTCCGAGCTCGAGCAGCTCGCCTTGGTCGACGACAATCGTCACGCGCTGGTCGCGTACGTCGAGGGCGACGAGCGACCCGCCGCCGTCGCGCGGCTCGTCCGCGACGGGTCGAGCGCCGAGATCGCCTTCGCGGTCGCCGACGAGTACCACCAGCGCGGCATCGGGTCGACACTCGCC
The DNA here is from genome assembly GCA_963791895.1 of uncultured Actinomycetes bacterium. Lineage (GTDB taxonomy): Bacteria > Actinomycetota > Thermoleophilia > Gaiellales > Gaiellaceae > Gaiella. The sequence goes on from CAWBTY010000013.1 coordinate 27,766, forward strand.
GCCGAGCTGATCGCGGATGCGCGAGCCGCCGGGATCACGGAGATCACGGCCCTCGTCGCGAGCGACAACCCGGCCGCGGTTGCGCTGCTGCGGCGGATCCTGAGCGCGCTCGACATCCGGTTCGAAGGCCCGGAGCTCTCGATCCGGGCAGCGCTCGTCTGAGTTCGCCGCTCGCCGGCGGGGCTAGGAGGGGCTCGGCCTAGGAGCCGTGGTCGTTGAGAAGCGCGGCGTGGAGCTCCGCGATTCGGGCAGACGAGGGCGCCTCAAGCGGTGCTCTTTCTGCGCCAGCTCGTCAGGTCGTAGGCGCGATTCAGGGCCTTCAGCACCTCGCGGGCGATCATGTCGCCGCCCTCGCGCTCGAAGTGGACGCCGTCGCCGGCGCGCACCTTCGTGAGCCGCCCGGAGCCGTCGGCGAGGTACTCGGTGTAGCCACCGTCCTCGCCTGCGAACATCGTGTAGGTGTCGATGAACGCCGCCCGCCCCTCGCGCTCGCGGGCCTCCTTCTGCGCGACGGCGTTGACGACGTCGTAACGGCGGGTCTGATCGGCCGAGCGCGTCTGCGGAAGCCCGATCCAGATCACGAAGCTCCCGGCCTTGTTGATCACGTCCATCAGGCCGCCTACTCGCCGGGCGTACTCGCGACGCCAGGAGGAGCCACCGAAGTCCCCGATCGAGACGCCCTCCGGCAGGCCCGTCATGTACGCCTTGTCGTCGTTCCCGCCGAAGCCGAGCACGACGGCGCGGGGGCGAAGCTCCTTGACGCGCGACCTGATCTGCTCGAACCAGTTGAAGACGTCCGGTCGAGTGAGGCCCGTGGCGACGCGACCTTCGATCCGGCCGACGGACTCGATCACCGGGCTCGAGCCGGCGGCGCGCACGATCGCCTGGCCCGGCGTGATCACGAGCGAGTCGCCGGCGACCCAGAGCCGCAGCTTCCTCTCGGGCGTGAACGCGACCTTGGCCGGAGTCTTCGGCCCGGTGGGCGTCGGCTTCGTCGGCTTCGACGAGGTCGGAGGCTGGGTCGTCGCGGGCAGGGCGATCTCCGTGTCGATCTCGTCGGCGCCGGAGCGGCCGATCAGCGACTGCACACCCTGGCGCGGACGGTCGAGGAGGAGCGCATGGCTGACGTCGGCGAGTGGGGCCGTGAACGCGATCGCGACGTCGCGCGTCCAGCCGTCGGGCTTGTTGTAGGCGGACTTGTGGATCCCGGGGGCGTTGAGGAGCAGCCCGATCGCAAGGGCGAGCACGCAGACGACGAGCGCGTGGCCGGCACTCCACTGGCGGCGGCGCGGCGTCTCCTCGTCGCTGCCCGACCGCCTGCGTCGCCGCGGCTCTGCCGTCCCGGGGGGCTCCGGGGCCGGGACGCGCTCGACCGTCGCGGGCTCGTCCTCCGGGAGCGGCGGCAGGGATGGGAGCGGGCGGTCGGCCATCAGAACTGGAAGTAGATGAAGGGTGCGACGCCCTCCGGTCCCATGACGCTCGTCAGCATCAGCGCGAACGCGAGCACGGTCGCCTGGCCGAGCACCGGGAGCCGGGAGAACCGAGCCATGAGGAGGCGCGGGATCCGGGCTGGGAGGTACTGCGAGCCGATGCCGACGAGGATAGCCAGCAGCACCCCGCTCGTAACGAGCGGCGAGGCCTCGCCCCAGCGGGTGAAGAGGCCACCGATCATCTCCCAGGCGACGTCGAACGAGTCGGCGCGGAAGAAGATCCAGCCGAGGCACACGAAGTGGAAGGTCAGGAGGCGCGCCCGCCAGCGCGTCCACGCCGTCGACGGTCGCGCGCCGGCGCCTCGCCGTTCACCCCACAGCCGCTCGCCGACGAGCGCGGCGCCGTGGAGGCCGCCCCAGACGACGAAGGTCCAGGCGGCGCCGTGCCAGAGGCCCCCGATCAACATCGTGAGCATGAGGTTGCGGTAGGTGAGGATCGGGCGCCTGCCGCGGCTCCCGCCGAGCGGGATGTAGACGTAGTCGCGGAGCCAGCGCGAGAGCGTCATGTGCCAGCGTCGCCAGAAGTCCTGGACCGAGGTCGCGGCGTAGGGCGAGTCGAAGTTCTGCGGGAACCTGAAGCCGAGCAGGAGCGCGATCCCGATCGCGATGTCCGTGTAGCCCGAGAAGTCCGCGTAGATCTGCACGGCGTACGCGTAGACGGCGATCAGGATCTCGAGGGACGAGTGCTGTCCCGGGGCGGCGAACACCTCGTCGACGATCGACGACGCCAGGTAGTTCGCGATCACCACCTTCTTGAAGAGCCCTGTCGCGATCAGGTAGAAGGCCCGGCTCGTGTCGACGCGGCGTGGGTTGCGCGGCGTGTCGAGCTGTGGGATCAGCTCGGAGGGCCGCACGATCGGTCCGGCGACGAGGTGGGGGAAGAAGGAGAGGTAGACGGCGAACTTCTCGAGCGTCGTCGGCTCGAAGTCTCCGCGGTAGGCGTCGACGACGTAGCTGATCGCCATGAACGTGTAGAAGGAGATGCCGACCGGGAGCACGATCGACTTCACGTCGAGCGGCATGTCGAGGCCCACGAGCGAGGCCAGGTTGTCGCTCGAGGTGACGAAGAAGTCGTAGTACTTGAAGTAGCCGAGCACGGCGAGGTTGCCCGCGAGCGCGAGGATCAGGAGCGCCTTGCGCTGCGACGGCGTCCGGGTGCGCCAGATCCGCACCGCGAGCACCTGGTTCCACAGGGTGCAGCCCGCGAGGAGGAAGACGAAACGCCAGTCCCACCACGCGTAGAAGACGTAGCTCGCGACGATGATGAACGGTCGCCACCGGTGCGGCCAGGGCATCGTCAGCCACGAGAGGGGCAGAACGACGAGGAAGAAGAGCGCGAAGGTGGCGGTCGGGAAGAGCACAGTTTTTGCTCGCTAGGCGTGATTCCGCAGGAGCGGAATCACGCAGCTTGATCCCGCCCTTCGGGCGGGCAGATCCCTAAAGGCGCCCGCTGTCGCGGTCGCAACCCCGCCTGATCCGTTCGCGGCCGATTGCCCTGCTCAACCTGTCGGCCGCTGCTCGGCGGTGGCCTCGACCTCGTCTACCGGAGGCGGGAGGCGGGTCACCGCCGTCACCGAATCGCCTGCCTCGACGTCGAGGAAGGTCTGCTCGACCGGTGGTGCGTACCACGCCGGGTCGGCGCCGGGCGGCGCCGCCGGTGCGGGTGCGTAGAGCGGGAGCTCCTGGCGGCGGTCGGCGCGGGATGCCGCCCATTCGATCAGCGCCACGAGGATCCAGGCGCCGACCATGACACCGCCGATCGCGACGGGATCGAGGTCGGCGATCGCGGCGGCCGCGGCGGCCGCGGCGAGGAAGAGCCCTTCGAGCAGCAGGCGGGGCACCTGCGGCCGCCGGCGGACCGGGGCCTCGAGCGCACCGAGCCAGGCGTAGGCGGCGGGCGTCGGCGGCGGGTCGACAGGGTCGGTCGCGAGCGTGGAGGCAAGCCCGAGCCGTCGCACCTCCGCGTGGAGCTCGGTCAGCTGCTCCTCGACTCGCTGCAGCTGCTCCGTGAGGTCGACGGTCTCCGTCTCGTCGCTCATGCGGGCGGCGACTCCTGCATCTCGGCCATCGCCGCCTCCGCCTTCGCGTGGACACGCGCCCGCCGCTCCTCCAGCGATTCCGGGGGCTCGGCGGGCGGCTCGGGTGCGACCACCGCCTCCTGCGTCGCGGCGCGCTCGGGACGGGACTCGGAGAGCTTCCGGCGCAGCTCCTCGGCGGGATCCTGCTCGGGGAGCGGTGCGGTGACCGACCGAGCGCGAACGCTCTCGCCGCGCGAGGAAGCGCGCGAGCGCCGCGATGCCGACGAGCCCTGCCGTCCACGCGAAGAGCCTTCGCACGGAGGCCATCGTACCCCGACCCGCTGCTACCATCCGGCGGCTTCCTGCCACGCCGCGTGCCACCGTTTCCCGGGTGAGCGCTTGAACCGGCGGGGCCGACTCAGACCGAAGGAAGGAGAGAGGGAAACCGTGACCGACTACGAGATGTTGCTGCTGCTCGACCCCGAGCTGGCAGAGGAGCGCCAGACCGCGATCGTCGGAGGCGTGCGCACGCTGGTCGAGAAGGGCGGCGGGTCGTTCGACCGGCACGACCCCTGGGGCAGGCGCAAGCTCGCCTACCCGATCGACAAGAAAGAGGACGGCGTCTACCACCTCCTCACGTTCAGCGCCAGCGCCGAGACGCTCGACGAGGTCTCGCGCGTGCTCAAGATCGACGACGACGTGCTGCGTCACCTCGCGACGCGTCGCCTCGAGACGGGTGCCGTTGGGACAATGGCGCCGGCCGCGGCGATCGGCGACGATGCCGGACAAAGCACCGTGGACGCCCCGGAGGAGGAGTAGCGATGGTGTCGATCAATCGCGTCGTGCTCGTCGGCAACCTGACCAAGGATCCCGAGCTGCGCCACACGCCGTCCGGCACGGCGGTCTGCAATCTGCGACTCGCGGTGAACACGAGGCGCAAGGACGAGACGGGTCAGTGGGTCGACAAGCCCAACTACTTCGACATCACCGTCTGGGGGAACCAGGGAGAGCGCTGCGCGCAGTACCTCTCGAAGGGGCGGCCCGTGGCGGTGGACGGACGGCTCGAGTGGCGCGAGTGGGAGACCCCGGAAGGGAACAAGCGCCAGGCGGTCGAGGTCGTCGCCGACTCCGTGCAGTTCCTCGGGAGCCGCGGCGAGGGCGACGGGAGCGGCGGGGGCTACATCCCCGCGACCGCCTCCACGACACCGGCCGGCGACTTTCCGACGTCCCCGACCGACGACGACATTCCCTTCTAGGAGGCTGACATGGCTGCGAAGACGCAACCTCGCAAGCGGCCGGCCCCCGGGGGACCGGGAGGTCGCCGCAAGAGCTGCCACTTCTGCAAGGACAAGGTGGCCGAGGTCGACTACAAGAACGTGAACCAGCTCCGGCGCTACATCTCGGAGAAGGGCAAGATCCGCAACCGTCGCATCACCGGCGCGTGCCGCCGGCACCAGCGGCAGGTGGCGGTGGCCGTGAAGCGCGCGCGCGAGATGGCGCTGCTCCCGTACGTGCAGGGGTCGTGATGGAGGTCATCCTGCGGAGCGACGTGGAGAAGCTCGGCCTCAAGGGCGACGTCGTCGACGTCAAGCGGGGCTACGCCCGCAACTACCTCCTGCCGCGCCAGCTCGCCGAGGTCGCGACGCCCGGCCGGATCGCCGAGATCCGTCGCGTCGAGGAGGATCGGGCGCGCCACGAGGCACGCTCGTCCGAGCAGGCGGCCGAGATCGCCGCGACGCTGACGAAGACCGTGCTCCGGTTCGAGGTGAAGGCCGGGCCGACGGGCGCGCTCTTCGGCTCCGTGACTCCGACGGACATCGCCGAGGAGCTCTGGCGGACGCGCAAGATCCGCGTCGACCGCCGCAAGATCGACCTCGACGTGATCAAGCGGATCGGTCGCTTCAGCATCCCGGTGCACGTCTTCGAGGGGGTCACCGCCGAGGTGAAGACCCTCGTCGTGCCCGAGGGCGGCGAGCTGCCGCCGGAGGAGGAGCTCCTGGCGATCGAGGCGGCGGAGCGGGCCGAGGCGGAGGCCGCGGCGCTCGCGCACGAGGAGGCCGTGCGCGCGACCGAGGAGGCACTCGCCCAGGACGATCTCGCCGACGAGGTCGAGGCCGACGCCGAGCTCGAGCCCGAGCTCGAGCCCGAGCTCGCGCGCCCGGCGCCGGACGAGGACGAGGCGCACTGAGCCGGGCGGAGGCCGCCACGGCCTCCGCCCGTTCGTCCCTGCTTTCTCCACAGGCATTCACGCGACTGTGGAGCGACGCACGAACTCTCCGCACGGAGCGGGATTCCCGTGCGGACAACCACGGTGCGTCCGTGGAGAACCGCGTCCGGATCTGGGGATATGATGGGAACGTGTGTTCTCAACCCGCTGCAACGACGGTGATCGTGCCTCGTCTGGACACGTCCTCCCGCGACGGGTTAGATCCGGCGCCGTGAGCACGACGCACGCCATGCCGACCGCGGCCGTCCCGCCGCAGAACATCGAGGCGGAGGAGGCGGTGCTGGGGGCGATGCTCCTCTCGGAGACGGCGATCGGCGCGGTCACCGAGATCATCGACGCCTCCGACTACTACCGCGGCTCGCACGGCACGGTCCACCGGGCCTGCCTCGCGCTCTGGAGCAAGGGCGAGCCGGTCGACGCGATCACGCTCGCGAACGAGCTCGAGGAGCGGGGTGAGCTCGAGCAGATCGGCGGCGCCGCACGTGTCGCGGAGCTCGCGGCGCTCGTCTCCGCGACCGCGAACGTCGAGCACTACGCGCGGATCGTCAAGGAAGCCGCGACGCTCCGGGGCCTGATCCAGGCGGGCCAGGAGATCGTACGGCTCGGACGGGAGCGCATCGGCGAGACCGCGGAGCTCGTCGACCGGGCCGAGCAGATCGTCTTCGACCTCGCCCAGCAACGGGTCACGGGCGACTTCGACGCGATCGGCCCGCTGCTGACGGAGAGCTTCGAGCGGATCACGAAGCTCTACGAGGCCGGCGTCGACGTCACCGGGATCCCCTGCGGCTTCCGCGAGCTCGACCGGCTCACCTCCGGCTTCCAGCCGGGGAACCTCGTGATCCTCGCCGCGCGACCGTCGATGGGGAAGTCCGCGCTCGCGCTCTGCATCGCGGCGAACCTCGGGGTCCGGGAGTCGACTCCCGTCGCGCTCTTCACGCTCGAGATGTCGAAGGCCGAGGTGACGCAGCGGCTCATGTGCAGCGAGGCGAAGGTCGAGTCGCAACGCGTCCGCTCCGGCAAGCTCACCCAGGAGGACTGGCCGCGCCTCACCGCCGCCTGCGACAAGCTGATGAAGGCGCCGATCTGGGTGGACGACACCGGCTCGATCACGATGATGGAGCTCCGCTCGAAGGCGCGCCGGCTCAAGAGCCGCGAGCCGAAGCTGGGGCTGATCGTCGTCGACTACCTGCAGCTCATGACCGCGGGCGGCACGGTCGAGAACCGGGTGCAGGAGGTCTCGCAGATCTCGCGTCACCTGAAGGTGCTCGCGCGCGACCTCGACGTGCCGATCCTCGCGCTCTCGCAGCTCTCGCGCGCGGTCGAGCAGCGTCACGACAAGCGGCCGATCCTCTCCGACCTACGCGAGTCCGGCTCGATCGAGCAGGACGCAGACCTCGTCCTCTTCGTCTACCGCGACGAGTACTACAACGGCGAGGAGTCGGACCAGCAGGGTCTCGCGGAGCTGATCCTCGCGAAGCACCGCAACGGACCGACCGACGCGGTCAAGTTGAGCTTCCTCAAGCGCTACGCGAAGTTCACCGATCTCGCCGGCTCTGCCTGAGACCCTCCCGCCGACCCCGAGCTCACGGCGTGAGCCGCGTCCGGTCGCGCGGGAAGAGGGTCGTCTCGCGGACGTTGTGCGCCCCGACGAGCTGCGCGACGAAGCGCTCGAGCCCGAGCGCGAACCCGCCGTGCGGCGGCATGCCGTAGCGGAACGCCTGCAGGTACCCCTCGAACGGCATCGTCCGGCCGCCGAGCGCGGCCACGTAGTCGTCGTACCGGTGCAGGCGCTGCCCGCCGGTCACGACCTCGAGACCGCGAAAGAGGAGATCGAAGGAGTTCGAGTACTCCGGCCGGCCCGGCTCGGGATGCGTATAGAAGGGCCGCTTGACGAGCGGGAAGCCGGTCACGAACAGGAGCTCGCCGTGCTCCTCGCACAGCCGACGCTCGTCGGCGGGAGCGAGGTCGACGTCGTCGACCCCCGTCTCCGTGAAGTGCACCGAGGCGATCTCGTCAGGGACCTCCGGCAGACGCACCCCGAGGAGCTCGACGGCCCGTGGAGCGTCGCGCCGCACGTGGTCGACCATGCCGGCGACGGCCCCGCGGACGACCGCCATCACGTCGAAGTGGTCGCGCACGAACCCGAGCTCCGCGTCGAGCGAGGTGTACTGCGCCAGGTGCCGCGTCGTGTCGTGAGGCTCCGCCCTGAAGACCGGCCCCGTCTCGTAGACGCGCTCGAAGACGCCGACCATCGCCTGCTTGTAGAGCTGAGGGCTCTGGGCCAGGAAGGCGGGCGTCCCGAAGTAGTCGAGGGCGAACACGTTCGCACCGCCCTCGGTCGCGCCGGAGACGATCTTCGGCGTCACGATCTCCGTGAACCCGAGCCCGTCGAGCGTCGCCCGGAAGCCGCGCAGCGCGGCTGCGGCGATCTCGAACGGCGCGCGCTGCCTGGGGTGGCGGAGCGCGAGCGGCGCGTGATCGAGGATCGTCGGCAGGGTCTCCTTGAGGCGCGGCCGGCGAAGCTCGAGCGGCGGGGCCGACGCCGGCTCCGCGAGGAGGCGGAAGACCGGCGCGTGCAGCTCGACCCCTGTGGGTGACTGGGCCGCGGTCACGACGTCGGCGTCGACCTCGACGACCGTCTCGGGGCGCAGCTCGGACGGCCCGGCGAGGACGATCTGGGCGAGGCCCGCGCGGTCGCGGAGGAGCAGGAAAGCGACGCTGCCGAGGTCGCGCTCGGCGTGCACCCAGCCCGCGAGCGTCACACGCTCGCCCACGTGCCGGTGGAGCTCGTGCGAGAGGACACGCATCTCCGTTCACCTCCTTCACACAGTCGCCCTACCTGTGCGGGCGGGAGGCGTCCCCGCGGTGCCACCGCACTTCGCCGCCTCGCAGCGGCCTCGTTCGGGCCCGGTGACGGGGGCAGGCCGGCCGGCTCGGGAGGCGTCACTCTCCGTCCACGCCGTCGCAGCGAGTATACGAGTGTCCGGTCACGGCCGCCACGCCGCGCCGACGTTCGTGCGAGTATGGGGCACGTGCCAGCGACCGTGATCGTCGGCGCGCAGTGGGGTGACGAGGGCAAGGGGAAGATCGTCGACCTGCTCGCCCAGGAGTCCGACCTCGTCTGCCGCTACCAGGGTGGGCCGAACGCCGGCCACACGATCGTCGTCGACGGCGAGACGTACAAGATCCGCGCGATCCCGTCAGGGATCATCGCCGGGGTCGCGAGCGCGATCGGCGCCGGCTGCGTCGTCGACCCCGCGGTCCTCATCGAGGAGCTCGACGACCTGGAGGCACGCGGTCATCGCACCGACGGCCTGGTTCACATCTCGGGCAACGCCCATCTGATCATGCCCTGGCACGTCGCGCTCGACGGCGCACGCGAGCGCAGGCTCGGGAAGCTCCAGATCGGGACGACGCGGCGAGGGATCGGCCCCGCCTACGCCGACCGGGCGACCCGGATCGGGATCCGCGTCCAGGACTTGCTCGACCCGAAGATCCTGCGCGAGAAGGTCGAGCTCGCGGCGGGGGAGAAGAACGTGTGGCTCGAGCACGTGTACGGCATCGAGCCGTTCGACGTCGAGGAGGTCGTGGCGCGCACGCTCGCGCACGCAGAGCGGCTCGCGCCCTACGTCTCCGACACGTCGCTCCTCGTCGACCGGGCGTTGACGGAAGGGCGACGTGTCCTCTTCGAGGGCGCGCAGGGAACGCTGCTCGACCTCGACCACGGGACGTACCCGTTCGTCACCTCGTCCAGCCCGATCGCGGCGGGAGCCGCGGTGAGCTTCGGGATCGGCCCGCAACGGATCGACGAGGTCGTCGGCGTCGCGAAGGCGTACGTCACGCGCGTCGGCGAAGGGCCGTTCCCGAGCGAGATCTCCGGACCCGCCCAGGAGCAGGTGCGGGAGCTCGGCCGCGAGTTCGGCACCGTCACCGGCCGGGAGCGCCGCTGCGGCTGGCTCGACCTCGTCGCGCTTCGCTTCGCCGTTCGCGTCAACGGCATCACCTCGCTCGCCTTCACGAAGCTCGACGTCCTCTCCACGTTCGCGGAGATCCCGGTCTGCGTTCGCTACCGCCTGCCCGACGGGAGCGAGACGGAGGACTTCCCCGCGCACCAGTCGGACTTCCACCATTGCGCGCCCGTCTTCGAGACGCTCCCCGGCTGGTCGGAGGAGCTCGTCGGGTCGACGCTCCCGCGCGCGGCAGCGGCCTACGTGGCATTCGTCTCGGAGGCGCTCGCCGTCCCGGTCGGTCTCGTCGGGACCGGTGCGTCGCGCGACGCGGTGCTGACGCTCTCGGCGTAGACTCGCTGCCGTGCGCGTCCTCGTCGTCGGCTCGGGCGGGCGGGAGCACGCACTCGCCTGGAAGCTCGGCTCCTCGCCGTCGCTGACGGCCCTGCACGCCGCGCCTGGGAACCCCGGCATCGCCGGCCTCGCGACATGTCATCCCGTGGCGACGGACGATGCAGAAGGGCTGCTCGCGCTCTCCGGGTCGCTCGGAATCGAGCTCGTCGTGGTCGGCCCCGAGGTGCCGCTCGTCGCGGGTGTGGCGGACGTGCTCAGGCACGCTGGCATCCTCGTCTACGGCCCGTCCGCTGCCGCCGCGAGGATCGAGGGCTCGAAGCGCCTCGCGAAGGAGGTGATGGCAGCGGTCGGTGTGCCGACAGCCGCACTCCTCGACCGCCCCCGTGCGCCGTGCGTGCTCAAGGCCGACGGGCTCGCAGCCGGCAAGGGCGTCGTCGTCTGCCGCACCGAAGAAGAGCTCAGGGCCGGCCTGGTGGCGGTGCGCCACTTCGGCGCCGACGTCGTCGTCGAGGAGCTGCTCGAGGGGCCGGAGGTCTCCGTGCTCGCGCTCTGCGACGGGGCGCACGCTCTCCCGCTGCCGCCGGCGCGGGACTTCAAGCGCGCCTTCGACGGCGACCAGGGACCGAACACCGGCGGCATGGGCTCGTTTGCTCCCGTCGCGGGCATCGACGTCGACGAGGTCGTGCAGACATACGTCTCGCCGGTGCTCGACGAGCTGGCGCGGCGCGGGACGCCGTTCGTGGGAACGCTCTTCGTCGGGCTCATGCTCACGCCGGACGGGCCCAAGGTCCTCGAGTACAACTGCAGGTTCGGCGACCCGGAGACGCAGTCCGTCGTGCCACTCGTCGACGGCGACCTCCTCGCCGCGCTCGCCGCTGCCGCCGGCGGTTCCCTGGCCGGCGTCTCGCTCGAGCTCGGCGTGGGAAGCGCCGTGACGGTCGTCGTCGCCGCGGGCGACTACCCGGCGTCTGACGATCGTGGCGGGCCGATCGAGGGAATCGAGCGCGCCGAGGCCCAGGGTGCGCTCGTCTTCCACTCGGGTACCGCGCTGCGGGACGGTCGACTCGTCACGAGCGGCGGGCGGCTCCTCGGCGTCACCGCCACGGGCTCGACGCTCGTGGAGGCCCGCCGCCGGGCCTACGCCGCCGCCGACGTGATCCGGATCCCCGGTGCACGGCGGCGGGCGGACATCGCGCTCGCCGCTGCCGCGGGCGGGTGAGAGGCGTTTCGGCTGGTTGCTCTGCCGGGGCACCCCAACCCACCACCCGCTGACAATTCTATCGTCCGTTCGGGCAACGTTGGTCACGAAAGTGTGCCGTCTTCGGGCCGACATCGTGACGTGGCCTCGCCGAGGCCCTCCAGAGCCCTCTCTAGAATGGGCCCGTGATCGCCCGCTACTCACGACCGGAGATGGCACGGATCTGGTCGGACGAGGCGCGGCTGGGGCGGATGCTGGAGGTCGAGCTCGCGGCCCTCGACGGATGGGCGAGCATCGGCATCGTCCCCGCGGACGCGGTGGAGAGGATCCGCGCACGCGCGCTCGCTCCCTCGCCCGAGCGCGTCGCGGAGCTCGAACGCGAGACGAACCACGACGTAGCCGCCTTCGTCGACGCGGTCGCGTCCGGGCTCGGTGACGACGGCCGCTGGTTCCACTTCGGACTGACGTCCTCCGACGTGCTCGACACGGCGCTGTCGCTCGCCGTGCAGGAGGCCGGGGCAGAGATCCTGGCCGGGCTCGAGCGCGCCTTCGACGTGGTCGCCACACGGGCCGAGGAGCATCGGGACACCCTCTGCATGGGTCGGACGCACGGCGTTCACGCCGAGCCGACGACGTTCGGGCTCAAGCTGGTCGGCTGGGCGTTCGCGCTCGACCGCGACCGGCACCGCGTCGCCCGCGCGGTGGAGGGCCTCCGCGTCGGGAAGCTCTCCGGTGCAGTCGGGCAGTACGCCGCGATCGATCCGGAGGTGGAGCGGATCGCCTGCGAGCGCCTCGGGCTCGAGCCGGCACCGAGCTCGACCCAGATCCTGCAGCGCGATCGTCATGCCGAGGTCCTCTCGGCGCTCGCGCTCGCCGCCTCCTCGCTCGATCGCTTTGCGACCGAGATCAGGCACCTCGCTCGTACCGAGGTACGCGAGGTCGAGGAGCCGTTCGCCAGTCGCCAGAAGGGCTCGTCGGCGATGCCGCACAAGCGCAACCCGATCACGGCCGAGCGGATCTGCGGGCTTGCCCGGATCCTGCGCGCGAACGCGATCGTCGGGCTCGAGAACGTCGCCCTGTGGCACGAGCGCGACATCTCGCACTCGTCGGCGGAACGCGTCGTCATCCCCGACTCGTTCCTCGCGCTCGACTACGCGCTCGACCGATTCGCGTGGCTCGTCGAAGGGCTGGTGGTGCGGCCGGAGCGGATGCGGGCGAACGTCGACGCGAGTCACGGGGTCTTCTTCAGCCAGCGGCTCCTGCTCGCGCTCGTTGCGAGCGGGCTCGAACGTGACGAGGCGTACCGGCTCGTCCAGCGCCACGCGATGCGGGCCTGGGACGAGGAGCTCGATCTTCGCGAGCTCGCCCGTGGCGATGCGGCGCTCGCCGCGCGCGTCGAGCTCGACCGCGTCTTCACGCTCGACGCGTACACGGAGCACGTCGACGTCGTGTTCGACCGGCTGCGGGCGCTCGTCGCGACGCGTGAGGCCGCGATCCTGTGACGAACGTCGAAGCGACACACATCGGCAGCGGCAAGGTGCGTGAGCTGTACGCCCTCGGGCCGGAGCGGCTGCTCCTCGTCGCCTCGGACCGGATCTCGACGTACGACGTCGTCCTGCCGACCGAGATCCCCGACAAGGGGCGCGTCCTGACAGGGCTCTCCGCGTACTGGTTCGCCCGGCTCGAGCACGTCGTCCCCAACCACGCGATCGCGCTTCGGGCCGATGGGCGCTCGCTCGAATGCGTGCGACTCGAGATGCTCCCGGTCGAGTTCGTCGTCCGCGGGTACCTCTCCGGCTCGGCATGGGTCGACTACCTGGCCGACGGCTCGGTCTGCGGTCACGAGCTTCCGGCTGGGCTGCGCGAGTCGGAGCGCTTGTCGGCGCCGATCGTCACGCCGGCGACCAAGGCGGCGAGCGGGCACGACGTGAACATCTCCGAGCCGGAGGCCGCGGCGCTGTGCGGCGAGCGCGCGTATGCAGCCGCCCGGCACGCGGCGCTGGGGCTCTACGAGGCGGCGCACGCGCATGCCGCCGGTTGCGGCATCGTCGTCGCCGACACGAAGTTCGAGTTCGGGCTCGACGCCGAGGGCGTGGTGACGCTGGCCGACGAGGCGCTGACGCCCGACTCCTCTCGATTCTGGCCTGCTGCGGAATACGCTCCGGGCGGGCCGCAGCCGTCGTTCGACAAGCAGTTCGTACGCGACTGGTGCCTCGAGACGGGCTGGGATCGAACGCCGCCCGGGCCCGCGCTCCCGGCCGAGGTCGTCGACGGGACCCGGTCGCGGTACGTCGAGGCGTTCGAGCTGCTGACGGGCGTCCGCTTCGAGCGATACCTGGTCGAGCCCGAGGTCGTCCTGTGCACGTAACCGTCCTGATCCGGCCCAAGTCCGGGATCCTCGATCCCGAGGGCGAGGCGGTCCAGTCGTCGCTCGCGACGCTCGGCTTCGCCGTGACGAGCGCTCGGATCGGCAGGCTCGTCGAGCTCGAGCTCGACGCCGCCGACCCCGAGGCGGCTCGCGCCGAGGTCGAGCGCATGTGCGCGGAGCTCCTCGCGAACCCGCTCATAGAGAGCTTCGAGATCGTGACGGAGGCCGAGTGAGGACCGACCGTCCGCGGATCGCCGTCGTCACGTTCCCCGGCTCGAACGACGACGGCGACGCGCGGCTCGCCCTCGCCGGCCTCGGGGCGGAGCCCGTCGCCGTCTGGCATTCAGACGACGAGTTGCCGGACCGGATCGGCGGCGTCGTGCTGCCCGGCGGCTTCTCGTACGGCGACTACCTCAGATGCGGCGCGCTCGCCCGGGTCGCGCCCGTGATGGACGCGATCCGACGGTTCGCCGCAGACGGAGGGCCGGTGCTCGGCATCTGCAACGGGTTCCAGATCCTGTGCGAGGCGGGTCTCCTCCCCGGCGTGCTCCGGGCGAACCGGCAGGTCGAGTTCGTGTGCGCGGACGTCGCCGTCACGGTCGAGTCGACCGCGACCCCGTTCACTCGCTCCTGCAGTCGCGGGGACGGCCTCGTCATCCCGATCAAGCACGGTGAGGGCAACTGGGTCGCGGACGATGCGCTGTACGCCGACGTCTCCGCGCGGGGCCAGGTCGTGCTCCGCTACGTCGAGGACGTCAACGGCTCCCGGGATCGGGTCGCCGGTGTCGCGAACGTGGACGGAAACGTGCTCGGACTCATGCCGCACCCCGAGCACGCCGTCGACCCGGTCCTCGGGCCTACCGGTGGCGCAGTGCTGCTCGCAGGCTTGATCGACGGCTGCCCGCGAGCGCGTGATCGTCGCGGTCTGACGAGACGGCGGCGCCGTCCGCCGCACTATCTGGCGTCGGTCGTCTCAGCCCCCTTCCTCTGCAAGCCGCTGTAGTGCCCGCCGCAGCTCGGGCGTGCGAGCGAGCAGGACACCGAGCTTGGCGACGTCTCGCTCGCGGAGTGTCACCGGCCCGCGGCGAGCCGCGCCGCTCGTCGCGTACGAGAACCGCACGAGTCGCTCGGCTCCGTCCGTCTGGAGGAGCTCGACGCGCGTCGTGAACCGCTTGTCTCCTGCCCGCTGTGGCAGCGCCAGCTCCTCCAGGCGCGTCGCCTTGCCCCAGGGTGTCGTCACCGTCGCCACAGTCGGCAACATATCCGAGCAGGTGTGACGCGTTCGTGCCGACTTCGTGCCGCTTTCTCTGTCGAAACCGGCTCAATCGCGGCCTCTCACCGCTCGACGGCCGCTCGTATGCTGGCCGCGTGCTCGGCCGACGCCTCCCAGAGGGCGAAGTAGCCGGAGGCTCGCTCGAGCCGACCTCGCCCCGCGACCGTGCTCCTCGTCCTGCGCCCGGCGTGAGCGAGGCGCCCGTCCTCTGCTGCCCGGACAAGTTCCGCGGCACCCTCACTGCCGGGGAGGCGGCCACCGCCCTGGCCACCGGAGCGCGCCGGGCCGGGCGCGAGGCCGTGACGCTACCGCTGGCGGACGGCGGCGAGGGCACGCTCGAGGCTCTCTGCCCGGACCCGGCCGATCGGCGTCGAGTGCGCGTCACGGGCCCGCTGGGGGAGCACGTCGAGGCGGAGTGGGGGATGCGCGGCACGACCGCCGTCGTCGAGATGGCTCGGGCGAGCGGCCTCGGGCTCGTCGGTGGGCGGAACGATCCGCTCGAGGCGACGACAGCCGGAACCGGCGAGCTCGTTCGCGCGGCCCTCGACGCCGGGGCGAGCCGTGTCATCGTCGCCGTCGGCGGCTCCGCGACGACGGACGGGGGGTTGGGAGCGCTCGAGGCGCTGGGATTCGACCTCGGGGGCGCCGACGTGCTCGTGGCATGCGACGTCTCCACGACCTTCGTCGCCGCGGCTCGCACGTTCGGCCCGCAGAAGGGTGCCTCGGCGACGGCGATCGACGTGCTCGAGGGGCGGCTCGACGCGCTCGCCGAGCGCTACCGCGTGCTCTTCGGGGTCGACGTGCGCGACCTCCCCGGCGCCGGTGCGGCCGGCGGTCTCGCCGGTGGCCTGGCCGCGGCCGGCGCCCGCCTCGTGCCGGGTGCGGCGCTCGTCGCGGAGCAGGCGGGGCTGCCGCGCAGGATGGCCGAGGCGTCGCTCGTGCTCACGGGAGAGGGCCGGCTCGATGCGACGTCGTTCGCCGGCAAGGTCGTCGGGCACGTGCTCTCCGAGGCCGACCGGCACGCCGTCCGTGCGGCGGTCGTCGCGGGAGACGTCCTGCGCGCGGAGGTGCCCGCGCGCGTTCGCGCGATCTCGCTCGTCGAGCGAGCGGGCTCGTCGGAGCTGGCGCACGCGGACGCCGGGCGACTCCTCAGCGACGTCGCGGCCGAGCTCTGCGGTTGAGCGACGTCTCCGTAGGCGCCCGGCGGCATTCGACGGCTGCCGAATGCCGTGGTCGAACGCGGGCTACTCCTCTTCGGCGAGCAGCCGGTAGAGGCTCCGGCGAGCGTCGCGGAGCACCGTCTGCGCCGCCTCGAGCTGGGCCGCACTCCCGGCGTGCGCGACCTGCCGCGTGGCTGCGAGCACCTGGTGGGCGAGCTCGCTGAGCGCCACGAGCGCGTCCTCGCTCTCGCCGGCCACGGCGGACCACGGAGGCGTGGTCGCCGACGCCAGCTCGCGACCCGCGTCGGTCAGCTCGTAGACCCGCTTACCGGACTCGGACGCGGTCTCGCGGACGAGCTCCTCGTCCTCGAGCTGCTGCAGCGTCGGGTAGACCGACCCCGGGCTCGGGCGCCAGACGCCGCCCGTGCGCTCGGTCAGCTCCTGGATGATCTGGTAGCCGTGCATCGGCTGCTCGCCGAGCAGGACCAGGATCGCGGCGCGGATGTCCCCGCGCCCCGCGCGCGGGCCGAAGCCGTGGCGCCCGTAGCTGCGGTGGCGGCGCCGGCGCTCGCCGCGGCCCGACATGAACCGGATGCGGTCGTCGCGGCAGCGGCCCTGGTGGATGACGTATGCCGTCATGATTCTCCTTTCGTGGTGTATCGCGATATATCGTAACAGATCGCTAGTTGGCCCGGCGCGTCGCTCCGCCGGCTGCGATGATCGCGGCATGAGGGGTGTGAGCCGGCCGCCGCGCGGCAACCCGGACCTTGTCGCGTAGTGGACGTCTACCGCACACCCGACGAGCGGTTCGAGGGCCTCCCCGGGTGGCCGTATCCGCCGCGCTACGTCGTCCTCGGAGGACTCCGCGTGCACTACGTCGAGGAGGGAGCCGGCGACCCGCTCGTCCTGCTCCACGGTGAGCCGACCTGGGGCTTCCTCTATCGCAAGCTCATCCCGGTACTGGCCGCCGGCAGTCGCGTCGTCGTTCCCGACCTCCTCGGCTTCGGCCGCTCCGACAAGCCGACCGGGCGCGAGGACTACTCGTACGACTCCCACTACTCGATGCTCGAGCGGTACGCGCTCGAGCTCGACCTTCGGCGGGCGACGCTCGTCGTGCACGACTGGGGCGGGCCGCTCGGGCTTCGCCTCGCCGTCGAGCACCCCGAGCGCGTCGAGCGGCTCGTGCTCCTCAACACCGGCGTCGGGGTCGGTGTGCCGTCGGAGCCGTGGCTTCGCTTCCGCGAGCTCGTCCGCCAGGTGGGCGACGAGCTCACGGCGAGCCGCCTCGTCCAGGCGGCGTGTGTCTCGCGGCTCGCCGAGGACGTGCTCCGCGGCTACGACGCGCCGTTCCCGCTCGCCGCCGCGAAGACCGGCGCCCGCACCTTCCCCGAGCTGGTCCCGACCGAGCCGGATCATCCCTCCGCGGCGGCGATGCTCCGGGTGCGGGACGCGCTGGCGCGCTGGGAGCGGCCGACTCTCGTCCTCTTCTCCGACTCCGACCGGGTCTTCTCGCCCACGCATGCCGAGCTCATGGCCGCGCACATTCCCGGCGCGCTGCCCGCGGAGATCGTCGCCGGTGGCGGTCACTTCCTCCAGGAGGACAAGGGCGAGGAGGTCGCGGCGCGGATCGCGCGCTTCGTCGCCTCGTGAGTCGTCAGCCGGCACCGCCGCGCGCGAGCGCGCGGTGGGCTGCCTCGGACGCGAGCGCGTCGAGCTCCGCCTGGTCGGCCGGCGGCGTCCCGAGACCGGGGCGCGACAACACCGAGACGATGCGATCCTCGAGTGCGTACACCCCGAACGCGACATCGAGCCGCTCGCCGAGCTGGCCACGGAAGACGTGGCGCAGCGAGGCCGCGTTGACCGCCGCGTTCAGCGTCACCGCCGTCGTGACGAGCGCGCCGCGGCCGGCCTCGTCGCTCGGATCCGCCACCCCGGCGGCCTCGAGCGCCCGCGCCGCCGCGCGGACGGGAGCCATCAGGCTGTCGATGATCGCTCGGAGCGGCGGGTCCGCGGCGCCGACGAGGTACGCGGGCGGGTCGAGATAGGCGTCGACGGCCGCGCGGACGGCGCCACAGTTCGTGTGCCCGAGGACGACGAGCAACCGGAGCTGCTCCAGGTGCTCGACCGCGTACTCCAGGCTGCCCAGGCACTCACGCCCGAGGACGTTCCCGGCCACACGGACGACGAAGACGTCGTTCGCCTGCTGCCCCAGCACGAGCTCGAGCGGCACGCGAGCATCCGAGCAGCCGACGACCGCGGCGAAGGGGACGTGTGGAGGCGCGCCGGTCGGCGCCGCCGCGAGGCCGACGTCGTGGGCGCCGATCGCCGTCACGTGGCGCACTGCCTCACCCTCGGCATGACGCCGGAGCGCGTCGGCGAACCCCTGGTTCCCGCGCTCGAGCACGTCTCGTGCCGCCGCGGCCGTCGCGGGCGGGACGAACGGGTCCGGCACGGCAGGGTCGTAACGCCAGACGAGCTCCAGGCCCGTCGCGGGCTCGCCGCTCACCTCGTCAGTAGTCCGAGCGCTCGATCAGCTCGATGCGGTAGCCGTCCGGATCGCGCACGAAGCAGAGGAGCGAGCCGCCCTCGCGCACGGAGTACGGCGGGCGCTCGGGCTCGATTCCCTTCTCGGCGAGGGCGGCGAGCGTCTCGTTCATGTCCTCCACGGTGAGAGCGATGTGACCGTACGCGGTGCCGAGCTCGTACGAGTCGACGCCGAAGTTGTGCGTCAGCTCGAGCTCCGGCTGCTCCTTGCCGGGGACGCCGAGGAAGTAGTTCATCGCCTCGTCGCGGATCGGCAGCTCTCGCCGCTTCTCGAGCCCGAGAGCCTCGTAGAACGCGACGGACCGCTCGGGATCGGTGATGCGATAGCAGGTGTGGATGAGCTCCATGCGGCGAGCCTAGCGCGGCAGCGGCCGCCGGTGCCGCGCGTGTCCTCGGGGCGGCGAGTGGCCGCGAGCCAGGGTGCGGGAAACCGAACGTCGAGGCCGCGTGGCGCTGGTAGCGTCGGCCGCGATGAACGCCGGTCGCGTGAACCCGTGGCTCGTCCTCGTGCTCGTCTGCCTGGCCCAGTTCATGGTGATCCTCGACGCGACGATCGTGAACGTCGCGCTCCCCTCGATCCAGGCCGACCTCGGCATGTCCGACTCGGGACTCCAGTGGGTCGTCAATGCCTACGCGCTGCTCTTCGGCGGGTTCCTCCTGCTCGGCGGGCGCGCGGGCGACCTGATCGGGCGCAAGCGCGTCTTCCTCGCCGGCCTCGTCCTCTTCACCGTCGCCTCGCTGCTCTGCGGGGTCGCGCAGAACGAGACCACGCTGATCGTCATGCGCGGGCTCCAGGGGCTCGGCGCGGCGCTCGTCTCGCCCGCGGCGCTCTCGATCGTGACGACGACCTTCGCCGAGGGAGCCGAGCGGGCGAAGGCGCTCGGCGTCTGGGCCGCGATCGCCGTCGGCGGCGGCGCGGTCGGCCTCCTGCTCGGCGGCATCCTCGTGGATGCGTTCTCCTGGCCGTGGATCTTCTTCGTCAACGTCCCCGTCGGGATCGGCACCTTCCTGCTCTCCCTGCGCTTCGTGCCCGAGTCGAAGGACGAGCACGCGCACAAGAGCTTCGACCTCGCAGGCGCGTTCACCGTCACGGGCGGCCTGATCGCGCTCGTCTACGGCATCGTGCGCTCGTCCGAGTCCGGCTGGGCCTCGGCGGAGGTGCTCGGCTTCATGGCACTCGCCGTCGTCCTGCTCGTCGCGTTCGTCGTGATCGAACGGCGCTCCGTGGAGCCGCTCGTCCGGCTCTCCATCTTCTCCGTACGCACCGTGCGCGGCGCGAACATCGCGATGTTCGTCGTCGCCGCGGGTCTCTTCGGGATGTTCTTCTTCAACACGCTCTACGTGCAGCGCGTGCTCGGCTACAGCCCGCTCGAGTCGGGCCTCGCGTTCCTCCCGTTCACGCTCGGGATCATCATCGGCGCGGGTCTCTCGCAGCCGCTCGTGCCGAAGCTGGGAGCGCGAGAGGTCCCGCTGATCGGGTCGTTGGTCGCCGCCGCGGGCCTGCTCCTCTTCCTCCGGCTCTCGCCCGACAGCACGTACCTCGCCGACATCCTGCCCGGGATCATGCTGACCTCGATCGGCATGGGCCTCGTGTTCGTCCCGATCACCCTGATCGCCACGAGCGGCGTCCCGGCCGACGATGCGGGCCTCGCCTCCGGGCTCTTCAACACCTCGCAGCAGATCGGTGGCGCGCTCGGCCTCGCCGTCCTGATCACGCTGTCGACGAACCGCACCGAGGAGGAGCTCAGCTCGGTCGGAGGGGAGCCGAGCCAGGCCGACACCGCCGAGGCGCTCGTCTCCGGGTTCCACGTGACCTGGCTCGTGAGCGCGATCCTGATCGCGGCCGGTGGGCTCATGCTCTACGCGCTGCTGCGCCGCCGCGACGTCCTGGCGGTGGCCGAGGGCGAAGCCTCGCCCGTCGCGGTCTGACCTCGCGGCGCTCGTCGAGCGCCCGGGCAGCTAGCCGCCGCGCGCCGCGACCTTGACGGCCTCGCTGATCGTCGGGTGCGTGTGGACGGTTGCGAGCAGCGGCGCGAGCGTGCCGCCCGGCGCGTTCATCGCGACCTGTGGTCCGGGAAGGAGGTCCGCGCCGTCGCGCGCGAGGATGCCGACGCCGAGGATGACTCCGGTCTGCCGCTCGAGGATGAACTTCACCCGGCCGCGGCGGTCGCCGATCGCGCGGGCCTTGCCGCGCGTGCCGACATCCGATCGGCGCACCTCGACGTCGTAGCCCTCGGTGCGCGCCTCGGACTCGGTCAGCCCGACCGACGCGAGCACGGGATCGGTGAAGACGGCGCGGGGCATCGTCCGGTAGTCGGGCTCCTGCTCTGCCCCGTCGAGCATGTTCGCGATCGCGTGCGGCGCCTGGTAGGTGGCGACGTGCGTGAACATCATCTCGCCGACCACGTCGCCCACCGAGAAGACCTGAGGCAGCGTCGTCCGCAGCCGGCGGTCGACCACGATTCCGGTCTCGCCGAACGCGATCCCGACGTCCTCGAGGCCAAGGCCGTCGACGACCGGCTGCCGTCCGACCGCGAGCAGCACCATGTCGCCGACGACGCGCGTGCCCCCCGCGCCCACGACGGCCGGCCTGCCGTCGACGAGCTCGAGCGAGTCGACGCGCGAGCTCGTCAAGACGCTCACGCCCTCCTCCTCGAGGTAGGCCTTCAGGAGATCGCCCAGCTCCTCGTCCTCGCCGTGGGCGAGGTGCGCGCCCCGCTGCACGATCGTCACCTCGGCTCCCAGCCGGCGGTAGGCCTGGGCGAACTCGAGAGACACCGCGCCCGCGCCGACGCACACGAGATGGCCGGGCAGCTCGGTGACGTGCATGAGGTCGTCGCTCGTCACGGTCGGGACGCTCTCGGCCCCGGGCACCTCGAGCCGGCGCGGACGCGACCCCGTCGCGATCAGGGCGTGCGCGAACGCGATCCGCACGTCTCCGGCCTCGAGCTCGGTCGGGGAGACGAACCGGGCCGGCGTGCGCACCAGCTCGACGCCGCGCTCGGCGAGCAGCCGCTCGTAGTGCGCCGTACCGTCGTCGATGACCCGCCGGACACGCGCCATCACCGCGGCGAAGTCCACCTCCGCGTCCCGCACCCGAATCCCGAACTCCTCCGCTCGGTGCGTGACGTCGTGCGCGATCTCCGCGGCCCTGACCAGGGCCTTCGTGGGGATGCACCCCCGCGTGATTCAGGTGCCGCCGACGGGGCCGGGCTCGAAGAGCACGACCCGCGCCCCGCGGCGGCGCGCCTCGAGCGCCGCCGTGATGCCGGCCATCCCGCCGCCGAGGATCGCGACGTCGACGGGGGAGCCGGCGGTCAACGACCCGACATACGCCGATCGGACGAGGTCATCCAGGCTCCGATCGCGAAGGGGATCGACGCGAGGAAGACCGCGATCCCGATCACCTCGAACCCGATCGCGAAGAGGATGATCCCGCCGACGACGGCGGCGATCAGGGCACCCACGGCGATGAGGAACGGCATCTCGACTCTCCTTGTCCGTATGACCCTACTTCGCCCACCGAAGAGGGCTCGACTCGAGCGGAGTCTGACGGGTCGCCGCCCGGCCGTTCACCAGGCGGGCGGCGCTTCACCCGGGTGAGCCGGCAGCGCCGGGCTCGTCGAGATCCTCCTCGACGAGGCCGAACATGATCCCGTCGACCCACGCGCCGTCCCGGAGGTACGCCTTGCGGCGCACGCCCTCGCGAATCCAGCCCGCGCGCTCGGCGTGCCGGAGCGCCCGCTCGTTGAACGCGTACACCTCCATCTGGAGGCGGTGGAAGCCGATGTCGCGGATCAGGTGGCGCTGGATCGCGCGGGCCGCCGGCACGCCGATGCGCTCGCCGCGCCGGGCCGGGTCGATCACGAAGGCGCTCACCGCCGCGATGCGCGATCGCCGGTTGACGCGCTCCCAGCTGACGGTGCCAGCCCGGTCGCCTGCGACCTCGACCACGAGCACGCCGTAGGCATCCGGCTCTGCGTCCGCACGCTCGACGTCGGCGGCCACGGCCTCCCGCGTCGTCGAGCGCACCGGTGCGAGCCACGGGGCGACGTCCTCGTGCGCGAAGAGCCCGACGAGGAACGCGACGTCGGCCTGCGTCGCCCGCCGCAGGGTCGGCGTCACCGGGCCGGAGCCTCCGCGGGCTCCGCTCGACGTGAGCCCAGCGCGTCGGAGCCGAGCGCGACGCCCGCGAGGATCAGCGCGAGCCCACCGAGCGCCGCCGCGGTGAGCGGCTCGTCGAGGAACAGCGATCCGTAGACGAGCGCGAAGCCGGGCATCAGGTATGTGACGAGGCTCGTCCGCCGCCCGCCGTAGAGCCGGAGCATGCGATAGAAGAGCAGCTGGGCGAGCGCGGTGCCGAGCAGCGCGAGCGCGACCAGGGAGAGCAGCGCGTCGGTGTCCGGCCGGCGCTCAGGGGCCTCGAGCGCGGCGAACGGCGCGAGCACGACCGCGCCGGCGAGCACCGCCCCCGCCGCGAGCACGGGCCCCGGGGTGGAGCCGACGCTGCGCTGGCCGACGACCGCGCCCGCGGCGTAGGCGAGCGAGGAGAGGACGACGGCGAGGGTGCCGGCAACGACCCACCAGCCGCCCTCGGGATGGAGGCCGGTGAGCACGGCAACGCCGACGAGCCCGAGGCCGATGCCGAGGAGCCGCTTCGTCGAGAGCGGCTCGTGCGGGAGAAACCGGAGCCCGAGCAGGATCGTGAAGAGCGGCACCGTCGCCTGGGCGATGGCCGCGACGCCGGAGTCGACGTGCTGCTCCCCCCAGGCGATCAGCCAGAACGGGACGGCGTTGGCGATCACTCCCAGCACGGCCCACTGACGCCACGAGCCCCGCAGCTCCGACCACGCACGCCGCGCGCCCATGGTCGCGACGACGTAGCCGAGTAGCACCACCGCGGCGAGGGCGGCGCGCCCGAACATGAGCGGTGACGGCTCGAAGCCGCCCTCCACGGCGACCTTGATGAAGAGGTACGACGCGCCCCAGAGGGCCGCCAGCGCGAGCAGCAGGGGCCAGTAGCGACTCACGAAGTCACGCTACCGGCGGCGTCGCAGCGCGCCGGACCGGCGTCGTTGCAGCGCGCCGGTCGCGAGCGCCGTGCCCGCGAGGATGAGCGCGAGGCCGGCGAGCGCCGAGCGCGTCACCGGCTCGTCCAGCAGGACTGCGCCGTAGCCGAGCGCGAACGCGGGGACGAGGTAGGTGACGAGAATCGCCCTCGAGGCCCCCGCCCGCGCGATCAGCGCGAAGTAGAGGAGGTACGCGAGACCCGAGCCGAGCGCGCCGAGGGCGGCGATCGCCGCGAGCGCCTTGCCCGACGGCAGCTCGCCCGGTGCCTGGGCGAGGCCGAACGGCGCCATGAGCAGCAGGCCGAACGCGAGCTGGCCGGCCGAGACCTGGAGCGGTGGCAGCGACCGCACGGTGCGCCCCGCGAACAGCACCGAGACCGCGTAGCAGAGTGCCGTCCCGATCACCGCCAGGGCCCCCACGAGCTGCCCGCCTTCCTGGACGCCGACGAGCAGGACGACGCCGGCGAATCCCACTCCGACCCCGACGAGACGCAGGCCCCGCACCGCCTGGCTCGGATCGAGGCGCGCGGCCAGGAGCACGGTGAAGATCGGCGCCGCCGCCTGGATCACGCCGGCGAGCCCGGAGTCGATCCTCGTCTCGGCGAACCCGAGGAGCCAGAACGGCAGCGCGTTGTTGAGCGCCCCCAGGACCAGCAGCGGCCGCACGTGACCGCGCAGCACGCCCACGCCGCCGCGGAGCGCGAGGAGCGGCAGGAGCACCACGAGGCCGACGAAGAGCCGTCCGAGGGCGACGACGGCCGGCTCGACCTCGTCGACGCCCACCTTGATGAAGAGGAACGACGAGCCCCAGATCGCCGAGAGCAGGAGCAGCAGGCCGAGGTCGCGCCGGGGCATCGCGTGACCGTAGACGCACGCGGTGGCCCAGTCGCCGACGATCGGGACGACGGACGCGCGGGTTAGAGTGCATCACCTGAGCTCTGTCGTCGAACAGCCGCTCCATCGCCAGCTCGGCCTGACGGACGGGGAGCTCGACCGAA
This sequence comes from uncultured Actinomycetes bacterium, assembly GCA_963791895.1. Taxonomy (GTDB): domain Bacteria; phylum Actinomycetota; class Thermoleophilia; order Gaiellales; family Gaiellaceae; genus Gaiella. Next base: position 52,412 of record CAWBTY010000013.1, read on the forward strand.
TCCTCACGCTGCTCGAGCGCGAGCCGAACCACTTCGAGCTCGCGGTCTTCTCGCTCCTCTGGTCGGAGCACTGCGGCTACAAGCACTCGGCGCTCCTGCTGCGCCGGCTGCCGAGCGACGGCGCGCGCGTCCTCCAGGGCCCGGGCGAGAACGCAGGCGTCCTCGATCTCGGCGACGGTCTTGCCGTCGCCTTCAAGGTCGAGAGCCACAACCATCCCTCCGCGGTCGAGCCGTTCCAGGGAGCGGCGACGGGGGTCGGCGGGATCCTGCGCGACATCTCCGCGATGGGGGCGCGACCGGTCGCGCTCCTCGACGGGCTGCGCTTCGGTGCCCCGGACGGCCACTTCTCGCGCGCCGTCGGGGGCATCGGGCACTACGGCAACTGCGTCGGCGTCCCCACCGTCGGCGGCGAGGTCGTCTTCGACGACGCCTATGCGTCCAACTGCCTCGTCAACGCGATGTGCGTCGGCCTGCTTCCGGTGGAGCGGCTCACGCGCGCGAAGGCGACGCAGGCGGGGGCGCTCGTCGTCCTCTACGGCGCGACGACCGGGCGGGACGGAATCGGCGGCGCCTCCGTGCTGGCCAGCGCCGAGCTCGGCGAGGACGACCTCGAGAAGCGGCCTTCGGTCCAGGTCGGCGACCCGTTCACGGGCAAGCGGCTGATCGAGGTCTCGGTCGAGCTGGTCGAGCGCGGGCTGGTGCTGTCGCTCCAGGATTGCGGCGCGGCAGGGCTCGCGTCGTCGCTCTCCGAGATGGCGGCCGACTACGGGATCGACGTCCACCTCGACCGGGTTCCCCAGCGCGAGGAGGGCATGGAGCCGTGGGAGGTGATGATCTCCGAGTCGCAGGAGCGGATGGTCGCGATCGTCGCGCCCGAGCGGCTGGACGAGGTCGAGGCGGTGATCGACCGCTGGGAGCTCCATCGCGCGGTCATCGGCGAGATCACCGACACGGGGCTGCTGCGCGCGCTCTGGGACGGCGACGAGGTCGGGGCGATCCCGGCCCGGCTGCTGACCGAGGAGTGCCCGCGCTACGCGGTCGAGCGGGAGCCGCGTCTTGCTCCGGTCGAGGCGCCGACGCGCGTGCCCGCGCCCCGCGACGCGCTGCCCGAGCTGCTCGCGTCGCCGCAGCTCCGCTCGCGCGCGTTCGTGACGCGGCGCTACGACCAGCTCGTCCAGTCTCGGACGGTGCGGCGCCCGGGGCTCGATGCGGCCGTCCTCCGCCTGCGCCCCGAGTGGCGCGGGCTCGCGCTGACGCTCGACGGCCAGGGCAGGCTCGGCGCGCTCGACCCGCGCGTCGGCGGGCAGCTCGCCGTCCTCGAGGCGGCGCGGAACGTCGCCTGCGTCGGTGGAGAGCCGCTCGGGCTCACGGATTGCCTCAACTTCGGCAACCCGGAGAAGCCGGAGGTCGGCTGGGAGCTCGCGGAGACGATCGAGGGCATGGCCCTCGCGTGCGAGGCGCTCGGCGTGCCGATCGTCTCGGGGAACGTCTCGCTCTACAACGACACGCACGGCCGCTCGATCCACCCGACCCCCGTCGTGGGCTGCGTCGGCCTCGTCCCCGACGTCCGCCGGGTCCCGCGCGGCTGGCACGAGGGCGACGCGATCCTCCTCGCCCGCGCTCGCTCGCCGCTCACGCTCGCCGGGTCGGAGGCGCAGGCGCGCTGGGGCTCGCTCGGCGGCACGCCGACCCTCGATCTCGCCTCGGAGGCGGAGCTCGTCCGCTACGCGACGCTCGCGGGCCGGCATGCCTCGCTCGTCCACGACGTCGCCGAGGGCGGCCTCGCCGTCGCGCTCGCCGAGGCGGCGCTCTGGAGCGGCGTCGGCGCGGAGCTCGAGCTCGACGAGGATCCGCTGACGCTCTTCGGCGAGGTCGGCGGCCAGGTGATCGTCGCTGTGTCCGACGACCAGGTCGAGCCGGATCCGACCGGCGGCGGGGTCGACGTGAGGCGGATCGGAACGGTGGGTGGGGAGAACCTGCTCGGGCTCCCGCTGGCCGACCTCGCGCGCGCCTACGAGGGGACGGGCGCCTGATGTGCGGCGTCTTCGGCGTCCACTCGCGTGAGCGCGACGTCGCGCGCCTGACGTACTTCGGGCTCTTCGCGCTCCAGCATCGCGGGCAGGAGTCGGCCGGCATCGCCGTCGCCGACGGCACGCGAGTGACGGTGCTGCGGGAGATGGGCCTGGTGCCGCAGGTCTTCGACGAGGAGAAGCTGTCGGCGCTGCCGGGCGAGGTCGCGATCGGGCACACCCGTTACTCGACGACAGGCGGCGCGTACTGGACGAACGCCCAACCGGTCGTGCACCACGGCTCCGCCCGAACGGTTGCGCTCGGCCACAACGGCAACCTCGTCGATCCGGCGCCGCTCCGGGAGGAGCTTCTCGCCGCGGGCGTCCGCCTGGGCTCGACGTCCGACACCGAGGTGATCGCGGCGCTTCTCGCGAACGACCCGGCGCCGCTGCCCGAGGCCGTGGCCGCGACGATGCGACGGCTCGAGGGCGCGTACACCATCGTCGCGATTGCGGACGGCGTGCTCGTCGCCTTCCGCGACCCGCTCGGGATCCGGCCGCTCACGCTCGGACGGATCGGCGACGACTTCGTGCTCGCCTCGGAGACGTGCGCCCTCGACCTCGTCGGCGCCGAGGTGGTCCGCGACGTGCTCCCGGGCGAGGTCGTCTGGATCGACGACGAGGGCTGTCACCACGCGCAGGCCATTCCGCGCGGCCGCGAGGCGGCGTGCATCTTCGAGCATGTCTACTTCGCGCGCCCCGACTCCTCGCTCAACGGCGTCGCGGTGCACGCGGCGCGCGTGCGCATGGGTGAGCGGCTTGCCGAGGAGGCGCCGGTCGAGGCCGACCTCGTCATGCCGATTCCCGACTCGGGGACCCCCGCCGCGGTCGGCTTCGCGAAGCGGTCGGGCGTCCCGTACGAGGAGGGGTTGATCAAGAACCGCTACGTGGGACGCACGTTCATCGAGCCCGACGAGACGCTCCGCCGCCAGGGGATCCGCATGAAGTTCAACCCGCTCGACGAGATCGCCGGCCGACGGCTCGTGATCGTCGACGACTCGATCGTCCGCGGGAACACGATGCGGGCGCTCGTCGAGATGCTCTTCGAGGCGGGGGCAGCCGAGGTGCACGTCCGGATCTCCTCGCCACCGGTCGTCTCGCCGTGCTTCTACGGGATCGACATGGCCGACGAGGCGCAGCTCGCCGCCGCGCACCGCTCGGTCGAGGAGATGCGCGAGCACGTGGGCGCGACGAGCCTCCACTATCTCTCGCTCGACGGGATGCAGTGGGCGACACGGCTGCCCGAGGACGCGGTCTGCCGCGCCTGTTTCACCCGGAGCTATCCGACGCGCGTGCCCGACGCCGCCAACCTCGCGAAGCTCAGGTTCGAGGCCGCGGCTCGCTGAGCTTCCGGTGTCCGACTTGAAGTCGGACACCTGCGGTCGGCGCCGACCGACCCGTTAGGCTCGGCGCATGCCGACGGGTGAGCAGACGTACGCCGCCGCCGGTGTCTCGCTCGCGACGGCCGATGCCGTCGTGGCGCGCCTGCGCGGGGCTGTGGAGTCGACGGGCGCGTCCGGGTTCGGCGCGTTCGCCGGTCTCTTTCCGCTCGACGAGCACCGCCTGCTCGTCGCCTCGATGGACTCGATCGGAACGAAGCCGATCGTCGCCCGTCGCCGGGACGCGCTCCACGCGTGTGGCGCCGACATGGCGGCCCACTGCATCAACGACGTGATCACGACCGGCGCCGACCCGCTCTTCCTGCTCGACTACGTCGCGGCCTCCAGGCTCGTCCTCGAGCAGGTCGCGGAGCTCGTCGAGGGAGCGGCCGAGGTCTGTCGGCAGGCGGGCGTGGCGCTCGTCGGCGGTGAGACGGCCGAGCTCCCCGACGTGTACCGCGAGGGCGAGCTCGACTTCGCCGCGACCTGCGTCGGCCTCGTCGAGCGCAACCGGCTTGTCGACGGCTCCGCCGTGAGGGAGGGGGACGTCGTCGTGGGCTTCGCGTCGGCCGGCGTCCACGCGAACGGGTTCACGCTCGTGCGGAGCGTGCTCGAGATCGAGGACTACGACGGTCTTGACCTGCTCGCGCCGACGCGGCTGTACCTCGACGAGGTGCGCCGGCTGCGCGCCCACGCACATGGGTTCGCCCATGTGACCGGCGGTGGGATCCTGGGCAACCTGCGGCGGATTCTTCCGGCAGGTCTCGACGTCGAGCTCGACTGGGACGCGTGGGAGCGCCCACGCGTCTTCCACTGGCTCGCGCGGCATGTCGACGAGCCGGAGCTGCGCCGCGTCTTCAATCTCGGGATCGGCTACTGCGCGGTCGTCGCGGATCCCGGCGACGACGCCGTCATCGGTCGGATCGTCCGCGCATGATCGGCGTGCTCGTCAGCGGCGAGGGGACGAATCTCCAGGCGCTGATCGACGCGCGCCTGCCGATCGTCGCCGTCGCGTCCAACCGACCCGGCGTCCGGGCGCTCGAGCGCGCAGCGGCCGCGGGCATCCCGACGGAGGTGTTCGACGAGGGCTCGTTCGCGGGGCGCGAGGCACGCGACGAGGCGCTCGCACGCTGGCTCACCGACCAGGGAGTGGAGCTCGCGGTGCTCGCCGGCTACATGCACGTCCTGCGGCCACGCTTCTTCGAGGTCTTCGGCCGGCGGGTCGTGAACACGCACGGCGCCCCGCTCCCCGAGTTCCCGGGCGCCCACCCGATCGAGGACGTGCTCGCGGCGGGCGTGGGGCAGACGGCGGCGACCGTCCACTGGGTGGACGAGGGCGTCGACACCGGGCTCGTGATCCGGCGCGAGACGGTCGCGGTCGTGCCTGGCGACACGGTCGAGAGCCTCCGGGCGCGCGTGCAGGCCGTCGAGCATCGACTGCTCCCCGAGGTCGTGAGAGAGTTGATCGCGGCATGACGATCCGGCGCGCGCTCCTCTCCGTCTACGACAAGACCGGGCTCGCTTCCTTCGCCCGTCAGCTCGCCGAGCTCGGTGTCGAGCTGATCGCGAGCGGCGGCACCGCGCAGGCGCTCGTCGACGAGGGGATCGCAGTCACTCCGCTCGAGGAGCTCACCGGGTTCGGGGAGCTGCTCGGCCATCGAGTCGTCTCGCTCCATCCGGCGGTGCACGGCGGCATCCTCGCCCGCCGCGACGTGCCCGACGACCTCGCCGAGCTCGAGGCGCACGGCATCGCGCCGATCGACCTGGTCTGCGTCAACCTCTATCCGTTCCAGCGCACGATCGGACGGCTCGACGTCGGCTGGGAGGAGGCGATCGAGCAGATCGACATCGGCGGCCCGGCGCTCCTGCGCGCGGCCGCGAAGAACCACGCCCACGTCGTCACGCTCTGCCGCCCCGAGGACTACGAGCCGGTCGTCGAGGAGTTCCGGCTCAGCGCCGACGTCTCCGCTGCGACGCGACGCGCGCTCGCCGCCCGCGCCTTTCAGGCGACCGCCGCGCTCGACGGCGCGGTCGCGGGGTGGCTCGGGAAGGACGAGGTGTTCCCCGAGACGTACGTGCCGGTCTTCGACCGCGTGATGGAGCTCTCGTACGGCGAGAACCCGCACCAGCGCGCGGCGTACTACGCACAGCGCGGCGCGCGGACGCACATCCTCGCGCGCGTCGAGCAGCTCCAGGGCAAGCCGCTCTCGTTCAACAACCTCGCCGACCTCTCCGCCGGGCGGCTGCTCCTGCTCGAGCTGGAAGGCCCCGCCGCCGTGATCGTCAAGCACGCGAACCCCTGCGGCGTCGCGAAGGGCGGGACCGTCGAGGAGGCGTACGCCCGCGCGCGCGCAGCCGACCCGGTCTCGGCGTACGGCGGCGTCGTCGCGCTCAACCGACCGGTCAGCGCCGAGCTCGGCGCGGCGCTCGCCGAGCAGTTCGTGGAGGTGCTCCACGCACCCGGCTTCGCCGAAGAGGCGCTCGACCACCTCGAGCAGCGCGACACGACCCGCGTGCTCGCCGACAACGAGCGCCGCGCGTTCGTGACGACCGAGCGCGACCTCCGGCGCGTGCTGGGCGGACTGCTCGTCCAGGATCGCGACGCGGACGGCGATCCGCTCGACACGATGGACGTCGTCTGCGGGGACCCGGACGAGGCGACCTGGGAGGAGCTCCTCTTCGCGTGGACGGTCGTGAAGCACGTCGACTCGAACGCGATCGTCCTCTCGCGGGAGGGACAGACGATCGGCATCGGCGCCGGCCAGATGAGCCGTGTCGACGCCGTCCGCCTCGCGCTCGACAAGGCGCGGGAGCTCGGCCATCCGCTCGAAGGAGCCGTGCTCGCCTCGGACGCGTTCTTCCCCTTCGCGGACGGGCCGCAGCTCGCCCTCGACGCGGGAATCCGCGCGATCATCCAGCCGGGCGGCTCGAAGCGCGACGCGGAGGTCATCGAGGCCGTCCGCGCCGCCGGCAGGACGATGGTGCATACGGGCGCCGGCACTTCAGGCATTGACCGTCGCTCGTGGCGTCAGGCACCGCCAGGTGTCTGACTGAAGTCAGACACCGCCGAAGGCGCGGCGTCCCTGGTGTCTGACTTCAAGTCAGACACCTGCTCGACCTCCTGCCGAAACCTGTTCTTACACATTCCATGCAAGTCCTGATCGGCGAGCCGCTGGTACTGTCCCGCGGTCGCTGACACCGACGGCGCGCCGCTTCCCGCGGCTCATCGCATCCGACGCCGTCCCGTGCCGCCTCGCTCCCGCTGATGCCCTCTCGCCTCGTCATCTCGCTGCTCGTCTGTGTGGTGGCGGCAGCCGTCCTGGCCGGCGGCGCGCAGGCCGACAAGATCAGCGCCGTCCGCGGGTTTCGCCTCGAGAGCCCGGCTCGGTTCGTCCCTCCCCGCAAGCCGCCGCGCCCGACGCTCTCGCAGCGGGCGATACGCATCGCCCGGAAGCAGCTCGGCGTGCCCTACGTCTGGGGTGGCGCCTCCCCGTCGGGATTCGACTGCTCGGGCCTCGTCTCCTGGGTCTACGGCCGCCTCGGGGTCTGCCTGCCGCACAACGCCGCGGCGTTGTACGGCGTGGGGAGGCCCGTCAACCGCAGGGCGACGCGGCCCGGGGACCTGGTCTTCTTCAGCGGCCTCGGTCACGTGGGCCTCTACATCGGCAAGGGCAGGATGATCCACGCGCCGAACTCCGGCGAGCGTGTCGAGGTGCAGGCGTTGAGCTCCCGCTCCAACCCGCCGGTCGGCTTCCGCCGCGTCTTCTAGCAAGGCAGAGCGAGAGAGCAGGTGTCTGACTGAAGTCAGACACCGGACCAGAGCAGGATCCGGCTCCTGCCGAATCCCGCCTGGCGAGCAGGAACTAGGCTCCGGCCATGGCGCGCGACTACCCCACCGTCCTCGACCTCGTCGGCGGGACGCCGATCGTCCGGCTCGTCTCGTTCGGCCGCGAGACCGGCGCGACGCTGCTCGCGAAGCTCGAGTTCATGAACCCCGGCGGCTCGAACAAGGATCGCATCGGCATCTCGATGATCGAGGCCGCCGAGCGCGACGGGCGGCTGCGCCCTGGCGGGACGATCGTCGAGCCGACCTCGGGCAACACCGGCGTCGGGCTCGCGATCGCGGCAGCGCACAAGGGCTATCGCTGCATCTTCGTGATGCCCGACAAGATGAGCCAGGAGAAGATCTCGACCCTGCGCGCCTACGGCGCCGAGGTCGTGATCACGCCGACGGCGGTGGAGCACGACTCGCCGGAGAGCTACTACTCGGTCTCCGACCGGCTCGCCGAGGAGATCCCCGGCGGGTTCAAGCCCGACCAGTACTCGAACGACGCCAACCCCGAGGCCCACTACCTCACGACGGCGCCGGAGCTCTGGGAGCAGACGGGCGGGGAGGTCGACGCGATCGTCGTCTCGGTGGGCACCGGCGGCTCGATCTCCGGGATCGGGCGCTACTTCAAGGAGCGCAAGCCGTCCGTCCTGATCGTCGGCGCCGACCCCGAGGGCTCGGTCTTCACCGCGGACCCCGAGCACCCCGTGCACCCGTACCTCGTCGAGGGGATCGGCAAGGACTCCTGGCCGGAGACGATGGACCCGGCGGTCGTCGACGAGTGGATCCGGGTCTCCGACCGCGACTCGTTCCTCACCGCACGCCGGCTGGCGCGCGAGGAAGGGCTGCTCGCCGGCGGCTCGTGCGGCTCCACCGCGTGGGCGACGCTCGAGCTCGCGAAGCGGCTCGGCCCCGGCGCGACGATCCTGATGACGTTCCCCGACGGCGGCCGCTCGTACCTCTCGAAGTTCTACGACGACAACTGGATGATCCAGTACGGCTTCATGGAGCGCCGCGCGCCGGCGCCGACCGTCGCGGAGGTGACCCGCTTCCGCCGCGACGACGAGGGCGTCGGTGCCCGAGCTCGTCGTCGTCGACGCCCACAAGAAGGTCGGCGCCGCGATCGACCTGATGCAGCGCTACGGGATCTCGCAGCTCCCCGTCGTCCGGCACGAGCCCGTCGACGCGCTGACCGACGTCGTCGGCTCGATCCACGAGCGAAGCCTGCTCGACCGTGTCTTCCGCAACCCCGACGCGCTGAACGACGACGTCGCCGTCGCGATGCAGCCACCCCTCGCGACCGTGGATGCGGCCGCGTCGGTCGACGAGGTGTTCGCCGAGCTGACCGGCTCGGGCGGTGCGGTGCTCGTCGGGCGCGCGGGGAGACCCGTCGCGATCCTCACGCGCTCGGATCTTCTCGAGTTTCTGGCCGCCCGCCGGACGCACGTCGAGACCTAGCCCCGGTCGGCTCCGGCTCGGCGCGACCCTCGGTCCGCGCCGTGACGACGACCGCGCCGACGATCAGCGCCGCGCCGGCGAGCGTCGCCGCTTCGGGTCGCTCGTCGAGGAGCAGCGCGCCGAGCGCGACGGCCACGAGCGGGTTGACGTACTGGTGGGTGACGACCTGCGAGATCGGCGCGTTGTCGAGGAGCCAGACGTAGGCGCTGTAGGCGAGCACCGAGCCGGCGAGCGCGAGGTAGATCCACGCGGCGACGGGGCCGGCCTCGAACGCCTCACGGTCGAGGCGGCCGAGCTCACCGAAGGCCAACCCGCCCGCCACGAGCGCGAGCCCGCCGCCGAGCATCTCGTAGACGGCGGCCCTGAACGGGTCGGAGGGCAGCGACAGCCGACGGGCGACGAACGAGCCACGTGACCACGAGATCGAGGCGACGAGCATCACGAGCAGGCCGACGGCGGTGGCGCCGCCCCGCAGCCCGTCGGGCCCGATCACGAGCGCCAGTCCGACGAGGCCGACCACCGCGGCGAGCACGGTCGGGCGAGGGACGCGCTCGCCGGCGACGGTCCGCCAGACGACGATCTGGAGCGGCACCGAGCCGGCGATCATCGCCGCGACCCCCGAGTCGATGCGCGTCTCGGCGACGTGGACGAGGCCGACTCCGAACGTGAGGAGCGCGACGCCCAGGCCCGCGGCCGACAGCGCTTCCCGCCGCGTGACGCGGAGCGAGCGCCCGAGCAGCGCGAGAATGCCGGCGAGGACGAGCGCCGCAGTGAGGAACCGCGTCCCGGCCGTGAGCAGGGGCGGGAGGGTCCTGACGGCGACCTTGATCGCGAGGTACGTCGATCCCCACACGAGGTAGACGATCCAGAGCGCGCCCCACAGCTGGATGCGAGCACGCCTCACGCCGAAGGAAACGCGGGCGTGGCGCGGATCGTGAGGTCTGAGCGCGAGCGTCTCATCGAGTACCTTGGAGAACGATGGGACTGGTCGAATCGATCCGCCGCCTCTTCGGACGCGCGGGCGACACGATGGACCACGCCGACTACGCCGCGCTCGACGCCGTCCACCGGGTCGAGGGCCAGCTCGACGACGCGACCGGCGGCCGGTTCTACGACGCGGTCGAGAAGGCCGACGAGGAGGCCGGGGAGCTCCTCGACCGGCTTCACCTCGACAACGAGCTGGGCGACGAGTCTCGACCCGGTTTGACCGAGGACGAGCAGTCGGCGTAGGCTCGCGCCATGGGATTCCTCGACAGGTTGCTCGGCAGGACGAAGGAGACGGCCGGCGACGCCGCCGAAAAGGTGGAGGACGTCGCCGGTGACGCGAAGGACGAGCTCGGCGGCGCCGGCGACGAGGCGGGCGACACGGCGAGCGATGCCGCGGACCGAACGGGCGACACCGCCCGCGACGTCACCGAGCGCGCGCAGGACGCCGTCTCGGACCCACCCGATCCGCCCGACCGCCCCTCCGCGGCCTAGAGCGAACGAGCCGCCAGGCGCGCTCCGTCGCCGACGAACGAGGCGGCGTGGCCTCGCTCGTTCGCGTGCCGTAGCTCGTCGTCCGTCAGCGCGCCGATCCTGAGCAGGAGCTCGAACTCGTCCCGGAGGTGCGTCCGCATCATCTCCGGCCCGTCCGTCGCGATCGTGAACGGCACCGCGTGCTCGACGAACCGCTGGAACGTCTCGCGCACCTCGGCCTCGTCGCGCAGCGCCTTCGTGAGCAGGTTCGAGGTGGGGCAGATCTCGAGCGTCACGCCCGCCTCTCGCAGCAACGTCATCAGCTCGGGGTCGCGGGCGGCGAGGATCCCGTGGCCGATCCGCTCCGGCCGCAGCGCCTCGACCACCTCACCGATCTCTTCCGCGCCGGACGCGCCCTCCTCGCCGACGTGGATCGTCACGCCGAGACCGGCCTCGCGCGCGGTCTCCACCATCGGGACGAGCTGCGTGTAGTCGTAGCGGAGCCCGCCGGGGCGAGGGCCGGCGATGTCGACGCCCACGACGCCGCGGCTCGACCAGTGGATCGCCTTGTCGACGATGATCTCGTTCTGGCGGGCGTCGAAGGTGCGGTCCATCATCAGGATGAGGCCGGCGCGCACCTGCGGATACTCGAGCCGTGCCCGATCGAGCCCGCGGATGGCAGCGAGGATGATGTGGTCGAGGTCGCGCTCGCCGCCGCGATTTCGCTTCATCGGGTTGAAGCGGAGCTCGAGCGTCGTGATGCGCTGCGAGCGGTACGCGCCACCGATCGCCGCGTGCACGGACCGCTCGACGGCGAGCGGCGACGACTGGATGAGCTCCGTCCAGTGGTAGATCGCGTCGAGCTCGTCGAGGCTCTCGACGCCGCGCGGGTCGGAGACCGTGACGAGCGCGTCGAAGCCCCAGTAGTCCTTCACCGGGAGCGCGATGCCCTGCTCGTGGGCGAGGCTCCACATGATGTCCGACGCCACCGAGCCGCCGAGGTGCGTATGGAGCTCGGCGAGCCCGACGTCGGCCGGCAGCATGTGAGCGATCTTACGCGGGGCGGGTCAGCGGGCGGTCGCGTCCGCGACGAACGAGCGGAGCGGCTCGAGCCACGCCGGATCGACCGTGTGCGGCACAGGAGTGAAGAGGCGCAGCACCTCTGCGCCCGCCGCAGCGAGCACGTCCGCAGCTTCCACGCCGAACCGCGCCGGGATCACGGGGTCGAGCGAGCCGTGCGCGACCGCGATCGGGACACCGGCGAGCCGCTCGGGCGCGAGCGGCCAGTCGGCGACGCGCGGGAGGAAGCCCGACATGGCGACGACCGCCGCGGGGCGGGGCCGGTCCTGCCCGAGCGAGAGCGCCCAGCTCATCACGGCCCCCTGCGAGAAGCCCCCGAGGACGGTGCGCTCGAGCGGCACGGGCAGCGCGTCGAGAAAGGCGGTCAGCAGCGGCACGGTCGCGTGGAACGTCTCCGGGTCAGGGGTCGGGATCCCGGCCAGCGAGTACCAGTGACGGCCGCCCGGCGGCAGCCGGAGCGGGCCGCCTGGAGTGACGCCGAGGAGCCGCCGGTCGGGGTCGAGCAGGTCGAGGAGCGGGAAGAGGTCGTGCTCGTCCGCTCCGCGGCCGTGGAGAAGGACGAGCGCTCCCTCTGGCTCGCCAGCGGGCTCGCGCCGGCGAGCGACGAGCTCGTTCACGCGCGCGGTGCCCGGGGGTCGGGCAGCGGCGTCAGCGTCTGCTCGACCTGCGAGCGCAGGTGCTCGAACGCCGGTGGCAGGATGAGCGCCTCGCCGAGGTGCTCCGGGTCCTCGTCGATGCCGAATCCCGGGCCGAGAGTCGCCAGCTCGAAGAGGACACCGCTCGGCTCGCGGAAGTACACGGACTTGAACCAGAAGCGGTCGATGACCGGAGTCGCGCGCATGCCGGCCTCGGAGACGCGGCGCTGCCAGTCCGCGTGATCGTCGTCGTGCGACGCCCACGCGACGTGGTGCACCGTCCCGGCGCCGGGGATCCCGGCGCCTGCGGGCGGCTCGTCGTAGCCGTAGAGGCCGCCACGCGCCGCGCCGCGCACCTCCCATGCATTCTTGCCGGTGGACACGAAGCCCATGACGTCCTGGAGCAGCTCTCGGCTCGCCTCCGGGCGTGAGCCGAAGGCGCGCACGCCGTCGAATCCCTGGAGGGCGTGCTCGGCGGGGATCTCCGGGTGGCGCGCGACGAGAGGCTCGTCGGCGACGCGGGAGACGACGAGCTCGAGGCCGAGGCCTTCGGGATCCTCGAAGCGGAGCCGGTCTCCCTCGAGGGTCGTCGCGACCCCCTCGGTCCCGAGGCGTGACTGCCAGAACGCGAGCGCCTCGGGTGCGCCGACGCGGAACGAGACCGTGTGCACCATCCCGTCCCCTGCCCTGCCCCGGCGGGCGCCCGGGTACTCGAAGAAGGTGATGTCCGCGCCGGCGCTGCCCTTCTCGTCGGCGTAGAAGAGGTGGTAGACCGTCGGATCGTCCTGGTTGACCGTCTTCTTGACGAGCCGCAGGCCGAGGACGCGCGCGTAGAAGTCGACGTTCCCGGGGGCGTCGCCCGTGACGCACGTGACGTGATGGATGCCCTCGAACCGCGTCCCGGCCGGGGTCGGTGTCTCGCTCGTCCGTTCCCGTGTCGCTTCGCCCATGGCTGCTCCTTCGTGCCCGATATACTTGCAAAGACAAGGAGATAATTGCATAGGCCGATCAACCCGTGTCAAGGAGCTCGCCCCGAACGAGCTCGCCGCCTGGCGAGGGCTGCTCCGCGTCCACTCCGCCCTCGTCGCTGAGCTCGACCGCGAGCTCGAGCTCGAGCACGGCCTGCCGCTGACGCACTACGAGGTGCTTCTCTACCTCGAGGCGGCGCCTGGCCACAAGCTGCGGATGACCGAGCTCGCTGCGTCCGTGCTGCTCAGCCAGAGCGGCGTCACACGACTCGTCGACCGGCTCGAGCACGACGGGCTCGTCAGACGCGAGCCGTGCCCGGACGACCGGCGCGGGCTGCTCGCGTCCATCACGCCGGCGGGCAGGCGCCGCCTCGAGGAGGCGCGGCCGACCCATCTCGCAGGCGTGCGTGCCCGGTTCCTCTCGCACCTCGGCGACGCCGAGCTCGGGCTGCTCGCCGCGACGTGGGAGCGCGTCCGGCCGGGGATCACAGCCTGAAAGCCATTGCCTGTGTGTAGGGCACCGTGGGGTCCCTCACGTCAATAGGGTTCGCCAGGTGAAGATCGGCATCGTCGTGCCGTTCTCGTGGTCGTTCTGGGGGGCGGTCGTCGAGCACGCCGAGCTCCAGGCCGGAGCCCTCGAGGCGCGCGGGCACGAGGTCAGGCTGGTGATGGGCAACGACCCGCCGGGCCAGTTCACGCGCGTCCTCCATCCACGGGTGGGTCGTCATGGCGAGCCCCCGGCGAACGTCATCGCCGTCGGCCGCTCGGTGATCGTCCCCGCGAACGGCTCGCTGCCGAACATCGTCCTCAGCCCGCGCGCGTTCCTCCGCATCCGGCGCGTGCTCGAGCGCGAGCGATTCGATCTCCTCCACCTGCACGAGCCGATGACCCCGGCGATCTGCGTCTCCGTCCTCGCGATCGCGACCGCCCCGATCGTCGCGACCCACCACGCCTCGGGCGACCTCGGCTGGATGCGCGGCGGGATGCGGATGTGGGGGTTCCTGATGGATCGCGTGGATCAGCGGATCGCCGTCTCGGAGCAGGCACGCGCCTCCGCCGATCGCTGGGTCGGCGGGCCCTGGGAGGTCGTCCCGAACGGGGTGCTGATCCCCGACGGGGTCGATCCCGGCCACCGCGAGCACACGGTCGTGTTCGCCGGACGTCACGAGCCTCGCAAGGGCCTGCAGGTGCTCCTCCGCGCGTGGCCGGAGATCCGACGCCGCACGGGCGCCAGGCTCGTCGTCGCGGGCGCCGATCCGCTGGCGGTGCGTCTCCTGCTCACGCGTCTCGACGTGTCGGACGAAGGGATCGAGATCGCCGGCTTCCTCTCGCAGGACGAGCTCACGCGGCTCCTCGGCTCGACGAAGGCGCTCGTCGCGCCCTCCCTCGGCGGCGAGAGCTTCGGGATGGTGCTCACGCGGGCACTCGCCTGCGCGACACCGGTGGTCGCCTCGGACATCGAGGGCTACCGCGAGGTCGTGACACCCGAGACCGCGGTCACGGTCGCGCCGGGGGACGTGCCGGCACTCGTCGACGGGGTCGAGACGCTCCTCGCGGACGAGCCGCGGCGCGTCGCCATGGGTGCCGCGGCGCGGACGCTCGCGGAGCAGTCCTACGCCTGGCCCGACATCGCCGCCCGGCTCGAGGGGATCTACGAGCGGGTCGTCGCGCACAGAGGAGTCCGGGAGGCACGCGCGGCGTGAAGGTCGTCTTCGCGCTCTACCGCAACCCCTGGATGCGAGGGCTCGGGGTGCTCGCCTCGCTCGTGGCCGCGCTCGTCGTGCTCTGGTGGCGCGGGCCCGAGTGGGACACCGTCTACGACGCGTTCGCCTTCGTCAGCTGGCGCTGGGTGCTCCTTGCAGTCCTGCTCAACCTGCTCTCGGTCGTCGCGCGCGCGTGGGCGTGGAACGTCACGATCCACCAGGCGATGCCGCCGCCGCCACCGGGCTTCCGGTCGGTCTTCTCGGCGTTCGGCGTCGGCCTGCTCGGGAACGCCGTGCTCCCCGCGCGGGCCGGCGAGCTCGCCCGCGTCGCAGTCCTGCGTCGGCACCTGCCCGAGGGCAGCGGCTCCGGGGCGACGCTGCTCGGGACCGTCTTCGCGCACCGCGTGTTCGACGTCTTCCCGATCGCGCTGCTCGTCGGCTACGTCGTGCTCACGGCGAAGTTGCCGCACTGGGCGGTCACGGGTGTCGTGGCGGTCGGCCTGGTCGGGCTCGGGCTGCTGACGGTCGGGCTGCTCTCGGCCCGCCGTGACCCCGGCGCGCCGGTGCACGGGGAGCGAACCGCCCGGCGGCTCCTCGCCATGGCGCGACAGGGCCTGGCGGTCCTGCGCGTCCCCTCCGCGGCGCTCGCGGCGATCTTCTTCCAGACCGTCGGCTGGACGCTGCAGCTCCTCGCCGTCTGGGCTGCGACCGAGGCGTTCGGCCTCGACGTCCCGCTGCCCGCCGCGGCGCTCGTGCTCCTCCTCATGAACGTCGCGACCATCTTCCCGCTCTGGCCCGGGAACGTCGGGCTGCTCCAGGCCGCCGTCGCGCTGCCACTCGCTCAGTACGGCGTCGCCTACGGGACGGGCTTCGCCTACGGGCTCGTCCTCCAGGCGATCGAGATGTCGGTCGGCGTCGGCGTCGGGCTCGTGATGCTCGCACACGAGGGGCTCTCGTTCGCCGCCCTGAAGCGCATCGAGGAGGACCAGGAGGCGGAGGCGGGCGAGCTCGTGCGACGAGCACGAGCCGGAGCCCGAGCCGGAGCCCGTGGAGCGGCGGGAGCCGGTGCTCACAGAGGGTCGTTTCCGGCGCTGAACGAGCCCAGCCGCGCCGAGATCACCGCGTCCGCCGCCGCCGCGCTCGGGGCGTGCCCCGTGACCGCTGCGACGAAGGGCTCACGCTCGAGCGCGACGAGGCCGACGTCAGTCACCGCGGTCGCCGTGGCCGTGCGCGGCACGTCGCGGAGGAGCGCGATCTCCCCGAACGCCTCGCCGGGCCCGAATCGGCGCCCCAGGATCGCCACCTCGCCCGACTCGACGACGTAGAAGCGATCGCCTGGGTCTCCCTCGCGCAGGATCACCGCGCCGGCCGCGTGGGTGACGGGGGTCGCCTCGCGCGCGAGCCGTTCGAGCACGGCCTCCGGAAGACCGGCGAGCATGGGCACGCGGCGCAGCAGGCCGGTTGCCGTCGGTGCCGACGTCGCACCGTCGAGGGCCCGCAAGCGTGGCCGGCTGACGAGTGCGAGCACGGGGAGCAGGGCGCCTGTCACGACGAGCGCCGCCTCGGTGCCGACGAGCTCGATGAGGACGGGCGCGAGCAGCGCGCCGAGCCCGAGCGTCCCGAGGAGGAGGCCGTCGAGCGCGCCGAGCGCTCGGCCAAGCACGTCGTCCGGCACCGCGCGCTGCATGATCGTGAGCGCGTTGACGTCGACGATCGAGTTGCCGATCCCGATGATCGCGAGGCCGACGACCGCGACCGCCGCTACCGGGACACCGCCGATCAGCGCGAGCGGCAGCCCGAAGAGCGCGAGGCCGAGGGCGAAGTCTCTCGCCAGCCGGCCGCCGGGGGAGAGCAGGAGTGCCACGAACCCTCCCACGAGGCCACCGACGCCGACGGCCGCGTAGAGCAGGCCGACCCCCGCCTCGTCGAGCTCGAGCAGCTCGAAGGAGGTGACGACGACCAGCACGTTGAGCGCACCGGCGACGAGCGTCTGCGCCGCGTAGAGGCCGACGAGCGTCCGCAGGGTCGGCTCCCCGGCGATCGTGCGGATCCCGCTCAGGAGACCGCTGCTGCGCCCGGGGCCAGACGCCACCTGCTCACGCGGCTGCTCGAAACGCCGCAGGCCGACGACGAGGAAGGCGGACCAGAGGAAGCTCGCGCCGTTTGCGGCGAAGACGACCTCGGGGCTCGAGAAGGCGAGAAGGAGACCGCCGAGCGCGGGGCCGAGGAACGTGCCAACGCTCTCGAGAGTGCTCGAGGCGACGTTGGCGGCGGTCAGCTCGGACGGTGAGCGGACGAGCGCCGGCAGGAGCGCCGCCTTCGCCGGCCGGAACACCGTGCCCGCGATCGTCGAGAGAGCGACGAGGGCGTAGACGAGCGGCGCAGGCCCGTCCGTGGCGATCGTCGTCGCGGCCGCCAGCATGAGCGCGAAGCGGATGAGGTCGCTCGCGACCATCACGCCGACGCGCGAGAAGCGGTCGACGAGCGAGGCCGTGAACGGCGCCGCGAGCGCGGCGGGCACGAGGCGGATCAGGCCGACCAGGCCGACCGCCCTCGCCCCACCCTGGCCATACGCGTAGACGCCGAGCGCGACGAGGTATGCCCACCCGCCGAGGATCGACCCCACCCAGGCGAGCTGGAGGCGCCGGAGCGCCGGACTTGCGAAAACGTCGCGCAGTGCGCGCAGGGCCGCCCGACCCCGGCCGTCCGACTCGTGTTCCTCCGCGCCGCTCATTGCCTCCTTGCGCACCACACCAGAAATGAGGGAAGATTTCAGCGAGTTCGTGCGTCGTGTGGGCAGATGTCCTATTCGGGACGTTCCGTCGAAAGGAGTCAGCGAGATGTCGGACGAACGCAAGCAGGCTCGAGGACGGCGAGGTCGAGCAGCTCGAGGACGACTTCGAGGGCCATCAGCTCGAGGTTGGCCAGCTCGAGGAAGGTCAGCTCGAGGTCGGTCAGCTCGAGGAAGGTCAGCTCGAGGTCGGTCAGCTCGAGGAGTGAGGCGTCGGCAGGCTCGGCCTTCCCGCGGGGGGCCGGTTCGACGGAGCGAGCGGCGCCTACGGGCGCCGTTCGTCTTTCTTGTTCGCCAGGCAGGAATCCGCAGAAGCGGATCCTGCGGCTTGATCCCCGCCTGCGGCGGGGCAGATCCCTGAAGGCGCCCGCTGTCGCGGTCGCAACTGCCTCGTTGCCACGACGGCGCGAGCCTTCGGTGTCTGGCTTCAGCCAGACACCGGCTCTTTCGGTGTCCGACTTCAAGTCGGACACCCGCTCTACCTCCGCAGCAGCTGCTCCAGCGCCTCGAGCAGCCGGCGGGCAGCGTCGGCGTCCTCGTCGGCGAGGAGCGCCGCGACCCGCCCGACGAGCGCCGCGTCGTGGTCGCCGACGAGCGCGGCTCGGGCGTCCCGGGCCCGGAGGAGGAGGTCGAGCGCGATCGCCGCCTGCGTCGAGAACCGCGAGAGCAGCTCGAGCTCGGCCAGCCCGAACGGGCGCTCCCGCGCCCGGTCGAGCACCGAGAGCACCCCGAGCGCGCGCTCGTCGTGCAGGAGCGGGGTCGCGACGATCGCATCCGGCACGTAGCCGGTGCTCGACGCGCGCTCGCGCGAGAACCGCGGATCGGCCGAGAGGTCGTCGACGACGAGCGGCTGCCGCGTCACGAGCGCGAAGCCGGCGATCCCGGTGCTCGACGGGAAGCGCGTGCCGATCAGGCTGTCCTCGCCACGGCCCGAGACGGCCTCGAAGACGAGCTCGTCGGCGGCCTCGTCGAGCAGGAAGATCGACGCCGCCTCGGCGCCGAAGATCGTCCGCGCGACGTCGACGATCGACTGCAGCAGCTCGCGGAAGGTCGCCTCGTCGCCGCCGAGCATCCCTGCGGCCGCGGCGCGCTCGGCGAAGAGCTCGTCGTTCATCCGCCCTCGCCCGCGGCGGCGAGCGTGTTCGTCGCGGTCACGTGGAGCACGCTCTTCAGCTGGTACGGCGTCAGCTCGGGGTGCTTGGCGAGGACGAGCGCGGCGATCCCCGCGATGTGCGGCGCGGCGAAGCTGTTCCCGGTACAGCGGAGCGTCCCCCCTCCGGGCCACGCGACCTCGACGTCGACACCCCGCGCGAAGAGCTCCACCGGCGGGGTCGGATTCGCATACCAGGTCAGGGGGTCGGCCTCCTCGTGGCTGCCGACCGAGATCACGGAGGAGAACCGCCACGGATAGCTCGAGACGGGAAGGTTGTGGGCCGACGCGACCACGACCGTGCGGTTGAAGTACGCGGTATCGGCGATCTCGTGGAGCTGCTCCGCGAACCGCTGCTTGGTCGTCGAGAGACTGAGGCTGATCACACGATGACCTGCCTCGACGGCGTGGCTCAGGCCCGCGAGGATCAGGTCGCCCGCCCCTTTTGCCCCGGCTCCGAGGACTCTGACGCTGTGGAGCCGGCAGTCCGGCGCGAGCGAGCGGATGATCCCCGCGCAGGCGGTGCCGTGGCCGCAGACGTCGCCCTGCTCATCCTCGACGAGGCGAATCTCCTCGCCGACGCGTGTGACAGCGGTCGCGCTCGCCAGCGCGCCGACGAGGGGATGCCCGGCATCGACGCCGCTGTCGACGACGCAGACGTCGACCGCGCCCTGCGAGCCGCCGATCGCCCACTCCCGCGTGATCGCCGCCCGGAAGGAGCTCGGCGCCTCTATCGCCTGCGCGTCGCCCGGCGCGAGGCTCCACGCAGGTACGGGCCGCGAGCTCACTTCGTCGCGAGCGCGACGTCCCGCGCGGCCACGGCCGCCCGCGCCGCGGCCTCCGCCCGGGTGCGCAGATCGTCGTCCGGGCGAGTCGCGAGGTTCACCCGCACGAGCCCGGCTGCCGCCGTGCTCGCAGCCTCCGCGAGCACCGCTGCCGTCCACGCGTCACCCCGCACGGCCTCGGCTCCCTCGCGTGCGGCGAGCGCGGCCAGGGCGGCGACGTCCGCCGCCGTCTCGGCGATCTGAAGAGGGACCCGTGCGGCGTCGCGCAGCGCCTTGCCGAGCGCCGCGTCGCGGTCGGGAGCGTCGAGCTGCGCGAGCGCCTCCGCGTAGACGCGGTGGTCGTCGTCGGCGAGGAGAAGTGAGCGATCGCCGAGCGCCGCAGCCTGGGCGGCGATCCCGGGCGCCTCCTCCCAGTCGCGCGACACACGCGCGACGAGCCGGACGAGCCCGGCTGCCATGGTGGTCGCGAGAGCCGCGGCCGAGCCGCCGGCCGGCCCCGGGCCGGGCTCGGCGAGGACGTCGTGGAGGCGACCCATCGTCACTGCGGCGAGCTCGGCGCCGCTCGTCGTCGTGCTCATTCCTCGAGCCGGCGGCGCAGGTGGGCGACGACGGACGGCGTCGGCTCGACGCCCTCGGCGCGGAGCAGCGCCTCGAGGTCTGCGATCGCGCGCTCTCGCAGCCGCTCGTCGCGCTCGATCCGCTCGTAGAGCGTCTCGAGCTCACGGCGCGCGAGAGGCAGCTCCTTTGCCGCCTCGACCCAGCCCACGGGCGGGGCAGGCAGCGCTCGGAGCAGCCCGGCGATCCTCTCCTCGGGTGTCATCGTCAGTCTCCCACCTTCCCACCTGACGCAGTGGCGGGCTGTTTTCTTCCCGGCTCGAGGCGGTCGCGCAGCCGTCCGAGGCAACGGGCGATCCTGCTCGCGATCGTGCCGGACGGGAGGTCGAGCTCGGCGCCGATCGTCCGGTAGCTCTCATCGCGACAGAAGAACCGATCCAGGATCTCGCTGCAGTCCGGCGAGAGCTCGTCGAGCGCGGCGCGCACGCTCATCGCCTCGTCGAGGCGGTCGAGGCCGTCGTCGGCCTCCTCGGGCGGGTCGGCGACCGTGATCTCACGGCCCGAGCGGCGGAGCGCATCGATGGAGCACCTGCGAGTGGTCTGCGCGATCCAGGGCCTGAGCGCGTCGTCGTCGCGGAGCGTCCCGAGCCGTTCGAAGATGCGCGCGAAGACCTCCTGGAAGACGTCTTCCGCGTCAGCGGGCGGAACACGGAAGACGCGCGTGACGATGGCGTGCACATACCGCGCGTACCGGTCGACCAGGATCGTCCAGGCGTCGTGGTCGCCCGCCCGGCAGCGTGCGACGAGCTCGGAGTCCGACGCGGCGCTCAACCGCGGCCCCAGCGTCCTCGCAGTCAGCGCGACTCGGCGGCGCGGAGTCGCTCGGCGAGCAGCTCGAGGAGCTTCCAGGTGACCTGCGGGCGACCCTCTGCGAAGCTGCGGAAGCTCCACACGGGGAGCGCGTAGGCGCGGAGCTGCGAGGTCGCCGTCACGGTCGCCGAGCGTGCCGACTTGTCGACGAGCGCGACCTCACCGAAGGACGCGCCAGGGCCGAGCGTCCCGACCGGTTTGCCGCCGACGCTCACCTCGGCGGTGCCGCTGTCCACGACGAAGAAGTTGAGTCCCCCTTCGCCCTCCGTCGCGATCGCCTGGTCCGGCTGGAACTCGCGCTCGACGAAGTCGCTCGCGAGCTGCGACACGGAGGCGTCGTCGAGATCCGCGAAGATGGGGATGCCGCGGATCAGCTCTGGGGTCGGGTCGGCCACAGCGCGACCTTACCGCTCCGCGGGGGTCGTGTCACTCCCGTCGTCCGCGCCTCCCGGACGGAGCTCCTCGATTCTCAGCTCGGCACGGTCGAGCCGCTCGGAGCACGCGCGCCGGAGCTCCTCGCCCCGCTCCCAGAGGGCCAGCGCCTCGTCGAGCGCGACGTCGCCTCGCTCGAGGCGCGCGACGATCTCGTCGAGCTCGCGCTGGAGCTCCTCGAACGACCGTTCGTCCGTCAGCGCCTGACCTCCTCGACCCGGGCGCCGAGCCCGCCGCGGGCGAGCTCGATCTCGATGGCGCCGCCGGGGCTCAGCGTGGCCGCGTCGCGCACGACCGCGTCGGCGGCGCGCACGATCGCGTAGCCACGTGCGAGCGTCGCGCGCGGTGAGAGCGCCTGGAGCCGTGCGCCGGCACGATCGAGCGCCACCCTGCGTCGCTCGAGGTAGAGACGCGGCGCCGAGGAGAGGCGCTCGCCGCTCCGCGCGACACGTCCCCGGTCGCGCTCCAGGAGGCGCACGACGCTGCCGTCGAGTCTCTCCCCGGTTCGCCCGAGCCTCGACCGCAGCTCGTCGAGGTCGGGGACGACGAGCCGGGCGGCGGCCGTCGGCGTCGGCGCGCGGACATCGGCGGCGAGGTCGCAGAGCGGCTCGTCCT
The DNA here is from genome assembly GCA_963791895.1 of uncultured Actinomycetes bacterium. Lineage (GTDB taxonomy): Bacteria > Actinomycetota > Thermoleophilia > Gaiellales > Gaiellaceae > Gaiella. The sequence goes on from CAWBTY010000013.1 coordinate 74,189, forward strand.
GCTCGTGGCCGACCGCCGAGACGACGGGGACGGGAGACGCGGCCACCGCGCGGACGACGCGCTCGTCGCTGAAGGGGAGGAGATCCTCGAAGCTGCCGCCTCCTCGCGCCAGGATCACCACGTCGACACCGTCGCCGGCCACGAGCCGGTTGAGCGCGCCGACGATCGCCGTGGTCGCTCCGGGGCCCTGCACGCGAGTCTCCGCGACGACTAGCCGTACCGCCGGGAAGCGCGTCGTGATCGCCGCGACGACGTCGCCGCGAGCGGCCGCGTCGACGCCGGTGACGAGCCCGACCCCGCGTGGGAAGCGCGGCAGCGGCCGCTTGCGCTCGGCCGCGAACAGTCCCTCCGCCTCGAGCCGGCGGCGGAGCCGGTGGAGCGCCGCCGCGTGGTCGCCCGCGCCGACCCGCTCGACGGTGGCGAGCCGGAAGCTCAACTCGCCGCGCGCCTCGTAGAGCTGGAGCCTGCCGAGCGCCTGCACGCGCTCGCCCTCGACCAGCACGGGCTCGATCGCGTCGAAGCGGCCGCGCTGCATCGTCGCCGGCAGGCACGCCCCCGTCTCGACGTCCTTGAGCGTCACGAAGACGTTCGCCCAGATTGGATTCCGCTTGAGCTCGGAGATCTCGCCCTCGACCCACACGTCCCGCACCCGGCCGACGTAGCTCGCGAGCCGCCTGTTGAAGGCCGCGACCGGATAGACCTTGCGCTCGGCGGGCGTGACGGTCATATGCACGAGCCTACTAACGCGCTTTGAAACGAGGCAGTTGCGGCGGCGAAGCCGACGCCTTCAGGGGTCTGCCCCGCCGTAGGCGGGGATCTAGCCGCGGGATTCGGCTCCTGCCGAATCCCGCCTGGCGAACAAACTTTCCGCGGCAGGGATCGTCGAAGGCAGCACGAAACAGCGAGCCAATGGCCGAGTTGACCGAGACACCCGTGTGGCGCGAGGACGAGCAGTCCAAGGTCGAGAGCTGGCGCCTGCACGTCCTGATCGAGGCCGGCTTCCCGCTGCCGCTCGCCGAGCGCCTCGCCGGGAGCGAGGTCGACCTGCACACGTGCGTCGAGCTCGTCCGTCAGGGCTGTGCCCCGGTCGTCGCGGCAGAAATACTGCTGTAAGCCCTGTTCGGCAAGCACTTCGCGGTCGGACCCCCGGTGTCCGACTTCAAGTCGGACACCTGACCTCTACGCGCGCGTCAGCGTTGCAGCCGCTGGGCCAGCTCGTCGCGCATGAGGATGTCCACCGCGCGGTCGAGCTCCCGTTGCAGGCGCGTGGCAGCTTCCTCGCGCGCCTCGCGTAGCCGCTCGTCGTAGGCGAGCATCGCGATCTGCGTGTGGCGCTCCACCTCTCGCTCGGTCACGCGCTCGAGCCGGTCGGTCTGCCGGCGCTCCCACTCGGCGAGCACCACGTCGAGCCGCGCCCGGACGTCCGTCTCCGCCTTCTCCAGGGAGTCGGCCACGGCCGTCTCGCGCGCACGGAGCCTCTCGGTGATCTCCTCGATCGCGCGGCGGCGCTCGACCGTCTGGGCCTCCAGCTCGTCGAGCGCCTCGGTGACCGCCTGCCCGGCGGCGCGCTCCAGCTCCTCGCGAAGCCGGAGCACCGTCCGACGCTGCTCGTCGGCCGTCGAGCCGAGCTCGGCGGCTTCCGACTCGAGGCGAGTCGCGACCTCCGTGAGCGCGTGCCGGTATCGCTGCTCGAGGTTCGCGAGCTGGGCCTCGAGGTGCCGCTGCGCACGCTCGAGGTCCTCGGAGAAGCTGCGCAACCGCTCCTCGAGCCGACGCTCCGAGCGGGCGAGCTCCTCGACGAGCGCCTCGCCCGCCCGGCGCTCTCGCTCGACGTGCTCGGCGCGCCGTTCCTCGGCGAGACGACGTTCCTCCGCGACGAGGACGGACGCGGTGTCCGCCCGCTCCCGCGCGAGCACGCGCCGGATCTCCTCCGTGTGGGCGGCCGTCTCCGCCTTGACCGCCTCACGCACCGCCTGTTGCGCCTCCGAGACGAGCAGGGAGGTGGCCGCGGCGTCGGCGCGCGCGCGCCGCACCGAGAACCAGAGGACGCCGGCGACCGCAACGGCGGCGACCAGTGCCGCGGCGAGAATCCAGATGGTCACGCGTGCAGGGTAGAGCGCAGCGCTCAGACGCGGACCGCGATGAGGGCCATTGCGAGCACCACGGTCGCCAGGGCGAGGAGTCGGAGCGCCGTCTCGGGCGCCTGGAGCAGGGCCTCGCGCGTCACCGGCTCGCTCGTTCCGTCGGCGTGCAGCAGGCGTCCCTCGACCGCCTCCACCGAACGCCGGAGCCGGCGAACGTCGTGCGAGAGGCGGCGCTGCGCGAGCGAGAGCAACGCCGCCCAGGCCGCCGCCAGGATCGCCTCGACGCGGATCGTGCCCGTCTGCGCCACGAACGCCGTCACCGCCGGGAAGGCACCCCAGGCGAGTGCGAACCCGAGATCGGTGTGCACGCGACCGCCGAAGAGCGCGAGGTTGTACGCCGGCACGAGCGCCACGCCGACCGCGACGAGCGGGAGGATCCAGAGCGTCCGCTCGAGCGCGACGACGATGCCGATCGCGGCCGCGGCCGCCACCGACACGATCGCCAGGCCGACGAGCACCCGCGACGGTATGGACGTCGCGAGCGGACGGCCATCGAGCTCGTCGAGCGCATGTGCGCCGACGCCCATCGCGAGCGCGAACGCCAGCACCGTCAGGGCGAGCGTCCCCCAAGCGACGGTCGCCGCGAGGCAGCCGCCGACGACCACGTAGGAGAGATGCCAGGCCGTGTACGGCAGGTGGAGGAGCGTCACGTAGTCGCGCCAGCCGCCCCGGCGGAGCGCATAGAACGCCGGTCGCGGAGCCTGCAACAGCCTGTCGTTATCTCCCATCGCGTCGCCCCCAGATCACGAGCCCTCCGCCCACGCTCAGGCGGCGGGCGCCCAGGACGGCGATGCCGGCGTCACGCCAGAGAGACAGCAGGCGGTCTTCCGGGTACGCGGCGTGGAAGGAGCGGATCGAGGGGCCGAGGAAGCGGCCGACCTCGTGCCAGCCGGGCGAGAGCAGACGCCCGGCGAGCGGCAGGCCGACGTCGACCCACAGATCCCACGCCCGCCGCCAGACGCCGCGAGGGAGACCGAACTCGAGCATCGCGACCGTCCCGCCGGGCCGCACGACGCGCGCGAGCTCGGCGAGTGTCGCCGCGGGATCGTCGACGTACCGGAGGAGGTAGGTGAACGTGAGGTGGTCGAACGAGGCGTCCGGAAACGGAAGCGCGTCGGCCGACGCCTCGACGAGCTCGACGCGGCCGCCGAGCCGCTTGCGCGCGCGAGCGAGCATCTCGGGGCTCTGATCGACGCCGGTGACGTCGAAGCCGCGCGCCTCGAGCCGTGCCGCGACGAGCCCGGTCCCGGTCGCCACGTCGAGCACGTCACCGCCTCCGGCGGGCAGCCGCGAGACGAGGAACCGCCGCCAGCGAGGATCCTGGCCGAACGAGAGGACGGCCGCGACCCGGTCGTAGCTCGGGCCGAGGGGCGCGAAGAGCGCGCGCGCATGGTCGGCTCGGGCGGACATCCCGCTTCTATCCTGGCACGGTGGGCCTGGCGGACGACCTGGAGCGGATCGCCGCGAGCCTCGCCGAGGACGGCGCCGTGACGGGCGTCCTCGCGACGGAGCCCGCCTCCGGCCGACGCATCTACGTCTGTGCGTTCGAGGAGCCGGACGGGAGCCGATCCTGGCTGGCGCTGGATCCGGACGGCAGGCGGATCGGCGATCGGCGCGAGGTGCGCGATGCGGTCTCGATCGCGGCCCTGTGCGAGGTCGCCGAGGAGGCAGCGTTCCCGGGCGATCTCGACGAGCTTCGCTCCCAGCTCGTCGCCCTGCGGATCTCGGAGGCTCCGGAGGGGATCGAGGAGGCGGAGCAGGCTGCGCGCCGCCTTCAGCACGTGCTGGGCAAGCCGCCCCAGCTCGCGACGCCTTCACGGCTCGACGAGATCGGCGACGCGGCGCGGCAGCTCGAGCGGGCACTCGACCCGACGGCGCCGTCGGCGTTCACGACCGCGATGCGGAGCGCCGCCGCGGTCGCGGACGCGCTGTGGGAGGACGTGCAGTCCGCCTATCGCGGGACGCTAACCTGACGGCAATGGAGGGCGGCGGCTTCTTCCCGTTCGGCGGCGACCCGGAGGAGATCCTGCGCGGGCTGCGCGACTTCGCCGAGCAGCAGGCCGAGGGCGTCAAGGAGACGCAGCGCGAGCAGTTCGCGACCCTCACGCTCTCGACGGCGGTCGACCTGACCCAGGCGGCGCTCGCGCAGATCCAGCCGTCCGGCTCGTCGGACGAGCAGGCCATCCAGCTACGCGACGCGATGCGCGTGCTCTTCCCCGAGGCGGTCGCGCTCGTCTCCGCTGCCCGGCAAGGGTTCATGCGGGAATCTCCCTAGAATCCCCGCCCGGTGAAGCTGGTCGATCGTGCCCTCGTGCGGGTGCTGCCCGCCGTGCCGCGCTCCGTCGTGCGACGGGTGGCGGCGCCGTACATCGCCGGGGCGACCCTCGACGACGCGCGTCGCGTCGTGTCGGAGCTGAACGCAGGTGGCATGCGCGCGACGGTCGACGTCCTCGGCGAGGAGATCGCCCGACCGGCGGAGGCCGAGGCGATCGCCCGGAGCTACCACGCCGCGCTCGCGGCGATCGAGGCGGACGGGCTGGAGGCGAACGTCTCGATCAAGCTGACGGGCTTCGGCCTGAAGGTCGATCCGGGCCTCTGCCGCTCGCTCGTGCGAGAGCTCGTCCGCGACGCCGGCGCCCGCGGGATCTTCGTGCGGATCGACATGGAGGACTCGACGACGACGGACGACACGCTCGCTCTCTACCGCGACCTCCGGGAGGAGGGTCACGAGGGCGTGGGCATCGTGCTTCAGGCGGTGCTTCGTCGCACGCTCGCGGACATCGAGGCCCTGGCGCCGCTGCAGCCCAGCGTCCGCCTGTGCAAGGGCATCTACCTCGAGGCGCCGTCCATCGCCTTCCAGGAGTTCGAGGCGATCCGCAAGAGCTTCGTCACCTGTCTGGACGCACTGCTCACCGCCGGCTGCCGCACGGCGGTCGCGACGCACGACGAGTGGCTGATCGAGCGCGCGCTCGAGCGCGTCTCCGACCTCGACCGCGACGCCTACGAGCTGCAGATGCTGCTCGGGGTGCGTCCCGAGCGCGCGCGAGAGCTGGTCGCGGCCGGGCATCCACTCCGCATCTACGTGCCCTACGGGCAGCAGTGGTACGAGTACTCGCTGCGTCGCCTGCAGGAGAACCCGAAGGTCGCGGGCTACGTCGCGCGCGACGTCCTCGGCCGGGTCTTCCGCGCCTAGCAGCGCTTCTCACGGCTCGGTGTGCACGACGACGTCGGCGACGTTCGGCATCGCCTCGCGGATCCTGCGGGAGACGGCGCTCGCCTGGTCGTGGGCCGCCGCGACTGTGGCATCGGGCGCGAGCGCGAGCGTGACCAGCACGACGAGGCCGTCACTCGTGGAGAGCGTGCGGAGCTCTCGTGGGGGACGGCCCGTGACCGCCAGGACCGCGCGCTCGGCCTCGGCCGGGTCGTGAGCGAGCCGCCGGCCGGGGGACGTGTCGGCGAGCGGCTCGAGGTGCGTCTGCACCGCGCGGATCTCCGGTGCGTCCCGGTGGATCGCCCGCTCGACCTCCTCGGCGATCGCGTGGGCCTCGTCGAGCGCGAGCTCGCCCGGGAGCTTCAGGTGCAGCGACGCCTCGATCCCGTCGTCGGTGTCGATCAGGGTCACGTCGTGGAGCTCGCGGACGGGCGAGACGGTCATCGCGGCCGCCCGCACGCGCTCGCGCAGCTCTCCGACCGCCGTCGGCTCGACGTGGACGACGATGTCGCTGGCGGGAAGAACGCGTTGCACAGCGGCTTCGACGCGGTCGGCCGCGTCATGCCCCTGGCCGACGGCCGCGCCGGGCGAGACGCCGATCACGACGTCGGCGAACGTGCGGCCCGCGGCCTGCCGGAGCCGGAGCCTGCGAAGCACGACCGGCGGCTCCAGGGCGACGATCGCCTCGCGCGCCGCCTCGACGGCGTCGGCCGGAGCGCGGTCCATGAGCACGTCGACGTTTCGGCGGATCAGGCGAGAGGCGGCGACGACGACGAGGACGGCGACGAAGAGCGCCGCGATCGAGTCACCCTCGGGAAAGCCGGCGCGCGCGGCGACGAGACCGCCGAGCACCGCGACGGTCGCGAAGAGGTCAGAGCCGAAGTGCAACGCGTTCGAGTAGAGCGCCGCGCTCTCGTACCGTCGCGCGGCGCGATACGAGACGAGCGTGCGGAAGAGGTCGATCGCGACGACGAGACCGAGCGCGACGAACGCCCACCAGGCGGGCTCGACGTCGAGCGTGATCCACCCGGCGAGCCGCGCGACGGCAAGCGCCCCGACGAAGAGCGAGACGAGCACGAGGAAGGCCGCCTCCGCAAGCGCCGCAAGATGCTCGGCCTTGCCGTGACCGTAGGTGTGCGCCGCGTCCGCCGGTCTCGTCGCCACGCCGACCGCGAAGAACGTCAGCAGCGCCGCGACGAGGTCCGTGCCCGAATGGGCCGCGTCCGCGAGCAGCCCGAGGCTGCCGGCGGCGACTCCGACGACGAGCTTCACGGCGATCAGGACGGCCGCCGCGACGACCGACGCGAGCGCGGTGCGGCGCTGCGGGCTCACGGCGGCGAACGCTACTGCGGTTGTGGCCGAGAGGCGCGCCTGCTCCGCGCGGCCAGGATCCCGACGGCGATCAGGAGGCCGCCCGCGAGCTCGACGGGGGAGAGCGTCTCCGAGAGCAACGCGACGGCGATCGCAGCCGCGAGGAACGGCTGGAGGTTGGCCGCGAGGGTGGCCCGCGCCGGGCCGATCCGGTCGAGCGCCCGGAACCAGAGCTCGTTCGTGACGACGAGCGGGCCGAGCACGGCGAACGCGAAGAGCAGCCAGACCGTCCAGCCGAGGCCCCAGTCCTGGCTCGAGAGCTGAGGGAGGGCGGTGAGCGTGATCAGGATCGAGGCGAGCCCGAGCACGACGGCGCTGATCCGGGTCGCGGAGTGGCGGCGCATCAGCGGCGTCACGAGGATCGAGTACGCCGCCCACGTCGCGGCGGTGAGCACGCCGAAGAGCACGCCGCCGAGATCGCCCGAGAGCTCGCCGCCGGAGCCGAGCGCGACGAGCGCGACCCCCGCGAAGGAGAGGAGCGCCCCGAGCCAGAAGCGGCGGGGCGGCGACTCGACCCGGGTGGCGATCCCGAACAGCGCCGCGAAGATCGGCGTCGCGCCGAGGATGAGCCCCAGCACCGAGGCGGTGGAGCGCTCGAGCGCAGAGACGAACGCGACCTGGTTGAGGTACACGACGACCGCGGCGCCCGCGGCGATGGCGAGGTCGCGGCGCGAGAGGCGCAGCGAGCGCTCGAGCCCGAGCGTGAGCGCGACGAAGATCAGCGCCGCGAGCCCGTAGCGCACGCTCGAGTACGCGAGCGGCTGGAACCCGTGCGTGAGGATGTAGCGGCTGACGGTCAGGTTGAGCGACCACAGCACGATCGTCGAGAGCAGCATCAGCTCGACGGGCGAGGGGCGGCGCACCCGCTCGACCGTACTGATTAGGCTTCCCCAGCCGATGACGGAGCCGACCATCGAGACGATCGACGCGCTCGTCGGGCCCGCGACGCCCCAGTTCGCCTATCAGCTCCGGGCGCGCGTCCGCGAGGCGATCGCCGGCCTCCCGGACGATCATCCGGTCCGCGTCTACGGCGAGGAGAAGATCGAGCTGCTCGACCGCCTCGGCTTCTCGTCGACGAAGGGTGAGCACTCGGAGCCGGAGTCGCGCGACCGCATCGGCTGGGAGACCATCCCTTCCTCCGCGCCCGCAGCGACCCCTCTGCCGCGCAACGCTCGGTGAGCGCCCCCGGGCGCACCGTCCTCGTCACCGGCGGCTCTCGCGGAATCGGCAAGGCGATCGCTCTCCGACTCGCGCGGGAAGGCGCCGGGCGCATCGCGATCGGGTACTTCCGCTCGGACAACGCCGCGGAGGAGACCGCCGAGGAGCTCCGCGCGCTGGGCGCCGAGCCGGTGCTCGTCCGCGGCAACGTCACCTCGTCGCGCGTGCTCGAGCAGGTCGAAGGGCTGGGCCGGCTCGACGTCCTCGTCCACAACGCGGCGACCGGCGTCATCCGGCCGGCGCTCGAGACCGAGGACAAGCACTGGGACTGGACGCTGAATGCCAACGCACGCGCACTCCTCTCGCTGACGCGGGTCGCCGCGGGGTCGATGCCCGCGGGTGCGTCGATCGTCGCCCTCTCGAGCCTCGGCTCGGTGCGCGTGCTCGAGAACTACACGCTCGTGGGCGCCTCGAAGGCCGCGCTCGAGGCGCTCGTGCGCTACCTGGCCGTCGAGCTGGCACCGAGGGGGATCCGGGTGAACGCGGTCTCCGCAGGTGTCGTCCAGACGGGCGCGCTCGAGCACTTCCCGAACCGCGAGGAGATGCTCGCATCGGGCGCGGGCAACCCGGCGGGGCGCCTCGTGACACCGGAGGACATCGCAGGCGTCGTCTCGTTCCTCTGCTCGCCCGACGCCGAGATGATCCGCGGCCAGACGGTCGTCATCGACGGCGGCTGGTCGCTGCCGGCTGGGTGATTCCTTCTCGGCAACGAGGCCGTTGCGACCGCGACAGCGGGCGCCTTCAGGGGTCTGCCCCGCCGCAGGCGGGGATCAAGCCGCGGGATTCGGCTTCTGCCGAATCCCGCCTGGCGAGCAAGGTCGTCCTCGATTGGGACGGGACCGTGACCGTGGTCGACTCGCTGCACATGCTGATCGAGCGCTTCGGCGATCACGACGTCTTCGTCGCCCTCGAGGGCGAGGTCGGCCGCCGGCTGACGCTCGAGGAGGTGATCGCGCGCGAGATGGCGACCGTGACCGCGCCGCTCGACGAGGTCGTCGCGTGGCTCGTGGAGCACGTGCGGATCCGGCCGGGCTTCAGGGAGCTCGTGGCCGAGCACGATCCGCTCGTCGTCTCGGCCGGGTTCCACGAGACGATCGCGCCGATCCTCGCGCGCGAGCGGATCGAGGCGAAGGTGGTCGCGAATCACGTCGCGGCGTCTCCCGACGGGTGGCACACGACCTTCCGCACCGGTCCGAGCTGTGACACCTGCAGCGAGCGGTGCAAGCGGGAGGCGGTCGCCGGGCTCGGCCCGTACGTCTACGTCGGAGACGGCGTCTCCGACCGCTGCGTCTCGCTCGCCGCCGAGCGGCGCTTCGCCCGGAACGGCCTCGCCCGCTGGCTCGACGCGCGAGGTGTCGCCTACGAGCCGTTCGACGACCTCCACGACGTGCGCGCGGCGCTCGCCGAGGAGCAGGTGTCTGGCTGAAGCCAGACACCTGACACGACGACGTCTCGCCGGTGGTCGCAGCCGTTCCGCGACCGCGCCAACTTGCGCGACTGAAGCGAAAGGTGTCCGACTTGAAGTCGGACACCGGGTTGCGACCGCGGGCGCCTTCAGGGATGTGCCCCCGCGAAGCGGGGGATCAAGCCGGCGGGAATCCGCTTCTGCGGATTCCCGCCCGGCGAACAAGAAACTGTGCCGGCGACGGCCGAGGGGGTTGACCGCCGCCGGTCCTCTCGCAATATAAAGCCAGTTCCCGCGGTCGGGAACCCCCACCGGTCGTCGCCGGCGCGGGACGGACTAGCATCACGCGCCGTGAACGTCCGCCCCGCCACCGCTGCCGACCTGCCGCTCCTCCAGGAGCAGTGGCGGGCATTCGCGCGCGAGGTACCGCCACCGGCGCACGTCGCTCACGACGAGGCCCGCGAGCTCGAGGAGATCCAGGAGATCGTCGAGTCCGGGCTCGCCTTCGTCGCGGAGGAGGATGACGGCCCGGTCGGCTTCGCGCTGGGGCGGCTCACCGCCCCGCGACTCGGCAGGCTGACCGATCTGTACGTCGTGCCGGAGGCGCGGCGGGGCGGCGTCGCAGCCGCGCTCGTCCGCTCCGTGGTCGACGCGCTCGCCGCTCAGGGTGTCGACCGTCTCGACCTCGAGGTGGACGCTTCGAACGCCGGGGCCCGGGCGGTGTACCAGCACTGGGGGTTCGCGGAGGACCGGGTCGTGCTCGGTGCCCCGCTCGTGGAGCTCGGCCAGCGATTGGCGCCGGGCAGGCACGCGGAGTCCTTCGCGTCGTTCCACGTCCAGACCGACGCGATCGGTGATGTCGAGCGCGCGGTGCGGGCGTTCGCCCCGCGGATCGGGTCGCGCGGCACGCACGTCGTCGGGCCGCGCAACGGCTGGGTCACGGTCTACGACGCCGTCGCCGAGAGCGACCCCACGGTGCTGGTGCGCTTCGCGCGCGAGATCTCGTCGCGGATGGGCGCGGTCGTCGTGACGCTCTCGCTCGAGCTCGACAAGGTCGTCCGCATGATCGCGCTCGACCGCGGCGGCATCGTCGACGAGTACCTCTCGGTGCCGGAGTTCTACGGCCCACTCCCGCCGGGCGACGTGATCGGGCTCGCCGCCAACCCGACGGTGCTCGCGCGCCTCACAGGGGCGGACCCACAGCGCGTGCGGCAGGTCGCACGGACCGGGGCCACGCCGTCGGAGCTGCCCGAGGCGCGCGCAGCTCCTCGCCGAGCTCGCCTCGACGCTCGGGCTCGAAGGCGCCGAGCACGGCTTCGCCGGCTATGACCCCGGCGGGTAGCCTCGTTCAGGTGATCACGCTCTACGATGCGCCGCGCTGCCCGTACTGCGCCCGCGTCCGCATCGTGCTCGCCGAGAAGGACGTCCCGCACGAGACGGTAACCATCGACCTCGCCGACCGGCCCGCCTGGCTCGTCGAGCGCAATCCGCCGCACGGGCGCGTGCCCGTGCTCGAGGAGGACGGCTGGGTGCTCCCCGAGTCCGTCGTGATCGACGAGTACCTGGAGGAGCGGTTCCCCGAGCCGACCCTCCTGCCTCCCGATCCCGGCGAGCGGGCGGCGGTCAGGGTGCTCGTCGAGCGGTTCGACGACCTCGGCAAGCCCTACTACGCACTGCGGCGTGGGGAAGACGGCGCGGAGGCGCGGTTGTCGGAGGCGCTCGAGGGGCTGGACGCCTTCCTCGCGACGATGCCGTTCCTCAGCGGTCGCGCGTTCGGGCTCGCGGACGTGGCATACCTCCCCTGGCTCTTCCGGCTGCGCGACCTGATGGGCTTCTCGCTGGAGCGGCACGAGGCGATCGTGGCCTGGCTCGAGCAGTGCGGCGAGCGACCGTCGGTCGCGGCCGAGCTGGAGACCGTCGCCTCGCTCGTGTGACCGACGTCACGACCGAAGAGCTCGCGCGGCGACTGGGGGAGCCCGGCCTCGTCCTGCTCGATGTCAGACGGCCCGACGAGTTCACGGGGGAGACCGTGGCGCCCTGCGACCCGCGACCAGGTCGGATCCCAGGCGCGCGCAACGTGGAGGTCACGGCGCTGCTCGAGCTGGCGGACGCGGAGTCCGTCCACCGACTCGTGGGCGCACCGCCCGGTGCCGAGGTGATCGCCTACTGCCACTCGGGGAGCCGCTCGGCGCTCGCGGTGCAGATCCTGGAAGCGGCGGGGTACGCGGCCCGGAACTACGTCGGCTCGTGGCACGAGTGGTCGCGCGACCGCTCGCTCCCCGCGGAGACGGGCTGAGGCGGTCGACTCCTCGGTGTCTGGCTTCAGCCAGACACCTGCTCTTCGTCCGAGGTCAGAGCGCGTGTCTGGCTGAAGCCAGACACGGGACTCTGCGAGCGCAGCCGCGCCGCCTCGTCGAGGAACGCGAGGCACAGGTCCCGACCGTGCGCGTTCCACGTCGGGAGATTGGCCTCGGTCTCCGCCTCGAGCTCGGCCCGCGGCTTCGGAAGCTCGTCGGCACCCTCGCTGAACCAGCGGTCGAGCATGTGGCGCTCGACCTCGGCGTGGAACTGGATCGCCCACGCGCGATCGCCGAGCCGGTAGGCCTGCCGCGCGCTTTCGTTGTGCGCCAGCGACACGGCGCCCGCGGGGAGCTCGAAGGTGTAGTAGTGCCACTGGAAGGCCCGCACGCTCCGCGGCAGAGCTCCCAGCACGGGATCGGCGGTGCCTGCCTCGTCGAGCTCGACGGTGAACCAGCCGACCTCCGGCCGCTGGGCGGGGCCGACACCCGCACCCGCCGCGCGCGCGACGAGCTGGGCCCCGAGGCAGACGCCGATCAGGGGTACGCGCTCGGCGAGAGCGCGCGCGATGAACCCGACCTCGCCGGGGAGCCACGGATGCTCCGCGTCCTGGTCGGGATGCATCGCGCCGCCGAAGACCATCACCGCGTCCCAGGCGGAGGGGTCGTCCGGCGGCGACTCCCCGTCGGCCACGATCCAGCGGTCGAGCGCGTCCCCCCGCTCGATCACCACCCGCTCGAAGAGGCCACCTCCGCCGGTCTCGGCCGGATCGTGGACGATCGAGAGGACACGCATGGCGCGACTGTAGTCGCGCCTAGAACAACCGGAGCTCCCTCGGCTCGGGCTCGATCCCGCCCGCCGCGGGGACGCCCGCCTCGTCGAGCAGGCCGCGCAGGATCTGCGCGCTCCGCGGCGCGAAGTCGTCGCGGTTGTTGTTGAAGAGCGCGTAGACCTCCTCCGCCTCCTCGGAGAGACGCGCGAGCGGCTCGACCCACTCGCCGAGCTCCTCCGCCGAGTAGAGCCAGTCGAAGCGGTCGGCGGCGGACGTCGCGCCCCGGATGTTCCACGTCTGCGCGTTCCGCCCGTGGAAGCGGACGTACGCGACGCGATGGGTCGCCGCCGTGACCCGCGGCGAGACGTTCGAGGCACGGGTGCGCGGGCTGTCGAGCGAGACGTAGGCGAGCTCGTGCGCCTCGAGGAACGCGAGCGTGTCGGCCCGCTCGTCCTCCTCGAGCCACGAGCGGTGCCGGAACTCGACGAGCGGTACGAGCGGCGCGAGCCGCTCGGGCGCGCGCGCGAGCTCGGCCTTCGCCGCCTCGCTCTTGGTGAAGCGCGGGTGGTACTGGAGGAGGACGCCGCGGAGCTTGCCGGAGAGCTCGAGCGGCTCGATGGAGCCGCGGAAGAGTCGGAACGACTCGTCCGTCGGCTCGCCCTCGTGCCACGTCATCGCTGCCGACGCCTTGACGTGGAAGGTGAAGTCGTCCGGCGTGCGGCGCGCCCAGCGCTCGGTCACGGCCGGGTCGGGCAGCGCGTAGTAGGGCGAGTCGACCTCGACGACGTCGAAGCGCTCGGCGTAGTAGCGGAGCCGCTTCTCGGCGGTCGAGACGCCGCGCGGGTACCAGGCCTTCAGCAGGCCCTCGTCGGCCCAGGAGCACGTCCCGATCCGCACGGTGGCCGGCACGCCCGGACCATAGACGGGGCGCCCGTGAAGGCGCCCCGTCTCGACCCTGGTGCCGTCCTACCTGACGCGGACGACGCCCGACTGCGCCGTGAAGCCGCTCACGGTCCCGTTGACGCACGGGATCCCGAGCGAGCCGAACTGACCGCACGCGGCGGCCGACGTCCGGCCGGCGACGACCGCGCGCGCGCGGAACGTCGTCGCCTTCGAGGCCCTCGGCACGGCGTAGGTGAACGAGCCGTTCGCCCTCGCGGCGACGGTTGCCAGCCGCCTCGTGCCGGCGAGGATCGTCACGCGGGTCGCGACCCCGGCGCCCGCCTGCGTCACCCGCCCGGCGAGGCGCTTGACGCTCCTCACCTTGCGACCGGTCAACGTCACCGAGCCCGGCGCGATCACGGCCGGCGAGGCGACGGAGCCGCCGGTGTTGACCGTTCCGACACCGGGGTTCCACGGTGTCCAGAAGCCGACCCAGGCGCCCTGGGCGACCGGGCTGAACACGCCGTTGATCGTCAGGTCTGCACTGAGGAACTTCGCGCCGAACGTCGCTCCGCCCGACGCCACGGGAATGTCCGGCGGCGGCAGGCAGAACACGAGCTGCGCGGAACCGATTGCTGCCTGCGGCCCGCTCGTCGGGATCACGTACGCCGGCAACGGGATCGTCTGGCCCGCGGCCTGCAGCGAGAGCAGGAGTGTCGCCTGCGGCGTCACGGCGCCGATGCACGCGGCTTGAGAGGCGGCGGGAACCGCGCCGGGCGGTGCGACGACGATGTCGCCCGCGAGCGGCAGCAGCGCGCCGCCGAGCGCGAGCGCGCTCACCTGGGCCTGCGCCGTCCCGACCTTGGTGCCGGGCGCCGCCGTCGCGGTAATGGTCGTCCCGGTCGGGATCACGATCGCGGCGCGGGCGGTTGCGTCGTCGGCCACGGCCGCCGACGCGACGATCCGCGTCACGTTGTTGGCCGCATACGTCACGGTCAGCTTCGGTGACGTGTACGCGGCACTCGCGACGGCCGCGAGCGCGAGCGCGGCGAGTGCCGCGAGCGCAACGACGGCCGTGCGTGTCCTGGTGCTCATCGTGGCTTCATCCTCCTCGGTTGGATTCAGCGGGCGGGAAACGGCCCTGCGGCGCGTACCCACTGGCGGTTGTCGTAGCGGTACAGGTGCACGGTGTCGAGCGGGAACGCGTCCGCCTCCGACGTTCGTAGCCGCGTGCCGGGCAGGAGAAACGGGTTGGCGGTCGTGTCCAGGCTGCGCGCCGCCCGCAGGAGGCCCGCGCGCGTGAGGTTCTTCCCGGCGCGGCGAAGGGTGTCGACCATCGTCCAGGCGACCGTCATCCCGTACCAGTGGTACACGTCGGTCGTCTTCGCCCCCGGCGCGAACCGCTTCAGGATCGACGTGTAGAGCGCGACTGCGGGATCCTTCCGCCAGACCGGGTCGGACGGGTTCTTGACGAACGCGATCGCGCGCGCCCCACGCGTCAGCTGGGGGGCGTTGGCGCGGGCGATCGCCATGATCGTCGGCTCGATCGAGACCGAGGCCAGGTAGAGCTGCGGCTTCCAGCCGAGCTTCTGCGTGGCGACGACGGCCTGGATCAGGAACTTCGGGGTCGCGAAGAGCATCAGCGTGTCGGCCCCGGACGCCTTCAGCTTCGCGACCTGCGCGACGACGTCGGTCGAGGTCAGCTCGTACGACTGCGAGGCGACGATCCTCGGCCCCTTGCCGGCGATCGCGCGCGAGAGGCCGCGCGTCATGTCCTTGCCGAGCTCGGTCGACTCGAGCAGCACCGCGACTCGAGCCTTCGGCGACGACTGGACGAGATCGCGCCCCAGCACGGCGCCCTCGCCGCGGTAGCTCGGCAGGAAGCCGACCGTCCACGGGTAGCGGGCCGAGGCGCCGCCGAGCGCCTGGGAGCCGTCGCCGGCGAAGAGCTGCGGCACCTTCTGGGCATTCAGGTAGTCGCGGATCGCGAGATTGTTCGCCGTGCCGACCGCGTTGAAGATCGCGAGCACGCCGTCCTGCTCGACGAGCCGACGGGTCTGCTGCACCGTCTGGGCCGGGTTGTAGGCGTCGTCGTAGTAGCGGTACTCGATCTTCCGGCCGTGGACGCCGCCCTTCGAGTTGACGTAGTCGAAGTACGCCTTGGCGCCGGGGCCGACGGTGCCGAACGCGGCCGCCTCGCCCGAGAGCGGCACGGTGCCGCCGATCAGGATCGTCGTGGCGGTCACACCGGGTTCGGCCGTCGCGGCGGTGGCCGCGGTCGCCGCGGCGAGCACCGCGACGGCGGCGAGGAGAACGCGCCTCACCCCGAGATCGGTGTCGCGAGCTCCGGGATCCGGACCGTGGCGGCCGTGACGGCGAGCCGGGCGCCCGGCGGGAAGGGAAGGTCGAGGTAGAGGAGGTTCGCGGGGTTCTGCGCAAGAGACGACGAGCCGAGGGTGAGCGTGACGCGCGAGCCCCGCGGGAGGAACGTCGCCTGATCCGAGAGCGAGATCCGGTAGGTCCGCTTTCCCGGGCGGGCCGGGACGCCGCCGCCCGCGACGACGATCTCCTTGCCGGCCGGGGTGCGCGCGCTCAGCACGGCGACGATCCGCGTTCCAGCCTCCGGTGGCGTTGGCGGTCACGTCGACCGTCGGCGAGCCGAAGACCTCGGTTGCCCTCCGGAGCCGCGGCAACGCGATCCGCTCGCGACCGGACTGGGAGATCGCCTTCGGGCCGACCTTCCGCACGGTCACCTGCGTCGGGCGCCGGACGATCACCTTCGGCAAGCCGGCGAAGCGGCGCGGCTGCCCGCGCCAGTTCTCGGGGGAGACCGCCACGGGCCTGGCGAGCGGCGCGGAGGTGTCGCCGCGGAGGTAGCGGTCGAACCACTGCGCGCTCGCGGCGAGCATCGCCGGCGTGTCGGCCGCGACGCCGGACGAGGGCGCGTGGCCGTTGAGCCCGATCCAGAGCTGCTTCGGCCCGGCGAGCGCCCGGTAGGCGCTCCGCGCGTGCTCGAGCCCGAAGGCGAAGTCGCGGCGGCCCTGCGCCATGAACACGGGTGTCTTGACGCCCTTCAGCCGCGCGAGCGAGGAGCGCGCGGCGGCGAACGGGGCGACGGTCGCGAGATTGCCGGCGAAGGCTGCGTCCCGCAGCGCGAAGACCTCGGGATCGACCCGCTTCGGGTCGAGCGAGCTCGAGGAAGCCGACCATGACGCCCGACTTCGCGAGCCCCTGCGGCACGAGCGCCTGGCGGAGGTCGGTCCAGCTCATCGAGATGGCGAGCGCCGCCCACGGGACGTCGGCGACGAGCGAGTTCCAGGCCGCGCCGCCGCCGTACGAGACGCCCCACCCGCCGATGCGGTTGTCGGCGACGTCCGGCCGGTTGCGAAGCCAGCCGAAGACCGCCTTTGCGTCGGCGATCTCCTTCGGGCCGTCGATCCCGATCAGGCCGCCCGAGCCGCCGTGCCCGCGTGCGTCGTAGGCGAGCACTGCGTAGCGCTCGCCGGCGATGCCCATCGTCTGCGCGAGCGTCAGCATGTCGCCGCGGTTCCCGCCCAGGCCGTGCATGTAGATCACGGCGGGCCAGCCGGCGGCCGGCGGCGTGCCCGCTGGGAGCGTCAGCGTCGCGGTGAGCGCCGTCCCGTCGGCCGAGGTGATCGTCACGTCCTGGCGCGAGAAGGCGCCTGCGGGAGCGGAGAGTGTGAGCGCCCCGACGACCGCGAGCAGCAGGAGGAGCGCGCGGGTCACGGCGGCGAAGGGTAGCCGCGAGCCGTGCCCGGCGACCGCATCCTTACAATCCGCGCGATGGACGGCCGGCCGATCGGGGTCTTCGACTCGGGAGTCGGCGGTCTCACCGTCCTGCACGAGGTTCTCGTCACGCTTCCGCACGAGGACGTCGTCTACCTGGGCGACAACGCCCGGCTGCCATACGGGCCACGGCCCCTCGGCGAGGTGCGGCGGTTCGCGCTCGAGGTGGGGCAGGAGCTCGAGCGCACGGGCGTCAAGCTCGTCGTCGTCGCGTGCAACAGCGCGACGGCGGCGGGTCTGCCCGACCTGCAGCGCAGTCTCTCCGTGCCCGTCGTCGGCGTCCTGCAACCCGAGGCGCACGCGGCCGCGCTCGCGACGCGCAATCGGCGGGTCGGCCTCCTCGCGACCGAGGCGACGGTCGCGAGCGGCCGCTACGAGGAGCTCGTGCACGCGTACGACGCGGGCGTCGAGGTGATCGCCGTCCCGTGCCCGCGGCTCGTCCCCCTGATCGAGGGGCCCGACCCGTACGGCGAGGAGACCACCGAGGCGGTCCGCGAGGTCGCAGCGCCGCTACGGGAGGCCGACGTCGACACCGTGATCCTCGGCTGCACGCACTACCCGATCCTGCGGCCGATCTTCCAGCGGGTCTTCGGGCGCGGCGTGACCCTCGTCTTCTCGGCCGAGGAGACGGCGCGGGAGGTTGCGGAGACGCTCGCGCGGAAGGGGATCGAGAACGGGGAGGAGCGCGAGGGCTCCTACCGCTTCCTCACGACCGGCGACCCGGCCGCCTTCGCCGAGATGGGCAAGCGGTTCCTTCAGCTCCCGATCGGCCGTGTCGAGCACGTGACGCTCGCCGCCGCGGCGCCCGCGGCCGCCTGACGGCGCACGGCAGCCGAGGGCGAGATATATCTCGCCCCTACATGACGACGGTCACCCGTCACGACGGCCGCCGGCCCGACGAGCTCCGCGAGCTCGACCTCCAGCCCGACTTCCTGGAGCAGCCGCACGGCTCGGTCCTCTACGCGCAGGGACGCACGGTCGTCCTCTGCACGGCGACGGTGGAGGAGGAGATCCCGCGCTGGCTGCGCGGCAAGGGCCGTGGCTGGATGACGGCGGAGTACTCGCTGCTCCCCGCCTCGACCGGCGAGCGGACGCAGCGGGCCGCCTCGCGCGGCCGCCCCGACGGCCGGACGATCGAGATCCAGCGGCTGATCGGGAGGGCGCTCCGCAGCGTGTGCGACTTCAAGGCGCTCGGGGAGCGGACGCTCTGGCTCGACTGCGACGTGCTCCAGGCCGACGGCGGCACGCGTTGCGCCGCGATCACCGGCGCCTACGTCGCCGCGTACCGGGCGCTCGACCGCTTCGGGCTCACGAAGGCGCTGCCCTCAGCGGTGGCCGCCGTCTCGGTAGGCGTCGTGAAGGGCGAGCCCGTGCTCGACCTCGACTACGTCGAGGACTCGTCGGCGGAGACGGACATGAACGTCGTGATGGCAGCCGACGGGCGGCTCGTCGAGGTGCAGGCGACGGCCGAGAAGGAGCCGTTCTCGCGCGAGGTGCTCGACCGGCTGCTCGACCTCGCGGCCGGCGGCATCGAGGAGCTCGGAAACGCCCAGCGCGGCGCGTGCGAGGCGCCGTCGCTCCTGTGACAGCGGCCGCGCGGCTCGTCCTCGCCTCCGGCAACCAGCACAAGCTCGAGGAGCTCCGGCGGGCGTTGCCCGAGCACGTCCTCGAGCTGCTCGGGCGTGACGACGCTCCGGCCGAGGACGGCGAGACGTACGAGGCGAACGCCCGCCTGAAGGCGCGATGGGGTCGGCTCCACGCGCCCCCCGACGCCTGGGCCGTCGGCGAGGACTCGGGGATCGAGGTCGCTGCGCTGGACGGCAGGCCCGGAATCCACTCGGCGCGCTGGGACGCCGATCCCCTCGGCAGGCTGCTCGACGAGCTTCGGGGCCATGCCGACCGGAGCTGCCGCTACCGGTGCGTGATCGTCGCCCTCGGCGCGGACGGGAGCGAGCTCGTCGCAGAGGGCGAGCTCGCGGGTGTCGTCGCGCACGAGCCGCGTGGCACGGGCGGGTTCGGCTACGACCCGCTGTTCGTGCCCGCGGGCGAGAGCCGGACCGTCGCGGAGCTCGGCGACGACTGGAAGAACGCTCACTCGCACCGGGCGCGTGCCGCCGCGGCGCTCGCACGCATGCTCTGACCCTCAGGCCGCCGCGGTCTCCGGGTGCTTGGCGACCACCGTGCGGCCCGTGACGCCGTAGGCGAGCACGTAGTTCAGCGTCGCGCCGAAGACGATCATGATCGCCATCACGTAGAGCGAGACGAGCAGCAGGAAGGTCGTCCCGAGCGCCTGCAGGGCCACGAGCTCCGAGGTGAGGAAGAGGAAGAGCGGGAGGAGCTGGATCGTGATCGCCATCGAGACCGACACGAGGAGCGCGCCCGGGAGCACCTCCCGCCAGGAGAGACGCGCGTTCGGCAGCCGGTGGTAGGCGGAGACGAGGAAGACGAAGAGCGCGGCGCCCGAGACGAGCAGCGTCAGGACGAACGCCACCAGGCTGTTCGAGACGACGTCCGTCGCATACCGGCGGAGGAGGTCGTAGCCGAAGGTCCCGATCGCGAGGCCGGTGAAGAGGACGACGAGCGCGCTCGTCATGTAGATCGTCGCCAGCGCCTTCCCGCGCAGGAACGGCCGGTTCGGCCGGCCGTACATGATGTTGAACGCCGACTCGAGCGCGGAGAAGAGCGAGAGCGAGCTCCAGAGGAGGGCTGCCGCGCCGACCGCCGAGAGGGTCGCGGCGTTGCGCTGGACTGCTTCGACGACGTCCACGATCGACTCCACCGACTGCTCCGGGAAGATGTCCTCGAGGTACTCGACGAGCGCGCTCGACGAGTCGGCCTGGTCGAGGAAGCCGAGGATCGAGAGGGCGAGGAAGACGAGCGGCACGAATGACATGAGCGCGAAGTAGGCGACCATCGCCGCGAGGTGCGTGCCCCGCTCGTTGAAGAACCGTGCGAATGTCTCTCGGATGGCGCGCATGCCTCGACGCGCAGTTTGACTAGAGTCGAGCGCCGGCATGGACGCCTCCGCCGCTCTCTCGGAGCTCCTGGAGCTCTCGACGCAGGTCGTCGAGGCCGTCGTCGTCTCCGCTGACGGAGCCGTCGAGGCCTCCCGCACCGCGAGCGACGACCGGGCGCGGGACTTGGCGCGCGCGGGCGCGGGCCTGCTCACGGCCGCCGCGACGATCCGTCCCGGCGCCCCCGCGGTCGAGCGGGTGCACGTCGACCTCGCCCGCGGCTCCCTCGTGGTCGTCAGCGACGGCGAGCGGTCGATCGTCGCGACGACCGTCGCCGAGCCGACCGCCGGCCTCGTCGCGTTCGACCTCAGGACCGCCCTTCGCCGGCGGCGCGAGGCGACGGCGTGAAGCTCGTCCTCCTCGGTGCAGCGATCGCTCTCTGGCTCGTCCTTCGTCGCCGGCGCGGTGACGACACTCGTGTCGTCGTCGCGTGGGAGGACGGCTCCGAGCTCGAGCTCCGCGACGGCACGCCGGAGCGGGAGCGGCTCCTCGCGCTCGCCACGGACGTGCTCCGATGACGAAGGTCGACGACCTCGGCCTCCGGCTGCTCGACGCCGCGCTGCTCGAGGGGGACTTCACGCTCCGCTCGGGCAAGCGGTCGCGCTGGTACCTCGACAAGTACCGGTTCGAGACCGACCCCGGGATCCTGAGAGAGCTCGGTGAGCGCCTCACGGGTCTCGTCGCGGACGTCGAGCCGGAGGCGGCGAGGCTCGCCTGCCCGGTCGTCGGAGCCGTCGCCCTGGCCGCTTCGGCTGCCATGGCGTCCGGGCGCCCCTTCATCATCGTGCGCGATGAAGCCAAGGGATACGGCACGGGGAACCAGCTCGAGGGGGCGTTCGCGCCCGGCGAGCTCGTGTGTCTCGTCGAGGACATCGTCACCTCCGGTGGCGCTCTCGGCGAGACAGTGGAGGCCGTTCGCGCAGCCGGGCTCGTCGTCCGGCACGCGGTGTGTGTCGTCGACCGGGAGGAGGGCGGCGCGGACGCGCTCGCCCGGCTCGGGGTGCGCCTCACCGCGCTCTACCGTGCGGGCGACCTGCTGGCAACGCGGGACGAGCATGTGAAGCCGCATCGTTGAGCCGAATCCGCCGCGCCTATAGGCTCGGCGGCGATGTCATCGAGGAAATCGACCAGGGAGGATCGAACGTGACCAAGCAAGAGTTCGTGGATGCCGTCGCCGACAAGGCGGGCATAACGAAGCGCGACGCCGGCACGGCGGTCGACGCGGCACTCGACGTGATCGAGCGCACTCTCGTGACCGGTGACTCCATCACGTTCACCGGTTTCGGCAAGTTCCACGTCACCCGGCGCGCCGCCCGCCAGGGCGTGAATCCCCGCACCGGCGAGCCTGTGCAGATCTCTGCGGCCAACGTGCCGAAGTTCTCGGCCGGCTCGCAGCTCAAGAAGGCCGTGAACAGCTAGCTCGCGAGCGGGAGCCCGCAGGAGCGGGCTCCCGCCGCTTGATCCCGCGGCTTCGGCGGGAGCAGATCCCTGAAGGCGTCCCGCTGTCGCGGCCGCAAGCCTGAGCGTCGTTCGCCGCAGTCGTGGCCCGGTGTCCGACTTCAAGTCGGACACCTCGCTCGTCGTCGCGTCCCTCGCTTCCCGGTGTCTGGCTTCAGCCAGACACCTGCTCTTCGCCCGCGCGCTTGCAACACGAACACACGTTCGATTACGCTTCGCTATGTGCAACTCTCGTTCGACGCCGCCGACCGGCTCGTGGAGCTCGTCGAGGCGCGGCGTGGGCCGGTCGACGCGACGGAGGCGGCGCGGAGCCTCTTCGCGCTCGCGAGCGCGCCGACGGCACTCGCCCGCTCGCTCCTCGACGACGTCGTCGCGGGCGACGCGCGCCTCGCCTGGCGGGGCGCCTCGGTCGGCCTCGCCGCCCCACCTGGCGAGGACGTGCAGCTCGAGCACGCGCATTTCGTCGTCGTCGACCTCGAGACCACGGGCCTCACGCCCCGGAGCGCGAGGATCTGCGAGATCGGCGCGCAGCGGATCCGCGCGCTCGAGCTCGAGGACGCCTTCGAGACGCTCGTCGACCCGCGCGTGCCGCTCCCGGCTGCGGTCACGGCGCTCACCGGGATCCGCCAGTCCGCGCTCCGCGGAGCGCCGCGGGTGGAGCTCGCGATGCGGCGCTTCCTCGAGTTCGCCGGCGACGCGGCGCTGGTGGCTCACAACGCGCGCTTCGACCTCGCCTTCCTCGACCGCGAGGTCGAGCTCCTCACCGGGCGTCGCATCGCCGCGCCCGTCGTCGACACCGTCTGGCTGGCGAAACGGCTCCTCGGCGACCGTACCCGGCCGCTTCGGCCTTGCGGCGCTGGCGCACTTCTTCGGCGTCTCGACCGCGCCGTGCCACCGGGCGCTGCCGGACGCGCAGGCGACGGCCGAGATCCTCGTCCGCCTGCTCGGGCTCGCGCAGGAGCGAGGCGCCCGGACGCTCGCCGACCTCGTCGAGCTCGCCG
This sequence comes from uncultured Actinomycetes bacterium, assembly GCA_963791895.1. Lineage (GTDB taxonomy): Bacteria > Actinomycetota > Thermoleophilia > Gaiellales > Gaiellaceae > Gaiella. Next base: position 96,770 of record CAWBTY010000013.1, read on the forward strand.
CGCCCCGCGCCCGCCGGCTCCACGCCAAGCGCTCGCTCGTCGCGGGCGCACCCTCGAGGCCGGGCGTCTACGTCTTTCGCGGCCGCGACGAGCTGCCGCTCTACGTCGGCCGCGCTCGCGACCTCCGTGCGCGCCTGCGCTCCTACTTCGCCGGGGGCCGGCAACGACCGGCCGTCGAGGCGGCGCTCGGCGCGCTCGAGCGCGTCGAGTGGTCGGAGACCGGCTCGGAGCTCGAGGCCGCGCTCGACGAGCTCCGCCTGCTGCGCGAGCTGCGTCCGCCTGCGAACGCGCGGGGGACGCGTCCCGACCGTCACGTCTACCTCCGGCTGCGCGGCGAGCGGTGGACGGTGACCGAGGAGCCGACGCCGTTCGGCCCGCTCGCGAGCCGAAGCCTCACGCGCCGGGCCGCACAGGCGCTCGCCGGCCACAGCGGCGAGCCCGCCGCGGCGCTCGAGCCGTTGCGTGCGCGCGTGCGGCGGCTCGGACGTGACCAGCGCTTCGAGGACGCCGCGCGCCTCCGCGACCGGCTCGCGGCGCTCGAGCAGGCGGTCGTCGGCCTGCAGGAGCTCGAGCGGCTGCGCACGCTCCGCGTGTGTGTCGTCGTGCCCGCGAGGAGGCCGGGCTTCGTCCGGGCGCACGCGCTCGGGAACGGGAGGATCGCCGCGATCCGCCTGCTCCCGCGCGGGCCGGGCGTCGTGCCGGAGACCGCCGCGCTGCTCTCGGCCGCCGAGCAGGAGTCGCGCTCATCCGGACCGGAGGACGTCGACGAGCTCAGGCTCGTCGCCTCGTTCCTTCGCAGGCCGCCGCCCGAGCTGCGCGTGACGGCCCTCGAGCGCGACGCAATCTGCGCTCTGGTGGACGGGATACCCTTGGCTGCGTGACCGTCGCTCGCCTGCGGCTCGCTCCCGCGGGGGAAACCATGTTTCCCCCACGGGCCCCCTTCTTTTTTCCTCTTGTGGGGGAACCGCCCGGTTCCCCCACGCCCCCTCCCCGGGTCACGAGCCGGCGAGCCGGCTCGTGACCGCCGCAGCCGCCGCTTTATCGACGGCTCCCTTCGCCGACCGTCTCGCCGACGCGGTCGAGCGGAAGCGATCGCAGCTCGTCGTCGGGCTCGACCCCGTCGTCGACCTGCTGCCGGTCGAGCTCCGCGGCGAGGCCGCGGCGAGCCGTGCCGCGGCGGCCGGCGCGGTCGAGCGGTTCTGCAAGGGCCTCGTCGACGCCGTCGCCCCGTATGTCGTCGCGGTCAAGCCCCAGGTGGCGTTCTTCGAGGCGCTCGGGAGCGACGGCTGGCGTGCGCTGGAGTCGACCGCGCGCTACGCGCGCGAGGCCGGGCTGCTCGTGATCGCCGACGCGAAGCGGGGCGACATCGGCTCGACCGCCCGCGCGTACGCCACGGCCTTCCTCGAGCCCTCGGACGGCAGCCCGCCGCTCGCAGACGCGCTCACGGTGAGCCCGTACCTCGGTCGGGATTCGCTCGATCCGTTCTTTGCCGCCTGCCGTCGCGAGGGCGCGGGCCTCTTCCTCCTCGTCCGCACCTCGAACGCGGGCGCCGCCGAGCTGCAGGACGCGGTCTTGAGCGACGGACGGCCCCTCTGGCGGCACGTCGCGGAGCTCGTCGACACCTGGGGCGAGGAGCTCGTGGGCGCCCGCGGGCTCTCGAGCGTCGGTGCCGTCGTCGGCGCCACGGCCGCGCGCATCGTCGGCGAGGCGCGGCGGGAGATGCCCCGGGCGATCATCCTGCTGCCCGGCGTCGGAGCCCAGGGCGCGAGCCCGGGGGACGTCGCGCGAGCGTTCACGAGCGGGCCGTCGAGCGCGCTCGTCAACGCGTCGCGGTCGGTCATCTACGCCTATCGCGACTCGCCGACCGACGACTGGCGGGCGGCCGCGGGTGCCGAGGCGGCGAGGCTCTCCGCTGCGGTGTGGTCTGCGGCCGGCTGGTGACGCTCGATCGCGCCCAGATCGCCCGCGTGGCGGCCCCGGTCCTGTTCCTGCTCGCGATCACGGTCGCGGTCCTGCTCGTCCGCTCGGGGCTGCGGGAGAACGACCCCCCGGCGGCGAGCCCGCCGGGCTCGGTGCAGCCGGGTGGGCCACGTACCGTCGTCGTGCGCACCGGCGACACGCTCGAGGCGATCGCGGAGCGCACCGGGACGACGGTCGAGACGCTCGCACGCCTGAATCCAGGGCTCGACCCCGAGCTCCTGCGCGTCGGCCAGCGCCTGCGCGTCCGGCCGGGATGAACATCTCCTCCGTCGTCTACCCTGGGGCGCCGTGATCCGCTCGATCCTTGCGGCGGCAGCGCTCGTCGCGGTCGTCGTCTCGAGCCCCGCCGAGGCCGCTGCCCCTCCGGTTCAGGCCCGCGCGTACGTCGTGCAGAGCTCGGTCGACGGCCACACGCTCGCTGCGCGCGACGCGGACACGCCGCGGGCGATGGCGTCGATCACCAAGCTCATGACGGCGCTCGTGGCGGTCCAGCGGCTCGGGCTGGACGAGACCGTGACCGTGCCAGCGGCGGCGACGCGCATCGGCGAGTCGTCGCTCTCCCTGCGGCCGGGTCAGCGCATGACCGTGCGAGACCTCGTGATCGGCACGCTCGTGCCGAGCGCGAACGACGCCGCCACGGCGCTCGCGATCGCAGCCGGAGGGAGCGTCCCCGCCTTCGTCGCGGCGATGAACACGCAGGCGCACAGGCTTGGCCTCACCGGCACCCGCTATCAAAACCCGCACGGGCTCGACCAGGCGGGCCACGTCTCGACCGCGCGCGACAGCGCGGTACTACTCCGCCATGCGCTCCGCGTGGCGCCGCTGCGTCGCTACGCGGGCGCAGCGGCGGCCCAGCTCTCGAGCGGCCGCTGGGTGCGCTCGACCGACAACCTCGTCGGCAGGTTCCGCGGCTTCGTCGCCGGGAAGACCGGGCACACGTCGCTCGCCGGCTGGTCACAGGTCGGCTTCGCGAAGCTCGGCGGGGTGGGTGTCACCGTCACGGTCCTCGGCTCGCCGACCGAGGCGCAGCGCGACCTCGATCTCGAAGCGCTGCTCCGGTTCGGGCTAGGGAGCTACCGGGCATCGCGGGTGGTGGATCCCTCCCGCACGTACGCCAGCGTCGAGGTCGGCTGGGGCCGACCGCCGCTTCGACTCGTGGCGCCACGCGCGATCGTGCGGCCGACGGCCGTCGGCCGGCCGCTCACAGAGACGATCGTCGCCCCCGGCGTGGTGCAGCTCCCCGTCGTCGCGGGGCAGCGCCTGGGGACGCTCGTCGTCCGCGACGGCGGCCGCGTCGTCGCCCGCTCGCCGCTCGTGGCCGCCGCGCGGGAGAGTGAGCCAACCCGCGTCGACAAGGCGACGTGGCTCGTCCGTCGGACGGGCAGTCATCTGGCAGGGCTCGTGACGCCGTGATCGTCACCGTCACCCTCAACGCCGCACTCGATCGCTCGCTCACCGTCCCGACGCTCCTGCTCGGCAAGCGGCATCGCGCGAGCGAGGTGCTGACGCTCGCTGGTGGCAAGGGGATCAACGTCGCCCGCGCGCTGAAGCGGCTCGACGTCCCCGTCGTCGCGACGGGCCTTGCGGGCGGGCGCACGGGAACGCGCATCGTCGAGGAGCTCACGAGCGAGGCGATCCTCAACGACTTCGTGCGCATCCGCGACGAATCGCGCACCTCGACGCTCGTCGTCGACCCCACGTCCGGGCAGCAGACGGAGATCAACGAGTGGGGGCCGAAGGTGACCGAGACGGAGCTCGGCGTGCTGATGGACAAGCTGCGGTACCTCGCCCGCGGGGCCGAGGCCGTCGTCTTCGCGGGCTCGCTGCCGCGCGGCGTGAGCGAGGGGTTCTATGCCGAGGCTGCCCGCGAGCTCGGCAGGCGCGGGATCCGGGTCGCACTCGACACCGAGGGCGAGCCGATGCGGCTGGGTCTCGAGGCCGATCCGTGGCTCGTCTCGCCCAACCAGCACGAGGCCGAGCAGCTCGTCGGCCAGGAGCTCTTCGACGACGAGGACTTCCTCATGGCGCTCGACGCGATCGCCGAGCTCGGCGCGCGCAATGTCCACATCACCCTCGAGGACGGGTGCTTTGCGCTCGTGCGCGAGGAACGACAGGTCAGGCGCTACCGCGCTGTCGTGCCGCGGCTCGAGTCCGTCTCCGTGGTCGGGGCGGGTGACGCCCTGCTCGCGCAGTGGATCACCTCCACCATCGACGGCGTCGCGGCCGACGAAGCCCTGAAGCTCGCGGCAGCGGCGGGTGCGGCGTCGGTGCTCGAGGTCGGTGCGGGTCGCTTCGATCCCGGCCGAGGCCCGCCGGCTCGCAGCCGCGGTCGAGGTGCACCAGCTGGAACCGGTTTCCTAGCGCGAGCGGCCGAGCGGATTCGCGCGGACGCTCGGCGGGGCAAATCCCTGAAGGCGTCGGCTTCGCCGTCGCGAGTGACTCTGTGCCATCGTCCGATCCTTGGGTTGACCGAGCGATCGGTTACGATCGCCGCACTTGGCTGACCGCGAGGACAAGTTCGCGAAGGAGGGGCTCACCTTCGACGACGTCCTGCTCGTGCCGGCCGAGTCCGCAGTCCTGCCGAACGACGTCGCAACGGCCAGTCGCCTGACGCGCACGATCGCGCTCGAGATTCCGCTCGTCTCGGCGGCGATGGACACCGTCACCGAGGCGCGCATGGGCATCGCCCTCGCACGGCTCGGCGGGATCGGCGTCCTGCACCGCAACCTCTCGATCGCCGACCAGGTGACGGAGGTCGACAAGGTGAAGCGCTCCGAAGCCGGGATGATCGTCGAGCCCGTCACCCTCTCCCCCGACGCGCTCGTCGGGGACGCGCTCGACCTGATGGCCCGCTACCGCGTCTCGGGGATCCCGATCGTCGACGAAGAGGAACGGCTCGTCGGCATCCTCACCAACCGCGACCTGCGCTTCGGCGTCGCGTCGACGATGCGCGTCGAAGACGCTATGACGCGCGACGGACTCGTCACCGCACCGGTCGGGACGACGCTCGAGGAGGCGCAGGCGATCCTCGGCCGGCACCGGATCGAGAAGCTCCCGATCGTCGACCTCGAGGGGCGGCTGAAGGGGCTCATCACGGTCAAGGACATCTCGAAGCGCGAGGCGTATCCGCTGGCGACGAAGGACGAGCGAGGCCGGCTGCGGGTTGCGGCGGCCGTCGGCGTGGGCACCGACGCGCTGGAGCGCGCCGCCGCGCTCGTCGAGGCCGAGGTCGACGCGCTCGTCGTCGACACCGCACATGGTCACTCGCTCGGCGTGCTCGACGTCGTCCGGCGCGTGAAGGACGCCCACGACGTGCAGGTGATCGCCGGCAACATCTCGACCGCGGAGGCCGCCGAGGCGCTCGTCGACGCCGGCGCGGACGGTCTCAAGGTGGGGCAGGGGCCGGGCTCGATCTGCACGACGCGCGTCGTCGCCGGCGTGGGCGTCCCGCAGGTGACGGCGGTCTGGGACATCGCCTCCGTCGCGGTCGAGCACGGCGTCCCGGTGATCGCCGACGGCGGGATCACGTCGTCCGGCGACGTCGCCAAGGCGATCGGCGCGGGCGCCGACACCGTGATGCTCGGCTCGATGCTCGCCGGTACCGACGAGGCACCCGGCGCCGTGATCGTCGTCCAGGGGGAGCGTTTCAAGGAGTACCGCGGGATGGGCTCGCTCGGAGCGATGAAGGCCCGGTCGTTCTCGAAGGACCGCTACTTCCAGGGCGACGTCGAGGACGTCGCCGAGCTGATCCCCGAGGGGATCGAGGGCCGCGTCCCGTTCAAGGGGCCGCTCGGCCCGATCGTCCACCAGCTCGTCGGCGGCCTCCGGCAGGCGATGGGCTACTGCGGCGCCGCGACGATCGACGCGCTCCAGGAGGCGCGATTCGTCCGCATCACGGGCGCAGGGCTGCGCGAGAGCCACCCGCACGACGTGACGATCACGAAGGAAGCGCCCAATTACCGCCGAGGCTGAGGAAGAAGTTGCGTGGGTGTCAGACTTAAGTCTGACCCCCACAGTTTCATCGGTGCCCGAGCCCGGGCCGGAGGAGCGCCCCGTGCTCGTGCTCGACTTCGGCGGGCAGTACAGCCAGCTGATTGCCCGCCGCGTGCGCGAGGCGCGCGTCTACTCCGAGCTCGTCTCGCACCGGCTCGGCCCCGACGAGATCCGCGCTCGGAACCCCGCGGCGCTCGTCCTCTCGGGCGGGCCGGCGTCCGTCTACGCCGAGGGCGCGCCGCTCGCCGATCCTGCCATCTTCGAGCTCGGCATCCCGACCCTCGGGATCTGCTACGGCATGCAACTGCTGGCGCGGGAGCTCGGCGGCGCGGTCGAGTCGAACGACGTCTCCGAGTACGGGAAGGCCGACGTGGAGCTCTCAAGCGACGGCGCGCTCTTCGGCGACATGGCCTCCGAGCAGGTCGTCTGGATGAGCCACCGCGACTCGGTCGTCGCGGCGCCGCCGGGTGCCCGTGTCACGGCCTCGTCGCCGACCACGCCCATCGCCGGCTTCGAGGATCCCGAGCGCGGCCTCTACGCCGTCCAGTTCCACCCGGAAGTCGTGCACACCCCGCAGGGCCAGCGGATGCTCGAGTCCTTCCTCTACGACGTCGCGGGCGCGCCGCCCGCGTGGACGCCGGCCGCCGTGATCGAGGAGCAGGTGGAGCGGATCCGTGCGCAGGTCGGGTCGGAGCAGGTCATCTGCGGCCTCTCCGGCGGTGTCGACTCTGCCGTCGCCGCGCTGCTCGTCCACAAGGCCGTGGGCGACCAGCTGACGTGCGTCTTCGTCGACCACGGACTCTTGCGCGAGAACGAGGCCGCGCAGGTGGTCGAGACCTTCGGTGGCCACTTTCACGTACCGCTCGTCCACGTCGACGCACGTGAGCGCTTCCTCACGCGCCTCGCGGGCGTGGCCGAGCCGGAGGAGAAGCGCAAGCTCGTCGGCGAGGAGTTCATCCGCGTCTTCGAGGACGAGGCGGGAAAGCTCGGGGACGTGCGGTTCCTCGTGCAGGGGACGCTCTATTCCGACGTGATCGAGTCCGGCGGCGAGGACGGCGTCGCGGCGAAGATCAAGTCGCATCACAATGTCGGTGGTCTGCCCGCCGACATGCGCATGGAGCTCGTCGAGCCCCTCCGCGCGCTCTTCAAGGACGAGGTGAGGCGCGTAGGGGAGCAGCTCGGGCTTCCGGAGCGGATGGTCTGGCGCCACCCCTTCCCCGGCCCCGGCCTTGCGATCAGGATCATCGGCGAGGTGACCGAGGAGCGCCTCGAGATCCTCCGTGCCGCGGACTCGGTGCTCCTCGAGGAGGTGCGCCGCGCCGGTCTCTACGGAGAGCTGTGGCAGTGCTTCGCCGTGCTGCCGGCGATCCGCTCGGTCGGCGTCCAGGGCGACGAGCGCACCTATGCCTACCCGATCGTGATCCGGGCGGTGACGTCGGAGGACGCGATGACCGCCGACTGGGCGCGGCTCCCGTACGAGCTGCTCGATGCGATCGCGAGCCGGATCGTCAACGAGGTTCCGGGCGTGAACCGCGTCGCCCTCGACCTCACCTCGAAGCCGCCCGCCACCATTGAATGGGAGTGAGGCCTCCGGTGTCTGACTTCAGTCAGACACCCGCTCTTCCCAGACCGGCACCTCGACGACCCCCGCCGGGTCGACCTCGACGGAGACACGGTCGCCGACCCTCGGCTGCTCGATCGCGGCGACGACCGCCTCGAGCTCGCGCCCGTCGTCTCGCCGCACGAGGAGCCGGACGACCGAGCCGTCCCGTTCGGCCGAGAGGATCACCGCACCGTCACCCGGCCGCACGCGAACCGCCTCCGGCCGCGTCACGGTCGCCCGCTCGCCGTCGACCTCGACGTTCCGCAAGCCCGAGGAACCGGGCGACCCAGTCGTCTGCCGGGCGAGCCCAGAGCTCGTGGGGTGGTGCGACCTGCGCCAGGCGGCCCGCTCGGAGGACGGCCACGCGATCGCCCAGCGCGAACGCCTCGCCGACGTCGTGCGTGACGTGCACGACGGTGAGCGCAAGCTTCTCGAACAGCGACCGGAGGTCCGACTGCAGCCGGAGTCGCAGAGGCCCGTCGAGTGCGCCGAGCGGCTCGTCGAGGAGGAGCACCCGTGGCCTCGGCGCCAGAGCCCGAGCGAGCGCGACGCGTTGCGCCTCGCCGCCCGAGAGGGTCGTCACGTCGCGTCGCTCCGACCCCGAGAGCCCTACGAGCGAGAGCGCCTCGTCGACGCGGGCCTGGCGCTCCTCGTCCCCGACCCCGGTCACACGCGGGCCGAAGCCGACGTTCCCGGCGACGTCGCGGTGCGGGAAGAGCGCGGCGTCCTGAAAGACGAGGCCGATCTCGCGCCGGTGCGGAGGGACGTCGGTCACGTCGCGGCCGTCGAGGAGCACGCGTCCACTGGTCGGCCTCAGGAGGCCGGCGACGACGCGCAGGATCGTCGACTTGCCGGAGCCACTCGGCCCGAGGAGCGCGAGCCGCTCGCCGGCTGCGACCTCGAGCGAGACCCCGGTCACGATCGGTCGGCCGTCGAGCGCCACGTCGATGTCGCGGAGTGCGAGGTTCATCGAGTCACGCGCCTGGCGAGCGAGCGCTCCGAGACCAGCGCCACCGCCGCCACGATGGCCATCAACACGACGCAGAGCGCCATCGCCGTGCCGACGTTGTCCTCGCCCGGGCGGCCGAGGAAGCGGAAGATGGCGACGGGCACCGTCGGCCAGTCCGCTCGGGCGACGAAGATCGTCGCGCCGAACTCGCCGAGGGCGACCGCGAACGCGAGCCCGGCGGCGACGGCGAGTGGTCGCGCGAGGAGCGGTAGCTCGATCTCGCGGCGGATGCGGCCCGGCGAGGCGCCGAGCACGGCGGCGGCCTCGCGCAGGCGGACGTCGGCGGCGCGCAGTGCCGGGACGAGCGCGCGCACGACGAACGGGATCGCGACGAGCGCCTGGGCGATGGGCACGATCGCGGGAGACGAGCGGAGGTCGAGTGGCTCGTCGAAGGCAAGGAGGAACCCGAAGCCGAGCATCGCCGCCGAGGCCCCGAGCGGCAGCATCACGAGCGCGTCCACCCCGCGTCGTCCACGCGCGACGACGACCGCTGCGGGGATCCCGACCGCGAGCGCGATCGCCGTCGCGGCCGACGCGAAGACAAGCGAGTTGAGGATCGCGTGCCACGGGGCGACGAGTAGCGCAGGCGTCTCGGCGGCGAGCGAGCGGAAGTGCGCGAGGCCGTGGCCGTCGCCGACGCGGAGCGACCGGACGACGAGCGCGAGCGGCGGCAGCGCGAGCAGGACGGTCGAGACCCCGACGACGGCCGCCACCAGGATGCGCTCGTGGCCGATCGGGGACCTCGCCGGGCGGCGATGCCCGAGGCGCACGCCGAGCCGCCGCTCGAGCGCCCCCGAGACGAGCACGGTGAGCGCCACCGCACCGAGCTGGAGGAGTGCCAGCGCGGCCGCGGTCCGCAGGTCGAAGAGGCGTGCCGCCTGGTTGTAGATCTCGGACTCGAGGGTCGCGAAGCGGAGCCCGCCGAGCACGACGATCACGCCGAAGGACGTGAAGCAGAAGAGGAAGACGATCGACGCGGCACTCGCGAGCGCGGGGCCGAGGAGCGGGAGCGTCACCTTCAGGTGACGCTGCACGGGGCTTGCCCCCAGCGTCGCGGCGGCATCACCGAGCCGCGGATCCAGCCCCGCCCAGAAGGCGCCTACGACCCGCACGACGACCGCGACGTTGAAGAAGACGTGGGCGAGCAGGATCGCCCAGACCGTCTGCTCCACGCCGTCCGGCAGGAGCGCCACGAACGCGGTCGCGACGACCACCGTCGGGAGCACGAAGGGAACGAGCACGAGCGCCTCGACGAGTGAGCGCCCCCGGAAGCGGAACCGGGCGAGGGCCCAGGCGAGTGGCAGGCCGGCGAGCAGCGTGAGGACGGTCGAGACCGTCGCCTGCCAGACGGTGAACCACGCGATCTCGACCGTCGAGTCCCGTGTGAGGACGTCGAGCGGGACGTCGAGCCCACCCCCGGAGGCGAGGCTTCGCTCCAGGATCGCGAGGAGCGGCCAGGCGAAGAAGACGGCGAGGAACGCGACCGGGACGGCCGCCACCGCCATCCCCCTCAGCGCACGACGATCTCGGTCCACTCGTCGACCCAGCGGTCGCGGTTCGCGTCGATCTCGTCCGGCGGCAGCGAGACGGGATCCTCCGGGACGAGCGCGTGCTCGACGAAGGCCGCCGGCAGCTCGACGCCCTCGCGCACCGGATAGACGAACATCGAGCCGGGTACGTCGGCCTGGAAGCTCTCCGAGAGCATGAAGTCGATCAGGGCTCGGGCGCCCGTCTTCGTTGCGGGCACCGCGCAGGATCCCTGCGTACTCGACCTGTCGGTAGCAGCCGTCCTCGACGGCCGCCGTCGGAGCGACCTCCGGCGGCTTCGTGGCGAAGATGACCTCCGCGGCCGGGCTCGTCGCGTACGAGACGACGATCGGGCGCTTGCCAGGGCTTCCCGCCGCGCCCGAGAACTGCTGCGTGTACGCCTCCTCCCAGCCGTCGACCGCGAGCACGCCGTTCGCCCGAAGCCCGCGCCAGTAGGACGACCAGCCGTCCTCGCCGAAGCGGGCGACGGTGGCGAGCAGGAACGCGAGCCCGGGCGAGGAGGTCGCGGGGTTCTCGACGACGAGCAGGTTGCGATAGCGCGGCTCGGTGAGCTCCTCGAGCCGGCTCGGGGGGGCGAGCCCGCGCTCGGCGAACCAAGCTCGATCGACGTTGAGGCACACCTCGCCGTGGTCGATCGGCGTCACCTGGTCGTACGGCGCCACGTACGTGCCGGCGACCGACGCCAGCGCGTCGGGCCGATACTCCTCGAGGAGGTCGCCGTCGATCGCTCGCGAGAGCACGCTGTCGTCGAGGCCGAAGATGACGTCGCCCTGCGGGTCGCCGGCGGTGAGCAGCGCGCGGTTCAGCGTCTCGTTGGCATCGCCCGCCTGGAGGATGCGGAGCCGCAGGCCGCTCTCGCGCTCGAACGCGCTCCGCACGTCCTTCGAGATTGCGAACGAGTCGTGAGTCAGGAGCACGACGTCGGTCGGCGCCGCCTCGTCCTCGCCACCGCCGCACCCGGCCGCGAGCATCGCCGCCAGCACGACTGCGAACGCCAGCCAACGCTTGCAACAGACTGTTGCAAGCGTCGTCACGCCGCCGCTCCCGCGGGGCGGACGGCGAGCAGCACGCCGTGGTCGACGGTGATCTCGGCTCGCTCGGCGGCGAAGACGTTGGAGACGCCGCGGCTGGAGCCCGCCTCGAGTCTCTCGTCCGAGAGCGGGTAGGCGAGGCCTTCCGTGCGAACCCCGCTGGCGGGACCGCCGAGCGCGAGGAGGCTCACCACGTCCCCCGGAGTGCCCGTGAGGGCCCGTCGAGAACGGACGACGTGAACCGAGGAGCTGCCCACGATCGCGTCGAGCTCGAGCGACGCATAGCGGTCGGCCCCGAGCAGGAGGAGCAACGCCAGGAGATGGTCGAGACGCCCTTCGGCGCTGGCGACCACGAGTGCACGCTGGGAACCGAGGCGCACTGCCTCGTCGAGTGCGAGCTCGAGATCGGTGGCGTCCTTCGCCTCCGGATGGCGGATCACCCGTGCACCGGTCGCAGCGCACCGCGCAAGTGTCGAGGGGGAGATGGAATCGAGATCACCGATCACGACGTGGACCGGGAGACCGAGCGCGGCCGCGCGATCGGCGCCGCCGTCCGCGGCGATGACGGTACCCGCCGCGGGGACCGCGACCGCCGGGCCGGGCCCGGCTGCGACGACGACGACGTCCGACTCGTTCACGCGTTCCTCCGCTGGCATTACCCAGATCAGGTTCTGCGGGTCGGCGGCGCGCTAGCCGCCCTCTCAGCCCGGATGCCCGAGCTCCCCGGTTACGTGCCTCCATTCTAGCGCCGGGCCGCGAACCCGCGCTGCGAGCCGAGGTCGTCAGGCAGCGAGCGGCACGCCGGCCTCGTGGACGAGAGCCTCCAGGTGCCTGCGCAGCCGTTCGGTGACGAGCGGGTCCCGGAGGCGGCCGTCCTCGTCGACGACGTTCTGGGCGCGCGCGATCGGCAGCTCGCCTTCGACGACGCGTGCGCCGGCGATTCCGAGGATCCGCCGCAGGTCCTGCTGCGCCCAGATCGCGCCGTACTGGCCCGTCGTCGCGCCGGCGACGGCGGCGGTCTTGCCCCAGAGGACCGCGCCGCCACCCGGGGGACGGGAGGCCCAGTCGATCGCGTTCTTCAGCACGCCGGGCAAGGACCCGTTGTACTCCGGCGTGACGACGAAGAGCGCGTCTGCGGCCGCGATGCGCTCCCTGAGGTGGCGGACCGCGGGCGGCTCGTCTTCGTCCTCCACGTCCAGGTCGGCGTCGTAGAGCGGGACCTCGTCGAGGCGGTCGAAGACCTCGACCTCGACTCCGGCCGGCGCGAGCTCGGCCGCGGCGCGTGCCACGGCCGAGTTGAACGACTGCTCGCGCAGGCTGCCCGAGAGGGCGAGGATCCGCATGGTCAGCTCTTCCTGATGGCCGCGAAGGTCGCCTTGAGCAGGACTTCGCTCGGCAGGAGGAACCCGCCGCCCGGAAGCGGTGCATTCCAGTCGAGGCCGAACTCGGTGCGGTCGATCGTCCCTTCGAGCTCGAGCCCGATGCGCTCGTTGCCCCAGGGATCCTGATCCGAGCCGGCGTACGAGCCGCGCAGCTCGACCGGCCTCGTCACGCCCTTGATCGTCAGCTCGCCTCGTACGACGAGCCCCGCGCCGTCGCTCTCCACCGAGGTCGACTCGAAGTGGAGCTCGGGGTAGCGCTGCGTGTCGAAGAAGTCGGGCGCCTGGAGGTGTCCGTCGCGGGTCTCGTCGAAGGTCGTGACGCTCGTCGCGTCGACCGTGCCGGAGATCGTCGGCTGCGTGCCGCCGACGATACGCCCCGTGAACCCGGGAACCCGCCCCTTGATCGCGACGAGACCGAGCTTGCGGACCTCGAACTCGAGCGCCGACCACACCGGATCGATCTCCCACTCGCCCGCCGGGATGCCGGTCGCCGGCCTGTCTGCAACGATTGCTGCTGTCACTTTCCTCATCTCCTTGCGGTAGCTATCATTGAGGACGCAATGAACATACAGGAAAATAGCTGATGAGTCAAGTATTGACCGATCAATCGAATGCGGTGCGTGCGTTTGCCGCTCTGCTCCGCGCGCACGCCGCGGCAACCCGCCGCCTGAGCGCCCAGCTGCTCGCGGATCACGGGCTGACGATCAGCGACTACGAGGTCCTGCTGCGCCTTGCCCGGGCGCCGGACCGGCGCCTCCGGCGCGTCGATCTCGCGGAGGAAGTGCTCCTCACGGCGTCGGGCATCACCCGGCTGCTCGACGGCCTCGAGAAGACGGGATGCGTGGTCCGCGGCACGTGCGCCACCGACCGCCGCGTGGTCTACGCGGTCCTCACCGACGAAGGGCTGGCGAAGGTGCGAGCTGCCTCCACGAGCCACGTCGCGCAGATCGAGGAGCTCCTCGGCGAGCACTTCGACCAGACGGAGCTAGAGCGGGTCGGCGACCTCCTGTCGCGGCTCGGCGACGGCGGGGCGCCGGGCGACTGCCGCCCGGACGCCTGAGCCAGGCGCTCAGCGCCGGACGCCGAACCCACGCGCACCGGTCGACGCCAGCTCGTCGATCTCCACCGCCTCGACGAGCGCATCGGGCGGCCCGTGTCGGAACCAGGCCGTGAGCAGCTCGACATCCTCAGGCTCGCCCTCGAGCTCCGCCTCGACCCCGCCGTCCGGCCGATTGCGCACCCAGCCGGCGACGCCGAGCTCCTCCGCGCGGCGCCGTGCGCTCTCGCGAAACCACACGCCCTGGACGCGCCCGCGTACGACGAGCCGACGGCGAACGAGCGTCACGGACCGAGTATGCGGGCGATCCCCCACATACGGCCGGATCCTGCGGGTAACGGGCCCCGTGGCGCTCCTTCGCCTCGATCGCGCTGCTACACTCCGCCGCCGGCGGTCACCCGACCGTCGCCTTTCCGAGCGATGACCACCTACACCGCCAAGCCGGGCGAGATCCAGCGCGAGTGGTACCTCGTCGACGCCGAGGGCAAGACCCTCGGTCGTCTGGCGACCCAGATCGCGGACGCGCTCCGCGGCAAGGGGAAGCCGGTGTACACGCCGCACGTCGACACGGGCGACTTCGTCATCGTCGTCAACGCGGAGAAGATCCACGTGACGGGCAAGAAGCTCGACGAGAAGATCGTCTACCGGCACTCCGGGTACCCGGGCGGCCTCAAGGAGCGCACGCTTCGCGAGCAGCTCGACCGGCGACCGACCGAGGTGATCCGCAAGGCCGTGAAGGGCATGCTTCCCAAGAACAAGCTCGCCGCCGCCCAGCTCCGCAAGCTCAAGGTCTACGCGGGGCCGGAGCACCCGCACGCGGCGCAGGAGCCGAGAGTGCTGGAGCTCACGCATGGCTGAGCTCGCGACGTACCGCGGCACCGGGAAGCGCAAGACCTCGGTCGCGCGCGTCATCCTCCGTCCCGGCGACGGCGGCACGTGGATCAACGGCCGCTCGCTCGAGGACTACTTCCCGCGCGCGACGCATCGGACGCTCGCGCTCTCGCCGCTCAAGATCGCAGACGCCGAGGGCCGGTACGACCTGCGCGTGCGCGTCCACGGCGGCGGCGTGAGCGGTCAGGCAGGTGCGGTGCGTCACGGCATCGCGCGCGCGCTCGTCGAGGCCGACCCGGAGCTCCGCGTGCCGCTCAAGCGGCAGGGGTTCCTCACCCGTGACGCACGACAGGTCGAGCGCAAGAAGGCCGGCCTGCACAAGGCGCGCAAGGCGCCGCAGTTCAGCAAGCGCTAGCCGTCTACGGTCGAGCTCCTCCGGGAGCAGGGCTCGCGCTGCTCGCCGTCATGGACCAGAATTCGGACATGGGAGGTGTGGTGGCCGAGGGTCGGGCTGTGGTGCGCCGCTACTTCGGCACGGACGGGGTGCGGGGCGTCGTCGGCGAGATGGTGACGGACGACCTCGTCGAGCGGCTCGGACGCGCCGCGACGCTCTGGGCCGGGCGCAGGAGCCGCGTGCTCGTCGGGCGCGACACCCGCGACACGGGTCCTGCGCTCGAGGCCGCCCTGGCGCGCGGGATCGTCGAGGCGGGTGGCACGGCCGTCCTCGCGGGCGTGCTGCCGACGCCCGCGGTTGCCCTGCTCTCACAGGATCTCGGGCTCGTCGTTTCCGCCTCGCACAACCCGCCGGAGTACAACGGCGTCAAGGTCTTCGACCGCGAGGGCCACAAGCTCTCGGACGCCCACGAGCTCGAGATCGAGGCGCTCATGGACACGCGTGGGCCGGGCGAGGGCTCGGTCGAGGAGGCTGACGACGCAGTCGGGGGGTACGTGGAGCACATCGTCGAGCACTTCGGCTCCGACCTCGGGGGCCTGAGGATCGCGGTCGACTGCGCGAACGGCGCCTTCTCGGCGATCGCGCCCGACGTCTTCGAGCGCCTCGGCGCACGGGTGACGGCCCTCGCGAACGCTCCCGACGGGACGAACATCAACGCCGGCTGCGGCGCGACGGATCTCGGCCTGCTGCAGGCGACGGTTCGCTCGGGCGACTACGACCTCGGCATCGCCTTCGACGGGGACGGCGACCGGATGCTCGCGGTCGACGAGCGCGGCGAGGCGGTCGACGGCGACCAGATCCTCGCGATCTGTGCGCTCTCGCTCGGCGTTCGCCTCGTCGCTGTGACGACGATGACGAACCTCGGGTTCCATCGCCTGATGGACGAGCACGGGATCCGCGTCGTCACGACCGACGTCGGCGACCGCTACGTCCTCGAGGCGCTTCGGAGCGAGGGCGGCACCCTCGGCGGCGAGCAGTCGGGCCACGTGCTCTTGCTCGACGGCCACGTGAGCGGGGACGGTCTCGCGGCGGCGCTCACGCTCTGCCGCTCGCTCGCAGGCCGCTCGCTCTCGGACGCGGCGGCGGTGATGCCGCGGTACGCCCAGGCGAAGCGGAACGTGCCCGTCGCCCGCCCCGAGGTACCGGCGGCGGTCGTGGCCGAGGTCGAGCGCCTGAACGTGGAGCTGGAGGGCCGCGGGCGCGTCCTCGTGCGTCCGTCCGGCACCGAGCCGCTCGTGCGGGTGCTTGCCGAGGCGGAGCGCCCGGAGGAGGCGGAGGAGCTCTGTGCTAGCATCGCCCGTCTCGTCCGGCAGGGGGCCGGGTCCGGGTAAAAGCCCTGCATACCGGGCGTCCGATGGGGCGTGGCGCCCGGTCGACGAAGGAGACCAGGATGTGCGGGATCATCGGTTACGTGGGGCCCCGCGAATGCAAGGCGCTCCTCCTCCACGGCCTCGAGCGACTCGAGTACAGAGGCTACGACTCGGCCGGCATCGCGCTCCTGGAGGAGGACGGCCTGACGTACACCCGGGCCGTGGGGAACCTCGCGAACCTCCGCAAGCACGCGGGGACCGAGACATCGCCTGCGACGACCGGCCTCGGCCACACGCGCTGGGCGACGCACGGCGGCGTCACCGAGGCGAACGCCCACCCGCTCGCCGCCGAGCAGAGCGAGAAGCTCGCGATCGTCCTCAACGGGATCGTCGAGAACTACCGCGAGCTCCGCGCCCGCCTCGTCGAGCAGGGCCATGTGTTCTCGTCCGAGACGGACGCCGAGACCGTCACGCATCTGATCGAGGAGCACTACGAGGGCGACCTCGTCGAAGCGGTGCGTCGCACCTACGGCGAGCTCGAGGGTCACTACGCGTTCGTCGCGATCCATCGCGACCACCCGGGGGTGCTCGTCGGGGCGAGGCTCCAGTGCCCGATGGTCATCGGCGTCGCTCCGGGCGAGACGTTCGTCGCCTCGAACGCCGCCGCGTTCCTTCGCGAGACGCGGCAGGTGCAGTTCCCCGACGACGGCGAGGTCGTCGTCGTGCGGCCCGAGGGGCCGACGTACATCCGTGCCGCCGACGGCAGCACGTCCGACCACGAGCTCGTGGAGCTCGACTGGGACGACGAGGGCGCCGAGAAGGCCGGCTACGAGACGTTCATGCTCAAGGAGATCTACGAGCAGCCCGACGCGGTCGCGGCGACGATCGGGGATCGCCTCCGCAAGGGCCGGCTCGTGTTCGACGAGCTGGGGCTGGACGACGAGGAGCTGCGCGAGCTCAACCGCATCGTGATCCTCTCGGCGGGCACGAGCTACCACGCCGCCGTCGCGGGCCGGTATGCGATCGAGGAATGGGGGCGCGTGCCCGTGGAGCACGACATCGCCTCCGAGTGGATCTACCGCAACCCGGTGCTCGACGAGGACACCCTCGTGATCGGCATCTCCCAGTCGGGCGAGACACGCGACACGATCGAGGCGATGAAGCTCGCGCGCGCGATGGGCGCCCGCACCGTCGCGGTCACGAACATGATGGGGTCGCAGATCACGCGCGAGGTCGACTCGGTGCTCTTCACACGGGCGGGTCTCGAGGTGAGCGTGGCGGCGTCGAAGACGTTCACGGCCCAGCTCAGCCTGCTCTTCCTCGTCGGGCTCAAGCTCGCGCAGGTCCGTCAGACGATGCCGCCGGGCGAGCTCGAGTACATCGTCAACGCCGTCTACTCCCTGCCCGCGAAGCTCGAGGAGTTCCTCCAGGGGGACCACCCGATCGACGAGATCGCGCGGCGGTTCCACGATCGGCCGTTCTTCCTCTACCTCGGTCGCAACATCGGCCTCCCGGTCGCGCTCGAGGGCGCCCTGAAGCTGAAGGAGATCTCGTACATCCCGACGGAGGCGTACTCCGCGGGCGAGATGAAGCACGGGCCGATCGCGCTCCTCGACGAGACCACACCCGTGGTCGTCGTGGCGACGCGGATGGAGGGCGTGTACGAGAAGCTCGTCTCGAACATCCAGGAGGTCCGCGCTCGCGGCGCTCACGTGATCGCGATCGCCTCCGACGGGCACGAGGACATCCAGCACCACGCGGACGACGTGATCTACGTGCCGAAGGCGCCCGCCTTCCTCTCTGCGGTGCTCGCGGTCGTCCCGCTCCAGCTCCTCGCCTACCGCATCGCGCGCCTGCGCGGCCTCAACGTCGACCAGCCGCGAAACCTCGCGAAGACCGTCACGGTCGAGTAACCACCCTGGACGGCGTGCGCGACGGAGGCCCGGAGGCGATCGGCCAACGTCTCTTCGCCCTCGGTCTCGCGGCCGCATCTGCCGTCGGGCTGGTGCTGGGCGGGACGACGCTGGCGCGCGAGCCGCTCGGCAACGACGAGATCGCGAGCCTTGCGCTCGTCAGCCGCTCGTTTGGCTCGTTCCTGTCCGACTTCACGGCCTCGCAGAGCGCCGGGCTCCTGTTCCACGTCGTCCTTTGGCCGTTCGCGCAGCTCGGCGGCCCGTCAAGCTGGGCGTTGCGCCTGCCGTCGCTCCTCGCCTTCGCGGTCGCGATCGTCGTGTGCGGCCTCGTCGGCGCGCGGCTCGCCGGACGGAGCGTGGGTCTCTCGGCGGCGCTCTTCCTGGCCGTCTGCCCGTTCGCCGTGTTCCACGCCCAGGACGCGCGCATGTACACGTTCGCGCTCTGCTTCTCGCTCGTCGCGCTCTGGTGCCTGCTCCGCGCGCTCGAGCGTCCGGGCGTGGGTCGCTGGGCGGCGTACGCCGGCGCGGTCGCGGCTGTCGGCTACTCACACGAGTTCGCTCTCCTGGGGCTCGTGGCTCACGTGCCGTTCGTGCTCGCCGACCCGAGAAGACGCGCGCGGCGTGACTTCCTGGTGGCGCTCTGCGGCGCCGCGGCCCTGCTCGTGCCCCTCGCGATCGTCGCCGCGGCGAACGCGGGCTCGGATCCGCTCTACTACGTCACAAGACCCGGCCTCCAGGCGGTCTCCGATGTGATCTTGCTGTTCGCGGGCAGCCGTCCCGGAGTCGCCGTCTGTCTCGTCGTCATCGCGGTCGGCGTGATCGCGTCTCGGCTCCCCCGCCTGCGAAGCACCCTCGAGATCCGGCCCGGCACGGTCTGGGCCCTCGCGCTCTGGTTGCTCGTCCCGTTCGCCGCGCTGTTCCTCGTCTCCCAGGCGAGGGCCGTCCTGCTTCCGCGCTACCTGATCCCGAGCGCCGCAGCCGCCTGCCTCGCGCTTGCGATCGCTCTCTGGCTCCTGCGGCAGCCATTCGCCGTGGCCGGCTGCGCGCTCGTCGGCGCCGCGCTCCTGTACGGCTCGGTTCAGGGCGTCAGAACGCTCGACCGCCCCGACTGGCCCGGAGTCGCGCGGTTGCTCGCGGCGCGCACGGACGGAAGGCCGATCGTCTTCGTCGGCGGCCAGCGCAACGCGGCCGCATTTCTCTACTACGCACCCGAGTTCGGGGTCGAGCGCGACGCGCTGCCGTGGACACAGGCCGAGCTCGATCGCCTGCCCGAATCGCTCGCGATCATCGACCGCGACAACGACGTCGACGACCTCCGCGCACTACTGGAGGAAGGCCCGACCTGGGTGGTCGAGCAGGGTGCGCTTCCGGCGGAGGCGCAGGAGGAGTTCGATCGGTTCCTCGGGGCCTGCGACACGGCCGAGCGCGAGGAGTTCCGGAGCATCGCCGTCGGGCTCGTCTCCAACTGCCCGGGCGTCGAGACCGCCTCGGAGTGACAACTCGCGCTACGAGATCGATACAGGGTGGTGACATGACGAGCCCCACCGTCGTCGGGCACGCGACTAGCATGCCGTCCGACCGTTTGGCCGTCAGCGAAATCAGGGGAGAGATCGATGCGACGACGCCTCGTCGGGTCCGTGACCACGCTCGTCTGCGCGCTCGTGGGCGCGCCCGGAGCCTTTGCCGCCTCCAGCGACCTGTTCTTCTCGGAGTACGTCGAGGGCTCGTCGAACAACAAGGCGCTCGAGATCTTCAACGACACCGGTGCGCCGATCGACCTCGCGGCGCAGGGCTACAACGTCCAGATGTCCTTCAACGGTGGGACGAGCGTCACAACCATCAACCTGGTGGGAACGGTGGCTGCAGGCGACGCCTTCGTCCTGGCCCCGACGAACGCAGGGCCGGTGATCCTCGCGGCTGCGGATCAGACGTCCGGGACGTCGTGGTTCAACGGCGACGACGCGGTGGTGCTTCGCAAGGGCACGGCGGTGCTCGACGTGATCGGTCAGGTCGGCTCCGACCCCGGCACTGAGTGGGGAACGGGGCTCGCGAGCACCGCGGACAACACGCTGCGCCGCAAGCCGACGGTCACCGACGGCGACCCGATCGGTTCGGACGCCTTCGACCCGGCCATTCAGTGGGACGGCTTCGCTCAGGACACGTTCGACGGGCTCGGCTCGCACACGGGCGCGCCGCCGGCGGAGGCCGCGCCGTCCGTCGCGAGCACGACGCCCACGGGCGGTGCGACCGACGTCGCGACGACCGCGAACGTCGGCATCACCTTCAGCGAGCCGGTGACCGTGACCAGCGCGACCTTCACGATCTCGTGCACCACGAGCGGTGCGCATCCGTTCGCCCTCGCCGGAGGGGC
The DNA here is from genome assembly GCA_963791895.1 of uncultured Actinomycetes bacterium. GTDB lineage: Bacteria > Actinomycetota > Thermoleophilia > Gaiellales > Gaiellaceae > Gaiella. The sequence continues at coordinate 117,252 of CAWBTY010000013.1, forward strand.
GACGAGCTACACGCTCGACCCCGACGCCGATTTCGCGGTCGGTGAGACGTGCACGGTGAGGGTCGACGACCAGGGCGTGACGGACGTCGACACGGTCGATCCGCCCGACACGATGGCTGCCGACCACGTCTTCTCGTTCACCACCGTTCCCCTCTCGGCGCGGATCTACCAGGTCCAGGGCGCCTCCCACATCTCGCCGCTCAGCGGACGGATCGTCTCGTTGCCGGGTGTCGTCACCGCCGTGCGGCCGAACAGCTTCACGCTGCAGGACGCGACCGGGGACGGATCGAACGTCACCTCGGACGCGATCCTCGTCTTCGGGACCGGGGTCGGCGGCGCCGTCTCCGTCGGGCAGGCCGTCACCGTCAGCGGGCGCGTGAGCGAGTTCCGGCCGGGCGGCTCGGCGAGCGCCAACCTCACGACGACCGAGATCGTCTCCCCGACCGTGACTCCCGGTGGGCCCGGCGCGGCGATCGCACAGACGATCGTCGGTCTCGGCGGCCGCACCCCGCCGACGAGCGTGATCGAGGACGACGCGTCCGGCGACGTCGAGACGAGCGGTGTCTTCGATCCGGCAACGGACGGGATCGACTTCTACGAGAGCCTCGAGGCGATGCTCCTGCGCGTGAACGACCCGGTCGTGGTCGGCCCGCGGAACGACTTCGGCGAGCTCTGGGTGCTCGCGGACAACGGCGCGGGCGCCGGCATCCGGACGATCCGACAGGGCATCGTGATCGGCGCCGACCGACTTCAATCCCGAGCGGATCCAGCTCGAGGACGACATTCTCGTGGCCGCGGACCCGGACGCGATCCCGGACGCGAACGTGAGCGACCGCTTCACGACGGCCGCGGTCGGCGTGCTCGACTACAACTTCGGGAACTTCGAGCTGCAGCTCACCTCGGCTCTCACCCGGGTCGACAGCGGCCTGGTACGCGAGGTCGCCCGGCCGCAGGGAGCGAACGAGTTGGCGATCGCGACGTTCAACGTCGAGAACCTCGACCCGGCCGATCCGCCGGCGAAGTTCGCGCGGCTCGCGGACCTGATCGTGGACAACCTCCGTGCGCCCGACGTCGTCGCGCTCGAGGAGGTGCAGGACAACGACGGGCCGGCGAACTCGGCGGTCACCGACGCGTCGCTGACCTTCCAGCAGCTGATCGCGGCGATCCAGGCCACCGGCGGGCCGACGTACCAGTTCCGGCAGATCGACCCCGTCGACGACCAGGACGGCGGTGAGCCGGGTGGCAACATCCGCGTCGGCTTCCTCTACCGCACCGACCGCGGGCTCGCGTTCGTCGACCGGCCCGGTGCCACGTCGCTGACGCCGAACGGCGTCACGGGGAAGAACAACAAGGTGCAACTCCTCTACAGCCCCGGCCGCATCGACCCGGCCAACGCGGCGTGGGCATCGAGCCGCAAGCCGCTCGCGGCGGAGTTCCGCTATCGCGGGCAGACCGTCTTCGTGATCGTGAACCACTTCAACTCGAAGGGCGGCGACCAGCCGCTCTACGGCCGCTTCCAGCCGCCCGCCCGGTCGTCGGAGTTGCAGCGACACCAGCAGGCGCAGGTCGTGAACGACTTCGTGGACGAGATCCTCGCCGCGTTCAAGAACGCGAGGATCGTGGTGCTCGGGGACATCAACGACTTCGAGTTCTCCGAGACGCTCGAGATCCTCACGGGCGGCGTGCTCACGAACCTGATGAGCACCTTGCCGAAGCCCGAGCGGTACTCCTACGTGTTCGAGGGGAACTCGCAGGTGCTCGACCAGGTGCTCGTGAGCCAGAAGCTCGACAAGCGCGAGACCTCGTACGACGTCGTGCACGTCAACGCGGAGTTCTTCGACCAGGCGAGCGACCACGACCCGCAGGTCGCGCGCTTCCTGTTCGACGACGAGGACTAAGCCTCGGGCTCCCGCCCGAGGGCGGGCGATCCGTCGCGCTGACAACGCTTGTGTTCCTTCAACACAAGCGTTGTCAGCCAGCGCCGGGTGGGCGCGGCGCGTCGAGAACCACGCGGGGAAGTACGCTCGGAGCCATGGAGCACGTGCCCCACGCCACCACCCGGGCGAGCGTGACGCGGCTGCCCGGCGGCGCGATCGAGGCCGATCGGCTGGCGGCCGAGGAGCCGCTCGAGATCCGCGTGAACGGCAGGCCGCTCGCGGTGACGATGCGGACACCGGGTCACGACGAGGAGCTGGCGCTGGGGTTCTGCGTGACCGAGGGGCTCCGGCCCGAGGCTGCCCGCCCGGCCGACGATCTCGCCGCGAACGTCGTCGAGGTCGACGCGCCCGAGGCGGACCTCGAGCGCGTTCAGCGGTCGTTCTACACCTCGTCGTCGTGCGGGGTCTGTGGGAAAGGCGCGCTCGAGGCGATTGCCGTCGAGGCGCCGCGGATCGAGAGCGAGCTCTCCGTCCCGTTCGCCGTCGTCACTGCGCTGCCCGACCGCTTGCGCGGCGCGCAGGCCGCGTTCGCGCTCACGGGTGGGCTCCACGCGACGGGTCTCTTCACCCCGGAAGGCGAGCTCGAGTGCCTCCGCGAGGACGTCGGCCGGCACAACGCGATGGACAAGGTGATCGGCTGGGCGTTCGCGGAGGGTCGACTGCCGCTCGCGGGCTCGCTCCTCTGTGTCAGCGGCCGCCTCTCGTTCGAGCTCGTGCAGAAGGCCGCCGTGGCCGGTTGCCCGGTGCTCGTCGCCGTCGGGGCGCCGTCCTCGCTCGCGGTCGAGCTCGCCGACGATCGCGGCCTCACGCTCTGCGGCTTCGTCCGCGACGGACGGGCCACCGTCTACACGCACCCCGAGCGAATCGACGCGTGAGCGCCCTCACCGGCGCGCTCCTCGTCGGCGGCGCCTCGAGCCGCTTCGGCTCGCCCAAGGCGCTCGCGCGGTACCGGGGCGAGACGCTCGCCGAACGCGGCTACCGACTCCTCGCCGAGAGCTGCGACGAGGTGCTCGTCGTCGGCAAGGCCGACGAGCTCGGTGCCCTCCGGTTTCCGGTCCTCGACGACGGGGCCGACTCCAGAGCGCCCGTACACGGGCTGACCGAGGCGCTACGGCAGGCGCGGCACGACGTCGTGGTCGCGCTCCCCGTCGACGTGCCGCTCGTCACACCGGCGGCGCTCCGCGCGCTCGGCGAGGCTCGTGCCGTGCCGAGCCCGAGGATCCCGCTGCCCGGGGCCTATCCCCGCGAGCTGCTCCCGGTCCTCGAAGAGCGACTCGCTCGGGGAGAGCTGTCGCTGCGCGACGTCAATCGGACGACGCTGGCCCTCCCCGAAGGGCTGCTCGTCGACGCCGACACGCCCGCGGACCTCGCGAGGCTCGAGCGACCCGGTCACGCACTCGTCGTCGGCGGCACCGGGATGCTCGCAGGACTGACGAGGGCGCTCGCCGACCGCGGGCACGTCGTCAGCTCGGTGGCGCGCAAGCCGCGGGCGCCTGGGCCGAACGTCGTCTCGCTCGAGGTCGACTATCGCGATGAGGCGGGTTTCGGCCGGGCAATCGAGACTGCGGTGGAGGAGAGAGGCCCGATCGAGCTCGCCGTCTGCTGGATCCACACGGACGCGCCGGAGGCACCGCGACTCGTCGCGGCGGCGCTCGCTCCGGGCGCGCGGCTCGTCCAGGTCTTCGGGACGCGGCGCTGGCCGCTCGGGGAGATCCCGCTCCACATCGCCTACCGTGAGGTGCTGCTCGGCTCGATCGGCGGACGCTGGCTGACGCACGAGGAGATCTCGGCCGGTGTCCGAGAGGCGATCGACCGCGACCGGCCGCTCTCGATCGTGGGGGAGCGCCAAGACCTGGTGTCCGACTTCAAGTCGGACACCGCCCGGCGCGCGATAGATTGACTGCATGAGCCCCAAGCCGAAAGGCCGCCTCACCACGCCGCTCGTCCGTGACGGCGACGTGCTCCGGCCCGCCTCGTGGGACGAGGCGCTGGACACCGTCGCGGCGGGATTCGCGAGCGCGCGAGAGGCGGACGCATCCACCTCGTTCGGGATCTTCTCGTGCTCGAAGGCGACGAACGAGATGAACTTCCTGGCGCAGAAGTTCGCGCGCCAGGTGATGCGTAGCAACAACATCGACTCGTGCAACCGCACCTGACACGCGCCTAGCGTCGTCGGTCTGGCGACGGTGTTCGGAGCGGGCGGCGGCACCTCGTCGTACCGCGAGACCGAGGAGACGGACGTCGTCCTCCTCTGGGGCTCGAACGCCCGCGAGACGCACCCGATCTTCTTCCACCACCTGCTCGCCGGGGTCCGGAACGGCGCTCGCCTCGTCGTCATCGATCCGCGCCGCACCACGTCGGCGCAGTGGGCCGACCGCTGGCTCGGGCTGGACGTCGGCTCGGACATCGCCCTCTCGAACGCGATGGCACGGGAGATCATCGACGCGGGCCTGCACAACGCGCCGTTCGTCGAGCGCGCCACCGAGGGCTTCGACGCGTACGCCGCGTCGGTGGAGCCGTTCACGCTCGCCGAGGGCGAACGGCTGACGGGCGTTCCCGCGGAGGCGATTCGCGAGACCGCGCACGCGTTCGCGAGCGCCGACCGGGCGATGATCTGCTGGACGCTCGGGATCACCGAGCACCACAACGCCGTCGACAACGTCCTCGCGCTCATCAACCTCGGGCTCCTCTGCGGCCACGTCGGACGCTACGGCTCGGGGCTCAACCCGCTGCGCGGGCAGAACAACGTCCAGGGCGGCGGCGACATGGGCGCGATCCCGAACAAGCTGCCCGGATTCCAGGATCTCGAGCTCGACGGAGATGCGCGCGCACGATTCGAGGCGGCCTGGGGGGTTCCGATCGCGCCCCGCTACGGCTGGCACCTGACGCAGATGTTCGAGGCCATGGAGCGCGGCGAGCTCCGGACGCTTTACGTGATCGGCGAGAACCCGGCCCAGTCGGAGGCGGACGTCACGCATGCGCGACGCCTCCTCTCCGAGCTCGACCTGCTCGTCGTGCAGGACATCGTCATGACGCGAACCGCGGAGATGGCCGACGTCGTGCTGCCCGGCACCGCGTCGTGGTGCGAGGCGGACGGGACGGTGACGAACAGCGAGCGGCGGGTGCAGCGCGTGCGCAAGGCGCTCGATCCGCCGGGCGAGGCGCGCGACGACACGTGGATCCTCGCCGAGCTCGCGCGACGGCTCGGGCACGACTGGGGCCACCCGACTGCCGAGGAGGCCTGGGACGAGCTCCGCTCGCTCTCGCCGATGCACCGGGGAATGGGCTACGACCGGCTCGAGGAGCTCGACGGGCTCCAGTGGCCCTGCCCGGACGACGAGCATCCAGGCTCGCTGTTCCTCCATGCACGCCTCTGGGCCGACCCGGTCGAGGGACCGCTCGCGCCGTTCAGCGTCGTCGAGGCGAAGCCGCCCTTCGAGGCGCTCGACGACGACTATCCGATCAGGCTCACGACCGGCCGCCGGCTCGAGTCGTTCAACACCGGCGCGCAGTCGAACCGCTACCGCTCGCCCCTGCATCGCGGCGAGTCGCTCGACGTCTCGCCCGAGGACGCCGACCGGCTCGAGCTCGCCGAGGGAGAGGTCGTGCGGGTGTCCTCACGGCGAGGCTCCGTCGAGGCGCCGGTCCGGATCGATCCCGCGCTCCGCGCCGGGCTCGCGTTCATGACGTTCCACTTCCCGGACGAGGTCGACGTGAACCGGCTCACGATCGACGCCACCGACCCGAAGTCGGGGACGGCGGAGTTCAAGGCGGCGGCGATCCGGGTCGAGAAGCTCGCGCCCGTCGAAGCGGCGAGCTAGTCCTCGACGGCGAGCGGCGCCGGGATCGGCACGGGGCGCAGCCAGCGGCCGACCAGTGGCAGCGCGAGGAAGAGGCCACCGAGCCCGCCGACGGCGACGGCCGTCGCGGTCTCGACTGCGGCGAGCGCCATGCCCGCCGCCACGGGTACCCCGGCCGGCGCTCCGTGGGCGGCGAACGCGAACGCGAGTGCCCCGCCTGCCATCCCCGCCCCGCCGATCGAGATCGGCAGCATCGCGACGAGCTCGATCGCCGCGACTGCGAGAAGACCGGCCGTGAGCGGTTGCTCGACCCCGAAAGCGATCGCCAGCGCGGCGACCGCTGCGACGCGCGCCGCGATCGAGACTGCGGCCGCGAGCAAGACGGCGACGCCGGCCCGCGGCGCGGCAACAAGCGCTGAGAAGGCATCGAGCACGTGTGCGGCGCGCGCGTGGAACCGGGTCCGCGTGGCGACGATCGCGACGCCGACGCCGAGCAGCGCGACGGCGACGAGCACGGCAGCCGGCCACGCAGGCAGCACGCCCGTCGTCGAGGCGAGCGCGATCAGCGCGCCGAGCCAGAGCGAGCGGGCGAGCCCCGCGACCGCTGCGGCGCCTCCCGTCGTCCAGATCGCCCCCTCGCGTCTTCACGAGCCGTGAGAAGAGCGCGATTCTGAGCAGCCCGCCGATCCTCGTCGGCAGGACCGCATTCGCGAGCGACCCGATGCCGTAACGGGCGATCGCATCAACCGGACCACACGGCACACGGCAGGCGGCGAGGGCGGCACGCCACGCGAGCGCGCTCCCGGCGAGCGAGGTCGCGAGTAGCACGCCTGCTGCCGTCAGACCGAGCGGATCGGCGTCGGTGATCCCCTGGAGCCCGTCACGGAATCCGTCGCGGATCCCTGCCGCGAGTGCGACCTCGGGGAGCAGGAGGACGAGCAGGCAGAGGCTCGCGACCGGCAGCGTGAGCGCAGCGAAGTGACGGATTCGTAGAGGTGATCCCAAATGCTGTTCCCCCTCTCTGATACGACTCGCCGCCCGCGTGTCGGTTAGCGGCTTCCCGACAGTCTTGCCGATTTCCTTACGGATCTCGCCCGCGTGGCGGCTAGGTTCACCTGGCCGGTGCGCTAGAACGTCAGCAATGCGTCTCCGTCCGCGATGGATCTGAAGCTCGTCCCCCTCGCGGAGCCGACCGGGAGCGAGCGCGCTGGCGCTCGATCACGTGCTCGGGCAGGCGACCTCGGGCTGGGAGGGAGGCGCGCGCGCCGACGGGGTCGAGGGCAACACCGCTGCCGGGGGTCATGCAGCCCGGGCACGGCGACATCTCCTGCTGCCCGCCCTCTGGGCGCTGCAGGAGCGCGTCGGCTGGATCAGCCCAGGAGGTCTCAACGAGCTCTGCCGGCGGCTGACCGTGCCGCCGGCCGATGCCTACGGCGTCGCGACCTTCTACGCGCTCTTCGCGCTCGAGCCGCGGCCGCCGCGCGTCGTCCACGTGTGCGAGGACGTCGCGTGCAGGTGCCATGGCTCGGACGAGCTCGTCGCACAGGTCGAGGAGCGCTTCGGGCCGGAGGGTCGGCTCTCGGACGACGGCTCGGCCACCTGGCACCGCAGCCCCTGCCTCGGGCAGTGCGACCGCGCCCCCGCGGCCCTCGTCTCCACGGCGGGTGAGGAGCCGCTCGACCGGGCGCAGGCGCCGACGAGCGCGGATGCGGTCCTCGGACTGCTCGCGGGCGCCGAGCCGGGACCTGCCCCATCGATCTCGATCCCCCAGGCGGCCGACCCGTCGCTCCGGCTCCTTCGGCGCGTCGGCGTCGTCGACCCGTCGAGCCTCGACGACTACCGAGCGCACGGCGGTTACGCCGCGCTCCGCCGCGCGCTCGAGTTGGGGCCCGACGGCGTGCTCCGCGAGGTCAAGGACTCGAAGCTCGTCGGCCGCGGGGGCGCCGCGTTCCCGACGGGCGTCAAGTGGGAGGCGGTCGCCCGCCAGCCTGCACGGCCGCACTACCTCGTCTGCAACGCCGACGAGTCCGAGCCGGGGACGTTCAAGGACCGCGAGCTGATGGAGGGCGACCCGTTCGCGGTGATCGAGGCGATGACGATCGCGGCGTACGCGACCGGGTGCGAGCTGGGCTACGTCTACCTCCGCGGCGAGTATCCCGAGGCGCAGCACGCGCTCGAGCACGCGGTCGACGAGGCACGGTCGCACGGCTTCGTCGGCGAGGACGTGATGGGCCACGGCTTCTCGTTCGACGTCGAGCTCCGGCGAGGTGCCGGCGCGTACATCTGCGGTGAGGAGACCGCGATCTTCGAGTCGATCGAGGGCAAGCGCGGCGAGCCGCGCGCGAAGCCGCCCTTCCCGGTCGAGGTCGGGCTCTTCGGCTCACCGACCGTCGTGAACAACGTCGAGACGCTCGTCAACGTGCTCGACATCGTGCTCGCCTCGGGCCCGTCCTTCGCGGAGTCCGGGACGGAGGGCTCCACGGGGACGAAGCTCCTCTGCGTCTCGGGGCACGTCGAGCGGCCAGGAACGTACGAGGTCGGGTTCGGCGCGACGCTGCGCGACGTCCTCGAGCTCGCGGGCGGCGTTCCCGGCGGGCGGGCCCTGCAGGCGGTGCTGCTCGGCGGCGCGGCCGGCAGCTTCGTCGGCCCCGACGACCTCGACGTGCCGTTGACCTTCGAGGGTGCGAGGGACGCGGGCACGACCCTTGGCTCGGGAGTCGTCCTCGTGCTCGACGAGACCGTCGACCTCCCGCGTCTCCTGATGCGCATCGCGGCCTTCTTCCGGAACGAGTCGTGCGGCCAGTGCGTGCCGTGCCGGGTCGGCACGGTCCGGCAGCAGGAGGCGCTCGCGCGGCTCCTCGCCGACGAGCCGCGCGGCGGCGTCGAGCGCGAGCTCGCGCTGATCGGCGAGGTGGGCCAGTGCATGCGCGACGCCTCGATCTGCGGCCTCGGGCAGACCGCGTCGAGCGCGATCGAGTCCGCGATCCGCAGGCTGCACGTCTTCCAGGGGGCCTCGTGAGCGAGCTCCTGGCGCCGCGGCGGATGGTCGAGCTCGAGATCGACGGGCAAGCCGTCCGCGTCTTCGAGGGCTCGACGATCCTCGACGCGTGCGCGAAGCTCGGGATCGAGACGCCGACGCTCTGCTACGGCGAGACGCTCCAGCCCGCGAACGCGTGTCGGGTCTGCGTCGTCGAGGTCGAGGGCTCCCGCGTCCTCCCGCCGGCGTGCGCGCGAAAGGTCGAGGAGGGAATGGCGGTGCGGACGGACACCGAGCGCGTCCGGCTCTCCCGGAAGCTCGTGCTCGAGCTGCTCGCCTCGTCGGTCGACCTCTCCACGACGCCCGTGGCGCCCGGGTACCTGGAGCGGTACCGGGCGGAGCCCGGGCGCTTCGGCCCGCCCGCGCCGCCGAGCGACGATCGCGACCGCGCCCGGACCGGCCACCACGTCGAGCCCGACGGCCGCACCGCGGCGACCGTCCACCAGCCGGTCAAGGTCGACAACGAGCTCTACGTCCGCGACTACGGCAAGTGCATCCTCTGTTACAAGTGCGTCGACGCCTGCGGCGAGCAGTACCAGAACACGTTCGCGATCCACGTCGCCGGCCGGGGGTTCGACGCCCGGATCTCGACCGAGCTCGCGACCCCGCTCCCCGAGTCCGCGTGCGTCTACTGCGGCAACTGCATCGCCGTCTGCCCGACCGGCGCGCTCATGTTCCGCTCGGAGCACGAGCTGCGCGAGGCCGGCGAGTGGCGCGAGGACGAGCAGGTGGTGACGGAGACGATCTGTCCCTACTGCGGGGTCGGCTGCTCACTCGAGCTGCACGTCCAGGACAACCGGATCGTCAAGGTGACGAGCCGCGACGACCACGACGTGACGCGCGGGAACCTCTGCATCAAGGGACGCTTCGGCTTCGAGCACGTGCAGGACGCTGAAGACGTCGTGTCTGGTGAAGCCAGACACGAATCACCGGTGTCTGGCTTCAGCCGGACACCTGCTTTCGTCCACCTCGCCGCTCGCGACGAGCGTCTCCCCGTCGCCGCGCCGGATTCGAAGGCGGCCGTCGCGGCGCGATCCCGGCCGCCTCGCCCGTGACGCCGCCGACCGTCACGGTTTTGCCCCGGAGCGCATCGCGCCGCTCGATCTCCATGAGCAGCTGCCCGAGTCCTGTCGCAAGCCACTCGTCGTAGCACCGCTCGATCGCCTCGAGCACGGCGACGAGGAGCGTCGCCCGGTCCTGCGGCCGGCCGGTCGCCAGGCGGAGCGAGGTGCTCGGCAGCCGCGTACCGAACGGGAGCTCGGACTCCGTCTGGCCGACGTTGACACCGATTCCGCAGATCACGGCCCCGCGGGACGACTCGAGGAGGATCCCGCCCACCTTCGCCTCTCCGACGAGCACGTCGTTCGGCCACTTGAGCGTCGCCGCGAGCCCTGCGGTCGCATCGACCGCCTCGGCGACCGCGAGCCCCACGACGAGCGAGAGCTGCTCGACCGGCCGCCCCGCAGAGGGCCGGAGCAGCAGCGAGAGGAGCAACGAGCGGCCCGCGACGTCGCTCCACCCCCTCCCGGACCGCCCCCGGCCGCCCGTCTGGTGCTCCGTCACGGCGACGGCGCCCTCCGGCAGCTCAGGGTCGCGGAGCGCATCCTGGGTCGAGGCGCACTCCTCGCGCCAGAGGTAGGGCCGGCCGAAGCGGCCGCGCAGGAGCGGTTCCACGCGGTCTGCGGTCAGCACCTTGTGTTCAAGTAACACAAGCGTTGTCAGTCGTCCGGGGGCGTTGCGCGCCCACGCTTCACGCTCGACCGGCGCTTCTTGTCCTCGAGCCGCCGCTCACGTGCCGCGCGGGTCGGCTTCGTCGGCACCCGGCGGCGCTCGACGCGAAGCGCCTCGGCGAGCCTGGCAACGAGCCGCTCGACCGCGAGCTCGCGGTTTCGGGCCTGGCTTCGCTCGTCCTGGGCGACGGCGCGCAGCACCGCGCCGGAGCGTGCGATCACACGCCGCTTCTGCGCCTCCGTGAGCGACGCCGACCCCTCGACGTCGAAGACGGCCTCGACGCGGGTCTCGGCCTTGTTCGCGTGCTGCCCGCCTGGCCCGGACGAGCGCGAGACGCGCAGCTCGATCTCGTCCGGATCGACGGAGACCGACCGCGTGACCCGAATAGACTCCCGGCCCATGGCGTGCATTCTCCTGGACGTCGACGGGGTGCTGCACGTCTCCGGCGAGGCGATCCCCGGCGCTCCGGCCGCGGTCTCGCGGCTGCGCGAGTCCGGGCACGCGCTCCGGTTCGTGACGAACAACTCGACGCGGCCTCGCGCGCAGCTCGCCGCCGAGCTGCGCGCCCTCGGCTTCGAGCTTCCCGACGAGGAGCTCCAGACGACCGCGCTGACGGCGGCCCGGGAGCTCGCCGGCAAACGCGTGCTCGCGCTCGTCATGGCAGGGGTCGTGCCCGACCTCGAGGGCGTCGAGCTCGTCGGCGAGGGCGCCGACGCGGTCCTCATCGGCGGGTGCGACGAGACGGTCGAGCCGAACCAGGTCTTCAGCTACATGAACCTCGCCCGCGCGTTTGCCGAGATCCAGCTCGGCGCCGACCTCTACTGCCTGCACAAGAACCGCTGGTGGCAGACGAGCCGCGGCCCTCTGCTCGACGCGGGCGCGTTCGTCGCCGGGCTCGAGTACGCGACCGGGGTCGATGCCGTGGTGCTCGGCAAGCCGAGCCCGGCCTACTTCGCGGCCGCGCTCGAGGCGCTCGGAGCAGAGCCGGAGCTCACCTGGCTCGTGGGCGACGACGTCGAGGCGGACATGCGTGGGGCCAAGATGTTCGGCATGCGGACGGCGCTCGTTCGCACCGGCAAGTTCCGACCCGACACGCGTCGAGCAGCTCGACTTCAAGCCCGACGTCGTCCTCAGCTCGGTCGCCGACCTCCCCGAGTGGCTCGAGCGTTCGCTCTAGGCTCCGTGGCATGGCGGTCCGCGTCGGAACGGACGTGATCGAGATCGAGCGGATCCGGCGGGCGCTCGAGCGTCCCGGCTTCCGCGACCGGTGCTTCACGCCGGCCGAGCAGGACTACTGCGAGTCGAGACGCAACCCCGCCGAGTCCTACGCGGCGCGCTTCTGCGGCAAGGAGGCCGTCGGCAAGGCGCTCGGCTGCGGCGTGCTCTTCACCTGGAAGGAGATCGAGATCGTCGGCCCGCCGAAGCCCGGGGTCACGCTCGCGGGCAAGACGCTTCGCTTCGCCGAGCGCGTCGGAATGCGCGAGATCGACGTGTCGCTCACCCACTCGCACACGGTCGCGGCAGCGACGTGCGTCGCCGAGCTCGACGCGCCTCTCGTACGGCGCCCGCGGCCCTGATGTACGAGCCGCTCTTCACCGCGGGGGAGATGCGCGCGGCCGAGGAGCGGTACCCCGGGTACCCCGACACCGCCGTCGAGCTGATGGAGCGCGCCGGCGCCGCCGTGGCCCACGAGACGATCAGGGCGTTCCCGGACGCGCGACGCTTCGCCGTCGTCTGCGGCGAGCGGCTCGAACGGCGGCGACGGGAGGATCGCGGCGCGGGTGCTGCGCGCGGAAGGTCGGGACGCGGAGGAGACGGACGATCCGGCCGGCGCCGACGTCGTGGTCGACGCGCTCTTCGGAACCGGCTTCCACGGTGAGCCGCGACCGGATGCCGAGCGGCTCATCGAGCGCCTCAACACCGCCGGCCGCCCCGTCGTCGCGGTCGACCTGCCTTCGGGGATCGACGCCTCGACGGGCGAGGTCGCCGGCGTGGCCGTCGAGGCCGACCTGACGGTCACGTTCCATGCGCGGAAGCTCGGGCTCCTCGTCGCGCCCGGGCGCTTCCACGCCGGCGAGGTCGTCGTCGCCGACATCGGGCTCGAAGCGGTCCCCGCGCAGGCCGTGCGTGCGCTCCCCGCGCTCCTGGAGCGCGTGCCGCGGAAGCGGGAGGGGGACTCGAAGTTCACGACGGGCGCGCTGCTCGTCGTCGGCGGCTCGCCGGGGACGACATCCGCGCCGGTGCTGAGCGCGCGCGCCGCCATGCGCGCGGACGCGGGCTACGTGACGCTCGCCGTGCCCGCGTCCTGCCTGAACGTCGCCGAGACCCTGGCGCTCGAGCCGGTGAAGCGCGGCTTCGAGTGGAAGCGACGCGCTCGAGACGCTCGCGCCCGACCTCGAACGGGCGAAGGCGGTCGCGATCGGCCCGGGGCTCGGGCGCTCCGACGAAGCCCGTGAGCTCGTGCACGAGCTCCTCCGCACCGCGGGACAGCCCGTGGTCGTCGACGCCGACGGGCTCTTCGGCCTCGAGCCGGTGAAGCGGGATGCGCCACTCGTGCTGACGCCACACGCGGGTGAGCTCGCACGGCTGCTCGACCGAGACTCGGACTGGGTCGACGCGCACCGGCTGGAGGCTGCGGGCCGCTGCGCCGAGCGCTTCGACGCCGTCGTCCTGCTCAAGGGGCCCGACACGATCGTGCGCTCGCCCGACGGTCGCACCGTGATCTCGGATCACGGCCCGCCCTCGCTCGCGACGGCGGGGACGGGCGACGTCCTCACGGGCATCCTCGGCGCGTTCCTCGCAAAGGGGCTCGAGCCCGTCGAGGCGGCGGCGGCCGCCGCGGTCGCCCACGGGCTCGCCGGCCGCTCCGTGCCGCATCAGGCGGGCCTCGTCGCCTCGGACCTCCTCGACGCCTTGCCGGCCGTCCTCGCCTGAAGTGACTCGCTCGCTCGTCACGATCGACCTCGCCGCGATCCGTCACAACGCGCGTGTCCTCGCCGCCGCGATCGCGCCCTGCGAGCTGTGGGCGGTCGTCAAGGCGGACGGCTACGGGCACGGTGCCGCGGATGTCGGGCGTGCCGCGCTCGAGGGCGGCGCCACGGTGCTCTGCGTCGCGACCGTCGCCGAGGGTGTCGTGCTCCGGTCGGCGCTTCCCGAGGCGCGAATCCTCGTGCTCGGCCCGACGGCGGACGACGACGTCGCGCACGCCCGCGAGGCGTATCTCGAGCTGACGGCGACGGACGAGCGACTGCCCGAGGACGTCCCGGTGCACCTCAAGCTCGACACCGGGATGGGGCGCTGGGGCCTCGGCGAGCTCCCGGCGCCGGGCCGCTCGGTCGTCGGCGTCATGACGCACCTCGCGACGTCGGAGTCCGACCCGGCCTTCGCGCGCGAGCAGCTCGAGCGGTTCCGGCGTGCGACCGAGCCGTACGCTGCGCGCTACGTGCGTCACGCCGCCAACAGCGCCGCCGCGCTCACGCTGCCCGAGACGCGGCTCGACGCCGCGCGCTGCGGCATCGCGCTCTACGGAGTCGACCCCTTCGGCGAGGACGCGGCACGGTTCGACCTGCGGCCGGCGCTGCGCTGGGAATCCGAGCTCGGCCAGGTGAAGCGGCTGGCGCCGGGTGAGTCGACCGGCTACGGGCGCCGGTTCGTCGCGACGGAGGAGACGTGGATCGGGATCGTCCCGGTGGGATACGCCGACGGCTTCCGTCGCGACCTGACCGGAACCGAGGTCGTCGTCGGCGGGTCGCGGGCGCCGGTCGTCGGGACGGTGTCGATGGACGCCGTCGCCGTGCGGCTCTCCGGGGAGCTCGAGCGCGGTACGCCCGTGACGCTCGTGGGAGACGGGGTGTCGCTCGAGGCGCACGCGCGCGTCGCAGGCACGATCGGCTACGAGCTCGCCTGCGGCATCCGCTCGGCGCCGGGGCGCGGCCTGAGAGAGGTGCGCGATGGCTGACCGCGTCGACCTCCGCCGCGCCTTGCAGGCGGATCGGCACGCGGAGCTCGAGGCTCGGCTTCGCCGCCTGCTCGCACCGCTTCGTGGCGACGAACGGGCGCTCGACGTCGGCTGCGGCACCGGGGCGCTCTCGTATGCCCTCGCGCCGCTCGTCGGCGCGGTCGTGGGCGTCGACTCGTCGGCCGAGTACGTCGCGGCCGCGCGGGCAGAGGCGCCGGACGACTGCACCTTCGTCGAGGGGGACGCGGAGGCCTTGCCCTTCCCCTACGGCGACTTCGACCTCGTCGGGTGCCTGCGCGTGCTCCACCACGCACGGCGGCCGGAGCTCGTCGTGTCGGAGCTCGCGCGGGTCACAGGGCCGGGCGGACGGATCCTCCTCGCCGACCAGCTGGGCGACGTCGACCCGCTCCGCAGCCTCGAGCAGGACCGCTTCGAGCGGGCGCGCGACCCGTCCCACACGCGGCTTCTGCCGGACGCCGACATCCGCGGCTTCCTCGAGGCGAACGACCTCGTCGTGACGACGAACGAGATCGTGCGCGAGCGCCGCGAGATGAGCCGCTACCTCGACCTCGTCGGGCTCGAGGGCGAGGAGCGCGAGCGAGTCGCGCGGATGGCGCCGCCGGTCTTCGAGGTCGAGGTCGGCTGGTACGTCGCGCGCAAGGCGTAGAGCGCGCTACGCCGACCCGGGTTGCTTGTAGTCGGAGACCCCGACGAACCGCGCCATGAGCCCGGGCGCGAGTGCCTGCAGGATCGAGACGAGCCGGTAGGGGAACCAGGGCACGGTGACCTCGCGCTTGCCCTTCTCCACCGCTGCCACGATCGCCTCCGCGACCCGGGGAGGATGGATCACGAACCGGCTCATGAGACGGCTGCCGAGAACACCCTTCTGCGGGAAGCCCTCGGTCTCGACGAACCCGGGGAGCACCGAGTGGACGCCGATCCCGCTTCCCTTCAGCGCCGCAGCGAGCGAGCGCGAGAACGCGAGCTGGGCGTGCTTCGCCGCCGCGTAGGCGCCCGCGGGCGCGAAGGCGACGGTACCCGCGACCGAGACGAGGTTCACGATGTGCGAGCCGCCCGCGGCGGCGCCCGCCCGCAGCCCGGGGAGGAGCGCGCGCGTGCACCAGACGCCGCCGAGGTAGTTGACCTCGATCACGCGTCGGACGAGGTCGGGGTCGACTGCCAGGAACGTTCCTCGCGCCGGCATGCCCGCGTTGTTGACGAGCAGGTGGACGGCCGGGTGCCGGGCGAGCACGCGCGCCGCCATCGCCTCGACCGCGTCGCGGTCGGCCGACGTCGCAGAGCTCGACCTCGCCGCCGATCTCGTCCGCGACCGCGCGGAGCCGGTCCTCGCGCCGGGCGACGAGCACGCAGCTCCAGCCCTGCGACGCGAGGAGGCGCGCGGTCGCCTCGCCGATCCCGGACGACGCTCCCGTCACGATCGCGATGCGCTGAATGTCCTCACCGTCCCCAGGTTGATCTCGACCGTGTCACGGATGTCCTCGGCGTAGCCGCCCGCGAGCGTAACGCAGGCCGGAACCCCTGCCGCGGCGAGGCTGTCACGGACGAACGCGTCACGCTCGAGCAGGCCGCGCTTCGTGAGCGCGAGCCGGCCGAGCCGGTCACCCTCGTAGGGATCCGCGCCGGCGAGCACGAAGCCGAGCTCCGGCCGGGCGCGGCGGAGCGCCTCGGGGAGCACGCGCTCCAGCTCCCCCAGGTAGCGGGCGTCGTCCGTCCCGTCGGGCAGCTCGACCTCGAGATCGCCGGCGACGCGACGGAACGGGTAGTTGCGGAACCCGTTCAGCGAGAGCGTGAAGGCGTCGGCGTCGCCGGCGAGCAGGGCGTGGGTCCCGTCGCCCTGGTGGACGTCGAGGTCGACGACGAGGATGCGCCCGATCCGCCCGCCGGCGCGGAGGTCGCGGATCGCCGTCACGACGTCGTTGAAGACGCAGAAGCCCCTGCCGACGTGCGCGAAGGCGTGATGCGTGCCACCGCCCAGGTTCATCGCGACGCCGTCCTCGAGCGCGGCCCGCGCGGCCTGCAACGTCGCGCCCGTCGCACGCAGCGCGCGCTCCACCAGCTTCGGCGACCACGGCAGGCCGAGCGCGAGCTCCTCGCGGCGCTCGAGCCGCCCTTCGCGGACGCGCTCGACCCAGTCGGCGCTGTGCGTGCGTCCGAGCTGCTCCCACGTGGCTGCGTCTGCGTTCGTCACGTCGACCCCGTCGAGCCTCTCTGCGCCCTCACGGACGAGCCGGTACTTCGCGAGCGGGAACCGATGGCCCGCGGGCAGCGGGTAGGTGAACACGTCGTGAGCAAAGGCGCGCATCCGCGACGTAGGATGCCCGCCGATGCCCGGGAGGCTCCAAGGCAAGCAGGCCCTGGTACTCGGCGTCGCGAACCGGCGCTCGATCGCGTGGGCGATCGCGGAACGGCTCGCGGCCGAAGGCGCCGAGCTCGCGTTCACCTACCAGGGCGAGCGCATCGAGAAGTCGGTCCGCGACCTTGCCGCGACCGTCGACTCGAAGCTCGTCACCGCCTGCGACGTCCGTTCCGAGGAGGATCTCGACCGCGTCTTCGAGGAGACGGCGGAGGCGTTCGGCGGCGGGCTCGACCTGCTCGTCCACTCGGTCGCGTTCGCGGCCGCGGAGGATCTCGAAGGGCGCTTCACGGACACGCCGCGCGACCGCTTCTGGATGGCCGTCGACATCAGCGCCTACTCCCTCGTCGCCTGCGCGCGCCGGGCCGAGCCGCTGATGGAGGCGCGCGGGGGCGGGGCGATCGTGACGATGACCTACCTCGGCGGCGTCCGTGCCGTGCCGCACTACAACGTGATGGGCGTCGCGAAGGCGACGCTCGATGCGTCGATGAGGTACCTCGCGTGGGATCTCGGTCAGAAGGCGATTCGCGTCAACGCGATCTCGGCCGGGCCGGTTCGCACGCTGGCGGCGCGCTCGATCGCGGGGTTCACGACGATGGAGGACATGTTCGAGCAGCGGGCCCCGCTGCACCGGCCGATCGAGTCGAGCGACTGCGGCGCCGCGGCCGCCTACCTCCTGAGCGACGACGCCCGCAACGTCACCGGCACGATGCTCTACGTCGACGCCGGGTACCACGCGATGGGCATGTAGCACGACTCCTGGGACGCTTGCCGCCGTCACCTCAGGGAGCTTCAGTTGCGCGGTAGCTCCCGGCGACCACCGTGAGACAATCCTCGCCGTGGCGAGGCAGGAGAGAGTCGAGGGCCGGACCGTCTTCGGCCAGGATCCGGCGGCGTACGAGAGCGCACGACCGTCGTACCCCGAGCGGGTCTTCGAGGTGCTCCGGGAACGGTGCGGGCTCCGCGAGGGGACGGCCGTCCTCGAGCTCGGTCCCGGGCCTGGAACGGCTGACAAGACGACTGCTCGAGCTCGGTGCCGAGCCACTCGTCGCGGTCGAGCCGAACGCCGCCTCGGCGGAGTACCTGAACGAGAGCGACGCGAGGCGCGGTCTCGGTGATCGTCGCGCCGTTCGAGGAGGTCGAGCTCGACAGCTCTGCCTACGACCTCGTCGTCGCTGCGACGTCCTTCCATTGGATCGAGCCGGAGATCGGCCTTCCGAAGGTGCGGGAGGCTCTTCGCCCGGGCGGCTGGTTCGCGATGTGGTCGAACATCCACGGTGACCAGACGGAGGACGATCCGTTCCATCGCGCGACCGAGGAGCTCCTCGGGCCGACTCCGGCAGCGCCCTGGCCGAGACTGACCGACTCGGACGCCAACGTCGCCGAGCTCGCTGCCGCCGGGTTCTCCGAGATCGAGTACGAGCTCGTGCGCTCGACGGTCCGGTATGACCCCGAAGGGATCCGCGCCCTGTATGCGACGTTCTCGGGCATCTCGCGAAGGCCAGAGACGGAACGGGACGACAGTCCTGGAAGCGCTCGAGACGATTGCCGAAACCCAGTTCGACGGGGTTGTCGAGCGAGCGATGCTGACCCCGCTGTACAGCGCGAGGAACCCGTGACCGACCTCCAACGACGCCTCGCGGTCGCCCGCGGTGACGAGCCGGCGGATCTCGTCGTCCGCGGCGGGCGCGTCCTCTCGGTGTTCACGCGCGAGTGGCTCGAGGCCGACGTCGCCGTCGTCGACGGCATGATCGCCGGAGTCGGCGCCTACGAGGGGCGCGAGACGATCGACGCGACGGGACGCTTCGTCGCCCCGGGGTTCATCGACGCGCACATGCACATCGAGTCGGTGAAGCTCCTCGTCGACGAGCTCGCGCGGCTCGTGCTGCCGCTCGGGACGACCGCGGTGGTCGCGGACCCGCACGAGATCGCGAACGTCCTCGGGACCGACGGCGTGCACTGGCTGCACGACGCGTCGGAGGGGCTGCAGCTCGACGTCTTCTTCATGGCGCCGTCCTGCGTCCCGGCCTCGCCGTTCGAGTCACCGCGCCGTCCGCTCGCCCCCGGGGACCTCGAGGGGCTCATGCGGCGCAGCCGCGTGCTCGGGCTCGCCGAGATGATGAACTTCCCGGGCGTGATCGCCGGTGAGCCGGGCGAGCTCGAGAAGCTCGCGCTCGAGGGTGCCGAGCACGTCGACGGGCATGCGCCCGGCGTGCTCGGGCGAGAGCTCCAGGCGTACGCGGCCTCCGGCATCCGCTCGGATCACGAGGCGCTCACGGTCGAGGAGGGTCGCGAGCGCCTGCGCGCGGGCATGTGGCTGCTGATCCGCGACGCCTCGATGGCACGCAACCTCGAGGCGCTCCTCCCGCTCGTCGGCGAGTACGGCCCGAGCCGCATCGCGTTCTGCACCGACGACCGCGACCCGGAGGACATCGTCGATCGCGGCCATGTCAACGGCATGGTGCGCGACGCGGTGGCGGCCGGGGTCGCGCCGGCCGACGCGATCGTCATGGCCGCGTGGAACCCCTCGCTCTGGCACGGGCTCGGGCGCCTCGGCGCGATCGCACCGGGCTATGCCGCCGACCTGCTCGTCCTGCCCGACCTCGAGCGGTTCGTACCGGACGTCGTGCTGAAGCGCGGCCGGCCGCTCGACGACGTCCCGCGGGTGGAGATCCCGGACTGGGTCCGACAGACCGTGCGCATCAAGCCCGTCGCGGCCGAGGATCTCGCGCTCCCGTGGCAGGGCGGCGCGGCGCGCGCGATCGGCCTCGTCACCGATCAGGTCGTGACGGAGTCGCTCGAGCGTGAGCCGCTCGTCGTCGACGGGCACGCCGTCTCCGATCCACAGCGCGACCTCGTCAAGCTCGCCGTCGTCGAGCGGCACCTCGCGACGGGGAGGCTCGGCCTGGGCTTCCTCGCCGGCTCGGGGCTCGAGCGCGGGGCGCTCGCGTCGAGCGTCGCCCACGACGCGCACAACCTCGTCGTCGTGGGGGCGGACGACGACGACATGGCGTTCGCGGTGGAGCACCTGGCGCGAATCGGCGGCGGGATCGTCGCGGTCGACGCCGGTGCCGTCGTCGCGGAGTGCCCGTTGCCCGTCGCCGGGCTGCTCTCCGACCAGCCGCTCGACGTCGTCGTCGCCCAGAGTCGCGCCTGCAACGAGGCCGCCTCGACGCTGGGCTGGAGCGGTGCGACGCCGTTCCTGACGCTTGCCTTCCTCGCTCTCTCGGTGATCCCGTCGCTGAAGCTGACGGACCACGGACTCGTCGACGTCGATCGCTTCGAGCTCGTCCCGCTGAGCATCGACGAGCCCTGCGAAGATCCCCTCGATGGGTGAGTCGGCGGAGGAGCTCTACCGGCGCGCGCTCGAGGCGGCGGACGCCGACGGGCGGCTCCCCGCGCCACCCCTCGACGAATGGGAGACGTTCCCGTTCGACGGCGAGATCCGCGTCCGGCCGCTTCGCCCGCCGGGTGACGAGCCACCGCGGGCGGGCGAGGATCCGGACGACTGCTGGCGGTGCAACCGCGGCGACTCCGACGCCCTCTGGAGCGACGAGCGGTGGCTCCTGACGCCGCTCGAGAAGCCGAGCGGCCTGCCGGTGATCGTGATCCTCGAGCCGCGCGCGCACTGCGACCTCGGCGACCTGCCCGGCGCAGCTCGCGGCCGAGCTCGGGCCGCTCATCGTCCGCGTCGAGCGAGCGGTCGACGCCGTCGGCGACATCGGGCGCGTGCACGTCGGCCGCTGGGGCGACGGCAGCGCCCATCTCCACTTCTGGTTCCTCGCCCGACCGGCGCGGATGCCCCAGCTGCGGACGAGCTTCGCCGCGATCTGGGACGACATCCTCCCGCCGCTGCCCGAGGAGCTCTGGCGTGCCAACCTCGCCGTCGTCGCACGGTCGCTCGCGGCCGGCGGCGGGCGCGCGCACGTCTGAGCCACCGTCCTCGCTGCTAACGTCACACCATCGCCGATGTGGACGCCGACCCGATGTCGGGTCGAGCGCGCGGCGACGTAACGCGGCGACGGGGCCGGTCCCGGTTGGATCGACTGGAAGGAGTCCGCGACATGGATCGCCATAGGCCTGCGCGCGACGAAGTCCACCTCCGGGCGGCCGTCGAACGGCTCGCTCGGGAGGGACGGTCGCAACGCGAGATCGAGGCGACCGTTCTGCGAATGGTCGGGGGCAGGTCGCTCGCGCCGAGCTTCGCGAACCGCCTGCGCCGCTTCGTGAGGACGTGAGCGGAGGGGCCGCCACCGGCGGCCCCTCCTCACTCTCGCCCGAAGACGCGATCGGGCCGTCGCGGGCGAGCGCGCGCCAGCCCGTCGCACGGAGCGCCCGCTCCGCCCGCTCCGCGCAGCCCGGCCCGAAGAAGCGACTCGCCGCGTAGAGCCCGCGGTGGACGGCGACGAACCGGATCCCGAGCTCGGGCGGTACGACGCCTCGGCCGCAGGAGAGCCCGCGCAGCTCGCGGGCGAGGCGCCGCGCCTGGCGCGGGGCGATGGTGGAGTAGCCCTGCGGCCTCTCCCGAGGGCTCTGCCGCGCGTATCCGAGGTAGGTACTCCCGAAGTGCACGTCCGGGCGGAACACCGGCAGCTCGAGCAGCCGGCCCTCACCGCGCATCGCGGCGTATGCGGGACTCGGCCCGTCCGCGGCGACCGCGCCGAAGACGGGCACCCGCAGATCGAGGGCCAGCACCAGCACGAGCCCGGCCGTGAGGCCGGCGAGGACGAGCTTGTGTCGAAGGAACACAAGCGTTGTCAGGCGCCTCGGCGGCGAACGCGACGAGTGCCGCTAGCGCGAGGCAGGCGATCGGCATCAGGCGCTCCGGTACGCGCGTCGCGTCGAGGCCCGGCACCGTGCGCCACAGCGTCTCGTACCCCGAGAGGTTCGCGCCCAGCGCGAGCAGAGCGGGGAGGAGCGCCGCGAGTCCCAGGAGGACGGCGAGCCCGCGCCGTCGCCGCGCGGCCCACAGCCCGGCGAGCGCGACGAGCGGGGTCAGCCAGCCGACGAAGACGAGCTCCTCGACGCCGCTTCCCACCGACCGCGTCACGAAGTCCGTCAGCTCGGCGGAGTAGCGCTCGACCTGCGCGAACGAGCGACCGACGCCGATCGAGTCGGCGATCGCCCACCGCTCGACGACGAGCCCGGCGGCGACGGCCGCGGCGGCCCCGGCGCCCGCCTTCCACCAGTCGCGCCGGGGGAGCCGCGCCCACGCGTATCCGAGCGCGAGCGGGATCGCCCCGAGCGCGAGGTGGAGTTGGCCCGAGAGCGGGAGCGCACAGAGCACGAGCGCCGCGACGACGAGCCGCCGGCGCTCGAGCGCGAGCAGGAGCGCGGGGAGCAGGAACGCGACGAGGCCGAGCAGGTGCCCGGTCGACTGCCCCACGCGGTAGGGCATGAGGCAGAAGACGGCTCCGCCGAGGAGCGCCGCGGGGCGCGAGAGACCGAGCGCGCGCAGCCACCAGCAGGCGAGGCCCCCTGCGAGGAGGAACGATCCGAGGACGATCAGGTCGTAGGCCCAGACGTTCCCGAAGACGGACGCGAGCGGCCAGTACGGCAACCCCAGGAGCCAGCCCTGGAGGTTCGGGGGCGCCTCCGCCTCGGGCCGGAACGAGTACGGGTCGGCGAGCGGCGATCCGGCGCTCTCCAGTTGGTGGCCGACGAGCCAGAACCCCCAGCCGAGCTGGAGGTGGTCGCCCGCCGCGGCCTCCCCGAAGCCGGCCGCGGGCCGCGCGAGGTAGTGGCCGTCGACGTGGCGGACCGCGGGCCACGTCGCCCAGAGGGCGCAGGCGGCGTAGAGCGCGAGCGCGAGGACGACGAACGCCGGGCGCGGCCGGGAGGATGGTGCAGACTCCGTCCCGGTGTCCACCGCGAGGAATCTACAAAGCGCACGGACGCACGACTGGATGCAACGTACGCGGTGCTCGCGTTCGTCGCGGTGTGTCGCGCGGTCGGTGATCGTCGCAGGCTCGCGTCCAGGACACCGCGCTCGTGATCGAAGAACACGCTGCGCGCGGCGTGGCCGCGCCGCCGTCGTGATCGTCACGCCGGCCAGGACACCGCGCTCGTCGTCAAGAACGTCGCGCGCCGCCGGCGCGCGGGGTCGCCACCGCGCTCGGCGTCTCTACGGGCTGCTCGCGGGCGCTCGCGACGAGTGTCGGGCTCGCGGCGCTGGTCGTCGCCTCCGAACAGGTCTTCCCCATCCTGAGGTGCTCGGCGCGCTCTATCTCGTCCTCGGCGTCGCGGCGCTCCGCGCGCGCTCCGGCGCCGCTCAGGCGCTCGCGAACGCCTCGCCGCGCGCTCGGCGCGGCGCGCGTCCGCAGGGCGCTCGAACTCGGCAACCCGAAGATGGCCGTCTTCTTCACGAGCCTGCTGCCGCAGTTCGCCGGGCCGGGCGCCGGGTTCCTCGACCTGCTCGCGCTGCGAGGCTCTTCGCCGTGCTGACTGTCGACGTGCGGATGCGGGTGCAGGGACGCTCGCTCGTCCTCCGAGCGTGCGAGGGCCCGAGCTCGCGACGATCGACACGCGGGCGTTCGCAGTCCACGCGCACCACAACCCGCTGCGTTCGGCTGTACGCCTGCCCGCTGAGGGCTCGACTAGCTGCCGGGCTCGTCCGAGTCCGGCAGCTCCTCGGTCGTGTCTGCGATGCCGCGCACGACCTCGACGATGTCGCGGTTCGCGTTGAAGATGCGCAGCTGCTGCTCCGCCGAGTTCCCGCGGCCGAGGAGCGCCCGGATCCCCTCCAGCTCGCGCTCGCAGCCGAGCTCCCGCGCGTGCGGCTCGAGGTCGCGCAGCGTGCGTCGGACGAGCTTCGAGATCGGGCACGCGCATCCGGCGGCCGGTGGGGAGATCCATGACCGGCGCCTCGAGCCCGTACCGCGCGGCGAGCCACTTGTTCTCGCTCGTCAGGATCCGGTGGAACGTCGGGATCTCCTCGCCCGCCTCGTACCGCTCGCAGAGCAGCTTCACCATCGACTGGCAGTAGGCGGCGATCGCGACGGCGTCCTCGAGCCGCGTCACGGCGTCGCAGATCCGCACCTCGACCGTGCCCCACTTCGGGTGCGGGCGGATGTCCCACCAGATGTGGGTGTAGTCCGCGATGCAGCCGGTCCGCTCGAGCTGGCCGACGACCGAGGCGTAGTCGGCGTAGTCGCGGAAGCGCGGCGGCGGGCCCGAGCGGGGAAACGCCGAGAAGACGATCTGGCGGCTCGAGGCGAGGCCGGTCGGCTCCCCGCGCCAGAACGGCGAGCTCGCGGACATGGCCAGCAGCGGCGCGAGGTGCAGCAGCAGGCCGTTGACGACCTGGATCGCCTTGTCGGGGTCGTCGACGGCGACGTGGATGTGCATCCCGAAGATGAGCTCGCGGCGCGCGACGTACTGGAGCTGGTCGATCAGGACGCGGTAGCGGTCCTTCGCGGTGATCCGCTGGCGCTCGAAGAGGCTGAACGGATGTGTGCCGGCCGAGCCGACTCGCAGCCCGTGGGTGGCGGCGACGTCCCGCACGTAGCTGCGGAGCGTCGTCAGCTCCCGATGGACGTCGCCGGCCGTGCGGCAGACGGGCGTCGCGATCTCGAGCACCGACTGCATGAGCTCGGGGTTGATCCGGTCGGCGAGCTCGTCGCCCTGCACGGAGTCGAGCACCGTCTCGATGTGCTGCACGAGGTCGAAGGTCTCGCGGTCGAGGAGCATGTACTCCTCCTCGACCCCGAGGGTGTACGGGTCTCCGGTTCCGAACTTGTGGTCGAGCACGCTCGCGGCGGGCGCATCGGCGAGGCCCGTGATGGAAGGAGGCACGAGCTGCTTCACGGGAGCACCGCCTCGGCCTCGAGCTCGACCTTCCACGACGGGTCGAGGAGCTCCGTGACGACGCAGGTCGCCGCCGGGACGGACGTCCTTGAACGTCTCGCCGTGCGCGCGGGCGACCTCGGGCCAGTGCTCGGGCGCCGTGACGTAGATCCGTGTCCGCACGACGTGGTCGAGACTCGACCCGGCGCGCTCGAGCGCCTCGCCGACGAGCTCGAGGCAGAGCGCCGCCTGCTCGTAGGCGCCCTCCGGCGGGGGCGAGCCGTCCGCGGGGATCGGCGCCGTGCCGGCCACGTGAACGCGGTCACCGGCGACGACGGCGCGGGAGAAGCCCGCGACGCCTTCGTACGGCGAGTGCCCGCTGATCAGCCTCCGTTCCATGAGGGGCGCCTAGTATCGCGCCGGTGGAGGCCCTGCACCAGGTCGACGCGTGGGACGTCAGCTTCGTCGCAGTCGGCGTGACGACCGCCGACGGTCTCGTCTCGACCCACGGCGACACGACGCATGCCGTCAGGCTCGCGTCCGTCTCCAAGCCGATCGCTGCGCTCGCGACGCTCGTCGCGGCCGAGGAGGGCGTCGTCGACCTCGACGAGCCGGCTGGGCCTCCGGGCGCAACCGTACGCCACCTGCTCGCGCACGCCTCCGGGCTCCCGTTCGAGGGTGAAGCGCCGATCGCCCAGCCGGGCCGTCGACGCATCTACTCGAACGAGGGCTTCCGCGTCCTCGGCGAGCACGTCGCCGGGGCCGCCGAGATGCCGTTCGCGGACTACGTCGAGGCGGCGGTCGCCGACCCGCTCGACCTCGGGCTCGACCCGAGCGGCCATCCGGGGGCCGGCATGCACGGCTCTCTCGGCGACGTCCTCGCGCTCGCGCGGGAGCTCCTCGCACCGCGTCTCGTGGCTCCCGAGACGAACGACGAGATGACGAGTGTCCAGTTTCCCGGGCTCGACGGGGTGCTCCCCGACTTCGGTCGCTTCAGCCCGCTCGACTGGGGCCTCGGCGTCGAGCTCAAGGGAGCGAAGGCAGGGCACTGGTCGGGCGAGCTGACCTCGCCGGGGACGTACGGGCACTTCGGGGGCAGCGGGACGTTCCTCTGGGTCGACCCCGAGCGAGGGGTCGCGTGCGCGGTGCTGACGACGCAGCCGTTCGGCGACTGGGCGAAGGAGGCATGGCCGCGCCTCTCGGACGCGGTGCTCCGCGAGCTGTCGGGGCCCGCGTGAGCGACGGCGAGCCGATCATCCGCCTCGAGGGCGTGACGAAGCGCTTCGGCGCGAAGGTCGCGGTGAGCGACGTCACGGTCGACGTGCCGCGCGGCCGCTGCCTCGGCTGGCTCGGGCCGAACGGCTCGGGCAAGACGACCCTCATCCGGTGCATGCTCGGCCTCGCGCGCGCCTCGAGCGGGACGATCCAGGTTCGCGGGCACCGCATCCCCCGCGAGGCCGACGTCGCGCTCCGCCGCGTCGGAGGCATCGTCGAGGAGCCGCGGTTCTATCCGTACCTCTCGGGTCGCGGCAACCTCGAGGTATGGGCAGGCTTCCTGCGCGGCGACGCGCACACCCACATCGACGGCGCCCTCGAGCGCGTCGGGCTCGCCGCGAACGCAGACCGCAAGGTCAAGGCTTACTCGATGGGGATGCGACAGCGCCTCGGCGTTGCCCGGAGCCTGCTCACCGATCCCGAGCTCCTGATCCTCGACGAGCCGTCGAACGGGCTCGACCCGTCCGGCATGGCGGCCTTCCGGGAGATGATCCGCTTCGTTCGTCGAGCAGGACGGGCGCACGGTGTTCATCTCGTCGCACCTCCTCGACGAGGTCGAGAAGATCGCCGACGACATCGCGATCGTCCACGAGGGCAAGCTCGTCCTGCACGGGTCGGTCGACGAGCTCGTCGCCGCGGGGAGGCAGGGGCTGCGCCTCCGCGTCGACGACGGCGACCGCGCGGAGGCGGTCGTCGAGAGGGCTCACGTTCGTGACGAGCCTCGAGCGCCGCGGGCCGGCAGAGCTGGGCGTCTCCCTCGAGCGGCTCGACGACGCGGCCGCAATCGCTCTCACGCGCGCCCTCGTCGAGGCGGGCGTCGGGGTCGCGGAGCTGACGCGCGAGCGCGAGAGCCTCGAGGAGCGATTCCTGCAGATCACGGGCGGCGCGACCGCCGACGAGGTCAGGCCGTGATCCGCGCGACGCTGCGGACGATCACCGGGCGCCGGGGCAGCTTCCGAGGCGGTGCGATCGTGGTGCTCGCGGCGGTCCTGGTCGTCATCGGCGTGGTCGTCGTCGTCCACGAGCTGCGGCCTGGCCGCAACCCGTCGATGGGCGGGCAGCCGCTGCTCGACGGGGTGGGTGGGGCCGTCTGGGCGCTGGGGACCGTCGTCGCGATCCTGATCGGGGCGCTCGCCGGGTCGTACGACGTCGCCCAGGGGACGATGCGATACCTCGTCCTGACGGGCGTCGGCCGGCTGCGCATCTACCTCGCTCGCACGCTCGCCGTCGTCGTCGCCGTGATGCTCGTGCTCGCCCCGGCCCTCGGCCTGGGCCTCGTCGCCGTCTTCGCGCTCCCGTCCGTCGACGCCGATCGGGTGACGGCGGGCGAGGTGGCGGACATCGTGTGGACCTGCGTCGCGTTTCCCCTCGTCTTTGCGCTGATCGCCATGGGGATCGGGACGTTCCTACGCTCGAACGGCCCCGCGATCGCGGTCTCACTGCTCTTCGTCTTCGCGGGCGCTCCGCTCCTCGGCCTCATCGAGGCCGCGAACGAGACGGTCGGTGAGCTGATGCTGCTGCCCGCGATCGACCGGATCACGGGCGGCGATGCGACCGTGCCCGTCGCGCTCGCCGGCTTTGCCGTCCTCGGCTGGGTCGCGCTGTTCTGGGCAGGCGGCGCGGCGCGTCTCCTCCGCGACGAGTACTGAGCGCTCCTAGGCGTCGTCGGCGTAGAGCGGTCGCAGCAGCTCGTCGAACGTCTCGCGGTCGCAGCTCGCGAGGACGGACGGCATGATCGTCGTGACGGTCGCCGTGCGGGGCACGTCCATCGCCAGCGCGACCTCGCCGAACGTCTCGCCCGGGCGCAGCATCGAGCGCGGGCCGCGGTTGCGCTGGGTGACCGCCGCGAGACCGGAGAGCAGGACGTAGAAGCGGTCGCCGTCGTCTCCCTCGGCGACGACCGTGTGGCCGCCGGGCACCTCCTCGCGCCGCATGCGGTCGGCGAGCCGCGCGAGCGTCGTGCCGGGAAGGGATGCGAGCAGACCGACGCGCTGGAGCTCGGTCACCGAGGCGGGGACGTGTCGCGGGCTCACGGCGATACGGTAGCGCAGGCTCGGAGAGGCAGAGTGCTGAGGGGGCGCGGTGTCTGACTTCAAGTCAGACACCTGGGTTGCGGGTGCTGGCGGAAGGCACGGTGTCCGACTTGAAGTCGGACACCTGGCGTTGCGGTGCCGCGCGGGATCCCGGCTCCGATGCCGGGATCTCGCGGCGAGTCTTCAGGCGCCGTTCAGGCCGAGGCTGCGCTCGATCGCGCCCTTCGGCTGCGCGCCGACGACGGCCGCGGACGGCTCGCCGTCCTTGAAGAGGATCATCGTCGGGATCGAGGCGACCCCGAAGCGCGACGCGAGCTCGTTCTCGGCGTCGATGTTGACCTTGACGAGCTTCAGCTCGTCCTCCCGCTCGGCCGCGATGCGGTCGAGGACCGGCGCCACGGCATGGCACGGGCCACACCACTCGGCCCAGAAGTCCACGAGCACGGGCTTGTCGCTCTTGATGACCTCGTCTTCGAAGGTCGCTGTCGTTACGTCGAGTGCCATTCGTCCTTCTCTTTCGCTGGTAGTCGTGTTCATGTCCATCTCAACGTCCTACCCGGAAAAACCCTTCCCTGACCCCGGGCCACCGTAACGGCCGCGCCTAGAATCGGCGCATGTTCGCACCGCTGCCGGACAAGCCCGCACACGACGGGCTCGAGCGCGAGGTGCTCGCGCTGTGGGAGCGCGAGCGGACGTTCGAGCAGCTCCGGGCGCTGAACGCCGACGGGCCTCGGTTCAGCTTCGTCGACGGCCCGGTGACGGCCAACCGGGACGTGCTCGGCGTGCACACCGCGTGGGGCCGGACGCTGAAGGACGTCTTCCAGCGCTACAAGGCCCTCCGCGGACACCACCAGCGCTACCAGAACGGGTTCGACTGCCAGGGCCTCTGGATCGAGGTCGGCGTCGAGCGCGCGCTCGGCCTCAACTCCAAGCGCGAGATCGAGGAGTTCGGGCTCGCCGAGTTCGCTCGACGGTGTCGGGAGGTGGTGGTCTCCTCATCGCGCGCGCTGACCGAAGGGTCGATCCGGCTCGGCCAGTGGATGGACTGGGGCGCCGACTACTTCACCTTCAGCGACACGAACATCGAGTACATCTGGCGCTTCCTGAAGATCGTGGACGAGCGCGGGTGGCTCTACCTCGGCCATCGCTCGACGGAGTGGTGCCCCCGGTGCGGGACCTCGCTCTCCCAGCACGAGCTGACGCAGTCCGGCGTCTACCAGGAGCGCAGCGATCCGTCGCTGTACGTCCGCTTCCCGCTGCTCGACCGCGAAGGCGAGTCTCTCGTGATCTGGACGACGACGCCGTGGACGCTGCCGGCGAACGTCGCCGCGGCGGTCGAGCCCGACGCGGAGTACGGGCTGCGCGAGAGCGGCGAGTGGGTCGCCGTGGCCCGCTACCCGGAGGAGCGGTTCGTGCGGCGGGTGCCGGGCGAGGAGCTCGTCGGGCTCCGCTATCGCGGCCCGTTCGACGAGCTCGGGCCGGGTGGCGAGGTCGAGCACCGGGTCATCCCGTGGGACGAGGTCTCGCTGGAGGAGGGGACGGGGATCGTCCACATCGCGCCCGGCGCCGGCCAGGAGGACTTCGAGCTCGGTCGCGTCCACGACCTGCCGGTCCTCTCCCCGGTCGACGAGGCCGGCCGGTTCTACGACAGCTACGGCTGGCTCCACGGGCTCTCGACGACCGAGGCGGCCGACCAGATCGTCGGCCGTCTCGCCGAGCAGGGGTACCTGCTCGAGGCCGGGCAGTACGTCCACCGCTACCCGCACTGCTGGCGGTGCGACACGCCGCTCATCTGGCGTGTCACCGACGACTGGCTGATCTCGGTCGAGGAGCTCCGCCGGCCGCTGCTCGACGCGAACGCGACCGTCGAGTGGACGCCTGCCTACATGGGCAAGCGCATGGACGACTGGCTGAGGAACATGGGCGACTGGAACATCTCGCGGCGCCGCTACTACGGACTGCCGTTGCCCATCTACCCGTGCTCGTGCGGGCACGTCACCGTGATCGGCTCACGGGCCGAGCTCGAGGAGCGTGCCGTCTCCGGGCTCGAGCAGCTCGAGGAGCTCCGGCGGCCGTGGATCGACGCCGTGCCGATCCGCTGCGCCGCGTGCGACGAGCCGGTCGAGCGGGTCGTCGAGGTCGGCGACGTCTGGCTCGACGCGGGAATCGTCCCGTTCTCGACGCTCGGCTGGGAGAGCCCCGAGTACGTCGAGCAGGGGTACGCGACCGGCGCCGCGCGTGGGCTCACGCGGGCCGACCTCCCCGACCACGCGTACTGGGAGGAGTGGTTCCCCGCCGACTGGGTCTCGGAGATGCGCGAGCAGATCCGGCTCTGGTTCTACTCGCAGCTCTTCATGTCCGTCGTGCTCACGGGGCGGGCGCCGTTCCGGAAGGTGCTCGGCTACGAGAAGATGCTCGACGAGACCGGCCGCGAGATGCACAGCTCGTGGGGGAACACGATCGATGCGCCGGATGCGTTCGCGCGCATGGGCGCCGACGTGATGCGCTGGCAGTTCTGCGCACAGCCGCCGGATCGCAACCTCCTGTTCGGCTTCGGGCCTGCGCACGAGATCCAGCGCAAGCTCCTCACGCTCTGGAACTCGGCGACGTTCTTCGTCCAGTACGCGAACGTCGAGTCGTTCACGCCGCGCTACGCCGACCTCGACGCGATCGAGGCCGGCTCCGAGCCGCTCGACACGTGGCTCGTCGAGCGCACGAGGCTGCTCGTCGAGGAGGCGACCGACGCCTACGAGCGCTGGCTGACGGTCGACGTCATCCGCGCGTTCGAGGCATTCGTCGACGACCTCTCGAACTGGTACATCCGCTGCTCGAGGCGGCGCTTCTGGGACGGCGACGAGCAGGCGCTCGTCGTTCTCTGGCACGCGCTCGTGCAGTCCCTGCGGGTCGTCTCGCCCGTGCTGCCCTTCCTCGCCGAGCATCTCTGGCAGGCGCTCGTGCGAGAGCCGTGCCCGGACGCGCCCGAGTCGGTGTTCCTCGCCGGCTGGCCCGAGGTGCGATCGTCCGACGGGGCGACCCTCGAGGCGATGGCCGCCACGCGTCGCGTGGTCGACCTCGGTCGTGTCGCGCGCTCGACCTCGGGCGTCAAGCTGCGGCAACCCCTCGCCCGCCTCGTGATCGAGGGTGCCGAGCCTCCCGACGACCTGCTCCGGATCGTGCGCGAGGAGCTTCGCGTGAAGGAGACGCAGGTCGGTCAGGTCGAGGCGGCTCTCGTCGTCAAGCCGAACCTCCCGGTGCTCGGCCCGAAGCTCGGCAAGGAGCTCGGTGCGGTGCGAGCCGCGCTCGCCGCGGGAGACTTCGAGCAGCTGGGCGACGGGCGCATCCGGGTCGCCGGTCACGAGCTCGCGCCCGACGAGGTCCTCGTCGAGCGCTCCGGCCGCGACGGCTGGGCGATCGCGTCCGCCGACGGGGTCACCGTCGCGCTGGCGACGGCGATCGACGACGACCTCCACCGCGAGGGCCGTGTCTACGAGCTGATCCACCGCGTCAACTCGCTGCGCAAGGAGTCAGGCCTCGCGCTGACCGACCGGATCGCGCTCACGATCCCGACGGCCGACGCCGACCTGCTCGATCACGCGGAATGGATCAAGCGCGAGACGCTCGCCGTCTCCCTGGATGCCGACGGTGTCGACGCTCCGAAGATCGCTCCGGCTCCCGGTGTCTGACTTCAACCCTGGTGTCTGACTTCAGTCAGACACCTGCTCCTGCGCGTCGCTCAGCCGCGCGCGTCGGCCAAGGCAAGCTCTCGCCGGAGCTCGACCGGCAGGCGGAACGTGACGTCCTCGTCGACCATGCTGTACGGCTCGATCCGGTCGATCCCGCGCGCGCGGAACCAGTCGCAGACACGCTCGACGAGCCGCTCGGGCGCGGACGCTCCGGAGGTGATGCCCACCGTTCGGACGTCGTCGAGCCACCGCTCGTCGATCTCGGTCTCGTCGTCGATCAGGTACGACGGGACGGCTGCTGCGCGGGCGACGTCCACGAGCCGATTCGAGTTCGAGGAGTTGCGCGAGCCGATCACGAGCAGGAGGTCGATCTCGGCCAGCATGTCCTTCACGGCCCACTGCCGGTTGGAGGTCGCGTAGCAGATGTCCTCCTTCTTCGGCCCGACGATCGCGGGAAACCGCCGCCGGAGAGCGCCGATGATCTCTGCGGTCTCGTCGACGGAGAGCGTCGTCTGCGTGACGTACGCGACGGGCGTGTCGGCGGGCAGCTCGAGCGCCTCGGCCTCGCCGACGTCCTGGACGAGGATCGTCGCATCGGGCGCCTCGCCCATCGTCCCGACGACCTCCTCGTGGTCGGCGTGCCCGATGAGGAGCACCGTGTAGCCGGCCGCGGCGTACCGCCTCGCCTGGACGTGGACCTTCGTCACGAGCGGGCACGTCGCGTCGATGACGTCGTGCCCGAGCGCCCGCGAGTTGGCATGGACGGACGGCGCGACCCCATGGGCGGAGTAGACGACGGTTGCCTCTGCGGGGACGTCGCGCTCGTCGTCGACGAAGATCGCCCCGCGCGCCTCGAGGTCGCGGACGACGTGGATGTTGTGAACGATCTGCTTCCGCACGTACACGGGCGCGCCGTAGTGCTCGAGCGCCCGCTCGACCGTCTCGACCGCGCGCTCGACGCCCGCGCAGTAACCGCGCGGGCTCGCCAGCA
Organism: uncultured Actinomycetes bacterium; assembly: GCA_963791895.1. Lineage (GTDB taxonomy): Bacteria > Actinomycetota > Thermoleophilia > Gaiellales > Gaiellaceae > Gaiella. The sequence goes on from CAWBTY010000013.1 coordinate 149,856, forward strand.
GGACGCGTTCGACAGGCATGTGCGAAGCGTACTCGGCGCGACGGCCCGACCCGTCGTCGGCACTCCGCAGGGAAGAGGTAGTTGCGGCGGCGAAGCCGACGCCTTCAGGGGCTGCCACGCCGCAGGCGGGTCTGAGCTGCGAAGTCAGACGCCGGATTGCGGCGAACAAATAAACGATCATCGATTATTCTCGGTGGGTGCGCGTTGCGCTCTTCGTCACGTGCCTCGCCGACACCCTCTACCCCGCCGTCGGTCGCGCGACCGTCACGCTCCTGGAGCGCCTCGGCGTCGAGGTCGTCTTCCCGCGCGAGCAGACCTGCTGCGGCCAGCTGCATCTGAACGCCGGGTACCCCGACGTCGCCGCGGTGCTCGCGAAGCGGTTCGTCGCGACCTTCTCCGGTCAGGAGCTCGTCGTCACGCCGTCGGGGTCGTGTGCCGCGCACGTGCGTGCGCACGTCGCCGAGCACGCGACGGACCCCGATGGGATCGCGGCGCGGACGCTCGAGCTCTCGGAGCTCCTTGTCGACCGGCTCGGCATCACCGACGTCCGCTCGGGCTACGCGGGGACGCTCACGTACCACCCGACGTGCCACTCGCTGCGTGGGCTGCGCGTCGGCGACGGGCCCGAGTCGCTGCTGCGCGAGGTGGCCGGAGTCGACCTGAGACCGCTCACGGACGCGACCGAGTGCTGCGGCTTCGGCGGCACGTTCGCGGTGCGGAACTCCGAGACCTCGTCCGCGATGCTGGCCGACAAGCTGCGCCACGTGGAGTCGACGGGCGCGAGCGCGGTCTGCGCCTGTGACGCGTCGTGCCTCCTGCACCTCCGGGGTGGGCTCGAGCGTCGGAAGAGCTCCGTGCGCGCCGTCCACCTGGCCGAGGTCCTCGCGGCGTGAGACCGTCCGCGAGCCGCACCGCGGCTCCGGTCGCGTTCGAGCAGGCAGCCCGTCCCGCGCTCGCCGATGCCGGCACTCGTGCCGCCGTCCTCGACGCGACGACGGCGATCCGCGCCCGTCGGCGCATCGTGGTCGGGGAGACCCACGACTGGCACGAGCTCCGCCGGGCGGGCGAGGCGATCCGCACGGGCGCGCTCGAGCGGCTGGACGAGCTCCTCGTCGTGCTCGAGCGAGCGGTGCAACGCGCGGGCGGCGAGGTGCACTGGGCGCGGGACGCGCTCGAGGCGAACGAGATCGTGACCGGAGTCGTCCGCCGGACGGGCGAGCGGGAAGTGGTGAAGGTCAAGTCCCTGACGACCGACGAGATTCGCCTCAACGAGGCACTCGCCGAGGCGGGGATCACGGCGGTCGAGACCGATCTCGCGGAGCGCATCGTCCAACTCGCGGGCGAGCGCCCCTCCCACCTGCTCGTGCCGTCCCTGCACCACGACCGCCACGAGATCGCCGAGGTGCTGCGGGAGGCGCTCGACGCGCCCGGCCTGCCCGCGGAGCCCACGGCCCTCGCCGCGGCAGCCCGCGCTCATCTGCGCGCGGCGTTCCTCCGCGCCCGGGTCGCGATCTCGGGAGCGAACTTCGCGGTCGCCGAGACCGGCACCGTCTGCGTGGTCGAGTCCGAGGGCAACGGCCGGATGTGCACGAGCCTCCCCGACACGCTCGTCACCGTCATGGGGATCGAGAAGGTCGTGGCCGAGTGGCGCGACCTCGGCGTCCTGTTGCAGCTGCTTCCCCGGTCGGCGACCGGGGAGCGCATGAACCCGTACACCTCGCTCTGGACCGGCGTGCGGGCGGGCGACGGCCCGACCGCGTTCCACCTCGTGCTCCTCGATGCGGGGAGGACGAGGGCGCTCGCCGACCCCGAGGGCAGGCCTGCGCTCCGCTGCATCCGCTGCTCGGCGTGCGTCAACGTGTGCCCGGTCTACCGGCAGACCGGGGGGCACGCCTATCCGACGGTCTACGCGGGGCCGATCGGCGCGATCCTCGAGCCCCAGCTCGCGGGCGAGCGCGGCCCGGCGGCGTCGCTGCCGTACGCGTCGAGCCTCTGCGGCGCCTGCGCGGACGTCTGCCCGGTCGGGATCGACATTCCGCGGATCCTCGTCCACGAGCGCGCGAAGGTCGTGCGCCGGGCACGTCCGGGCCTCGAGGGGCGTGCGCTCCGGATGCTGGGGCGGGTGTTCTCCAGCGCCGAGCGCTACGAGCGAGCGCAGCGCACGGCGCGCGCGCTCCAGCGGCCAGTGCTCCGCGACGACCGCCTGCGGTGGCTCCCGGGCCCGCTCGCGGGGTGGGGACGCTCGCGCACGCTCCCCGGTGTCGCCGAGCAGACGTTTCGCGAGTGGTGGGAGGCGCGTGACAACGGCTCGTGAGGAGGTGCTCGGGCGGATCCGGGCGGCGCTGGTCGACGTCGCCTCGTCTCCACCCCGAGTGACTCATCGCTCGACGAGCTCCTCGAGCGGCGCTGCGGTGCTCGACCTCTTCGTCGAGCGCGTCGAGGAGACCGGCGCGACCGTCCTGCGAGTCGACGTCGCGCTCGCGGGCGTGGAGGACGCGCTCGCCGAGGCCGGCGCCGCCCGCGTCGTCGTCGCGAGCGACCTCGAGCTCGGACTGCGGCCGCGAGGTGTGGACGTGATCGTCGACGACGATCTGACGCCGGGCGAGCTCGACGCACTCGACGGCGCCGTCACGGCGTGCGCCGCCGCCTGTGCCGATACGGGGACGATCGCGTTCGACGGCGGGCCGGGCCAGGGCCGGCGCGCCATCACGCTCGTGCCCGACCTGCACGTGTGCGTCGTCCGGGGCGAGCAGGTGGTGGAGACCGTGCCCGAGCTCTTCGCGCGGCTCGAGGCGTCGGCCAGGGAGGGCCGCCCGCTCGTGCTCGTCTCGGGGCCGTCCGCGACCTCGGACATCGGCTTCGAGCGTGTCGAGGGCGTGCACGGGCCGCGGCGACTCATTGTCGTGCTCGTCGACTGACTCGCCGCACCCGGCCGTAGACTTCGAGCAGCGGGGTGTGGCTCAGCCTGGTAGAGCGCCCGGTTTGGGAGCGGGAGGGCGCCGGTTCGAGATCCGGCCACCCCGATGCAGAGCGAGGCTGTCCGACTTGAAGTCGGACACCGCGGGCGGTTCTGGTGTCCGACTTCAGTCGGACACCTGCAGTCCGGCCTGCGCCGACGGACGAGGGCGTTACCGTTCGCCGGTGCGTCTCGTCGCCCTCGTGCTCGTCGTCTTCGTCGCCGCGGCGGTCGCGTCCGTTGCCGTCGCCGCGAGCCCGCCGTTCCGCTCCTCCGTGACACCGCTCCCGGCGGAGCTCCGCGCGACCATGTCCGGCGTCTCGTGGCGACCCGGATGCCCCGTCGGCCTCGACGACCTGCGGCTCGTGCGCGCGCGCCACTGGGGGTTCGACGGACGCGTCCACACCGGCCGGATCGTCGTGCACCGCGACGTCGCAAGCGACGTGGCGGGCGTGCTTCGCCGGCTCTACGCCGCCCGGTTCCCGATCCGGCGGATGGTTCCGGTGGACGCCTACGGGGCGAGCGACTTCCGCTCGATCGAGGCGGACAACACGTCCGCCTTCAACTGCCGACCGGTCGAGGGGACGAATCGCTGGTCCGAGCACGCGTACGGCCGCGCGATCGACCTCAACCCGATCGAGAACCCCTACGTCTACTCCGACGGCACCAGCTCCCACCGGGCGAGCCGGCCGTATCTGCGCCGCTCTCCGTACAGACCGGGCATGGCCGTCGAGGGCGGGGCGGTCGTACGCGCCTTCGAGGCGGTCGGCTGGTCGTGGGGCGGGCGCTTCAGCGGCGTCAAGGACTACCAGCACTTCTCCGCGAGCGGTCGGTGATCGGCGCCGCCGCGCTCCTCGCCGGGGCCGCGCTCCTGGCGACGGGCTCGCTCCGGCTCGCGGCGCGCCTCGCACCGGCCGGGACGGCGCCGCTCCTGCTCGGTGCGTACGTCGTCGCGTGGGCGCAGCTCGTGCTCGTGCTCTGGGCGCTCTCGCTCTTCGGGTGGGTCGAGCGGTGGCCGCTCCTCCTCGGGCTCGCACTCACGACCGCGGCCCTGGTCGTCGACACGAGGGGGAGACGAGAGGTCGGCCCGCGTCTGCGCGCGGCGTTCGCCGCGCTCCGGGAAGGCCTGGCGGAGCCGGTCGCGGTCGTCGTCGGGCTCGCGGTGGTCGTCGGCCTCGGCTACGCCGTCGTCCTCGGCCTGACGACGCCGCAGAACGACTTCGACACGATCGTCGACCATCTCTGGCGCGCCGCGCTCTGGGACCAGAACGGCGCGGCCGGATATCCCGACTGCGCGTGTGCGCCGTACGTCAACGCGTATCCGCCGCACGGCGAGCTGGGGGTGCTCGCGACGATGACGCTGGGCGGTGCCGACCGCTACGTCACGCTCGTCCAGGCGGGTGCGTACGGCGCGCTGGCGCTCGGCGTCGTCGGCGTCGCGCGGGCGCTCGGACTCGCCCGCGGCGAGGCGCTCCTCGGCGGTCTCCTGGTCGCCACCCTCCCCGTGATCGCGCTCCAGTCGTCGACGGCGCAGAACGACCTCGTCCTCGCCTCGTTCCTCGTCGCGGCGGCCGTCTTCCTCCTGCAGGACGGCCGGGCAGCGCCGTGGCTCGCGGGCGTCGCGACGGCCCTCGCGGTCGGGACGAAGGTCACGGCGGTGATCGGGATCCCACTCCTCGTCGCGGTCGCGCTCGTCGCGCCCCTCGCCCATCGTCGGGCGGCTCGCCTGGTGGGCGTCCTCGCCGGCTCGGCGGCCGGCGCGTACTGGTACGTCGTCAACTGGCGTCAGGCAGGAAGCTGGGACGCAGGGTTCCCGTACGAGGAGATCGACCGCGGGCTCGAGCCGACGGTCGCGCGCGCGCTCCGCGCGGCGATCCAGTTCGTCGAGCTCCCGGGTGGCGCCGGGCGCGATCGCTGGCTGTACGCCGTCGCAGCGGCGGTCGTGCTGCTCGGCGTGCTCGTCGCCGTGACGCGCGCCGGCCGGCGCGGGATCGTGCTCGGCCTCGCGGCGCTGCTCGCGCTCGCACCCGTCCTCACCCCGGACGTTCGCCGCTACCTCGACGAGGGGTACGCCGAGCTGTGGCGCGCGCTCGGGCGCGAGGATCTCGCCGCCGAGGTGGGACGGGACATCACGCGCTCGGCGTCGAACGTCACCTGGTACGGCCCCCTCGGCGCGCTCCTGGTGGTCGCCGGGCTGGTCGTCGCGATCGTCGCAGTCCGGAGGGGGCGTCTTCCCCTCGTGGGCGCGCTGCTGGCCCTCGCACCCGTCTACTGGCTCGTCGCCCTCTCGGCGCTCCTCTTCTACCAGGACGCCGCGGGGCGTTTCCTCATGGCGCCGATCGCGCTCGCCGGCGCGACGTGGGGGCTCGTGGCGCGGGTGCGCTGGGCGGCCTGGGGACTGGCGGCGATCGGCGTCACGACGCTGGCGCTCGCCGTCCTGAACGACTCCAAGCGCCCGTCCGGCGTGCCGCTCCTCGAGCGTCCGGCGCCGGCGAGCTACTTCTCCGAGCCGCGCTGGAGCGCCCAGGGCCGCGAGGTCTTCGTCCCGGAGCTGATCCGCTTCGTCGACGAGCGAGTCCCCCTCGACGCCCGGATCGCGCTCGGGATCACGCCGAGCGACCCGGGCTACGTGCTCCTCGGGCCGGGGCTCGACCGGCGGCTCGTCTCGCCTCGGCGGCGGCGCGTCGACCGCCGGGCGCGACCTGGGCGTTCGTCAGTCCGCGTCCGCCCGGGCTGCGCCGACTCTGTCGCGGCCTGGCGGCGTCTCCCGGCGACGACCGACCGAGCTGGGACGTCTACCGGCGTCCCGCCGGCCGGTGTTGAGTCCAGCCACTCGGGTCGGTCGAAGCCGCCGTACTCCTGAATCGCTCCGAAGATGTGCTGCACGACGCGCGTCGAGTGAACGCTGAGCCGGCACGTGCCGTACGGCAGTCGGTCGACTCGCTTCCTCGAGGAGTACCGCCAGTGCACGTTGATCGTCGAGGCCGAAGGCACACTCCACGGCCGAGCTCGAGTGAATCGAGCCAGATGATTGCTCGATCGCTGCGCGTGCCGGCATCGTCGGTGAAGAGATCACATCCGACGCGAGCGGCTGCCGTGTCGGCGCTGCCGAGAGCACCGACGATGAAAATCGACGAAGAACCGACACCATCGCCGGGTCGGTGTTCGTGAAGTACATCGAAGTCCGACGACCGCGACCCCTCCGCCCAGTAGAGCATGCACCCCGCCATGTGGAGTCCGATCCGCGATGCGCGCGTGCGGTATCCCTAATGCTTGCCATCGAGCCCGCCGTGACGCGCGCGTTCGCTGTTGCGTCTCCCGACCCGGAGGCGATCCCGCGGTCGTCGGGCTCGGAGCGCTGCTCCTGCTCTGCTTCAGTTCGACGTCGCGAACCCACCGACTGACCGAGGACGAGGGACACCGCCAGGACCCGGCGATACTCCTTCACGGATCGCCCCTCGAGCGATCCGCAACTCCGTGCACGCTGCACACTCGACGGTTTATCACTCAAGACAACATATCGCGAGCGACGGACGGACGAGGTACCGAGAGCGGGCGACCGGGATCGAACCGGTGAATTGCAGCATGGAAGGCTGCCGCTGATACCACCTTCACTAAGGCCGCGATGTGCAAGTAGCGTAGCGCCGTGGATCCCGGTGCGTGGTCGTGGAGCCCGGAAGCGCTCGTCCCGGTGCTGCTCGCCGCGTGGTACCTGATCGTCGCGCGCCGGGAGGCGAGTGCCTGGCGGGTGCTCTCGTTCCTCACGGGCTGCGTGTTGCTCGCGCTCGCGCTCGTGAGCCCGCTCGACACGGTCGCCCGGGACTACCTCGTCTGGGGTCACCTCCTGCAGAACGTCGTGCTCGCCGAGTGGGCACCGCTGCTGCTCGTGCTCGGGCTGCCGCGCGGTGTTGCGGCAAGGCTCGCCGCCGGACGCGTCCTCCGTGCGCTGACGCGGCCGGTCGTCGCGCTGCCGCTGTGGGTCGCCACGTACGCGCTCTGGCACGTGCCCGCGCTCTACGACGCGGCGCTCGAGCATCCGCACACCGTGCTCCCGCTCGAGCACGCCACGTATCTCGCGACCGGCCTCCTCTTCTGGTGGTGCGTGTGGCAGGACGAGCCGCACGGCCTCTCGTCCGTCGCCCGCGCGGGCTACGTCTTCGCCGCGTTCGTCCTCTCCGCGCCGCTCGGGCTCGTTCTCGCCCTCGTGCCGGAGCCGCTCTACGACTTCTACGCCGCCGCGCCGGAGCGCCTCTGGGGGCTGTCGCGCCTGGAGGACCAGCAGCTCGGCGGGATGACGATGGCGGCGGAGCAGTCGCTCGTCTTCTTCGTCGTCTTCGTCTTCTGGTTCGTGCGGTTCCTCGCGGAGGAGGAGCGCCGCGAGGAAGTAGCGTGAGCCGGGTGCGTACAGCCGTCGTCGTGCTCACGCTCGCCGCGTCCCTCGGGCTCGGCTCCTCCGCCGTGGCGAAGGAGGGCCGGCCGGGGTTTCCGCTCGGCGTGGCGGCGGGCGAGGTGACTCCGACGTCCGCGATGCTCTGGGCCCGTGCACCGAAGGCAGGCGCGGTCACCCTCACGGTGCTGCCGCCGAACGCGGGGACGCGGGCGAGCCCGATCCGCGCCTACCGCCTGCGTGCGAGCACGGCCGACGATCTCACCGTGCAGCGTGTCGTCACGGGTCTGCGGCCCGGCACGCGGTACCGGTACAGGTTCTGGCAGCGCGACGTCTCGAGCCCGCTCGGCACCTTCACGACCGCACCGCGTGCGACCGCGAACGTCCGCGTGCGCTTCGCTCTCACCGGTGATTCCGACGCGACGCCGGGACCGAACGGCCGGCCGGGGTTCAACGGCTTCGAGACCTACGGCGCCATGGCGCGTGCCGGCAACGACTTCAACGTGAACTTCGGCGACACGATCTACTCCGACTCCGAGCTCGCGGGGGCGGCGATCGCGAGGACGGTCGGCGAGAAGCGAGCGAAGTACCGCCTCGGGCTCGCGCTCGCGCCCCTCAGGCGCCTGCGTGCTGCTGCCGGCCTCTACAGCGGCTGGGACGACCACGAGTTCGTCAACGACTACGCCCGGGACGAGCACGGCGACGCCATCTATCGCGCCGGGGTCGAGGCGTTCCTGAACTACGCGCCGTCGACGTACAGGCCGGCGACGGGGCTGTACCGGAGCTTCCGGTGGGGGAGGAACCTCGAGCTGTTCTTCCTCGACGGGCGCAGCTTCAGGAGCGCGAAGGCGACCGCCGTCTGCGGCGGCGACATCGCGCCGACCGCCCCCGCCGCCGTGCGCCAGGCGTTCGCCGCCCTGGCGCCGGCGCTCGCGCGCCCGGTGCCCCAGGCGTGCCTGGACGCGATCTCCTCCCCGTCGCGAACGCTGCTCGGCGCGGCGCAGCTCGCTGCCTTCACGAAGGCGATCCGGGCCTCGACCGCGACCTTCAAGGTCGTCGTCAACCCGGTGCCGCTGATGCAGCTCTATGCGCTCCCGTACGACCGCTGGGAGGGCTACGCGGCGGACCGTGCGAGAGTGCTCGACGCGTTCCGCGGCGTCCGGAACGTCGTCGTCCTCACGACGGACACCCACGCGCACCTGATCGGCGAGGTGCGGACGCAGACGTTCGGGCCCAGCGGCCCCGTCGGCACGGGGATCTGGGAGGTGATCGCCGGGCCCGTCGCGACGAACACGTACGCGAAGGAGATCGACGAGTTCCTCGGCGCCCCGGGATCGGGCGCCGTCGTGACGGGCGCCTTCTTCAAGCCGCAGCCGCCGAGCGGGCTCGGGCTGCGGTGCGCCCAGACCGACGTCTACGGCTACGCCCAGGTGACGGTGACCGCGACGACGCTCACCGTCCAGCCCCGGACCGCCTCGGGCGGCGTGGTCCCGGACGTCTCCGGGGTGCCGTGCGCCCCGCTCGTCGTGCGCGCGGCGTGACCGGCGCCCAGCGCTACCGCGAGCTCGTCGGCATCCCCCACGCGAAGGCGCTGATCGGCTGGTCGCTGCTCGCCCGACTGCCGCTCGGCATGACTCCCTTCGCGCTCCTCCTGGTCGTCCGAGGCGAGGGAGACGGGTACGGCTCGGCGGGCCTCGTCGTCGCCGTCTACACGATTGCGCTCGGGATCGGCGCCCCGATCCGCGGACGGCGGGTCGACCTGCTGGGACCCGGCCCGGTGCTTCGCGTCGGTGCGGTCGCGTACGCAGCGCTACTCGGCGCGGTCGTCGCCGTCGCGCTCCTCGACGGCGGCGCGGCGCTGCTCGCGGTGGTCGCCGCGCTCGCGGGCTTCGTCCACCCGCCCATCGGGTCGACGGTGCGGATCGTCTGGCCGCGCATCGCCCCGGGCGACCTGCGCTCCACGGCGTACGCGTTCGAGGCCGCGATGCAGGAGGCGTTCTTCGTCGTCGGGCCGCTGCTGGCGGCGGCGCTGGCGGTGATCGAGCCCGCCCTGGCGGTCGCCGGCGCCGCGCTCGCGAGCCTCGTCGGCACGACGGCGCTGTCGCGTCTGCCACCCGTCCGCGAGATGCCGCCCTCGCGGAGTGAGGGTGCGGGGCTGCTCGGCGCCCTCGGCTCGCCCGGCGTGCGCACGGTCGTCCTCTATGCCGCGGTCGTGGGCTTTGCGTTCGGCTCGGTGGAGCTCGCCATGCCGGCGTTCGCAGAGGGCGAGGGGTCGCGGGAGCTCGGCGGGATCGCGCTCGCCGCCTTCGCCGCGGGCAGCCTGGTCGGCGGCCTGCTCGCGGGAATGCGTCCTCCACGCGACGACGTTCGCCGCTTTGTCGGTGGCGCGCTCGCGCTCGCAGTCGCCCTTCTCGCAGTCCAGTTGGCCGTCTCGCTGCCGACGCTCGCGGTGCTGGCCTTCGTGGCCGGGCTGCCGATCGCGCCCACGGTGGCCGCGCTCTACCAGGCGATCGATCGCACGGCGCGGGTCGGAACGGCGGCCGAGGCGTTCGCGTGGTTCGGGACGGCGATCTCGATCGGATTCGCCGCGGGCTCGGCGGCCGCGGGCGCGGTGGTCGAGGAGCGGGGCGTCCGCTGGGCGTTTGGCCTGGGTGCGGGCGTCGCGCTCGCGGGCGCGCTCCTCGGCTGGCTGCGCCGAGGCACTCTCCGGGCAGAGCCGCAATCGAGAACCGGGTGACCGTCTACCCTCCGTCGCAAGCGCCCGTAGCTCAGGGGACAGAGCGGCGGACCAACGCGGGTGAACCCATGGTTCCCCCGCGAGCCCCCTCCTTCGGCGGGCGAAAGTGCTGAGCGGGGTTGGGCCTCCCGGGCGAATGAATCGCCCTTCGGCCGCCGAGGCGCCGTCTCCATCGACGTCCCGACGAGCAACTACCCTGAGCTCCGAGCGCCCGTAGCTCAGGGGACAGAGCGGCGGACTTCTAATCCGCGGGTCGGAGGTTCGAATCCTCCCGGGCGCATGCTTAGAGGCGTCCCACGGCCACCGACGTGTAGCGCCGGCAGCGAAGAACGCGGATACAGTCTCGAACGCGGTCCGGCACCGACGCGTGAGTGGAAGGCCGCCGTCGTCCGAATTGGTCTCAGACGACTCGCGGCGGTCCTAGGGGAGATCGACGAGCGCCGCCCCCGAGACGGCGGAGGGGACGATCCCCGGCGGGGTCGAGCGGCCGACCCAGGCGTCGGCGTCGTAGCCGTGCTGTTCCCAGTAGCCCTGCCGCACGTCCGTCCGCACCTCGATGCGGGTTACCCACTTCACGCTCTTGTAGCCGTACATCTGCGGCATCACCACCCGTGCTGGCGCGCCGTGCGGCCGCGAGAGCGGCGTTCCGTCCATGTCGAGCGCGAGCATCACGTCACCGAGCAGCGCCTGTTCATCGGTGAGCGAGTCCTCGTACGGCACCTCGTCCGAGATGAACCGGAGTGAACGCCATCCGGCGAGGGGCTTTGCCTGCTTGATCACGTCGGCGAGCCGGACGCCACCCCACCGCACGTCGTAGACCGACCAGCCCGTGACGCAGTGGAAGTCGGAGACTTGCTCCGCCCGTGGGAGCGAGCGCAGGTCGGCGAGCGTCAGGGTGACCGGCTGCTCGACGCGACCTGCGATCTGCAGCCGGTACTCGGCCGGGGCGATGCTCGGCATCCTGCTGCCGATCGTGTAGATCCGCCAGCCGCTCGAGGGGACGAGCGCCGCGACCCGGTCGGGCACCAGCCGGCCAAAGAGGCTGAGCGCGTCGCGCGCGTAGAAGAGTCCCGCGATGCCTGCACCGATGACACCGAGAAACGCGGCCCGCCCGATCGTGCGGTCGTCCACGGAGATGGTGTAGCAGATGGCCCCATGCCGTTTCGTTACGGCGAGCACCGCGCCGCAGGCACGTCTCGCGCGGGCACGGCCAAGAGCTGTGGATGCGGACGAGCACGGGTCCTGCATGCCGTCGGCGGGGCTCAGGTCGATCTTCGGCCGTCAAGACGATCGACTCGACGTCCGTGATCCTTGACCTTCCCCTCCCAGCAACTCCAGCTTGTCGGCGACGACCTCCTCGACGGCGGCTACACCCGGCAGCCGCTCCGGCCGCGCGACGATCGTCGAGGACCTCCCGGAATCTGCTCAGCACGCCGGCGATCCTCGCACGATCCCCGCGACCAGCCGCGCGAGGAGCTCGTCGTCGCCGACGTTGCCCGGCACGACGAGGTAATCGAGTGGCGTACCGCCCGGCCAGCGCGCCGACCAGCGGGAGACACCGGGCTCGACGGGGCCGACGACCTCGGCGTCGGAGGCGCACACTCCGTCGCGCAGCGTCACCGCCGAGGTGATCCCGCCCTTCGCGACGATGACGTCGGGGTGAGGCGCGACGCCCTTCACGACGCCGGCGAGCCCAGCGGCGACGCGGTCGCCGGCCTCGAGGGACAGCGCCGTCCTGGGACGCTCCCGCGGCGTGGCGACGACCGCGAGTCCGATGCGATCGAGCCGCTCCGACGTCATGCGACAGAGCCGCCGGGCCTCCGCTTCGTGGTCACCGTCGACGAGCGCACCCACGTCTGCCTCGACCACCGCGTCAGGGTAGGCGTCGCGCAACCGTGCCAGCTGCCGCGTCGTTTGAGGCACGTACGAGCCGCAGACGACGAGCACGCGCTCGCCCACCGGAAGCAGCGCCGGCTCGCGCGCCGTGGTGCCGGCGAGGACACCGGCGAACGCAGGCGCGCAGCGGACGATCACCTCGCAGCCCTTCGCCTGGGCCGCGGCCAAGCCGGCTGCGATCGCCGCAAGGTCGCCCTCGGTCTCCGCGTCCGGCCCGAAGGCGGCCGGACGGCCGCGCACTCCGAGCCCGCACAGCGCGTCCGACACGACCGCCGGCCCGCCCGCCCGCAGCGCTGCGAGCGAAAGCTCGGCGCCGTCGCTTGCGCGGAACAGACCGTCGCTTCGCTCCTCGGCCCAGTCGAGCAGCCGGGCGCTGTGGTAGCTGAACACGCCGTCGTTCGCGTACTCGGTCTCGTGCAGCGGGATCGGCACGCCGTCGCGCACGAACAGCTGCACGCCGTCGAGCGTGATCCGCCCCGCCGTGGGCAGGGCCGGGACGAGCAGGAGAACGGGCCAGCGCCCGGACGCGACGACTGAGCGGACACCGAGGTACTCCTCGAGGAGGTGCCCCCGCAGCGTGCTGTCGCCGCGCAGCACGATGCGGGCGCCGGCCGCCGCCTCGCGCGCGACGCGCGCCGCATCGGCGACCAGTGGCTGCACGCGGTCGGGCGGCAGTGCCCGGCTGTTCGTGATCAGGTGAATGGCTCGCCTACCCACGAGCGCTGCTCCGACGCGCTCCGCATCCCAGTCGAGCAGCACGCGGACGCCGGCCAGCGTCTGGACACCGGTCGGATCGTCGTCGAGGACGACGAACGACTGGGAGCCGACACCGCTCACGTCGTCATCGTACTGTCATACAGGTTATGGTCAGAGTCGTGGCGGACCGCCGGAGACTCCTCTTCTCCCAGCGCCGAATCCAGCGCGAAGGGTTACGCCGGCTCGCCTGCAACCTCGGCATCGCCGCACTCGACGCGGCGTTCGCCACGCCATGCTCGAGCGGCCGCGCACAGCGGAGAAGGGGCTGAATCGTGAGAATCGTGCAGTACGCGTCCGGCGGAGCGAGCGGCTGCGGCGTCGAAGTGGACGGCGCCGTTTTCGCGACCGGATACGCCGAGACACTCGCGCTGATCCGCGACGGCGACCGTGGGCTCGAGCTGGCGGCCGCGGCCGCGGACCGCGCCGACCCGGTTGCCGTCGACAAGATCCTCGCGCCTCTCACCAGCCCGGGGAAGATCTTCGGGTCCGGGGTGAACTACGCGAGCCACGGCGACGAGGAGCCGGGCTACGTCTTTCCCGACGAGGTGGTGTGGGACTTCATCAAGCTCGCGAGCGCGATCGTCGGACCGGGCGACGACATCGTCCTGCCGCCCGCCGACGACGTGATCGTGCGCCGTGCCGGCAGCGCGGCTCAGTTCGCCGAGCACGGCTTCGCCGTCGACTACGAGGTCGAGCTCGGGGTCGTGCTCGGCGCGCGCGCGAGGAACGTCCGGCGAGAGGACGCGCTGGACCACGTATTCGGCTACACGGTGTTCAACGACGTGGGGTCGCGTTCGGTGCAGTTCCACAACGGGCAGCGCGACCTGGGCAAGAACTTCGACACCTTCTGTCCGATGGGGCCGTGCATCGTGACGAAGGACGAGCTGCCCGAGTGGGAGGCGATCCGGATCCAGTCCCACGTCAACGGGGAGCTGCGACAGGACGCGCTCGTCGGCGAGCAACTCGGGCCGCCGCCGGTTGCGATCGAGTGGCTCTCGTCGGTCATCACGCTCGAGCCGGGCGACTGCCTGATGACGGGCACCCCCGCGGGCTGCGGTACGTTCATGGTCCCGCCGAGGTTCCTCGAGCCGGGAGACGTCGTCACCGTGTCCGCGAGCGGGATCGGCGAGCTCACCAACCCGGTCGTGCAGGGCACTGCCAGGACCCGCTGAGGACGTTTCTGAAGCGCCCGCGGGCAGTCCTCCTCGTCGCGCTGCTCGCGGGGACCCTCGCGGTACGACCGCAGCTGACCGCGGTCGGACCGTTGCTGCCGGAGATCCAGGACGACTTCGGGATCGACCACGCCACGGCTGGTCTCCTGGTGACGGTGCCCGTCCTGTGCATGGGGCTGTTCGCGCTGCCGGTCGCCCGGCTGCTGCGACGAACCGATGTGCGCACGGCGACCGGCTGGTGCCTCGCCACGATCGCGATCGCGACGGTCCTGCGCCCGCTCTCGCCCGGATTCTCGGCGATGGTCGCGCTCACCTTCGTGTTCGGAGTCGGTTCCGGCGTGGTGGGCGCGTTGCTGCCGGTGGTGGTGAAGGAGCGCTTCGCAGAGCGGCCGGCTCTCGGCACCGGGGTGTTCGCACTCGGGCTCAACGTCGGCGCGACGCTCGGGGCCGGACTGGCCGTCCCGCTCGCACTCGTCACGGACAGCTGGCGCTGGTCGCTCGGATTGCTCGCTCTGGCGGGCGCGCTGGCGGTGCCGGCCTGGGTACGGCTCTCGCGCGACTCTCTCGGAGACGCCCTTCCGGTCGAGACCATCGACCACCTGCCGTGGCGCAGCGGCTTCGCCTGGTCGGCGACCCTCGTGTTCGGCTTCCAGGCGCTCTGCTTCTTCGGCCTCAACGCGTGGCTTGCCGACGCGCTCATCGAGGGTGGCTGGCGCGAGGGGAGCGCCGGCGCGCTCCTCGCGCTGCTCAACGTGATGGCGATCCCGGGGGTGCTGCTCGTCTCTCTCCTCGGCGGACGCGTGATCGGAGTGCGCCTGTACTTCGCGCTCGCCTCGGCGGGGCTCGTGACCGGTACCGCCGGGCTCGCGTCGACGGTCGGCGATGGCACCGCATGGGGCTGGGTCGCAGTCATCGGCCTGTCGCTGGGCTCGCTGTTCGCGCTTGCGATGACGCTCCCCGTCGCCGCCAGCGGCGGCCCGGGCGAAGCGGCCGCGCTCGCGAGCATGCAGCTCGGGGTCGGCTACACGATGGCCGCCGTCGCGCCCTTCGCACTCGGCTCGCTGCGCGACGCGACCGGCAGCTTCGCAGCCGGGCTCTGGGTGGTCGCCGGGATCGCGGTGCTGGTCGCCGTGTTCGTGGCGGCGACGATCGTCCTGCTCGGTCGCGCGCCCGCACCAGACGCTTCGGCCGACGTGCCCCTATAGCCTCTACCAGCCCGCCACGACAGGGTTCGTCAGCCGGCCGATCCCCTCCGCTTCGATCGTCACCTCATCCCCGGGCTGCAGAAACTCGGGTGGATCGCGGAAGTACCCGATTCCCGACGGCGTGCCCGTCGAGACGACGTCGCCGGGCTCGAGCGTCACGACGCGTGTGAGGAACTCGATCAGCACGGGGATCGGGAAGATCCAGTCGGACGTGCTCGCGTCCTGCTTCTGGACGCCGTTCACGTACGTCGCGATACGGACGTTCCCCGGATCGGGGATCTCGTCCTTGGTCACGATCGCCGGGCCGATGGGCGAGAAACCGTCCGGATTCTTGCCGAGCGTGATCTGTGAGTCCTGCGCCCGACTCGTCCAGTCGATCTGGATCGCGCGCGCGCTGACGTCGTGGAGGAGCGTGTAGCCGTAGACGACGTCGAGCGCGTCCGCCGCCGCCACGTTCTTCGCGCGCCGCCCGATCACGAAGGCGAGCTCGACCTCCCAGTCGACCTTTGCCTCGGGGAACGGGATCACGATCGGGTCACCGGGGCCTGCCACCGCGGTCGGCAGCTTGGCGAAGAAGTACGGATCCTGGAGGACTCTCGCAGGCCCGGCGGCCTCCTCGCCGTGGGCGCGGTAGTTGATCCCGCAGCAGAGGACCTTGCTCGGTCGAACCGGCACGAGGAGCCTGTCCGGGTCGAACGGGTCCCCGGTCGGCTCCGGGGTCGCCCCGTCGCGGATGAGCGCTGCCATGTCGTCGAACGCGGTCGGCGCGACGCCGCCGTCGCCGGCGATGCCGACACCGGTCCGGCCGTGGTGCTCGTAGGTCACGAGACGCATCTCATCGTTCCTTTCCGTCCGAACGGGTCGTTCGGTTGGCTGTCGGGTGCTCGCCCGTGTCGCCGGGAAGGAAGCCCGGCGAGGCCTCGACATCGGTGGCCCGGTCGAACTCGGTGCACTCGATGCGCACCCCGTGGCTGCCCGTCGCCGTGAGGAAGCTCGAGACCCGGCCGCGGCCGTTCCCGAGCACAACGGGCTCGCCCGGGTCGCTGAGCGCGCCCACGGCGGTCGCGACGTCGTCGACGCCGAAGCACAGGTGATGCAGGCCCTCGCCGTGCTCCTCGAGCCACGTGGTCAACGGCGATTCGCCGTCGAGCGGCTCGAGGAGCTGCAGGAACACGTTGCCCGCGTCGAGGTAGGTAAGCCGCACGTGCGGCCGCTCGATCACCTCCGACGAGTGGACGCGCAGTCCCAGCCGGTCCGCATAGAACTCGAGCGCGTCGTCGGTCGAGCGCACGAGGACGGCGACGTGGTCGAGCCGACGCAGGTGTGTCATGCGGCGCCGGTCTCCCCGGCCGCCGTCGCCTTGACGTGCTGCCGCCACCACGCCGCGACACCCTCCAGGTGCGCGGCCATCGCCGTGCGCGCCCCTGCGGGGTCACGCGCCGTGATCCGCTCGAGGATCGCCGCGTGCTGGCCGAGCGTCAGCGGCGTCGAGCCCGAGCCGAGGTTCTCGCGCCGGATGTCGATCAGCGCCGTGCCGATCGAGTCCATCAGCAGCAGGTAGAGGTCGTTCTGCGTGGCTGCGGCGATCACGCGGTGAAACTCGAGATCATCGCGCGCGGCCGCCTCGACGTCCTCGACCTCGTGCTGCATCCGCTCGTGCACCGCGCGCAGACGCGCGAGATCCTCCTCGGTCGCCCGTTCGGCGGCCGCTCCCGCGATGTGCACCTCCAGCAACGCCCGCACCTCGTGCACCTTCTCGAAATCGACCGATCCGCCCCGGAGATAGAGGCTCATCGACTCGCTGACTGCGGCAGCATCGACGGCAGCCACGCGGAGGCCGCTTCCCGATCGCACCTCGATGACACCCTTTGCCACGAGCGCGCGCACGGCCTCCCGCACGACGGTGCGCGAGACGCCGAACTGCTCGCCGAGCTCCCTTTCGGAAGGAAGCCGATCGCCGACCTCGAGCCTGTCGGAGAGGATCGTGGCCAGCATCATGTCGGCGACCTTGTCCGACAGCCGTGGCTCGCGGGTGACCTGCTCGAACAGGGCGGCACCGTCGTCCGGAGTCGAGACGTCGCTGTCGGTCACGAATGCGATCCTACGTCATACAGCATGCCGCTCCTGGTGGACGAGTGGTACGCCATCGTATAGGTTGTCTGACCGGGTGGCCACCGTCTCGTTCCAGCACGTCAAGAAGATCTACGCCGACGGGACGGTCGCCGTGGTCGACCTGTCACTCGGGATCCCTGACGGCGAGCTGATGGTGTTCGTCGGTCCTTCCGGCTGCGGGAAGACGACTGCGCTCCGCATGGTTGCGGGTCTCGAAGAGATCACGGACGGCGAGATCCAGATCGGCGACGAGGTCGTCAACCGGCTTCCCCCGCGTGATCGGGACGTCGCGATGGTGTTCCAGAACTACGCCCTCTATCCCCACAAGACCGTCTTCGAGAACCTCGCGTTCCCCCTCAAGCTTCGCGGGCTCGGAAGCGCCGATGTCAAGCAACGCGTCGCTCGAATCGCGTCCATCCTCGAGCTGAACGAGCAACTCGGTCGCAAGCCGCGGCAGCTTTCCGGTGGCCAGAGGCAGCGAGTAGCCATGGGTCGAGCGCTCATCCGCGAGCCACAGGCCTTCCTCATGGACGAGCCGCTCTCGAACCTCGACGCCAAGCTGCGAACCCAGATGCGAGCCGAGATCGGGCTCCTGCACAAAGAGATCGGAGTCACCACGATCTATGTCACGCACGACCAGGTCGAAGCGATGACGCTGGGCGACCGCGTCGCCGTGATGCGCCTGGGGGAGCTCCAACAGGTCGCGCACCCCACCGAGCTCTACCAACGCCCAGCCAACCTCTTCGTGGCGGGATTCATCGGCAGCCCCGCGATGAACTTCTTCGAGGGGACGCTCGAGTCGAGCGGAGGACAGCTGGCCGTCGGCTTCGGCGACGGTCAACGCCTGGCCGTCGACGACGGGGAACGGCAACTCGCGGCGGGGCTCGAGTCGTTCGCGGGCCGGCACGTCATCGTCGGAGTCCGCCCCGAGCATCTCGAGGACGCATCGGTCGCACGCGACGCCCCGGACGATCGTCGCCTGCACGGGCAGGTTCGCCTCCGCGAACTTCTGGGCTCGGAAGTCGTCGTACATTTCGAAGTGGACGCCGCGCCTGTTGTCCGCCCCGAGATGCGCGAGATCGCGGACGACATCGACGCTGCGGCCCTGACCGAACTCGACAAGCTCAGGGCTGCACGCCGTACTGCGTTCGTCGGGCGCTTCTCCGTCGACTCCGACGCAGCGGCGGATACCGTGGTCCACGTCGCCGTGGCACCAGGGTCGCTGCGCTTCTTCGATCCCGAAACGGGACTCCGTATCGGTGAAGCCGCGAACGCTTGACAGCGCTCACTCCAAGCGGAATGATCGCTGCGGGCAGCCGACCCGTCATACAGCGTGCCAAATGAAAGGTAGGTGAACCATGCGCGAGGACGAGATCCTGTCCGCTGGTGAGCATGGCGCTGGAGAGCCGTTCGATCGGCTCAGTCTCCTCAAGAAGTCGGGGCGCCTCGCGGCAGCGGCCGCGGTTGGGGCCCCCCTCATGTCGTCGGCGGCGCAGGCACTTGCAGCAACCGCCGCAGCCGCTACCGATCCGATTGCAGCGACCGCGGTGCGGCAAGCGAAGCAGTATGCGGGGATCAAGCTGACGACGATCCGCGAGACGGGCCCGCAGGCAGCCGACGACAAGCTCTTCGGTGGACCGCGGTGGAAAGCGCTGACCGGCATCAACGTGGAGACGATCGAAGGTGCGATGAACGACGTCTTCACGAAGCAGGTGGCCGAGCACGTGGCGAAGTCGGGAAAGATCGACGTCGTCGAGGCGCTCGGCGGCTGGATCCCGGACTTCGCGGATCGTGGCGTGATCGTGCCGATCGACAGCTACATCGCGAAGTACAAGGCGCAGGCGACGATCAGGGACATCCATCCCGCGTACCGCTCGCTCGCGAAGTACAAGGGGAAGACCTACGGGTTCTTCGACGACGGCGACGCGTGGATGCTCTACTACCGCAAGGACGTCTTCGCGAACGGCAAGCTGCGGGCCGCCTACCGCGCGAAGTACGGCAAGTCGCTGCGCGTCCCTCGCGGCTGGGACGAGATGACCGAGACGTCCCAGTTCATCACCGATCAGATGGCTCCGAAGATCTACGGGCAGGGTCATGCACGGGCGCTCGGCAACCCCGGCAACTACTTCTACTTCATGCAGACGTTCCGCTCCTTCGGGGGCCAGTTCTTCGACCCGAGGACCATGAAGGCCCTGATCAACGGGCCGGCGGGCGTGAAGGCCATGAACGCGATCGTCAAGGAGCTCAAGGCGTCTCCGCCTGGAAGCGAGAAGTTCGACTTCCTCACGATGTGGACGACCTGGCTCCAGGGGAAGACCGCGATGCTCTACACCTGGCCGCCGACCGGCCGCATCTCCGAGAACTACGCGCAGCGCGACAAGGCGTTCTCGTTCCTGCCCAAGTCGCAGATCGTGGGCAAGGTGGGCTATGCCGTGATGCCCGGGAAGAACGGGTGGTTCAACGCGGTCGTCAGGTGCGTCTCGGCGGACTCCAAGAACCTGGACGCGACGTACCTCTTCACGCAGTGGAACACGAGTCCGTCCGTCTCCCTGCAGCGTGTCATGCTCCCTTACTCCCTCCGTGATCCGTACCGGATCTCCCACTTCAAGTCGAAGCAGTACGGCTCGCTCTGGCCGGCGGCGCCCGAATACCTCAAGGGCCTCAACGGTGCCGCGAACGACGGGGTCGTCGAGCTCGTCATGACCGGAGCGGCGGACTACTCCACGGCGCTGGACAGGGCGATGACCGCGATGTACTCCGGCAAGGACGTCCAGGACACGTTGAACGACGTCGCAAAGGAGTGGGACGCGATCACGAGACGTACAGGCGTGGCGAAGGCTCGCGCGTCGTACGCCAACTTCCTCAAGCTGACGGGGTCGACCAAGCGAACCACCGCCTCGGCGAAGGGCCTCGCCGTCACCATCTAGCGGGTGTCTGCCGGCGCAGAGATCGCTGACACCACGCCACCCAGGAGGAGACGGTCCGGAGCCGTCTCCTCCTGGGCCGATCGTCATTTCAAGTATCTGCTCGTGTGGCCGGCCGTCTCTCTGGTCGTGCTCCTCTCCGTCTTCCCGCTCGTCTTCTCCCTATGGGTGCTGTTCGTCGAGTACGACTTCGCGGTATCGAACGCCCATCCGTGGGTCGGCCTCGACAACTTCCGCGACAACTGGATCGACCCGGTCTGGTGGAACTCGGTCAAGGTCACGGCGATCCTCGCGCTGTCGGCAGTGGCGGTCGAATTCACCCTTGGCCTGCTGCTCGCTCTGGCGATGCTCCGCCCGTTCCGCGGCCGGCCCATTCTGATGGTGCTCGTGGTGATACCGCTCTTCATCAGCCCTGTCGTCGTCGGTGGCTTCTGGGATCTGTTCCTCCGGCAGCCGATCGGACCGGCCAACCAGATCGCAACGTGGCTGCTGCCGGGCGGGCCGATCACGACGAACTTCACCGAGGACGGTCTCTGGCCGTACATCTCCGTGGTGATGGCCGATGCGTGGCAATGGACGCCGTTCATGTTCGTGGTCATGCTCGCCGGGCTCTCGGCGATCCCGAACGACGTCTACGAGGCAGCGGAGATGGACGGCGCGAAGCCGCGCCAATCGTTCTTCTTCGTCACGTTGCCGCTCTTGCTCCCGATCATGCTGGTCGCCATCACGTTCCGGCTGATCGACGCCGCCAAGCTGTTCGACATCATCTTCACGCTGACACGCGGGGGCCCGGGAACGCAGACGTACACGACGTCGTACTACCTCTACTACCAGGGCTTCGAGCGGTTCCATCTCGGTCAAGGGACCGCAGGCGCATGGATGTTCATGATCGTCCTGTCGGTGATCTCGTTCTGGCTCGTGCGGCGGCTGCTGAAACCGGTCGAGGCATGAGGAGACGTTCCAAGACGCGCGGCTCGACCGGGATCGTCCGCGGATCCGGTGTGGCGAGCTGGACGCGCTGGCTCGTCATCGGCGCCTACTTCACGTTCCTGATGCTCCCGCTCTACTGGGCGCTCGTGACAGCGTTCAAGCCGCAGGATGATCTGCTCGCGCAACCGCCCGTCTGGTTCCCTCGCGAACCCACTCTCTCCCATTTCGGCTCGGCACTCCACCGGCTCGAGGGCATGGAGGGCATCAAGAACTCGCTCATCATCGCGTTCTCGAGCACCATCGTCTCGGTCGTCGTCGGAACGGCTGCGGCTTTCTCGCTCGCTCGCTTCGCGACCGGTGGAAAGCATCTCGCGTTCTGGTTCCTGTCCCAGCGGCTCCTGCCGCCGGTCGCGATCGTGATCCCGGTGTTCCTCCTCTACAGCCGGTACAGCAGGGAGTGGCTCGGCCTACAGCTGATCGACACCCATGTGGGCCTGATCCTGCTCTACACGGTCTTCTCCTTGCCCTGGACGGTTTGGATGATGTACAGCTACTTCCGCCAGATGCCGCCGGAACTCGAGCACGCCGCCCTCGTCGACGGCTGCTCGAACTGGCAGGCACTCTGGAAGATCGCGATCCCGCTGGCTGCGCCAGGCATCGTCTCGGCGGCGGCCTTCGCCTTCATCTTCGCCTGGACGGAGTTCCTCTTCGCGTTCCTGCTGACGAGCACCGAAGCGAAAACCCTCCCCGTCGTGCTCGTTGGCTATATCGGCCTCTTCCAGGGCAACCTGTGGGGCGAGACCGCTGCGATGACCTTGATCTCGCTGATTCCGGCTCTGCTCCTCGGGATGCTGCTCCAGCGGCACCTCGTGCGCGGGTTGACGATGGGCGCTGTCCAGGGGTAGGCAAGACCGGTGACGGGCTCGACGGTGCCGATGGACGCGCGCGACCTTCACGCGAGGGCGATCGTGATCGATGGCGTCGACCCGAGCGTCCCGACGCGCGCGCGCTTTCTCCGGATGCGCGATGCCGGCGTCACCTCCGCAAACGTGACGCTCGCAATCCACGAGAACCAGACCGAGGCGGCGCGCGCGCTCGCGATGTGGGATCGGCTGATCGCAGAGAACGAGGACGTCGTTCGTCATGCAACGACGACGGACGACATCCGGGCCGCCGCGCGCGAGCGCCGTGTCGGGCTGATCTATGGCTTCCAGAACGGTACGCCATTCGAGGACGAGGTCGGATTCGTCGAACAGTTCGCTCGCCTGGGCGTCCGGATCGTGCAGCCCGCCTACATGACGCAGAACGCGATCGGCTGTGGCTGCCTGGAGCCCGTCGACTCCGGCCTGTCCAAGTTCGGCAAGGACGTCATCCGCGAGCTCAACATCCAGGGAGTCACCATTGACCTGTCCCATTGCGGGCCGCGAACGACGATCGACGCGATCGAGACCTCCTCGCGTCCGGTCCTGTTCACCCACGCGAATCCGCGCAAGCTCGTTGACAACCCGCGCAACAAGTCGGACGAGCAACTTCTCGCGCTTGCCGACAAAGGCGGGGTGGTCGGCGCAGTCGCATTCCGGAGCTTCCTCGCGCCCCCGACACGGAGCGCTCTGCTCGACGATCTGCTCGACCACATCGACTACCTGGTCGAGATCCTCGGAATCGACCATGTCGCGATCGCGACTGACTTCACCGAGGGTCGGCCGGAGGGCTTCCTCGAGCGGGCGTTCGGCCGCAACGCGCCGGCCGGCGTAACGCCGTCATGGCCCTGGCTCGGTCCGAGTGGATTCGAGACCGTGGACGCCTTCCCCAACGTGACGCTCGGCCTGCTCGGTCGCGGCTATGACGAGCGGGACGTGCTCAAGATCCTCGGCGAGAACTTCCTTCGCGTGTTCACGGAAACCTGGGACGGCCCCCACTAGACGTCAAGTCTGGCGACGGCCCACGGCTCGAGGTCGAGCGTCAGGACACCTCGTCTCGGTCGGCGGGTCGTCGTCCCGCGACGCCGGAACCGCTGAGGCTCCTCGACGGCCGCGGACAGACTCGCGGCGCTGAGTGTCAGCAGCCGAGCCGGCCCTGCGAGCGACCCCACCACCACCCGCAGCGGGACCTTCGTGACATTGGCGACGAGTAGGCGGACACCGTCCAAGGTGTAGATGCACACCACTGCCGCCGCCTGGTCGTCCGAGCACTCGAGCTCGCCGACTTGCCCGAACTCGCACTCACCCACGTCGGCCAACACGTGATACGCAGGAGTGACGACCTCACGCCTGTCCTTCCGACGCCTGATCACTCCCCAGCCGGTTGGTGCGGCGAAGCTGACCGAGCTCGCTCCCGCCCGCGCGAGCATGGCGAGACACGAGACGGCGAACGCGGCGCCGACGGGATTCGGCCCTCGATGCTCGAGCGCAGCCGCAACGACCGGGCTCGCGGCGAACGAGCGGCCGTCCCCGATCCCCCGAACGGTCTGCTCGCGCTCACGATCGAGCGCCGCACGCCAGCCGCGCAGCGGAAGCGACGCAATCGGCAGGACGGGGATCTCGCCACCGGCGACCGCGTGCTGCGCAGCGACGCCCAACCCTGCCTTGGGGGCGACGGGCGCCAGGATGGACGAGGCCTCGACGACAGCCTCCCGACCGGATGCTCCGCCCGTCGGCTCGATGATGAAGCGAGCGATCCCGACCTGCGCCCGCCGTAGCTCGTGCGCAAGCGTCTCGAGCAGATCGCTCCGGCGCGGGCCGACTCTCACTACCAACTCCAAGCTCGTGGCGGTGGCGAGGCCGGTCTGCGCTGCGTGCGCGAGGGCGGCGCGCCAGGTCGATGACCCCAGTTCGAGCCGCACGCGGAGGTGCGCCGGTCGGAGCTCGAGCAGGAGGTCCAGCACCCCGTCGCTCGGTTGCACGACGGGCTCCGGGAAGGCGAGACCGAGCCCAGGGAACAGCGCGCCCGTCGCCGGCCCGATCCCGATCTCGACCGCGCCTCTACCTTTGGTCATATGGCATACCGATCGCGTAGACTACTGCGCCTACGCCGGTCGCCGCCGCGATCGGTGACCGTCTGTCACCGAAGGAGGAGTGTTGGCCGACGATCAGTTCGAGCAAGGATTCGCGCGGCGAACCGTCGATACAGGCGCGCACCGCGAGCGGCGTCCACCAGCAGAGTCGACGACGCTCGTCACCGGCGCCACCGGCTTCATCGGCCCGCATGTCGTTCGCGCGCTGCTCGACAGCGGGCGCAGGGTCGTCGGTCTGGACGTGCGCGGCTTCCAACCGGAGGGACGGTTCATTCTCGGCGACGACCTCGACGAGGTACCGCTCGAGATCGGGTCCGTCGCAGACACGGCGCGGCTCAACGACGTGATCCGACGCCACCGGCCGAACGAGATCGTCCACATGGGGATGATCATCGACCCCGGGTACCTCGCCACGAACCGGACGACCGGGATTCAGGTCAACATCCTCGGGACGGTGAACGTCCTCGAGGCGACGTTGGCCTTCGACGTCGACCGCGTCGTGAACTTCTCCTCGATCGGGGTGCTTCCGAGCGTCGAATACGAGCCGATCGACGTCAATCACCCCATCGTGCTCGCCGCGAAAGGGCCGGGCACGGACTTCTACGGCTCGTCCAAGGCCGCCTCGGAGCTTCTGTCCTTTGCGTACCACCAGGCCCTCGGCGTCGACTTCCGTACCATCCGCCCATCCGCGGTCTACGGACTCGGAATGACCGTCTGGGTCGGACCGATCAAGGCGCTCGTCGAGGGTGCGGTGCGCGGCGAGCCGCAGCACATCGAGTTCGGTGGGCCGCACCCGCGCGACTACACGCACGCCATGGACATCGCCAGCCTGGTGGCTGCGGTCCTCGGAGCACCAGACGACGCCGATCGGATCTTCTTCGGCGCGACGGGGCAGCCCCTCGTGACGACCACCGAAGTGGTCGAGCACGTGCGCGAGCTCGTGCCGGGAGCCGACGTCTCGATCGGCGACGAGCTCTCGGAGGGCGAGAAGCCCGTCGTTGCGCTCCGCGGGCAGCTCTCGATCGACAACGCGAGGGAACAGCTCGATTGGGAGCCGACGTACGGTGCGATCCGTGACGGGATAGCCCAGTACGCCGACCACTATCGCGCCTTCCTGGCCGCGACGACCTGAGCACTCCCACGTGACGCGCCGACCTCGTATCTTCGCGGGCGGCCTCGCCACGGAGACGAACAGCTTCTCGCCGCTCCCGACGGGATACGACGACTTCCGGAAGGCCCCGCCTCGGGCCCCGCAGGCAGATCGAGACGCGATCTTCTTCGGCAGGAGCTTCCGCTCGTACGCCGCGGTCGCGACGCGGCGCCGCCTCGAGCTGGAGATCGGCTCGTTCGCGTTCGCAATTCCGGCCGGACCGCCGCCGCGCGCCGCCTACGAGCGTCTGCGAGACGAGCTGCTGGCCGAGATCCGCGGGCACTTGCCGCTCGACGGCGTGCTGCTGACGCTTCACGGCGCGATGGTCTGCGAGGGTGTCCCGGACTGCGAGACCGACATCGTGCAGCGCGTTCGTGAGAGGGTCGGCGACGCAGCGCGCATCGGGGTGCTCCTCGACCTCCACTGTGACCTTCCGCCCGAGTTGGTCGATGCGACAGATGCGGTGGTCGTCGTCAGGGAGTACCCGCACGTCGACGTCGAACCGCGCGCGATGCAGCTCGCCGAGATCCTCGCTGACGCGATCGCGGGGATCACGCAGCCCACGATGGCACGGTTCGAGTGTCGCGTCGTGGGCCTCGTCCCCACGGTACGCGAGCCGATGCGTGGTTTCGTCGATCAGGTGCTCATTGCCGCGGAAGACGAGCCGGGAGTACTCGCCGCCTCGCTCGGCCACGGGTTTCCGTACCTCGACGCACCCGGCGCCGGCGCCTGCGCGGTCGTCGTGTCGAACGCCGACGCACAGCTCGCCCAAGACGTCGCTGCTCGCGTCGGAAGAGCCTTCTATGCGATCAGGCACGAGGTGGCACTCTCACCCGTCCCGCTCGACGTCGCGCTGGACCGTGCCTTGTCGCGCAGTCACGATGGACCGGTTGTGCTCGCCGACACAGCCGACAATGCCGGCGGAGGTGCTCCGAGCGACTCCACCTTCGTGCTCGCCGAGCTCCTTCGCCGCGGAGTGCGCGAGGCCGGCGTTGCCCCGCTCTGGGACCCTGGCGCCGTTCGCACGGCGTTCGCGGCTGAGCTCGGATCGACAGTGGACCTGAGGCTCGGCGGCAAGAGCACGCGCTTCTCGGGAGATCCCCTCGACGTCACAGCCCGGGTCAAGGGCCTTCGCCGCAACCTCGTCCAGCGCTGGCCCCAGGCTGACGGCTTCGCGGAAATGCCCCTCGGCGACGCTGCGTGTCTCGACGTGGAAGGCATCGACGTCGTGGTCGTGAGTCTGCGAGACCAGGCGTTCGGACTCGAGCTCTTCACGGCCTTCGGGATCGATCCTGCGGCGAAGCGGCTGCTCGTGCTCAAGTCTGCGAACCACTTCCGGGCGGCATACGATCCGATCGCCGCCGACGTCGTGTACGTCGACGCAGGCGGAGCGCTTCCGGCTGACCCACGCGACGTCGCCTACACGCGGTTCGACCGCCACGCGTTTCCCTGGATCGACGATCCGCTCCAGGACGCCGCGGACGAGTCGCTACCGAGCGAAACTACTCGGGCATGAGCTACGACATTGCGATCCTCCCGGGCGACGGAATCGGGCCGGAAGTCGTGGCCGAGTGCGTCCGTGTGCTCGAGCGCGTGGTCGGGCTGACCGGCGGCGAAGTCGACCTCGAGCTCGAGACCTTCGACGTCGGCGCCGGCACCTGGCAGCAGACGGGTGAGGCGATCTCGGAGGAGACCTACAACGCATGCGAGAAGTCGGACGCGATCCTGCTCGGCGGAGTCGGGCTACCCGACGCGCGCCATCCCGACGGTCGAGAGGCCGGGCTCGACGCGCAGTTTCGGCTTCGCTTCGGGCTCGACCTCTTCGCCGGCATACGACCCATCCGGCTGTACCCCGGCGCACCGACCCCCCTCCGGGACACCCTGGGGCAGATCGACTACGTGATCGTGCGTGAGAACACCGAGGGCCTGTACGCCGGCCGCCCCGGCGGCAGCCGCGTCGAAGGCGAGGTCGTCGCCGACACCGGGATCGTCACGCGCACCGGCACGACGCGCATCGCGCAGCGGGCGTTCGAGCTCGCGGAGCGGCGGGCCGGCGCGCCTGCCGACGGCGTCTCGCGAGTGACGTGCGTTGACAAGGCGAACGTGCTCGCCTCGTACGCCTTCTTCCGTGAGGTCGTCACCGACGTGTCTGCCGCATACGCCGACGTCGAGCTCGAGACAGCGTACGTCGACGCGGCAGCGCTCCACCTCGTGCAGCGGCCCTCGCGTTTCGACGTGATCGTCGCGGAGAACATGTTCGGCGACATCCTCTCCGACCTCGGCGCCGCCACAATCGGTGGCCTCGGCCTCGCGCCGTCGGGCGACGTCGGCGAGTGGAACGGCCTCTTCCAGCCGTCGCACGGATCGGCCCCGGACATCGCCGGGACGGGCTCGGCAAATCCGCTGGCGACGATCCTGTCCGCATCGCTGATGCTCGCGTGGCTGGGTCGCCGCGACGACGACGATGCGGTCACGCGCGCCGGCGGGTGGATCGAGGCAGCGGTGGCGGCCTCCATAGCGGACGGCACGGCGCTGACGCGCGACCTCGGCGGCTCGGCCGGGACGACGGCGGCCGGGGACGCGGTGCTCGCGGCGCTCGACGCCGTCGCCGGTGCAGCGTGACCGACGACGACGTTCGCGCGCTGACCGGGTCTCGACGTCACGCGGCCGGGTCGATGCGCACCACCTCGTACGGCGCCAGCGTGAGCTCCAGCTCCCCGTCGGCGCTCGCTGCTTCCGAGCTCGCGCGGAACGCCGTCGGCTCGGACGCCGCCTGCGCGGCGGTCGCCTCGTTCAGTCGACGCACCGACAGCTCGCCATGGAGCGGCCCGACGACCACCTCCCGCTCGAACGGCGTGAGGTTCGCGAGGAGCACCCGGCGCTCACCGTCGGGCGTGCGCACGGCGAGCCCGACCGTGGCGAGCCGGTCGCTCGACTCGCAGGCGAGTACCTCGGCCCCACGCCACTCTGCTGCGTCTGCGAGCGGGTGGTAGAGCGGGAACACCTCGCCCGCCACCGAGCGGAACTGCTCCGGCAGCTCCGAGCCGCCGGCGCGCTCGACGACGCCGCGCCAGCCCGTCGTCTCGTAGTAGGTCACCGACGAGACACCCGACTCGGACATGTACTTCAGGCTTCCCGCTGTCCAGGCCGCGCCGTACAGCGACGACTGCCGCACGTCGACCGAGTCCGGCAGCTCGCCGGGCGCCGTCGGCGGTGGGTCGCCTGCGGCATAGAAGTTGACGCGCCTGCGCATGGTGATGGGCGACACGATCACCGGTTTCGCCCCGGCGATCGCCCGCGCACTGCGCACGTTCTCTCCCTGCGCGTCGAGGTTCTCGACCACGTCGGTGTCCGTGAACGCGTGGATCTGCGGGGTGATCGAGAAGCAGAGCCCGTCCCAGCCGGACAGGTCGGGGCGTGAGCGGTTCACGTCGGTGAAGTAGGCCTCGGAACCGCCCGCGAACACCTCACACACGGCGCCCAGCCCGTCGCGGGCCAACCCCACGAGGGCCGGCCGCGTGACCTCGGTCGGGGTCCCCGTCCGCGAGTCGCCGTTGATCACGAGCACCCGGTCGACCGGTGGACCGGCGGCCAGCGCCGCAGCGACGTCCGCGATCTCGCCTGCCTGCCGTTCGAGCAGGTGGAGCGATACCTCCAGGTTGGCACCGGCGGCCGTCGCAGTCTCCTGAGCGGCCACGAGTGTGGAACGCCAGTCGCCGTCGAGCCGCAACTCGACGCGTAGGTGGAGAGGTGCGAGCGCCGCCAGTACCTCACGCTCGAGCGCGTCGGGGACGTGACCGTCGCGATCCTGCCCCAGCCCGACCGGCGGGACCACGGTTCCCGTCGGAGCGCCGATCGCCAGGCGCACAGTGCCGGACGACGGCGTCCCCGCCGAGACGTCGACAGGTGTCACGACGAGACGTTGTCGGAGCTCCTGCCCCGGCTCGAGCGGCGGTGGCAGGCCGAGGCTGATCGGCGTCGAGTACGTCTTGAAGTTCGCGTCGGTCCAGTTTCGATGGTCTTCGACTTCCCACAGGTCGCCCTCGAAGTCGAAGACGAGACGACCCCCGTCCGCGAGCGCCACCTCGAGATGATCGAACGAGGGGAAGAGTGGCGAGTACGCCTTGCCGTCGAAGGATTGCGGGCCGATCAGGTCAGGGAACGCGCCATCGATCTCGCCGCCGGGAGTACGCGCTGTGAACCGTGCACCGGCCGTTTCCCGCCACGGGTGGTGGACGCAGAGGCCGATGCGGCCGAACGGGAACGCGGCCCCGGCGCGCCCGTCGAAGACGTACTCGACCCGACCTGTAACCGCTCCGGTGATCGTGCCGTGCCAGGCGAAGTCGACCTCACGGCGTGCATGGCGGACATCGAACTCGACGCGGAAGCCGTCATCCGACTCCTCGATCTCCAACCCGGAGACGACGCCGGGAACGGTGTCCCAGTCGACGTCGCGCACAGCCGCGTAGACGCGGCGAACGAGCTCGGTGCCGCCGATCTGGAGGTAGCGCAGGTCGACGCCGTCGAGCAGCACGGTGGCCGGGCCCGCGCGCAGGAGACGCATGTCCGCAAAGGGCGCGTCCGTCCCGTGTAGGAGCCGCAGCCGGTCGGGGGTCAGCGTCATCCTCGTCCTCCTTCAGATCAGCTCAGCTCGGGCTGCAAAGCGGTTCAGCTTCGCTGTGAACAACGGGTTTTCCAGCACCTCGGGATTGGCGACGTTCTCCGGCCGGCGGCCGGCGGCGACGGACAGCAGCGCGGCGCACGCCTCTTCGACGCAGCCGCGGATCAGGTCGTTGGTGTAGCCGAGAGAATGGGGCGCTCCGACGACGTTCGGCAACTCGAGCACGGGGTCGTCGGCCGGCAGGGGCTCCGGGTCGACCACCTCCAAACCTGCGCCGGCCAGGCGCCCGTTGCGCAGCGCGTCCACAAGCGCCGCCTGGTCGACGATCGCGCCACGGGCGACATTGACGAGGATGGCGGTCGGCTTCATCAGGCCGAGGCGGCGAGCGTCGAGAAGCCCACGAGTCTCGTTTGTGAGCGGGCAGGCGACGACGACCACGTCCGACTCGGCGAGGAGCTCGTCGAGCGCCGCGTACGTGACGCCGGGCTCGGTGACGGGTGTCCGCTGCGTGACGACCACTCGCATCCCCCACGGCTCGAGCAGCCTCACGACCTCACGTCCGATGCGCCCGTAGCCGATCACGCCGAGCGTCCGCCCCGGGAGCCCGGCGCCGTGCGGGAGGTACCGCCCGGCGCCCCAGTCGCCCGACCGGAGCGCGAGGTCGCGCTGCCGGAGTCGGTGCGCGGCGGCGAGCACGAGGGTGACCGCGGCGGACGCCATCGAATGGGTGACTCCGCCGGGCGTGATCGTCACGGCGATTCCCCGCTCGCTGCAGGCGGGTACGTCGACGACGTCGAGCCCCACACCGTTGCGGGCGATGATCGCGAGCCGTTCGACGCCCTCGAGACTGGCCCGCGTGACGGGGGCGGAGTAGTGATAGAGGCCGTCGATCCCGTGGAGCAGGTCGGGACGCAGCGGTTGCGCGTCCTCGGCCAGGAACGACCATTCGATGCCCGCGTCTTCGAGGGCCGTCAGGTCGTACGGAGCGAACACGAACGCGCCGTCGGGGGTACGCACTTCGCGACTGACACCGACACGGAAGCGCTCGATTCGGTCGTCAGGCATGCGGTGGGCGTCGACCTCGACTTCAGACCCCGGGCGGGCCGAGGACGCGGCCGCCGTCCACGGAGATCACGGCCCCGGTCACCCATTCTGCTTCGACATCGACGAGATGCCAGATCCACCTGGCGATGTCCTCGGGCTGTCCGATCCGTCCGAGCGGAACGAGCGTGCCCAGCAGGCGTACCCGTTCCTCGGGGTCCTCGGCGGCGAGGTGGAACTCTGTCAGCACCGGCCCGGGGCGGACACATGCCACCCTGATGCGATCGGGCGCGAGCTCCGCGGCCATGTTCATCGTCATGTGCTCGAGCGCAGCCTTGGCAAGCCCGTAGACCGTCTGCTGCGGCCGATACATCGCGGCGGCTGCCGACGAGACGTTGACCACGACGGGCGCCGGGGACACGCGAAGCGCGGGAAGGGCAGCTTGGACAAGGAAGTACGGCGCGCGCACGTTCGTCGCCATGACGTCGTCGAAGTCCTCCAGCGTCATTTCCTCGATGGGCTTGAGCCGATAGGTCGCGGCGTTGTTGACGATCACGTCGAGCCTGCCGCTCGCCCCGAGCACCGCGTCCACGACCTCCCAGGGCGCACGCGGTCGACCGAGGTCGGCGGGAACCGGAAATGCGCGCCCTCCCATCTCCGTGATCGCGGCGGCGACGGCCTCCAGTCGCTCCCGCCGCCTCCCCACGAGCGCCACCTCGAGTCCATGCTCCGCCAGGAGTCGCGCGGCAGCCTCGCCGATCCCGGAGCCGGCGCCGGTGACGACCGCGACGCGTTCGTCGCTCATCGCCGCGCAATCATCCCGCGGCCACCCGTCGGGACGCGACCGGAGACCAGAGATCATTCGACTGCAAGGGCGTCACGCTGCTATCTGTATGACAATACTACGGCCGTGCGGGTGGCGATCATCGGAGCAGGTCTGATGGGCGCGCAGATCGGCTGCGAGTATGCGCTCGGCGGGCACGACGTCGTCCTCCACTCGAGGGACGCCGACGCAGCGTTCGCGAGGGCCGAGGCAGGCCTTGACCTCGTCGAGCGTCACGCGCTGCGATCCGCCGACGACGTCACCCGGGCGCGTGCGCGCGTCACGGCGTCGCCCGACACCGAAGCCGCCGCAGACGGGGCCGACCTGCTCGTCGAATCGCTTCCCGAGGACCTCGAGCTCAAGACGGCGTCGCTGTGCGTGGCGCTCGGGGCGTCCCCGACCGCGATCGTCGCCACGAACACGTCCTCGCTCCCGATCACGGCCGTCGGCGCGGCCATCGGCGCGCCCGAACGCACGGTGGGCACGCACTACCTCAACCCCCCGCTCCTCATGCCGACCGTCGAGGTGATCGCCGGCGAGAGCACCTCGGCCGAGACGCTCGCCTTCGCTCGTGCGACGCTTGCATCGCTCGGCAAGCTTCCGATCACGGTGCGCCGTGACGTCCCCGGGTTCGCGTGGAACCGGTTGCAGTTCGCGCTCGTACGCGAGCTCACCTGGCTCGTCGAGAACGGCGTTGCGAGCGCCGAAGACCTCGACACCGTGGTGCGCGAAGGGCTGGCACGGCGCTGGCGCCAGGTCGGGCCCCTGCGCGCGATCGCGCTCGGCGGGATCGAGACGTGGAACCGCTCGGGAGAGAACATCGTTCCCGAGCTGTCGACCGCGGGGGAGCTGCCCGACTTGGACGGGGTCGCGATCACAGGCGGAGACCTCATCGCCGACGCGGCCAGACGCGACGCCGCCCTGGCAGCCGAGCTCCGCAAACCGGACCAGATGAAAGGACACGAATGACCACCGGACACCGCTGACACCGTCGTCGATGTCCGCCGCCTGGTCGAGGCGCCGACCAGGTGACCGGCGCGTCAGCCGTCCTTTCCTTCGATCCAGTGGTTGCCCGGCTCGACGACGAGCGTCTCCCCGACGAGCGGGGCGACGACACGCCTGTTTCCCGTGGTGTCGTAGTGTGGGACGAGCTCGACGAATCGGTCGACGTCTTCGTCGGGGGCGAGGTAGTGGCAGGCGACGGCGAGCTCGAGCCCGAGCATCTCCGCCGCACGGGCCGCCTCGTCCGGGTCCATCTCACCGGTGAGGAACGTGCCCGGCCCGGGGATCAGGTAGGAGAGCTCGCGCGGCAGCGTGCAGCCGAGCAGCCCCACCGTCGGCCGGTACAGCTCGCCGATGAGCCGCATGTCGAAGATGCAGGTGTCGCCGTAGTGGTAGATCCGGACGCCCGGCTCGGTCTCGACGATGAACGCGATCGGGTTGCCGACCACGGTCCGCCCGTCCGAGAGCGTCGCCATCGACCAGTGATGGCACTCGACCGGACGCACCACGATCCCGGCGACCTCGACCACGATCCCCCACGTCGTCGGCGTGATCTGGTCGGGCGAGACGCCGTCATCGATCAGCTTCGCCCGAACCGCCGCGTCGCAGATCACGGGCGCGCCGGTGCGCTTCGCGACCGCCGGCGCGTCGCCGTAGTGGTCGACCGCTGCGTGGCTGACGAGGATCACGTCGGGCGTGCGGAGGTCGTCCGGCCCACACGGTGCGAGCGGGTTGTCCGAGAGAAAGGGGTCGATCAGGATCGTGTGCGTCGGCGAGACGATCTCGTAGCTCGCGGCCCCGTGATACGTCAGCCTCGTGCTCATATGAGCCCCCTGTTCGTCTCCCAGCCCTTGATCAGCTGCATGAGGGCGCGGTTGATGGGCACCGCCACACCCGCCTCGTCGGCGGCCCTGACGACAGCGCCGTTGATCACGTCGATCTCGGTGCGCCGCCCGGCCTCGACGTCCTGCAGCATCGACGCCTTCGTCGGCCCTGCCTTCTCCACCAGCCCCAGGATCGTCCCGATCCGCTCGTCGAAGTCGATGTCGTACCCCAGCGCCTGCGCCACCTCGACGGCCTCGCGCGTCGTCTCCGAGACGAGGGCGAGCATGTCCTCGGACGTGCCGAGCGCGCCCGCGGTCATCCCCGTCAGCGCCGAAGCGGGCAACGTTGCCGCATTGAGAATCAGCTTCTTCCAGATCTCGGGGCGAACCGGGGAGGCGACCGTCGTTGCGAGCCCTGCCGACTCGAGTGCCTCCGCGAGCCGTGCCGCTCCGTCACCGCCGTCCGAGAACGACCCCACGAGCGTCGGCTGCTCGGCCGGGTGCAGCACGCGTCCGGGCCCCTGGAGCAGACCGCTGTTGTACGTCACACCGACGACGACCTGCCCTGGCGGGTACGCGGCCGCGAGGACGTCGCCGTTGCCCCACCCGTTCTGCAGCGAGGCGATGACGGTGTCGGGCCCGACGAGCGGGCGCGCACCCTCGGCAGCCGAGGCGGTGTGGTAGCACTTCGTGAAGAAGACGACGATGTCGGCCGGACCGACCGAAGCCGGGTCCGTGGTCGCGGGCACGCGGGTGACCGTCTCGTCGTCTCCCCGGACGACGGTCACGCCGTCTGCGTTGATCGTGTCGACCAGCGGCTGCGCGACGTCGACGAGCACGGTGTCGTGCTCGGCCTGGTGGAAGCGAGCGCCGAAGATCGATCCCATCGCTCCGGCGCCGACGACGGCGATCTTCATCGGATCCTCCTTCTCGCGAACTGGAATACGATCCTATAGGTCTACCGATCGGCGGTCGCGCGACGAAAGGAGGGTCAAGCCGTGCTAGTGCCAGGGCGGCGCGTCGACGCGGATCCAGGCGCTATCGGCGATCCCGTTCAGCGACGTCGCGGCCCGGCGCTCACCTGCGAGACGGGATCGGGCGACGTGCTCGCTGCGCTCGGGCAACAGGTTCTTGGGAGCGCAGTAAGATTTGGCTCAACCATGCGGTCGAACCGGCGTTTTGTCGACAAATCGGCGGACTTCTGATCCGCGGGTCGGAGGCTCGAATCCTCCCGGGCGCATTGGTCGTCGGGATCATCGGCGCGGGGGAGATGGGGAGCACGCTCGGTGCGCGCCTCCGGGACGGCGGCACGCGCGTCGTCGTCGCGCTCGACGGGCGCAGCACGCGCACGCGCTCGCTCGCCGGCGACGCGGGCCTCGAGGACGTCGGCTCGCTGGCGGCGCTGCTCGGCGAGGCGGACGTCGTGCTCTCGGTCGTCCCGCCCGGCGCGGCCCGCGCAGTGGCGGCGGAGGTGGCCGAGCAACCGGTCGAGCACCGCGTGTCTCTTCGCAGACCTCAACGCCGTCTCGCCCGCGACCATGGAGGCGGTGAGCGCGCTCCTCCGAGCCAGGGGCGTGTCGACGGTCGACGGGTCGATCTCCGGTCCCCCTCCCCGGCGCGCAGGCACGACGACGATCTATCTCTCCGGCGAGCGGGCGGCCGAGCTGGCCGCGCTGCCGTTCGAGGGGGTGGAACGGCGCGTCGTCGGCGACTCCGTCGGACTCGCCTCCGCGGTGAAGATGTGCACGGCCTCGGTCTACAAGGGCAGGGTCGCCGTCCTCGCGCAGGCGCTCCGCACCGCGCACGCGCTGGGAGTCCTCGAGCACGTCCTCGACGATCTCGGCGAGACGGGCTTCGCCGACCCCACGGTCGCCGGCGCCACGCTCGGGCGTGCCTCCGCCAAGGCGTGGCGGTACGTGGCCGAGATGGAGGAGATCGCCTCGACACAGGGCTCGGCGGGACTCACGCCCGACCTCTTCGAGGCGCTCGCCGACGTCTACGCCGGGCTTGCCGCGGTCGCCGTGGCCGACACGCCCGAGGAGGTGCCGGACGCGATGCCGCTCGCGGAGGTGCTCGCGCGGTTCGCCGGGACGCCGGAGGTCCGGGACAGCGACTGAAGGCGGTCGGCGGGACACGCAACCTCGTGGCAGAGACGTCGCAGGCCAGGCGCTATCCTGCATCTCCCGCGTGGTGGCGGTAGCTCAGTTGGTAGAGCCCCGGGTTGTGGTCCCGGTGGTCGCGGGTTCGAGTCCCGTCCGCCACCTTTCCGTGGCTGCGTCTACGCTCAGAGACTCGGCCCCGTAGCTCAGTGGATAGAGCGGCAGGCTTCGAACCTGCGTGCGGAGGTTCGATTCCTCCCGGGGCCATCGCCCGCCGGTTCCCGAGATCACGGCTCAGTCCGGCGAGCGCACGAGCGCCAGGAGGTAGGCCGCGGTCGCGACCCCCACGAGCGCCGCCTGCAGGGCGAGCCAGCCGCCCGTCCGAGGCGTGCTGAAGCCGACGAGCGCGGCTGTCACCACCAGGGCGACTGCGACGCGACCGAGGGCGCCGACGCGACGGCGGTACCACGGTGCGCGCTGACGCATGCCCCAGAGTCTCACACGACGAAACGACGGTCGTCCCGCCGAGCCCGCTCAAGCGCGGGCGGGGAACCGCCGATGGAGTTCTGGAGATGCCGGTCCGGCGCCCTTCGCTCGCCGTGGCGTTGGCGGTCGCGTTCGGGACGTGCGCCGTCTACCTCGCGGCACTGCTGGTCACCGGGCCCGAGAGCCGGGCGGGGTCCGTGGTCGACGTGTGGCTCTACAACGCGCTGATCGTCCTCGCAGCCGCGATCGCCACCGCGCGTCCACTGCTCGTCGCCGAGGATCGCTTCGCCTGGAGCGTGATCTCGCTCGCCCTGTGGGCCACGGCGTTCGGGGAGCTGTACACCGCTGCGGTCGAGCCGGAGGGCTATCCCTCGCTCGCCGACGCGGCGTGGCTCGCGTTCTATCCGCTCGTCTACGTCGGCATCGTCCTGCTCGTCCGTCGGCGCGCCCGGTTCGTCGCGGGGACCCTCTGGCTGGACGGGGTGACGGCGTCGGTCACGGCCGCGGCGCTCGGCTCGGCCGTCGTGCTCGAGGCCGTGCTGCGCACGAACGAGGGGTCCCGCAGCGCGATCGCGACGAATCTCGCGTACCCCGTCGGCGACGTCCTCCTCCTCTCGGCGGTCTTCGGCGTGCTCTCGCTCGCGGGCTGGAACGTGCAGCGCCGCTGGCTGATCCTCGCGCTCGGCCTCCTCGCGACGACCATCGCGGACGCCGTCTACCTGTTCCAGGTGGACACGTATCGGGAAGGTGGCGTGCTCGACGTCCTGTGGCCCCTGTCGATGCTGCTGATCGCGACTGCGGCATGGATCAGCGGGCGGGACGAGCGGACGCTCGACCTCGCCGGCCGCCCGCTCCTCGCAGTCCCGGTCGTCTGCGCGCTCGGCGCGATCGGCATCTTCGTCGTCGACCACTTCGAGCGCGTCAACGTGCTCGCCCTGACGCTCGCCGCCGTGGCCCTCCTCCTCGTCGTCGTCCGCCTCGTGCTGACGTTCCGCGAGAACGCGAAGCTGTACGCCCTGACCAGGCACGAGTCGGTCACCGACTCGCTCACGGGGCTCGGCAATCGACGCAAGCTCCTGACCGACCTCCATCGGGTGCTCACGGACGAGCCGACGCCACCGACGCTCCTCATGCTCTTCGACCTGGACGGCTTCAAGGCGTACAACGACGGGTTCGGCCATCCCGCCGGGGATGCGTTGCTGGCCCGACTCGGCGAGAAGCTCGCCGTCGTCCCGAAGGGGCGCGGGTCCGCGTACCGGCTCGGCGGCGACGAGTTCTGCGTGATCGCGCGCGTCGGGCCCGGCGAGGCGGAGCAAATCGTCGACCGGGCCGCGCGAGCCCTCTCGGAGCACGGGGAGGCCTTCGACGTCACGAGCTCCTTCGGCGCCGTCCTGCTCCCGGACGAGGCGACCGACGCGACCCATGCGCTGAGCCTCGCCGACGAGCGCCTCTACGCCCAGAAGCACTCGCGCCGTGACGACACGGATCGCACGATGCACGTCCTCCTCGACGCCCTGACGACGCGCGAGCCCGAGTTCCAGGCGCATGTCCAGGACATCGCCGGCCTCGCGGTCGACGTCGGGCGCCGGTTGGGCCTCCATCGCGCCGAGCTCGACGAGCTCGACCGTGCGGCGCAGCTGCACGATCTCGGGAAGCTCGCCGTGCCGGACGAGATCCTCCACAAGCCAGGCCCGCTCGACGAGGGCGAGTGGGAGTTCATCCGGCAGCACACCGTCGTCGGCGAGCGCATCCTCCGGGCCTCGCTCGCCCTCAAGGGCGTCGCGCCTCTCGTCCGCTCGAGCCACGAGAACTGGGACGGAAGCGGCTACCCGGACGGGCTCGCGGGAGAGGAGATCCCGCTCGCCTCCCGGATCATCCGCGTCTGCGACGCGTTCACGGCGATGACCTCGCGTCGTCCGTATCGCGAGGCCTTCACGAGCGAGGCGGCGCTCGAGGAGCTCGAGCACGGCTCGGGGGCGCACTACGACCCCACGGTGGCGCGGGTCGTGGTGGCCGAGGTGCGCGAGCGGCTCGAGGCGAGGGATGTCGCCTGAGGCGATTGGCAACCGATCGATGATCAGCGTAGAGCGGGTGTCTGGCTGAAGCCAGACACCGGGGCAGCCTGCTCCGTCCGGTCCAGGTCCTACTCTCGGACCGATGGCGCTCGGGATCGTCGTCTTCGGGATGGTCTTCCTCGCCGGCCTCGCGCTCGGGACGAAGACGCGCCGCCCGCTGCCGACCGCGTGCCTCGTCGTCGGAGCGTTCTGCGGGCTCCTCGTGATCCAGGCGAACGACCCCTTCGTCGCCTTCGCCTCGTTCGCGCTCATCGCCCTCGGCGGCCTCATCTTCGACTCGGTGCGCGAGACGGTGGGGCTCCTGCTCGGCCGGTGAGTGCGGGCGAGAGGAATCGAACCTCCAAGGGCCGAAGCCCACCGGGACCTAAACCCGGCGCGTCTGCCAGTTCCGCCACGCCCGCGCACTCTCAGCCTAACGGCGCTTCCGGCCGGAGAGCAGGTGTCTCGACCGAAGTCAGACACCGGGCTGACGCCCTCTCCGCCGGTAGTCCAGAACCCCTCTGCTTGAATCACGGAATGACGCAGGTCGAGGAGCTCGGCGGGAACCGCGTCCGCCTCACGGTCGACGTCTCGCCGCACGAGCTCGAGCACGCGGTCGAGCACGCGGCAACGGACCTCGCCGGCTCCGTCCGCATCCCGGGCTTCCGCAAGGGCAAGGTCCCGCGCCAGGTGCTGCTCGCGAACGTGGGCAAGGACCGGCTCTGGACGGAGGCGGTGGAGTCCCACATCGGCGGCTGGTTCTGGAACGCGGCCGCCCGTTCGCGGCTGCGGCCGATCGCGACGCCCGAATACGACTTCGAGCTGCCCGCATCGGACGCGGAGCCGTGGACGTTCAGCGCGACGGTCGAGGTGCAGCCGACGCCCGAGATCGTCGACTGGGCGACGCTCGAGGTGCCGAGACAGGAGGCCGAGATCCCCGAGCAGCTCGTCCAGGCGGAGCTCGACGCGCTGCGAGGCTCGATCGCCGAGCTTGCGCCGGCGGACGATCGCCCCGCACAGGAGGGCGACACGCTCGTCGTCGACCTCGCGGACGCGAAGGGCGAGGGCCAGTCCGACACCGTGGTGGAGCTCGGCAGCGGACGTCTCGTCGCCGAGATCGAGCAGGCGCTCGTCGGCGCCTCGGTCGGCGACACGCGCACCGTCCGCTACGAGCTGGGCGACGGCTCCGACACGTCCGTCGACGTCACCGTGAAGCACGTCAACGAGAAGGTGCTGCCGGAGATCGACGACGAGCTCGCGCGCTCGGCGAGCGAGTTCGACACGCTCGAGGAGCTCCGCGGCGACATCGAGGGACGGCTGCGCGCCGCGCTCGAGGAGCGGATCGAGAGCGCGTATCGCGCCGCTGCGGTCGACGAGCTCGTCCGCGCCTCGAACGTGCAGGGCGCGGGGCCGCTCGTCGAGAGCCGGGCCCGTGAGCTCCTGAACGGGTTCGTCCGCTCGCTCGCGAACCGCGGGATCACGCCCGAGGCGTACTTCCAGGCGACCGGCCAGTCGCCCGAGGTGCTCACGGGCCAGATCCGCGCCGAGGCATCGCAGTCGGTCGCCCGCGAGCTCGCGCTCGAGGCGCTCGCCGACAAGGCCGGGATCACGGTCTCGGACGACGAGGTCAAGGAGCTGATCCGCGAGCAGGCCGAGGCGTCGGACGAGGACGCCGACGCGATGATCGAGGACATCTGGGCGCACGGCCACCAGGAGGCCCTCCGCGAGGACCTGCGCATGCGCGCGGCGCTCGACCGGCTCGCGGCCGACGTGAAGCCGATCGACCCCGAGCAGCACGCCGCCCGCGAGGCGATCTGGACGCCGGACAAGGAGAAGCCCGCCGGCGAGACGAAATTGTGGACCCCCGGAAGCGAGGAGAGTCGATGAGCCCCCTGATCCCGATGGTGATCGAGCAGACGTCGCGTGGCGAGCGGTCGTTCGACATCTACTCGCGCCTGCTGAACGAGCGGATCATCTTCCTCGGCACGCAGGTGGACTCGCAGATCGCCAACCTGATCAACGCCCAGCTCCTCCACCTCGAGTCCGAGGACCCGGACAAGGACATCAACCTCTACATCAACTCGCCCGGTGGCTCCGTGTACGACGGCCTCTCCGTCTACGACACGATCCAGTTCATCAAGCCCGACGTCGCGACGACGTGCGTCGGGATCGCGATGAGCATGGGCGCGCTCCTCCTCGCCGGCGGTGCGAAAGGGAAGCGGACGGCGCTGCCGAACTCGAGGGTCCTCATCCACCAGGTCTGGGGCGGCTACCAGGGCCAGGCCTCGGACATCGAGATCCATGCCCGCGAGACGATCGCGCTCAAGAGAAAGCTCGAGGAGATCATGTCGCACCACACCGGCCAGGACGTCGAGAAGGTCCGGACCGACATGGACCGCGACTACTTCATGACCTCCGAGGAAGCGCAGGAGTACGGGATCATCGACCGGGTGATCGTCCACCGCTGACCGCGGCCGCACGACCGGCGGCCGAGGTCGCCGGGGTAGCCGAACCCGTGAAATCGGAGTAAAAGAGGAGACCAGTGGCCCGAGCGAGCGAGGGAAACGAGCAGCT
Organism: uncultured Actinomycetes bacterium; assembly: GCA_963791895.1. Taxonomy (GTDB): domain Bacteria; phylum Actinomycetota; class Thermoleophilia; order Gaiellales; family Gaiellaceae; genus Gaiella. The sequence continues at coordinate 190,618 of CAWBTY010000013.1, forward strand.
GCTCTGCAGCTTCTGCGGGAAGAGTCAGCGCCAGGTCAAGAAGCTGATCGCGGGCCCCGGCGTCTACATCTGCGACGAGTGCATCGATCTCTGCAACGAGATCATCGACGAGGAGCTCACCGCCCCGACGACGCTCGACCTCGACAACCTCCCGCGCCCGCGCGACATCTACTCCGTGCTGAACGACTACGTCGTCTCGCAGGAGGAGGCGAAGCGCACGCTCGCCGTCGCCGTCTACAACCACTACAAGCGCGTCCGCATGGGGCAGACCGACGGAGAGGACGTCGAGCTGCAGAAGTCCAACATCCTCCTCCTGGGGCCGACGGGCTGCGGGAAGACGCTGCTCGCCCAGACACTCGCGCGCATCCTGAACGTCCCCTTCGCGATCGCCGACGCCACGGCGCTGACCGAGGCGGGCTACGTCGGCGAGGACGTCGAGAACATCCTCCTGAAGCTCATCCAGGCGGCCGACTTCGACATCAAGAAGGCGGAGACCGGGATCATCTACATCGACGAGGTCGACAAGATCGCGCGCAAGGCCGACAACCCGTCGATCACGCGCGACGTGTCGGGCGAAGGCGTCCAGCAGGCGCTCCTCAAGATCCTCGAGGGCACGGTCGCCTCGGTGCCGCCGCAGGGCGGTCGCAAGCATCCGCACCAGGAGTTCCTCACGATCGACACGACGAACGTGCTCTTCATCTGCGGCGGCGCGTTCGCGGGGCTCGACAAGATCATCGCCCGGCGAACCGGCCGCAACGCCGTCGGGTTCGGCGCGGAGGTGCGCTCGAAGGGCTCCGAGGAGGCCTCCGACATGCTCTCGCACGTGATGCCGGAGGACCTCATGAACTTCGGCCTCATCCCCGAGTTCATCGGCCGGCTCCCCGTCGTCTCGGCGGTGCACCAGCTGCGCCGCGACGACCTCGTGCGGATCCTGACCGAGCCGAAGAACGCGCTCGTCCGCCAGTACCAGCGCTTCTTCGGGTACGACACGATCGAGCTCGTCTTCACCGACGACGCGCTCTGGGAGATCGCCGACCACGCGCTCGAGCGCGAGACGGGCGCCCGGGGCCTCCGCTCGATCATCGAAGGCGCACTGCTCGACGTGATGTTCGAGCTCCCGTCGCGACGCGACGTCTCCAAGTGCGTGATCACGCGCGAGACGATCGCCAAGGGGCTCAACCCGACGCTCGTCACGCACGGCGTGCCCGACGAGCTCGACGAGGTCGCGGAGAGCACCGGCTAGGCCACGTGTCCGAGCGCGTCCGCTCGTACACCTGGTCCGACCCGATCCGCTTCGACCCCGAGCGTGTCTCGGGCTTCGACTACCTGCGCGCGGTTGCCGCCGGTGAGCTGCCGCAGCCTCCGATCGCCGCGACCCTCGGGATCCGGCTCGCGGAGGTCACGGAGGGTGCCGCGGTCTTCGAGGCAGAGCCCGCCGACTTCCACGTCAACCCGCTCGGCGTCGTCCACGGAGGGCTCGCCCTGACGCTGGTGGACTCAGCGGCCGGATGCGCGGTGCAGTCTGCGTTGCCGGCCGGCGCGTCGTACACGACGCTCGAGACGAAGGTCAACATGGTGCGTGCCGTCCTGGTGTCGACGGGGCTCCTCCGGTGCTTCGGGCGCATCGTCCATCTCGGCCGGACGACGGCGACTGCTGAGGCGCGCGTCGAGGACACCGAGGGCAAGCTCTACGCGCACGGGACGAGCACCCTGCTGGTCGTCCGCCCGGGCACCGCTCCCTAGACTTCTCGCCCATGGAACCGACGTACGATCCTGCTGCGGTCGAGCGGCGCTGGCAGCAGGCGTGGGAGTCCGAGGGGCTCTATGCGGCAGGTGCGGGCGCTCGCCGCGACGAGAGCTACGTGATCTGCGTGCCGCCGCCGAACGTCACCGGTGAGCTGCACATGGGCCACGCGCTCAACGGCTCGATCCAGGACGTGCTCGTCCGCTGGCACCGGATGCGCGGGCTCGACACGCTCTGGCAGCCGGGGTACGACCATGCCGGGATCTCGACCCAGAACGTCGTCGAGAAGCAGCTCGTCGCCGAGGGCACGTCGCGGCAGGAGCTCGGCCGCGAGGCCTTCCTCGAGCGGACGTGGCGCTGGCTGGACGAGACCGGGCGGACGATCATGGGTCAGTACCGACGGCTCGGCGCGTCGCTCGACTACGGCCGCGAGCGGTTCACGATGGACGATGCGTACGTCGGCTCGGTGATGACCTTCTTCGTGCGCCTCTGGGACGCGGGCTGGATCTACCGCGCAAACCGGATCGTCAACTGGTGCCCGCACCACGAGACGGCGATCTCCGACCTCGAGGTCGAGCACGTGGAGGTCGACGACACGCTCGTCTACGCCCGCTACCCGTTCGCAGAGGGAGAGGGCGGGATCACGATCGCGACCGTGAGGCCCGCGACGATCCTCGCGGACGTCGCCGTCGCCGTGCACCCCGACGACCCGCGGTACCGCGACGCGATCGGTCGCGAGGTCGTCGTGCCCGTCGTCGAGCGTCGCGTGCCGGTGATCGCCGACGAGCGGGTCGAGCCCGAGTTCGGCACCGGCGCGCTGAAGATCACCCCGGGTCACGACCCGACCGACTTCGAGATCGGCCGCGACCACGAGCTCGAGACGCTGACGGTGATCGGCCCCGACGGCCGGCTCACCGCCGACGGGTTCGAAGGGCTCACGCAGGCCGACGCGAACGCCCGCGTCGTCGCCTGGCTCGAGGAGCGCGGCCAGCTCGAGAAGCGCGAGCCGTACCGCCACGCGGTCGGCACGTGCGCGCGCTGCCACTCGCGCATCGAGCCCCTCGTGTCGCCGCAGTGGTGGTGCCGGATGGACGAGCTCGCGCGGCCCGCGATCGACGCGCTCCGCGCGCGGCGCGTGCGCTACCACCCGGAGAGCCAGCACCGGTTCGCGATCGAGTCGCTCGAGCAGGCCCCCGACTGGTGCGTCTCGCGCCAGCTCTGGTGGGGCCATCAGATCCCGATCTGGACGTGTGCGGACGGGCACCGCACGTGCGCGTGGCCGGCGCCCGATGCGTGCGCCGAGTGCGGCTCGGGTGAGCTCGAGCGCGACCCCGACGTGCTCGACACGTGGTTCAGCTCCGCGCTCTGGCCGTTCGCAACTCTCGGCTGGCCGGAGTCGACGCCCGAGCTCGAGCGGTACTACCCGGGCGACGTCAACTCCACCGCGCGCGAGATCATCCGCCTCTGGGAGAACCGGATGATCTTCTCCGGGCTCTTTCTCCTCGGCGAGGTCCCGTTCACCGACGTGATCATCCACTCGACCGTGCTCGCGACCGACGGGCGGCGGATGTCGAAGAGCCTCGGCACGGGAGTCGACCCGATGGAGCCGATCGAGGCCCACGGCGCCGACGCGACCCGCTACGGCCTGCAGAAGGTGTCGTCGACGCAGGACGTCCGCTACTCCGTCGGCGCGATCGAAGAGGGACGCAAGCTCGCGACGAAGCTCTGGAACGTCGCGCGCCTGATCCTCCAGCACGCCGACGGGGTCGTGCCGGACGCTCGACCGACGACGCTCGAGGAGCGGTGGATCCTGGCTCGGCTCGACGCGGCCCGCGCCGACGTGGAGGAGGCGTGGCGGAGATTCGACTTCGCGTCGGCGACCGGCGTCCTCTACCACGTGACGTTCGACGACTTCTGCGACTGGTACGCGGAGGCGATCAAGCCGCGCCTGTACGACGGCGACGACGACGCGCGGGCGACGGCCCTGCGGGCGCTCGAGCTGCTCCTCTGCCTCCTCCACCCCCTCATGCCGCACGTGACCGAGGAGATCTGGCAGTCCTTGCCGGCCCGGCAGGCGCGGCTGGTGGTCTCGCCGTGGCCCGATCCGGACGGGTCGCACGCGGAGGCTGCGGGCGCGCTCGACCTCGTCCGTCAGGCAGCGCAGGTCTTCCGGCGCAGCGGCGTCCAGGTCGAGCTCGGCAGCGACGACGAGCGACGCATCTTCGCGGCAGTGGTGCGGCCGGAACGACTGAAGAGCGAGGGCGACCCCGCGGCGGAGCTCGCGCGGCTCCGCAAGGAGATCGCGCGGGCCGAGGGCATGCTCGCGAACGAGCGGTTCGTCGCGAACGCGCCGGCCGAGGTGGTCGAGGCCGAGCGCGGCAAGCTCGAGCGCTACCGGCGCGAGCTCGAGCTGCTCGGCGTCTGAGGGGCGTCGGCGTGGCGGACGGCCTCGCCTGGCTCGACCGCCTCACACCCTGGCCGCGCGGCGGCTTCGGGGTCGAGCGAATGCGCGAGCTCCTCACCGCCCTCGGTGAGCCACAGGCGGGACTTCCGGCGGTGCACGTGGTCGGGACGAACGGCAAGTCGACGACGACGCGCATGATCGAGGAGCTCCTGCTCGCGCACGGCCTGCGAGCCGGCGCGTTCGTCTCGCCGCACGTTCGCGCGTGGAGCGAGCGCGTGCGCGTGAACGGTGCCGAGGCCGAGCTCGACGGGCCGTTGCTCCTCGTCCGGCCCGAGGTGGAGCGGCTCGGGGCGACGCAGTTCGAGGCGCTCGCCGCAGCCGCCTTCGTCGCCTACCGCGCCGGAGGCGTGGAGGCTGCCGCGATCGAGGCCGGGCTGGGCGGCCGCCACGACGCGACGAACGTCCTCGACGGGGTGCGGGTCGTCGTGCTCACGAACGTCTCGCTCGACCACACGGAGGTGCTCGGGGAGACGCGCGAGGCGATCGCGACCGAGAAGCTCGCCGTCGTCCGGTCGGGGTGCACCGTCGTGCTCGGTGAGCCGGAGTGGGAGGACGCGGCGCGCGCGGCCGGGGCGGGAAAGGTCGTCGTCGAGCCCGGGTCGGCGGTCGAGGTCGCAGTCACGGCGGCGCGAGAGTTCCTCGGCGCGGAGGTCGACGGTCGCGTGCTGGCCGGAGTCACGCTTCCCGGCCGCCTCGAGCGCCGCCCGGGCGAGATCCGCGACGGGGCGCACAACCCCGGCGGTGTCCGATGGCTCGTCGACCATCTGCCTCCTGGCGACTACACGGTCATGGCCTCGATCCTCGCCGACAAGGGCGTCGACGAGATGCTCGAGGTGCTCGCGACCACGGGGTCGCGGTTCGTCGCCTGCACGTCGTCGAATCCGCGCGCCCTACCCGCCCCGGAGCTCGCGTCGAAGGCGGCGAGGCACTTCGCTCGCGTCGAGACCGTGGCCGATCCGCGCGACGCGCTCGTGGTTGCGCACGAGCTCGGGGCGCCGGTGCTCGTGACCGGCTCGCTGTACCTCCTCGGCGACCTGGAGAATGGCTCGTGAAGGGGAGGATGCGTGAGCGACTGACCGTGCTCGGGTTCGCGACCTTCGTGCTCGCCGCGATCGTGGGAAGCGCGTTTGCGGTCGGGTATATCCTCGGCAAGCTTCTCCTCTAGGGGTCGGATCGTGCTCTTCGCCGCAGCCGCAGCAGCAGACGACAACTTCTTCGACTCCGACACCTGGGGCGTCGTCCGCAATCTCGCGATCTTCTTCGGGATCGTCTTCTGGGCCGCCACCGTCTACTGGGTCTACAAGGACGCCCGGCGCCGGATCGAGGATCCGTGGCTCGTCGCGATGGCGACGCTGCTCGGCGCGGTCCCTCCGTTCGTCGGACCGCTCGTCTACATGCTCTTCCGCCCACCCGAGTACCTGGAGGACGTGCGCGAGCGCGAGCTCGAGATCCTCGCCATCGAAGAGCAGCTCGCCGAGCGCGACCTCCGCTGTCCCGTCTGCAAGGGCGTGGTCGACCCGTCGTACCTCGTCTGCCCCGTCTGCACGACGCGGCTCAAGCAGGCCTGCGCCGAGTGCGCGGCGCCACTCGAGCCGATCTGGCAGGTCTGCCCGTACTGCGCGACGGCCGTGCCGCCGGGGATCGTGACGGGCGAGGACGTCCTGCAGCCGGTTCGGCGCTCGCGCTCCCGGCGCGCGCAGTAACCTGCCGCCCGCATGGCAGTCGAGACGACGCTCGTGCTCGTGAAGCCGGACGGCGTCCGGCGCGCCCTCTGCGGCGAGATCGTCGCGCGCCTCGAGCGGCGCGGCTACGAGTTGCGCGGCGCGCGCCTGCTGAAGGTCTCGAAGGCGCTCGCCCGGCGAGCACTACGCCGAGCACCGCGGCAAGCCGTTCTTCGGCGAGCTCGTCGACTTCATCACCTCGGGGCCGGTCCTCGCGCTCGCGGTGCGCGGCGAGGGAGCGATCGCCGGCGTGCGCGCGCTCATGGGCGCCACGCACCCGGCGGACTCGGCGCCCGGGACGATCCGCGGCGACTACGCGACGCTCCTCTCCGAGAACGTCGTGCACGGCTCCGACTCGACCGCGAGCGCGCGGCGCGAGCTGAAGCTGTTCTTCCCCGAAGGTCTCCTCTAGCCCGCCCCGCCATGTCGGGCATCTCGGACGACGCGCGCCGGAACCGCGAGACCTGGACGGAGGCGAACACCGAGTACACGGACGGTCGCGCGAGCCAGGCCTGGTCGCGCGAGGAGATGACGTGGGGCGTCTTCGGCGTTCCGGAGGCATCCGTCGCGACGCTGGGCGAGGTCGAGGGTCTCGACGTCGTGGAGCTCGGCTGCGGCACCGCGTACGTCTCCGCCTGGCTGGCGCGCCGCGGTGCGCGGCCGGTCGGGGTCGACGTGACGCCCGCCCAGCTCGCGACCGCACGACGCTGCCAGGAGGAGTTCGGCCTCTCGTTCCCGCTCGTCGAGGCGAGCGCCGAGGACGTCCCGCTCCCGTCCGAGAGCTTCGACCTCGCGGTCTCCGAGTACGGGGCCAGCATCTGGTGCGACCCTCACCGCTGGCTCCCCGAGGCCTACCGCCTCCTCCGGCCCGGCGGCCGGCTCTGGTTCCTCCGCAACAGCACGCTCTCGATGCTCTGCGCACCCGACGAGGAGGGCCCGCCCGGCGTCACGTTGCTCCGTCCGCAACGCGGGATGGGGCGCATGGAGTGGCCCGACGAGATCGGGGTGGAGTGGCAGCTTCCGCACGGCGAGCTCTTCCGGCTGCTGCGACGCACCGGCTTCGAGGTCGTCGACCTCGTCGAGCTGTACGCGCCCGACGACGCCGGCGATCACGAGTACTACGCGGCGTTCTCAGCCGAGTGGGCTCGCAAGTGGCCGGCGGAGGAGATCTGGGTCGCGGCGAAGCCGAGGTGACGACAACGCTCGTCCTGGCCTCGACCTCGCCCCAGCGCCGGGCGATCCTCGAGCAGCTGCGGATCCCGTTCGAGGTCCAGGCGCCGTCGTACGAGGAGCACGACCCGCCCGACGCCGATCCGGTCGCGCTCGTGCGCGACCACGCGGTCGGCAAGGCGCGCTCGGTGCACCGGTCCGGCTGCGTGACGCTCGGCGTCGACACGACGGTGCACCTCGACGGGCGCGTCTACGGCAAGGCGGCCGACGCGCAGGAGGCGGCGGCGATGCTCGGCGAGCTCGGGGGACGGACGCACACCGTGCTCTCCGGCGTCTGCCTCCTCACACCGGACGGAGAGGACGTCGAGCATGCGGAGACGCTCGTCACGTTCCGCCCGCTCCCGCCGGATGAGCTCGAGCGCTACGTCGCGAGCGGCGAATGGCGGGGGCGGGCGGGGGCGTACGCGATCCAGGGTCTCGGAGGCAGGCTCGTCGAGCGGATCGACGGCGACTACCTCAACGTCGTCGGTCTGCCCGGAGCGCTCCTCCTCCGCCTGCTGACCGAGCGCGCGCCCCGGCTCCTGGGCTAAACGGCTGCAAATCAAGTCGAAGCTACACTCACCGGGCGCATGGGCATGTTTCGCTCGATGACCGGCTTCGGCGGCCGCGACATGGCCGTCGACCTCGGCACCGCCAACACGCTCGTCTACGTCCGGGGTCGTGGGATCGTGCTCTCGGAGCCGTCCGTCGTCGCGATCGACCAGCGGACCGGCGACGTCCACGCAGTCGGCGTCGAGGCGAAGCGGATGCTCGGCCGGACACCCGGCTCGATCTCCGCGATCCGACCGCTCAAGGACGGCGTGATCGCGGACTTCGACGTCACCGAGCAGATGCTCCGCCACTTCATCCAGAAGGTGCACCAGCACCGCTTCGCGCACCCTCGCGTCGTCGTCTGCGTGCCCTCGGGCGTCACCGGCGTCGAGAAGCGCGCGGTCGAGGAGGCGACGCTCTCCGCCGGCGCGAGGCAGGCGTACCTGATCGAGGAGCCGATGGCCGCCGCGATCGGGGCCGGGCTCCCCGTCGCCGAGCCGACCGGGAACATGATCGTCGACATCGGCGGCGGTACCACCGAGGTCGCCGTGATCTCGCTCGGCGGGATCGTCGTCTCGCAGTCGCTGCGCGTCGGCGGCGACGAGATGGACGAGGCGATCGTCAACCACATCAAGAAGGACTACAAGCTGCTCATCGGCCAGCAGACGGCCGAGGAGATCAAGCTCGAGGTCGGCTCCGCCCACCCGCTGGCCGAGGAGATACAGGCCGAGGTGCGCGGGCGCGACATGCTGACCGGGCTGCCGAAGACCGTGATCATCTCGTCAGACGAGATCCGGCGTGCACTCGACGACCCCGTCTCCCAGATCGTCGACGCGATCAAGTCGACGCTCGACAAGACCCCACCCGAGCTCGCCGCGGACATCATGGATCGCGGGATCGTGCTCGCAGGCGGGGGCGCCCTCCTGCAGGGGCTCGACGAGCGTCTCCGCCACGAGACGCAGATGCCCGTGCACCTCGCCGAGAGCCCGCTCACGTGCGTCGCCGTCGGCTCCGGCCGCAGCCTCGAGGAGTTCGAGGCGATCCACCGCTCGAACCGCGCCCGCGCCAGGCGGAACGGGAACCGGCGGTAGCGACAGCACCCTGGTGTCTGGCTTCAGCCAGACACCCGCTCGGCTCTCTCGTGCGGCGAACCATCGGGCTGTCTGGCTGAAGCCAGACACCGCAGCCATGCCCGGTACTCTTGACCGGTGCCTCGCAACCGCACCGCACGGACGGCGGTGCTGGGCGTCAGCGTCCGGCGTCCCAACGAAGGAAAGCCCTCGTCGCGAAACTCCGCCGCTCTCCGGCGGCGGCTCGTCGTGGGCGGCCTCGTGCTGCTCTCGCTCGTGCTCGTGACGCTCTCGTTCCGCGAGTCGGACAACGGCCCGGTCGCGAGCGCACAGGAGGGGGCAGCGGCAGCGCTGCGCCCGTTCCAGGTCGCCGCCGATCGGATCGCCGAGCCGTTCCGCGATGCCTACGCCTGGGTCGACGGCCTGTTCGAGGCACGCTCGGACGCCGAGGCGCTTCGGGAAGAGAACGAGACCCTGCGGCAGCAGGTCGCGCAGAGCCGACTCGCCGCGCGCGAGAACGTCCGCCTCCGCGACCTGCTCGCCTACCGCGACGGGCCGCGTTTCCCCGACGGCTATCGAGGGCTTGCGACGGGCGTCATCTCGCGTCCCGCCGGTACCTACGCGCAGGCGATCGTGATCGCGGCAGGTCAAAACGACGGCCTCGCCGTCGACGACCCGGTCGTGACGCAGGACGGGCTCGTCGGGACGATCAGCCGGATCGGCTCCCGCACTGCGCAGGTGACGCTCCTGACCGACGACCAGAGCGCCGTCTCGGCCATGATCCCCGCGACGGGCGCCGCCGGAGTCGTACGGACCGGGCACGGGCCGCGCGCGCCGCTCCGGCTCGACCGCGTGGGCAAGGAGGCTGTCGTCCGGGTGGGCGACACCGTCGTCACCGCGGGCTGGCGATCGCAGCGCCTCGCCTCGATCTACCCGAAGGGAATCCTGATCGGGCGCGTGACGAGCGTCGGCGTGGCGGACACCGACCCCTACACCCAGGTGCAGGTCACGCCGTTCGCCGACCTCGGGTCGCTCGAGGCAGTGCTCGTCCTGCTGCCGCGCGACCGGGGCGAGCGGTGAGCGTCGCGCTGCGGGTCGCCCCGCTCGTCTTCGTCGCCGCAGTGATCCAGGTCTCGACGATCAGCGGTCTGCGCATCCTGGGCGCGGAGCCCGACCTCCTGCTCGTCACCGTCGTCGCGATCGCCCTCGTGGCGGGATCACTCGCCGGCGCCGTCGCCGGCTTCGCGGGCGGGCTGCTCGTGGACATCATGACGCTCGGCACGCTCGGGACGACCTCGATCGTGCTCATCCTCGTCGGGTACTGGGCGGGGCGGTACGGGGAGACGACGGGACGTGGCCGAGCCTATGCCCCGCCTCTCGCTGCGTTCGCGCTCACGATCGTGGCCGTCGTCGGCGGTGTCGCGCTCCACTTCCTCCTGGGCCAATCCGTCTCGGGTCGCAGCGCGCTCGTCACGGTCCTGCCGAGCGCGCTCCTCGCCGCCGCTCTCGTCCTCCCGATCCACCGTCTCTGCCGGCGGCTCCTCGCCGAGGTGGTCCCGTACGAGCGCCATACGCCGAGTGGAGCTCGTGTGAGCGTCGAGTCGATGAGCACGAACGCGCCCTACGGCGAGCCGCGCACCTCGTCGTCGCGGTTCCTGCCACCGGATCCCGGGGTCGAGGCGCCGTACCGGCTGACGCCGGGCCTGGCGTTCCGCGTCGGCGTCCTCGGCGTCGTCGCGCTCGGCGTCTTCGCCGTCCTCTTCTTCCGGCTCTGGTCGCTGCAGGTTCTCTCCGGCGACACGCACCTCGCCCAGGCACAGGGCAACCAGCTTCGGACGATCCGGATCGAGGCGCCCCGCGGGACGATCCTCGACCGCCGTGGCCGGGTGATCGTGGACAACATCGCCGGGACGGCGGTGAAGCTCTGGGTCGGCGACCTCCCGAAGAACGGCCGCTACGACGTCATCAAGCGGCTCGCCGGTGTCCTCAACGTCAAGCCGTCCGTCCTCGCGAAGGAAGTCGACGAGCGGTTCGCCGATCCGGTCAACCCGATCACCGTGAAGACCGCGGTGGGCGAGGACCAGGTCAACTACCTCTACGAGCACCAGTCCGAGTTCCCGGGCGTCCAGATCCAGGGAACCTTCCTGCGCCACTATCCCTACCAGTCGCTCGGGGCCCAGATGCTCGGCTACGTCGGCGAGGTCTCGCAGGACGAGCTCGACGCTCGTCCCAAGCTCTACCGGCCCGGTGACAAGGTCGGCAAGGTCGGGGTGGAGGCGAAGCTCGACGAGTACCTCCGGGGAGAGGCGGGGCAGGCGCAGATCACCGTCGACTCCCTCGGTCGCCCACAGGGACCGCTGCAGCCGCGGCGCGACGCCCGGCTCGGAAAGGCCGTCCGGCTGACGATCGACATCGAGCTCCAGCGCGCGGCCGAGCGCGCGCTCCGCTACGGGATCCAGACCGCGCGAGAGAACGAGTCGTGGTACGCGAACGGCGGCGCGCTCGTCGCGCTCGACCCCCGCGACGGCGCCGTCCTCGCGATGGCCTCGACCCCCACGTACAAGCCGTCGGTCTACGTCGGCCGCGTCGACCCGAAGAAGATCGAGCCGCTCGTGAACGACGTCGCCGCGAAGAAGCAGAACTACCCGGGCATCAACCGGGCGACGAGCGGCGAGTACCCGCCGGGCTCGACGTGGAAGCCCGTCACCGCACTCGCGGCGATGCAGGAGCACCTGCTCGAGCCCTACCAGTCGCTCTCGTGCACACCGACCGCGACGTACGGGGCCGACGAGCAGGAGTTCGTCAACTGGGATCCGTACGTCAACCACTCCATGACGCTCCCCGAGGCCATGGCGCGGTCGTGCGACACGTACTTCTACCAGGTGGGATACCGCTTCTACCTCGACGGCAAGCGCGGTCGCTCGCGCATGCAGGAGTGGGCGCGCCGGTTCGGCTTCGGCGGCGTCACCGGGATCGACGTCGGCTCCGAGCAGACAGGTCTCGTGCCGACTCCCGCGTGGCGGAAGGACACGTTCACCGGGTGGGACGCCGAGTGGAACCCGGGCGACTCGATCCAGCTCTCGATCGGCCAGAAGGACGTCTCGGTGACCCCGCTCCAGATGGCGCGCTTCTACGCGATGATCGCGAACGGCGGCAACCTCGTCACCCCGTACGTCGTCTCGCAGGTCGAGACGCCGGCGCCCGGCGGCCAGTCACCCGTCGTCGACCGCCGCTTCACGCCGGACCCGCCGAAGTCCGTGGGGGTCGACCCCGCCGCGCTCGACGTGATCCGCGACGGTCTCTACTCCGCGACGCACTCCACCTACGGCACCTCGTCGGGCGTCTTCGCGAGCTTCCCCATCCCCGTGGCGGGCAAGACGGGGACGGCCGAGAAGGTCGTCCCGATTCCCGGCTATCCGCCGGGGCACCTCGAGGACCAGTCGTGGTGGTGCGGGTACGGCCCCGCCCAGACCGAGGTCGCGCGCCTCGTCGTCTGCGCCGTGATCGAGAACGGCGGCCACGGCTCGACGGCCGCCGCGCCCGCGGCGCTCCGCGTGTTCGAGAAGTTCTTCGGGGTCAAGGCGAAGACCCAGGTCCTCGTGGAGACCGACTGATGATCGCCGACGCAGGACGTCGCCGGATCGCCGCGCCGAGACGTGACGCCGCGAGCTTCGCGGCGCTCCTCTGGCGGCTCGACGTCGTGCTCCTGCTCGCCGCCGCGGCGCTCGTCGGCTACGGCCTCTGGGCCGTGTCCGGCATCACGCGCTTCGACGTGCCCGGCGATCCCGACTACTACGTCGTCCGACAGGGGATCGCAGCCGGTCTGGGCGCAGTGGGTCTCGTGCTCGCGATCCTGATCCCGACAGACGTCTACCGACGCCATTGGCGCGTGGTCTACGGGGGCACGATCGCGCTGATGATCTTCGTCTACGTGTTTGCCGAGGCGATCCGCGGCTCGAAGCGCTGGATCGAGATCGGCCCCATCCAGTTCCAGCCCTCGGAGTTCGGCAAGGCGCTCTTCGTGCTCGCGCTCGCGGGCTTCCTCGTCGAGCGGCGCGCGTCGCTCGGGCAGCTGAGGACGGTGGCGGCCGCGATGGCCCTGGCCGCCGTGCCGATGGCGCTCGTCTTCCTCCAGCCCGACCTCGGCACGGCCCTCGTCTATGCAGCGGCGCTCTGCGCCGTCCTCTTCGTCGCTGGGATCCGCTGGCTGCACCTGGCGATGCTGGCGGTGCTCGCGGCGACGCTCGTCACGAGCATCCTCTGGTTCCTCCCGGCCGCGGGCGTCGAGGTGCTGAAGCCGTACCAGACCGCCCGTCTGACCGGGTTCACGAACCCGGACGCGGATCCGGCCGGCCTCACCTACAACGTCCGCCAGTCGATCACGGCGGTCGGTGCGGGCGGGCTCGAGGGACGAGGCGTGACCGAGGCGAGCCAGACGCGGTTCGACTACCTCCCCGAGCACGCGACCGACTTCGTGTTCGCCTCGTTCGCCGAGCAGCGTGGCTTCTTCGGCGCCGCGATCCTCCTGCTCCTGTACCTCCTCGTCGTCTGGCGCGGGCTCCGCGTCGTGACCGTCGCCGGCGATCTCTACGGCGCGATGGTCGCGGCCGGGCTCGTGTTCGCGTTCCTGTTCCAGGTGTTCGTCAACGTGGGTATGACGATGGGCATCGCGCCGGTGACAGGCATCCCCTTGCCGTTCGTGACGGTCGGCGGCTCCTCGATGGTGGCCAACCTCGTCGCGATCGGGATCCTGCAGGCGATCCATGCCCGCGGTCGCTCGATGGAGACTCTCCGCCGATGACGCCGCTCCCGCTCGGCCCGCGCCACATCCTCGCCTTCGGACGCGACACGAAGGCCGCGCGCGCCCGTCGCCCGCCGATCCTGGTCACGGGCATCCTTGCGGACGCGCTCGCGGCCGAGCTGCGAGCGGGCGGCGACCCGTCGCTCGTCACGACGTCCGGCGACCCGGGCGCGGCCTCGGCGGTGGTGTGCGTCGTCGCCGGCCCGGCGACCCGCGGCGACGAACGCGTGATGCGAACCGCGACGCGGGCGCTCGTCCCGCTCGTCGGAGTGCAGACGGGCGATCCGGAAGCACGTCTTCCGTACGTCCTCGCGATGGACGTCGTCGATTGCCGGCCGGGCCAGGGCTTTCCCGTGGACGAGATCGCGCAGGCGCTCGCCCGGGTGGCCCGCCGGGACGGGCCGGTCCTGGCGCGCTCGCTGCCGGTGCTCCGCGACGCCGTCGAGGCCCGCCGCACGACCGAAGGCGCCGTCGCGGCCGGTGCGCTCGCCGCACTCGGACGAGCCGGCACCGCTCCACACCTGCCGTTGATCTCGCAAGCGCAGATGCTGTCCGACATCGCGACCTCGCAGGGCGCCGAGCCGCCGGAGGCGCCGCGCGCCTCGGTGGAGTCGGTCGCGCCGCCGCTCGTGGCCTCCGTCGCGACGAGCGTCGCCGTGAGCAAGGCCGTCGAGCGTCTGCCGTGGCGCCATCGCCTGATCGACGCCGTGGCAGCCGTCGTCGCCTCGCTCGGGCTCGCAGCGCTCTTCCGGCGCGTGGCCTCCCGCCTGCCGTAAGACGCTCGTCAGTCCGTCCGGTCCGGGTCCTAGGATCGCTGCCGACCACTGCTCTGATCGATGGAGGTCGACGGTGCCGGACACGGAGCTCGCGGAGGAGCTGCTGCAGATCGAAGAGGCCGATGCGTGGTTCGAGTACCTCGAGTCGACCCGCGGCCAGGGTGACAACCGCTACCACGAGCTCGAGCCGTGGGCCTGGGCGCGGCTCACGCAGCGTCTCCGCGCGGTGCGGGCGCGTCGGGCCCGCCTCCGCCCGGCCGCCGCGTAGGCGGGCCATCCATCGTGGCAAAGAGGGGGTGCGTCCGCGAAGCGGGCGCCTTTAGGGATGTGCCCCGCCGCAGGCGGGGATCCGAGCGGCAGGAATCCGCTCGGCGGATTCCTGCTCGCGGGAGGGATCTGCCCTCGCTGATAGCCTGAAGCCCTAGGTCTCATGACCAACGATTTCCACACCCCACGCTGCGCGAGGCGCTCCGCTCCGACGGAGCTGCGCCCGCGCGCGCTTACACGAGGAGACACGATTCTTGCCCTGGTTCAGATTTCGACGACGGAAGGACGACGAGCACGCGGAGGCGGACGCGGCCGTCGCAACACTGGAGGAGACGCCCGCTCCGGCTGAGCCCGAGCTCGCAGAGACGGGCGAGCAGGAGGACGCAGCGCCCACCGACGGGTCGGCGGCGCGCAAGCGACGACGCGGCAGCCGAGGCGGTCGAGGCCGGAAGAAGCCCGGGTCGGCCACCGCCGAGGCGAGCGACGACGCGGCTGCCGAGACGGCCGAGCCCGCGGCGAAGCCGGCGGCGAGGCAGAAGGCCGACGGCGACCGCCAGAGCCGCAGGGGCGGTCAGCGCACGGGCTCCAAGGATCGCCGCCGCCAGGTGCCCCGACGGGCGCCGCTCCCCGCCGCCAAGCGCGAGCTCCTGATCACCGTGGACGTCGGCGAGCAGCGCGTGGCGCTGCTCGAGGACGACCGGGTCGCCGAGGTGTACCTCGAGCGCCCCGAGCGCCGGTCGATCGCGGGCAACATCTACCTCGGCACCGTCGACAACGTGCTGCCCGGCATGGAGGCCGCGTTCGTCGAGATCGGGCTCGAGAAGAACGGCTTCCTCTACGTCGACGAGATCATCGTCCCCGAGCTCGAGGGGACCAGGCACGGCAAGAAGATCACCGACCTGATCCAACGCGGGCAGGAGATCCTCGTGCAGGCGGTCAAGGATCCGATGAAGACGAAGGGTGCCCGCCTGACGACCGAGATCTCGCTCCCGGGCCGCTTCCTCGTCTACGTCCCGAACGGCGAAGGGCTCGGTGTCTCGCGCCGCCTCGAGGACTCGGAGCGCCTGCGCCTGAAGGAGATCCTGAAGGACATCGCGCCCTCGACGGGCGGCGTCATCGTCCGTACCGCCGCCGAAGGCGCGTCCGCCGAGGATGTCGAGCGCGACCTCGTCTTCCTGCAGCGGCTCTGGAAGACGATCCAGGCGCGCGCGAACTCCGCAAAGGCGCCGGAGCTCGTCTACCAGGAGGCGGAGCTCCCGCTCAGGATCGTCCGGGACCTGTTCGCCGGCGACTTCGTCGCCGCGCACGTCGACTCCGACCGGACGTACAAGCGGATCGTCGGCTACCTGAAGAAGACCTCGCCCCACATGGTCGACCGCGTCCAACGGACGAAGGAGAAGGAGCCGCTCTTCGAGCGCTACGGGGTCGAGAAGGAGATCGCCTCGACGATCGACCGGCGGGTCGACCTTCCCTCCGGCGGCTACCTGATCTTCGACTACGCCGAGGCGTTCACCGTCATCGACGTCAACACCGGGCGATTCGTCGGAT
This sequence comes from uncultured Actinomycetes bacterium, assembly GCA_963791895.1. Classification (GTDB taxonomy): domain Bacteria; phylum Actinomycetota; class Thermoleophilia; order Gaiellales; family Gaiellaceae; genus Gaiella. Next base: position 206,770 of record CAWBTY010000013.1, read on the forward strand.
CGCGCTCGAAGAGCTCGACGCAGCGGCTCGAGGACACGGCGGTGAAGAACAACCTCGAGGCGGTGAAGGAGGTCGTGCGCCAGCTGCGGCTGCGCGACATCGGCGGGATCATCGTCATCGACTTCATCGACATGGCGAACCCCAAGAACCGGCAGGCCGTCGAGGAGACGCTACGGACGGAGCTCGAGCGCGACCGGACGAAGACCTTCGTCGTCGAGATCTCGCCGCTCGGGCTCGTCGAGATGACGCGCCAGAACGTCACGGACGGGCCCCGCGAGGTCATGACCCGACGCTGCCCGACGTGCGCCGGCGACGGGATCGTCGTCTCCGACGCGACCGTCGCGCTCGAGGTCGAGCGGAAGCTGCGGACGCTCGCCGCCGGCGGGGCGGGATCGCGGATCCAGGCGTACAAGGTCGCCGTCCATCCGAGGACGCTCGCACTTCTCTGTGGCGCGGGCGGGGCCCGACTGGCCGCCCTGGAGGAGGCGACGCGGAGGCGCTTCTACCTCGTCGCGGCCGAGGGCCACACGCACGTCGACCATTTCGAGGTCCTGGCCGAAGGGCGCCGCGACGACCTCGCGCCGTCGGCGACGCTCGAGGAGGGTGCCGAGCTCGACGTGAAGCTCGTCGAGATCGATCTCCACGACGGGACGGCCGCCGTCGGCAAGCAGGATGGCCTGGACATCGTCGTCGCGGACGCGGCGAAGCTCGTCGGCAAGAAGGCGAAGGTGCTCATCGGTCGCGTGCTCGAGGGCCAGGCGTTCGCGACGCTCGTGAGCGGTCAGCCCGGAGCGGCGCCGATCACCTTCGAGAGCGAGGCGGAGAAGCCGACGCGCGCGCCGGCTCGGAAGAAGCCGGACGAGGCGGAGGTCGCCGCCGCTCCCGAGCTCGGCGAGTCGCCCGAGCCCGCCGAGACCGAGCTCGAGGAGACCGCCGAGTCGCCCGAAGAGGTCACGGAAGAGGCCGGGGCGGAGACGGACGGGCAGCCCACGGCGGCACGCAAGCGCACGCGCCGCGGATCGCGCGGCGGCAAGCGACGCAAGAAGCCGGCGGCAGCCGCGGGCGAGGCCGCGACCGGAGCGGACGGCGATGCGGGCGAGACCGAGGCGGCGGCGGAGGTCGTCGACGCCGAGGACGGAGCACCTCCCGCGACACGCTCGCCGAAGCGGCGGGCACCTCGCATCCATGTTCCGGATGCACGCCCGGAGGAGCTGGCGGCCGACGGCGACGTCGAGCTCGTTGTCGTGCCGGAGCCGCAGCCGGACGAGCCGGGAGCCGTCGGCGAAGAGCCGGAGGCGGCGGACACGGCGGACGAGGCAACGAGCGGCGATACCCCGCCGAAGAAGCGCACCCGCCGCGGAACGCGCGGCGGTCGCAATCGCAAGCGCAAGCCCGCGGCGCAGAACGGCGACGCAACCGCTGTCGTGGCGGACGGCGAGCCGCCGGTCGAGGGCAACGCGGCACCGGAGCCGGCAAGCGGCGACGGCACGCCCGACGACGTCCAGGTCGCGGACGAGGAAGGCTACGTGCCGATGTCCGAGTGGATCGGAGACTTCGACCGCCGGACGTGATGTCGTGAGGTCGAGGTAGACCGGCGTCGGCTACAATCCGGCGTTCGCGGGCGCCCCGCCCGTGTCTTTCCACGTCAGAAGGCTCCGTCCCATGAGCTACGCGATCATCTCCGTCGGTGGCAAGCAATACCGCGTCAGCGAGGGCCAGCGGCTGCTCGTCGATCGGCTTGCGCTGGACGACGGGGCGACCTTCACGCCGTCCGTGCTGCTGACGGGCGGGGACGGGGAGCCGCAGATCGCACCCGGGAACGTCGTCGTGACGGCGAAGGTGCTGACGCAGGCCAAGGGCCCGAAGCTTCGGATCGGCAAGTACAAGAAGCGCACCGGCTACAAGCGCCACACGGGCTTCCGTGCGTCGCTGACCCAGATCGAGATCGAGTCGATCGGCGGCTCGAAGCCGCGGAGCGCGAAGAAGCCCGATGCGACGCTCGGCGCCTCGGAAGCCCCGAAGCAGGCGCTGCCGGCGGGCTACGACGAGCTCACGATCGCCGACCTCAAGGAGGCGGCCGCCGGCTGGGATGCCGCCGCGCTCGCGGCCGCGCTCGAGTACGAGAAGGCGCACGCCAAGCGCAAGGGCGCGATCGCCGCGCTGGAGTCCGCGATCTCGGAGGCGAAGAGCTAATGGCACACAAGAAGGGCCTCGGTTCCTCGAAGAACGGCCGCGACTCCGAGAGCAAGCGCCTGGGCGTGAAGATCTTCGCCGGCCAGGAGGTCAAGGCGGGGATGATCCTCGTGCGTCAGCGCGGGACGAGGTTCCGCCCGGGCCCCGGCGTCGGCCTCGGCCGCGACGACACGCTCTTCGCCCTGCGCGAGGGCGTCGTGGAGTTCCACCGCAGCGGCGAGCGCCGCTCGGTGTCGGTCGGCGCGCCCGAGCGCGGCTAGCGACGCCCCGCGTCGGCGGGCACGGGCCGGCATCGTGTTTCACGATCACCTCAACATCGTCGTCCGTTCCGGTCGGGGCGGTGACGGCGGTCTCAGCTTTCGCCGCGAGAAGCACGTCCCGCGTGGAGGGCCGGACGGCGGTGACGGCGGACGCGGTGGAGACGTGGCGTTGATCGCCGACCCGTCGTTGCGCGACCTCTCCTCGCTGCGAGGGCGGAGGGTGTTCGCGGCGGGTCGCGGCGGGAACGGTCGCGGCGCGCGGAAGCATGGCGCAGACGGCGCCTCGGTCGAGCTCTCCGTGCCGGTCGGCACGCAGGTGAATGCCGAGGACGGCGGGCTCGTAGCCGATCTCGCGCGACCGGCGTTGCGTGTGGTCGTGGCGCGCGGTGGGGCCGGCGGGCGGGGAAACGCGCGCTTCGCGACGCCGACACGACAGACCCCGCGCTTCGCGGAGATCGGTCTGCCGGGAGCCGACCTCACCCTCGAGCTCCGTCTCAAGCTCGTCGCGGACGCTGCGCTCGCGGGACTCCCGAACGCCGGCAAGTCGTCACTTCTCCGGCGGATCTCGAATGCGACCCCGAAAGTCGCCGACTACCCGTTCACCACGCTCCAGCCCGTGCTCGGCACGGTCGAATCGGCCGACGGCGGCCAGCTCACCGTGGCGGACGTCCCCGGTCTGATCGAGGGGGCGAGCGAGGGCGTCGGCCTCGGCCACGAGTTTCTCGCGCACCTCGAGCGCGCGCGGCTCCTCGTCCACGTCATCGACGGCTCCGAGGGCGACGCCGACGAGCGGTTCGCGACGATCGACCGGGAGCTGGGGCTCTACGGCGCCGGCCTCGACGATCGACCCCAGATCGTCGTCCTCAACAAGGCCGACCTCAGCCCGGGGCCGGCGTCGTTCTCCATCGACGATCCCCGGATCCTCGAGGTGCACCGTGTCTCGTGCGCGACGGGAGCGGGCATCGCGGCACTGAAGCAGGCGCTCTTCTTGCGCTGCCCGGCGGCCCCGGATCCCGAGGCCGAGCCGGTTGTCGAGCTACCGGAGTTCCTCGACTATCGCCCGAGCCCGCCCGACCGGCGCGCGTACCGCATTCTCCGCACCGATCGCGGCTACCGGGTCTCCGGCGAGCCGCCCCCGGAGGAGGAGCTCGAGGCTGCCTTGCGCGAGGCGGGGGTCCGGAGCGGGGCGCTCGTCGAGATCGGCGACGAGGAGCTCGAGTGGCAGCCGTGACCACCGGCGTGCTGGGCGGAGCCTTCGACCCGCCACACGTCGGCCACGTGGCGCTCGCCCGCGCGGGCATCGAGCACTTCGGGCTCGGGCGCCTGCTCGTCCGCGTCGTGGCCGAGCCGGGGCACAAGGAGGTCGCCACCGCGCCGGATACACGCCTCGCCCTCGCCGAGCTCGCGTTCGCGCCCCTCGCGGCGGAGGTCGCCCTCGACCCGTTCCCGCGCACCGTCGACTCGCTGGAGGCCCTCGGGCTCGGCGACACGGTGTTCCTGATCGGGGCGGACGAGTTCGCGGACTTCCTCACCTGGAAGGAGCCGAACCGTGTCCTCGCGCTCGCGCGGCTCGGGGTGGCGACGCGCCCCGGGGTCGAGCGCTCGGTCCTCGACGCGGTCCTCGGCCGCGTGGACCAGCCGGAGCGCGTGACGCTCTTCGACTTCGAGCCTCAGCCCGTGTCGTCGACGGAGATCCGGAGGCGCGTCGCCGCGGGGGAGTCGATCGCGGGCCTCGTCCCGGGCGAGGTCGAGCGGGAGATCCTCCGGCTCGACCTCTACGCCCCCGGGGCTCGACCGAAGGGCGGGGGTATGCTTCGGGTCGAATCGAGCGAACGGACGTCACCGACCTGAACTCTCTCGAGCACGCACGCCGCATCGCCGCCCTCTGCGAGGAGAAGCTGGCGACGGACGTGGCCATCCTGGACATGCGGACGGTGTGCGACTACACCGACTACTTCGTCATCGCGACCGGGCAGAACCCACGTCAGACGAAGGCGATCCACGACGAGGTCCACGCGGCGCTGAAACGGGACGCGAAGATCACGCCGCGCTCGACCAGCGGCCTGCCCGAGGCGAGCTGGATCGTCGCCGACTACCTCGACGTGGTGCTGCACGTGTTCACGCCCGAGACGCGCGAGTACTACCGCCTCGAGGATCTCTGGGACGACGTCCCGAAGCTCGAGGCAGCCGCGACCGCCTGATGTTCGCGCCAGGTGTCCGACTGAAGTCGGACACCGAGTGATCGACCGCGCGCCGCCTGGTGTCCGACTTCAGTCGGACACCTGCTCTCCGTCCTCGGGGCGGCTACGATTGGTCGTCCTGGGGCCGTAGCTCAGCTGGGAGAGCGTTTGGCTGGCAGCCAAAAGGTCAGGGGTTCGAGCCCCCTCGGCTCCACTCACCGGGACGACGTCCGCGTGGTCGGCACCGACGCCGACCGCCGCAGGAAGAGCGTCGCCCACTGATGCGCGTCGAGCTCGCGCGCGGTGGTCGCACCCGTGCCGATCCGCCGGAGCTCGCGCCTCGAGACGACCGCTCGCAACCCGTGCCGGAACCCGGCGGCGACGAAGCGGTGGTATCCGGCAGAGAGGTTGGGCGGAACGAGCGGCTGCGAGCGCCGCCGGAAGACGAGCAGGCCCGCATCGACCGAGGGCGGCGGCGCGAACGCAGCCGACGGTAGGCGCCTCGCGACGCCCGCCTCGTAGTGCGCGCCCCAGACCACCCCCTTGACGCTGCTCGGCCACGGCACGGCGTACTTGTGCGCCACGGCCCACTCGACGATCACGTCGGCGCGCTCGAGCGGAACACGAGGGTCGTCCAGCAGGCGATGAAGGAGCTCTGCCGTGCGGTGGAAGGGGAGGTTCGCGACCACCCGGAACGGCTCCTGCGGAAGAGCGACCTGCGCGGCATCCGCGGCGATCACCTCGACGTTGCTCCAGCGATCGCGAAGCCGTGCCGCCAGGTGAGGATCGAGCTCCACGGCGATCACCCGGTGGGCCACGCGCGCGAGCGCGTCCGTCAGCCGACCGGTGCCGGCGCCGAGGTCGACCGCGACGTGACCGGGCCCGATGCCGGCACCCACGACGATCTCGGCCGCCAGGGCGCTCGAGCGGAGAAAGTGCTGGCTACGCGGGAGGCCGACCGCGCGCGATGCGCGCCGACCTGCCACGAACGAAGACGCTCGTCGTCATGGACTCCCGAGTCTATGCGGTAGGAGCGAGAGCGGCAGAGCGCGCTACACCCGACGGGCTCGGGGTGGGCCGGAGCCCACCCCGAACGGTCGTTCTACGCGCCGACGACGGTGATCGTGCGCAGGACATCGGCGGTCGTGGCGGTGTTCGCCGTCACCGTGACCCGATACGTTCGCTTCTTCGCGACCGTCAGCCCGACGATGCGGACGGGCACGGTGCAGTCGATCCCGAGGTTGCCGGCCCCCTGGTCGACCTGCACGAGCCTGCTCCCGAGGTACGAGCGCGACGTGTAGCCGACGAGGGCGCCCACCGGGTTGTTCGCGCAGTACTCGCGGAGGTACACGGTGACGCGCGGGTTGCGGGTGCCGCCCTTGACCGTGACCTTCCCGTTCACCGGGCTGAGGCCGCGGGCGGCGCGGTCGAAGCTCCCCTGCGACCGCTTCGCGGCGCCGGTCAGGCGATAGATCCCGCTCTGCCACAGACTCCCCCGCGAGTCCTGCATCACGAACCAGACGAACATCTGCACACGCTTGTCCGCCTTCGCCATGGCGATCGCCTGCGGGAGGTAGACGGCCTGCTGCGCCTCGGTGACGCCCGCGGGCTCGCCGGGCTTCGTCTCGCTCCCGTACTCGGTGATCCAGATCGGGATGTTCTTGCGCCGGAAGGCGATGTCGATGTCCTTCTCGAAGCGCGGCATGCTCTTCAGCGTCACGTTCGGGTAGCGGACGAGCTGGGTCGGCTTCTGCGCCACCGGGAACGGATAGGGATGATGGGCGTACGCGTCGAAGCGGACGCCGCGCAGCGCGGCGGCCACGCCCTTCATGAACGTGGCGGGGGCGACGGTGTCGGTCTGGCCCGCCCTGCGCTTGTCGCGGCCGTGGGACGACGTCTCGCCGATCGCGACGAGCGCGCGGCGATTGCCGGCCTTGATCCCTGCGATCCCGGCGCGCGCGAGCTTCGCGTAGTTCGCCGGGCTGACGATCTTCCCGGCGGCGTTGAACTGGGGCACGAGGAACGTGGCGAGATTCGACTCGTTCCAGATCGTGTAGAAGCGCACGAACGGGTAGCCGGGGTTCCGGCCCGAGTATCGGGACGCGATCGCCCGGGAGAAGTTCTGGAAGTCCGCGAGCCTGCGCGGCATGGCCTGCGGCTTCTGGCCGCCGTTCGCCCAGCCGGGCGTCCCCCAGAGGGTGATCAGCACCTCGAGCCCGCGCAGCTGCGCGTTGCGGATGTACTCGTCGACGTCACCGAACTGGTACGCGGGGTCGAACGGGTTCGTCGCCTGTGCGGGGCGCTCCGGAGCGACCTTCGACCAGTCGACGACAGTGCGGAGAATGGCGGCTTCGTTGCCGCGTGCGCGATCCATCGCCTCGGTTCGCGTCTCGTCCCAGCGAAGCATCGGGTCGTCGTGGAAGCCGACCCACATCCGGTCGGCGGCTGTCGCCGCGGGGACGAGGAGCACGGCGGCCAGCGAGGCGAGGAAGAGCAGGCGGACGACGAATCGCACGAGAACCTCCTAGGGCGGGGTCGGGAAGGCGGGACCGTAGCCAGACCTCGTAAGGGCTGTGTGAAGGGTGACTCGCGGCGCACTTCGACGTTCGCAGCCGTCTTCCTCGCGCCGATTCGGGTGTATGGCAGAAGAGTCAGTTGCGACCGCGAAAGCGGGCGCCTTCGGGGACTGCCCCCCGCAGGGGGGTCAGTCCCCGGTACGGCTGCGATGCGCCTGGCGCGACGGGGGTCAGTCCCCTCCGGGGCAGACGGGGATCAAGCCGCGGGATTCGGCTTCCGCCGAATCCCGCCTGGCGATAAACTCTCTCCGTGGTCTGGGAGATGGTCTTCATGCTCGTGCTGTTGAAGATCCCGCTCGTCTACCTCTGCATGGTGGTCTGGTGGGCGATCCGCGCCGAGCCGCGCGAGGAGCAGCCAGTCGTCGCGGTGCCCGTGCCGGACACGCCGGACCAGGCGGGCGGCTGGACGAGACCGCCACATGCGCGGCCCACGCCGGGCGGACGCCGCGGACCGCACCCGCGTCCCGCGCAGCACGCCGGCACCTCGCGTGAGGTACGCATTTGAGCGCAGTCGAGGAGCGGGCTCCGCCGAGCAGAGCTCCGCGACGGACACGATCGCCGGGCTGCTCGCCGTGGCGTCGGTCGTCCTCTCGGGCATCGGGATGGGCTTCGGCTTGCTGCTGCAGCTCGACGCCCGACCGGCACGACTCGCGCCCGTGGCGATCCTCCTGGCGCTCGTCGCAGCGCGGATGAGCGCGCGGAACCAGACACTGGCGCTTCGTGCCGCGCTCTTCGCGGCGTTCGCCTGGGTCGTCGGCATGACGGTCGCGGTCATCACCGAGGGGCCGCTGCTGTAGCGGGCGCGTGACTTCCCAGGTGTCCGACGTCGGTCGGACACCGTCCCCTCCCGGGTCGCCGGCCGTCCGGGCCGCGCGCGCCGCCCCTGCTACAACACACGCGGGATGGCCGCACACGACGTCTCCGGGCCGAACGCCGCCTACGTCGCCCAGCTCCTCGAGGACTTCGAGGACAGCCCGGCGAGCATCCCGGACGAGTGGCGGCAGATCTTCGAGGCGGGAGAGAACGGCGAGCCCGCGCGGGCGGCCGACGGCGACGGAGCTGCGGTCGCCGAGCCGGCTGCGCCGGGTGAGCCGCCGGCCTCCTCGGCGCCGACCGAGCCGCCGCCTGTTGCGCCGGCGACCGAGCCCCCACCTCCGGCCACTGTCACCGAGGACGCGAGCCTGCCGGCAGCGGTCGCGGCGGCGATGGCGCTCGTCAAGGCGTATCGCATGCACGGGCACCTCGCGGCGCGGCTCGATCCCCTCGGCTCCGAGCCCATGGGCGACCCGGCGCTCGACGAGACGAGGCTGGTGCCGCCGCTCACGCCCGAGCTCCAGGCGAAGATCCCCGCGGGGCTCCTGCGCCTCTCCGTTCCCGGCGAGACGCTGCTCGAGGCGCTGCCGCGCCTCCGCGAGGTCTATGCGGGCTCGAGTGCCTACGAGATCGAGCACATCTCCGACCACGCCGAACGGGTCTGGCTGCGGAAGGCCATCGAGTCGGGCCGGTTCCGCGTCGACCCGGAGCCCGAGGAGCGCCTCGCGCTCCTGCGCCGCCTGGCGCAGGTCGAGGGCTTCGAGCAGTACCTGAGACGCTCGTTCCTCGGCCAGAAGCAGTTCTCGCTGGAGGGGATGGACGTCCTCGTGCCGATGCTCGACGAGGCAATCGGCCTCGCCGCCGAGGGCGGCGCCCACGAGGTCGTGATCGGCATGGCGCACCGGGGGCGCCTCAACGCGCTCGTCCACACGGTGGGCCGCTCGTACGAGTCGGTGCTGCGGGAGTTCGAGGGTGAGCGCTCGTACGACGCGCTCGTCGTCGATCCCGAGGGAGGAAGCGGCGATGTCAAGTACCACCTCCCGGCGTCGGGTACCCGACGCACCCCCGCCGGCGAGATCGAGGTCACGATCTCCCCGAACCCGAGCCATCTCGAGGCAGTCGCTCCCGTCGTCGAGGGTTGGACGCGGGCCGAGCAGACGGATCGCTCGGCCGGCGCAGCGTTGCACGACCCGACGGTCGCGCTGCCCGTGTTGATCCACGGCGACGCCGCGTTCGCAGGGCAGGGAGTCGTCGCGGAGACGTTCAACCTGCAGAGCCTCCAGGGATACTCGACGGGCGGCACCCTGCACCTGATCACGAACAACCAGGTCGGGTTCACGACGAATCCGACCGAGGGACGTTCGACGAGGTACTCGAGCGACCTTGCCAAGGGATTCGACGTGCCCATCGTCCACGTCAACGCAGACGACCCAGAGGCCGCGCTGAGCGCGATCCGGCTCGCGCTCGCGTACCGGGCGGAGTTCGGGCACGACTTCGTCGTCGACCTGGTCGGCTACCGGCGCTTCGGGCACCAGGAGCAGGACGACGCGTCCTATACGCAGCCGTTGATGGTGGAGCAGATCGAGGCGCAGCCCACCGTGCGCGAGCTCTACGCCGTGCGCCTCGTCGAGGAGGGTGCGATCGGCGCGGAGGACGCCCAGCGCAGCGTCGACGAGGCGGTCGCCACGCTCCGGGCGGCCCATGACAGGCTTCGCGCCTCGTTCGCGGAAGCCCCGGCGCCGCCGTCCGAGCCGCACCGGACGACCGCGAGCACGGGCGAGGCGGTCGAGACGGCGGTCGCCGCCGAGCGACTCGGCACGCTGAACGAGCAGCTGCTCGCGGTGCCCGAGGGCTTCACCGTCAACCCGAAGCTGGCGAAGCAGCTCGAGCGCCGCCGGGATGCGCTCGAGAGCGGCGGGATCGACTGGGGGCAGGCCGAGGCGCTCGCGTTCGCCTCGCTCCTCGAGGACGGCATCCCGATTCGCCTCACGGGCCAGGACACGGAGCGTGGAACCTTCGCCCACCGACACCTCGTCCTGCACGATCCGGGGTCAGGGGAGACGGTCGCACCGATGCAGCACCTGCCGGGCGCCAACGCGTCCTTCGAGGTCTTCAACTCACCGCTTTCCGAGTACGCCGCGCTCGGGTTCGAGTACGGCTACTCGGTCTCCGCCCCCGATGCGCTCGTGCTCTGGGAGGCACAGTTCGGCGACTTCGTGAACGGCGCCCAGATCGTCATCGACCAGTTCATCGTCGCCGGTCGCTCCAAGTGGAATCAGACGTCGCGCCTCACGCTCCTGCTCCCACACGGCTACGAGGGGAACGGGCCCGAGCATTCGAGCGCGCGGCTCGAGCGGTTCCTCCAGCTCGGCGCGCAGGAGAACATCCGCGTCGTCAACTGCACGACCGCGGGGCAGTTCTTCCACCTGCTCCGCCGGCAGGCGCTCGACGTCGTCGCCCGACCGCTCGTGGTGATGTCGCCGAAGGGCCTGCTCCGGCTCAAGCAGGCGTCGTCGACGCTCGACGACCTGGCCACCGGCTCGTTCCGTCCGGTGCTCGACGATCCGACAGCGGAGCCCGAGGCCGTCGAGCGCCTCGTGATCTGCTCGGGGAAGCTCTACTTCGACATCCGCGGTCACGAGCTGAGCGACTCGGCCAAGGGCGTCGCCGTCGCCCGACTCGAGCAGCTCTATCCGTTCCCGGTCGAGGCCGTCGAGGAGCTCGCGCAGCGATATCCGCGGCTCCGCGAGGTCGTCTGGGCCCAGGAGGAGCCGCAGAACATGGGGCCGTGGCGCTCGATCCGCCACCGGCTCGAGCAGACCGTGCGCACGGGCACGGCCGAGGCGTTGCACTACGTGGGGCGAACCTGGAAGGCGAGCCCGAGCGAGGGCTACCCGACCGCGCACCAGCGCGAGCAGGACCGCATCGTCAGGCACGCGTTGGGACTCTCGGACAGCTGAGCGGTCGAAACCCGTGTCTGACGTCAGTCAGACACGAGCTCGTCGCCGTGCGCGAGAGCTCGCGGCGGCCGCGGCGCCGGCCGCGACCTTCGGCCCGTGCGTCCGCGCGAGGCTCACGAGCATGCGTCGCTGCGCGGGCGGGAGCCGCCGCCAGAGGCGGTACGCGGCAAAGCCCATCGTGAACGGGTTGAGCACCGGCATGCCTGCATCCAAGCACACCGTTCACGGGCGCAGGTGCCTTGCATGGCAGAGAGTCCTTTGCGACCGCGAAGCGGGCGGCCGTTAGGGGTCTGTCCCGCCGCAGGCGGGATCAAGCGGCGGGGATCCGCTTCTGCGGATTCCCGCTCGCGAGCGAAGACAGCTCCGGCACCCGCCCCGGCTACACTGCGGCGTCGTGATCGACGACCGTCCCGACCCCGACGAGGGAGAGCCTATGAGTGCAGAAACCGCGATTCCGGACAATCCGTTCACCGAAGACGCATACGAGACCGACGCCTCGTCTCTCTCGCGGGCGATCCAGGAGCACCTCGACCTCAAGCAGCGAAACGCCGGGCTCGCCGGAGCGATGCCGATCGACCGCTACTCCGTCGAGGATCCGTTCGAGAACCATCCCCTCTTCAAGAGCGAGGAGCAGGCGCGCCTCGAGGAGACGCTCGAAGGCGTCGAGGCGCCTGCGCCGTCCGCCGCGCTCCCCTGGCCCGGCGAGGGCGAGGAGCCCGAGTCCGAGCCGGAGCCCGCGGAGGGCGCCGCCCTGGACGAAGGCCTCTGGGGTCGCTCGCGCGACTTCGACTGGGGCGAGTAACCCCGCCACGCATCGAGCGCGGTCTGCGAGGATCCGCGCGATGACGCCGGACGAACGCCTCGAGCGCTTCGCCGAGCTGAGCGTTCGCGTCGGGGCGAACGTGCAGCCCGGTCAGGAGGTCGTGCTCATCTACCAGGTCGAGCACACGCAGATCGCGCGCGCGATGGCGCGCGCCGCGCTCGGTGCCGGAGCCCGTCGCGTTCTTCCTGTCGTCGCGGATCTGCATTTCCGTCGCGCCGCGATCGAGCTCGGGCCGGAGGAGGAGCTCGGGATCTCGCCGGGCTACATCCTCGACTGGATGCGCTCGTGGCGTGAGACGCGCCCTGCGATCATCCAGCTGACCGGCGACGCCGAGCCCGACCTGTTCGCCGGGCTCGATCCGGAGCTCGTCGCAAACGCCGACCCGAACGACGCGCGGGCGCTCTTCATCCCGCTCGTGATGGAGCGGCTCGTGAACTGGCTCATCGTGTCTGCGCCGAACGAGGGCTGGGCGAACGCCGTGTTCGGGGAGCCCGATACAGAGCGGCTCTGGGACGCGATCGTGACGATGATGCGCCTCGACGAGGAAGACCCCGTGGCGGCGTGGCAGGCTCATGCGGCGACGCTCAAGGCCCGCGCCGCAGGGCTCGACGCCTGCGGCTTCGATGCGATCCGGTTCCGGGGCCCCGGTACCGATCTCGTCGTCGGCCTGCTCGAGGCGTCGCGATGGCTCTGCGCGACCTTCGAGACCCGAAGCGGGATCGAGCACCTGCCCAACCTCCCGACGGAGGAGGTCTTCACGACCCCCGACTGGCGTCGCACCGAGGGAGCCGTGCAGTCGACGTACCCGCTGATCGTCCCCGGGATCGGCGCGCGGGTCGAAGGATTGCGAATTCGCTTCGACGGAGGGCGGATCGTGGACGTCCAGGCGGACGGCGACGGCGCCGAGGTCATCCGGACGCAGCTGACGAAGGACGATCAGGCGCCGTTCCTCGGCGAGATCGCGCTCGTGGACGGCTCCTCGCGTGTCCGGCAGACGGGTCTCGTCTTCCACAACACGCTCTTCGACGAGAACGCGACGTGCCACATCGCCTACGGCAGCGGCTTGCCGATGGCGGTCGAGGGAGCGGACGACGTCGCGCCGGACGAGCTGCTCGAGCGTGGGGTCAACGTCTCGAGCGTGCACACCGACTTCATGATCGGCGGCCCCGAGGTCGAGGTCGACGGCCTCGCGAATGACGGCTCCGCGACCCCGATCATCCGCGACGATCGGTGGCTGCTCTGAAGTTTGTTCGCCAGGCAGGATTCGGCAGGGAGCCGAATCCTGCGGCTTTATCCCCCGCCTTCGGCGGGGGCAGATCCCTGAAGGCGCCCGCTTCGCGGTCGCAACTGCCTCTTTGCCATCCTCGGTGTCCGACTTGAAGTCGGACACCTCGCCTCAGACACCCGACACCTCGCGAGGCGCTGGCCGGCACCCGGTGTCTGACTTCAGTCAGACACCTGCGCTTGCTCTTGCCCGCCAGGCAGGATTCGGCAGGAGCCGAATCCTGCGGCTTGATCCCCGCCCTGCGGGCGGGGCAGATCCCTGAAGGCGTCGGCTGCGCCGCCGCAACTGCCCTCCGGTGTCCGACTTGAAGTCGGACACCTCGCGCTGCGCAGGCCACCACCCGGTGTCTGACTTCAGTCAGACACCTGCGCTTCACCCGTCGCGGCCTCGGATCAGGCCACCCGCCGCATCGCGGCGCCCTGCAGCGTCGTCGCGAGCCGTCGGAACGGTCCCTCGGCTCCCATCAGCTCGTCGTAGGCGCCGCGCTGGGTGATCCGTCCCCGCTCCATGACGAGGATCTCGTCGGCGCGGCGAACGGTCGTCAGGCGGTGGGCGATGATGATCGACGTGCGGCCGCGAAGTAGCGTGTCGAAGGCGCGCTCGATCAGGATCTCCGTCGGGCGGTCGATGTTCGACGTGGCCTCGTCGAGGATCAGGATCCGCGGGTCGGCGACGAGCGCGCGGGCGATCGAGATCAGCTGACGCTCGCCTGCGGAGAGGCCGGCGCCTCCCTCGCGGACGACGTGCTCGAGCCCTTCCTCGAACCGCGCGGCAACCTTGTCGACCCCGATCGCACGAGCAGCGTCGAGGACCTCGTCGTCGGTCGCGTCCGGCCGGCCGAAGCGGATGTTGTCGGCGATCGTGCCGCTGAAGAGGAACGGATCCTGCAGCACGACTCCGAGCTGACGGCGGTACGAGCTGAGGCGGACGTCGCGAAGGTCGTTCCCGTCGACGCGAACCGCGCCCGTTCCCGGGTCGTAGAAGCGCGCCACGAGCTTCGCCGTCGTCGACTTCCCGCCGCCCGACTCGCCGACGAGCGCGATGCACCCGCCCGCCGGGATGTCGAGCTCCAGGCCGTGGATCACCGGTTCGCTGCCGTACGCGAAGACGACCTGGTCGAGCTCGATGCGACCGTCGAGCCGGCCGAGCTCGATCGCCCCGGGTCGGTCGACGATGTCCTGCTCGGCATCGAGCACCGTCGAGATCTTCCCCATCGCCGCGCTCGCCGCCTGCACCTGGCCGTAGAGCTCGGAGAGCTCCTGCAACGGCTGGAAGACGAGCGAGAGCATGCCCACGGCGGCGATCAGCGTCCCGATCTCGAGCGCGCCGCCGTCGATCATCCGCGCGCCGGCGTAGATCACCGCGACCTGCGCGAGCACGCCGAGCAGCTCGATCGCCGGGAAGAAGACCGACGAGAGCTTCTGCGCGTAGGTGTTCGAGATCCGGTTGTCGTCGTTCAGGCCCTCGAACTCCCTCTGGAACGTCCGCTCCTGGTTGAACGCCTGCACGACCGCCATGCCGGACACCGACTCCGCGAGCTGTGCGGTGACCGCCGAGATGCGCGTGCGGACGTCCGAGAACGCGGCGTGTGAGCGCCGCTGGAACCAGCGCGTGATCAGGATCGCCGGTGGGAGCACGAGCAGTGCCACGAGCCCGAGGCGCCAGTCGAGCAGGAAGAGACCCCCGATCGCAGCGACGAGCGTCAGGGTGTTGACGACCACGGTCGTGAGACCCTGGTTGAGGACGTCGGAGAGCGCGTCGACGTCGCTCGTGAGGCGCGCGATGATCCACCCGGCCTTCTGCTGGGAGAAGTACCGGAGGGAGAGCGAGGTCAGGTGCTCGAAGAGGTGGCGGCGAAGGTCGAGCACGATCTGCTGTCCGACGCCGGCCAGCAGCAGCCACGTCGCCGTGCCCAGGACCCACGCGACCACGCCGATCGCGACGTAGGCAATGACGTCGAGGACGAGCCGGGCGTCGTCTTCGGCGCGGATGCCGTTGTCGATGGCGTCCCCGACGACGTGCCAGCCCGCGACGGGCGCCGCCGCCGAGATCGCCGCGAGCACGAAGATGACGCTCAGCCGGCCGTGGCGGCCGCCCGTGTACCGCCACAGGCGTGTCAATCCCACCCGTGGCTCGCTCATGCCGCCAGCGCCTCCTCGCCGAAGAGCTCGGCGAAAGGCCCGCCCGCGTCGATCAGATCCGCCGGCAGGCCCCGCTCGACGATCACACCGTCCTGCAGGACGATCGCGCGGTCGGCGACGAGCACCGTCGAGAGACGCTGGCCGGAGATGAGCACCGTGCGTCCGGCGACCGCCGGGCGCAGGTTCTCGACCAGGTGGCGTTCCGTCTCGGTGTCGACCGCCGACATCGGGTCGTCGAGCACGAGGACGCGCGAGCCCGCGACGAGCGCGCGAGCGAGCGCGACCCGCTGTCGCTGCCCCCCGGAGAGGTTCACGCCGCGCTCGCCGATCAGCGTGTCGTAGCCGTCCGGCAGGTCCTCGACGAACTCGGCGACGCCGGCCGCCTCGCAGGCGTCCAGGACCTCGCTCCAGTCGGCGTCAGGGCGTGCGGCGAGCAGGTTGTCGCGGAGCGGCACCGAGAAGAGCACCGGCTTCTGGGTCACGATCGCGACGGCGCGCCGCAGCTCGTCGAGCGGCACGTCCCGGGCGTCCACCCCGGCGAGTGTCACCGAGCCGGCCGACGGGTCGTAGAAGCGCGGCAGGAGCTGGAGCAGCGAGGTCTTGCCGACGCCCGTCGGGCCGCAGACGGCCACGATCTCGCCGGGCGTCACCTCGAGATCGATGCCCCGGAGCACCTCGCCGCCGGTCGTGTAGCTGAAGTGCACGTCGTCGAAGCCGACCGTGAGAGGGCCGTCCGGGAGCGAGACGGGAGCGGTGCTCTCGGGGAGCGGCTCGATGCCGTCGAGCCACGCGAAGCTGCGAGAGGCCGCCGCGGTCGCCCGCTGGCCGAGGTTGATGATCCAGCCGAGCGCCTCGAGGGGCCAGACGAGCTGCAGGAGCAGCGTCACGAAGAGGGTGAACTCGCCGATCGTGAGGTTCCCTGCGATCGCCTCGCGGCCCCCGACGAGCAGCACCGCGGCGATGCCGAGCGTGGGGAGGAAGACGAGCCCGGGGAGAAAGCGACCCTCGACCGACGCCTGCCGCATCGTCTCGTGTCGCACCGAGTCCGCGCGGTCCCGGAAGCGGTCGCGAACGTCGTCCTCGCGCCCGAACGCCTGCACCATCTCGATCCCGACGACGGCCTCGTCCGACGCCTCGGTCAGATGTCCCTTCTTGCGCTGGACCTCGCGGGAGATCGGGAACACTCGATGCGCGAAGAAGTAGGCGAGAACGGCGATCGGCGGCATGGCGACGGCCGCCGTCAGCGCGAGCCTCGGGTTCACGACCGTGAGCACGACCGCGGCTCCCACGAGCATGAGCACGCTCTGGATGGCCTGCACGACGCCCCAGCCGATGAAGTAGCGCACCGGGTAGATGTCGTTCGTCGCGCGCGAGATCACCTCGCCCGTCGCGTGGCGGTCGTAGAACGCCCGCGGATACGTCAGGTAGGCGCCGTAGAGCATCGAGCGCAGCCGCGCCTCGACCCGGATCCCGATCCGCGCCGTCGCGTACCTGCGCGTGAAGTTGATGCCGAAGCGGAGGACCGCGACGAGGGCGATCGCGACGAGGTACGGCACGAGGAGCGAGCGGTCGTCACCGTCGATCGCGTCGTCGATCGTGCGCTGGACGAGGATCGGGATCGTGAGCGACAGCAACGTGAAGACGAGCGCGCACGAGAGCCCCACCGCGGCGAGCCGCCACTGCGCCCGCCAGAGCGGGAAGAGGTGCCGAATCGTCGGCCAGAGCGTGAGGTCGGGCGGATCGACGTGCTGCACGACGGGTTGGAGTCCTCCCCCTGGGCGCGAGGCTTCGACAAGTCGCCCCGCGCGGGCGGGGCAGAGACGTCCGACGGGCGCGCAGGCCGGGCCGGACGACCCAAGCCTAGACGAGCGCCGACCGGGCTCCGTGCGGTTGACCGCACTCCCGCTGCGCGCTTGCGAGAGTGACGTCGAGGCGGATTCACTCTGGCACTTGACAGACATCGTTTTGATGTCATACTAGGCGGCAGATGGAGATCCACATCGAAGCCATCAAGCGCGACCTCGCCGGTGTCGCGGCTGCGCTCGGGGACGAGGGCGTCGCCGAGCAGTGGCGCCGGCTGGCGGACACCGTCGAGCCATCCCTGCGCCTACGGGTGATCGACCTGCTCTCGGAGGCGGCGCTCTCCCTCAACGGCCAGCTCGTCCAGGGACACATCGAGGTGCGGCTCGCAGGGCGCGACCCGGAGCTCGTCTACGTCGACGAGCCGGTCCTCGCCGACGAGCCGCCCGCGCCCGGCGACGACCTCAGCGCCCGCATCACGCTGCGCTTGCCCGACGGCCTCAAGACGAGCCTGGAAGCCGCCGCGGCGCGCGAGGGGATCTCCACGAACGCCTGGATCGTCCGCGCCCTCGCACGGACGCTCGAGCCGCGCGCAGCGCGGCGGTCGTCGAATCGACTCCAGGGCTTCGCCCGGAGCTAGAGAGAGGAGCACACCATGTTCTCGTACGCACTCTTCGGTCCCGTCGACCCCGACCCCGTCGAACGACGGCGCCCCCGGCGACGCGGCGACCAGCGCGTCGACGGTCGCCCGTCCGTCCCCGCACGGCTCGAGCGCACCTGAGCCGTGCCGACCTTCGAGACACCCGGTCGCGTCGGCCTCCGCCTCGACGTGCCGTCCGGCGACGTGACGATTCACACCTGGGACGAGCTGCGAGTCGACGTGGAGGTGACACCGGCGCGGAGCGACGACGCGTCGCGCCAGGCCGCCGCAGAGACGCGGATCGAGGCGTCCGACCGCGGTGGGCGGCACGAGATCACCGTGCGCGTCCCCAAGCGCGAAGGCCGGTTCGGGATCTCGTGGGGCCGCGGGCCGGAGCTCGACGTCGTGATCCGCTGCCCGGAGGGGGCAGACGTGGAGCTCGAGACGCACAGCGCCGACCTCGAGGCGCGCGGGCGTCTCGGCGAGGTCGAAGTACGATCGGCCTCGGGTGACGTGGCGGTGCTCGACACGGACGACCTGAACTGCACCACGGCGAGCGGCGACGTGTCGGCCGGCGCGGTTGCCGGATCGCTCGTCGCCAAGTCGGCCTCCGGTGACATCGACGTCCGGGCGGTCGCGGACACGGCGACCGCGAGCACGGTCTCGGGTGACCTCCGGCTGGGCCGGGCCGGCGGGGCCGCGACGCTGAACACGGTCTCGGGCGACATCGACCTCGAGCTCGCGAAGGCCGGCGTCCGGATCAACACCGTCTCGGGCGACGTCGCGGTCGCGATGCGCCCAGGTCTCCTGCTCTGGCTCGACGTGCAGTCCGTGAGCGGCTCGGTCAGCTCGGACCTCGAAGTGAGCGATGCGCCGGCCGCCGAAGGCGAGCAGGTCGAGCTGCGGGTCCGGACGGTGAGCGGCGACGTGCGCCTCTCGACCGCGCACCACGCGAACGCCCGGTAGCAACCTCCGGCGCGGGTCCTAGACTCGCTTCGTGGCGACTCCCGAGCCGTCGGCGAAGCGCGTCGAGATCACCGTCTCGCTGCGGACGCTGATCACGATCATCGGCGTGATCGCGTTCGTGTGGGCCTTCGTCGCGGCAAGGCAGGCGGTCCTGTGGGTCTTCATCGCGCTCTTCCTCGCGATCGTGCTCCAGACGCCCGTCACGTGGCTCGAGCAGCGGGCCGGGATCAAGCGGGGGAACGCCGCGACGGTCGTCGTGCTCGGGCTGGTCGCGGCGCTGTCGGGCCTCGCGTACCTGCTCGTGAGCCCGTTCGTCGGTGCGGTGCGCGACCTGATCGAGGACCTCCCCTCGATCGTCGAGCGCATCCGCTCGTCCGACCTCTTCCAGCAGCTCGACCGGCGCACCGACATCGGCGAGAAGCTCCAGCAACAGGCGGAATCCCTCGCTACGGGGCTCCCGAGCCAGCTCGGCGACGCCTTCGCGGTCGGCGGACGGATCTTCGGGTTCGGGCTCGGGGCCGTGACGATCGTCTTCATGACGCTCTTCCTCGTGATCGACCTGCCGAACCTGTCGCGCTCCGTGCACAGCGTCCTGTTCCCGCGCGAATCGGTGCGCCTCGGCGTCCTCGAGGAGCGCATCACCCGCACGATCGGGCGCTACGCGATCGGAGCCGTCGTCATCGCCGGGATCGCGGGCACGATCCAGGGGACGGCCGCCTGGCTGCTCGGCGTCCCGTTCGCGCTCGCGCTCGGGATCGTCGCCGGCCTGCTCGGGCTCATCCCCCAGGTGGGCGCGACGCTTGCCGCGGTCGTGCTCTCCCTCGTCGCGCTGACCCAGGGCGTCCCGCAGGCGCTGATCATGCTCGCGGTCTGCATCGGCTACCAGCAGGTCGAGAACTACCTGCTGCAGCCGACGATCCAGGGCCGGGCGGCGGACATCTCCGGGTTCTTCGTGATCGCGAGCGTGATCGTCGGGGCCGCGCTCCTCGGCGTCGTGGGAGCGCTGATCGCGGTCCCGCTCACGGCATCGGTGCAGATCGTGATCCGCGAGCTGACCGCCGAGCGACGCGCGGCCGTCGCGCTCGCGCACGCCGGGACGCTCCCGTCCGGCGCACAAGCCACGACGCAGGAAGACGAGTCGGCCTCTAAACGAGATTGATTCTCATAACCTGGTATGCTCGTCGATCGTGCCGGACGACCGACGTGGGCCAGCAGCCGGCCCGGGGCCCGCCGTCGAGGTCGCGGGGGTCTCCTTCTCCTACCGCGGCGGCCCACCGGTCCTGGACGACGTCTCCCTGACGGTCGAGGCCGGCGCGTTCGTCGGCATCGCCGGACCGAACGGCGGCGGCAAGACGACGCTCCTGCGCCTGATTCTCGGCCTCGAACGACCCGCGACCGGTCGCATCCGCCTCTTCGGTGTCGCCCCGGGCGACCGGAGGCGACCGCGGGTCGGGTACGTGCGCCAGCGGGCGCAGCTCGACTCCGGCACGCCGGTCACCGTGCGCGAGGTGGTCGAGGTGGGGCGGCTCGCGGTTCGCGGGCCGATCGGCCCGCTGCGCACCGACGATCGGATTGCCGTCAGTCGCGCAATCGGGAGGGTCGGGCTCGCGGAGCGCGCGGACGACCCGCTGCGGACGCTCTCGGGCGGCATGCAACAGCGGGCGTTCATCGCCCGCGCGCTCGCCGCCGAGCCGGCGCTCCTGGCGCTCGACGAGCCGACGACGGGCGTCGACGTCGAGTCGCAGGAGTCTCTGGCGACCCTGCTCGCCGAGCTCAGGGCCGAGCTCGGCGTCACGATCCTGTACGTCTCGCACGAGTTCGGAGCCGTCGAGCACGTCGTCACGCGGCTCGTGCTCGTGCGTGGCCGCATCGCGTTCGACGGCGACCCGGCCGAGCTTCCGGCCCTCTGGCACGACCCTTCGCACGTCCACTGATGCTCGAGCTCGAGTTCATGCGCCTCGCGTTCGCCGTCGGCGCGGTCGTCGGGATCCTGGCCCCGGCCGTGGGCTTCTTCCTCGTCGAGCGGCGGCAGTCGCTCGTGGGCGACGGCCTGGGACACGTCGCGTTCGCGGGCGTCGCGGCGGGCTATCTGCTCGGGATCTCGCCGGTCCTGACGGCGCTCTTGTTCGCCGTCGTGGGCGCGCTCGCGATCGAATGGCTTCGTGCCCGGGGCGGCACCGCGGGCGACCAGGCGCTCGCGCTCGTCTTCTACACCGGAATCGCGCTCGGGGTGGTGCTCGTCTCGAGCGCCGGCCGCCTCGACGTCGGGCTGTTCCAGTTCCTCTTCGGCTCGATCCTCACCGTGACGTGGGACGACCTCTGGGTCGTCGTCGCGCTCGGGACGCTCTCGCTGACGGCGATCGCGGTCCTGTACCGAGGGCTCGTCGCCGCGGTGCTCGACGACGAGGGCAGCCGCGTGGCCGGCGCCCCCGTGTCGCTGCTCAACACCACCGTCGCCGTCCTCGCCGCGCTGACCGTCGGGATCTCGATGCGCGTGGTCGGGATCCTCCTCATCGCCGCGCTGATGGTGCTCCCGGTCATCGCGGCCCAGCGCATCGCCTGGAGCCTCCGCTCGACGCTCGGCCTTGCGATGCTGATCGGGCTCGGGTCGGTGCTGGCGGGCCTGACGCTCGCCTACTACGGCGACCTGCCGCCCGGCGGCACGATCGTGCTGCTCGGCGCAGCCGCCTTCGTCGGCGCGTCGCTCACCGGCGCGCTTCTCCGCCGCGCCTGACCGTCACACGCCGTAACCGGCCGCGTAGGCTTTCCGCGGATGGTCGACCGTTCATCGAGCGGTGTCGCCGCGGAGATCGTCTTCGACCACGTGACGAAGCGCTACCCGGGCGTGGCCGCCGCGGCCGTCGACGATCTCTCGCTCGTCGTCCCTGCCGGCGAGATCTGCGTGCTCGTCGGGCCCTCGGGCGGCGGCAAGACGACCGCGATGAAGATGGTCAACCGCCTGATCGACATCACCGAAGGCGACATCCGCATCGGCGACCGGAGCGTCCGCTCGCTCGAGACCACCGAGCTCCGTCGCGGGATCGGCTATGTCATCCAGCAGACGGGGCTCTTTCCCCACATGACCGTGGCCGAGAACGTCGCCACCGTGCCGCGGCTCCTCGACTGGGACAAGCGTCGGATCGACGAGCGCGTGGACGAGCTGCTCGACCTCGTCGACCTGCCCGCCCGCGACTACCGCTCGCGTTACGCGACCCAGCTCTCGGGCGGTGAGCGCCAGCGGGTCGGGCTCGCGCGGGCCCTCGCGGCCGATCCGCCGGTGATGCTCATGGACGAGCCGTTCGGTGCGCTCGATCCGATCACGCGGACGCGGCTCCAGCACGAGTTCCTGCGTATCCACCGCGCCGTCGAGAAGACCGTGATCTTCGTCACCCACGACATCGACGAGGCGATCCTGATGGGCGACCGGATCGCGATCCTCCGCCCCGGTGGAAGGCTCGCCCAGTACGACACGCCGGAGGCGGTGCTCGCCGCTCCGGCGGACGACTTCGTCGCGAGCTTCGTCGGCGGCGACCGGGGACTGAAGCGACTCTCGCTCACGCGTCTCGACGAGGTCGAGCTCGAGCCGCTGAACGGGTCCGTCACGCCGGCCCTCGGAGGCTCCACCACCCTCCGCGACGCGCTCTCCACGATGCTCACCGAGGGGACGACGTTCGTCGTCGTCCTCGACGACGCAGGCAAGCCGACGGGCACGCTCAGCCTGGATTCGCTCTCCGCGCGACTCGCCTCGTGATCGGCGGCGCAGCCCCGACCGAGCCCGTGATCCCGGACTTCGGCGAGGCGAGCGACTGCGTCCAGGAGAACCGTCTCTTCTGCCCGGAGTGGGTGCGGGACAACTGGGGCGAGGTGCTCCAGCCGGCGCTCTTCCAGCACGTCAAGCTGACGGTGATCGCCGTCGCGGTCGGCTTCGTCATCGCCTTCGCCGCCGCGCTCGTCGCGCGCCGGCTCGGAGCCTTCGAGCGGCCGTTCGACCTCGTCTCCGCGCTCCTGTACACGATCCCGAGCCTCGCGCTCTTCCAGCTCCTCGTCCCGTTGACCGGCCTGACGGTGACGACCGTCGAGGTGGCGCTCGTCTCCTACACCCTCCTGATCCTGTTTCGGAACATCCTCACCGGGTTGCGCGCGGTGCCCGCGGACGTGCTCGAAGCCGCGCGGGGGATGGGCATGAGCGGGCGCCAGATCCTCTGGCGTGTCGAGCTCCCGCTCGCGCTGCCCGCGATCATGGCCGGGATCCGCATCGCCACGGTCTCGACGATCGCGCTCGCGACGGTCGCCGCCTTCGTCATCCCGGAGGGCCTCGGCCGGCCGATCTTCCTCGCGCTCCGCCAGTTCTTCAACACGGAGCTGATCGTCGCCGCGGCGCTCGCCGTGGGGCTCGCCCTCGCCGCCGACGGGCTGCTCGTCCTGCTCCAACGGGCGCTCACGCCGTGGACGCGCGTGGGGAGGGCGGCGTGAGCATCCCGCTCGCGGATCTCTCGATCTTCGCCGATGCGCTGCGCTTCAACGCCGACAACGCCGAGCTCCTCGCCGACAAGACGCTCGAGCACGTCGCGCTCTCCGCCGCCGCCGTCGGCATCGCGCTCCTGATCGCGCTCCCGATCGGGATCGGCCTCGGGCACCTGCGGCGCTACTCGTTCGTCGCGATCAGCATCTCGAACGTGGGCCGGGCACTCCCCACGCTGGCGGTGATCGCGATCTGCGTGGTCTTCCTGCCGGTCGGGTTCACGGTCGTCCTCATCTCGCTCGTCGTGCTCGCCGTGCCGCTGATCCTCACCAACGCGTACGTCGCCGTGAGCGAGATCGACAGCGAGGTCGTCGAGGCAGCACGCGGCATGGGCATGACGGAGCGGCAGATCCTGCAGCGGGTCGAGCTGCCACTCGCCGTGCCGCTCCTCTTCGCCGGCATTCGCACGGCGGTCGTCTTCGTCGTGGCCTCGGCGACCATCGCCGCCATCGCGGGCGGCGGGGGGCTCGGCGACATCATCGTCAACCAGGCGAGCTACGGCATCGAAGGCGTGATCGGCGCATCGATCCTGGTCTCGCTCCTCGCATTTGCGTGCGATGCCGCCGTCGCGCTCGTCCAGCGGATGGTCACGCCGGTGCCGCTCAGGGGACGCCACATCGACGACGCGACGCTCGTGGGGGATCCCGGTGAGGCGGTTTCGGCCAGGTAGGGTCCGGGACTGAACCGGGTCAACGACCGAACGGAGGATCATGATCCGCAAGCACACCCGGCGCGCCGCGAAGGCGGCGTTCGCGATCTCGTTCGGGGTCGCGATCATCCTTGGCGGGGCGACCACCGCAGGCGCGGAAAGCACCGCCACGCAGACGCCGATCATCGTCGGCACGAAGAACTTCGGCGAGGCCTTCGTCCTCGGCCAGCTCTACAAGCAGGCACTCGAGGCGAAGGGCTTCAAGGTCTCCTACAAGGAGAACATCGGCTCCACCGAGCTCATCCAGAAGGCGCTCACGAGCGGGCGCATCACGCTCTATCCCGAATACATCGGGATCGCGCTCACGGTGACCTTCAAACAGAAGTCCTTCCCCGCCTCGGCGGCGGCGACGTACCAGCGCGTGAAGAAGCTCTACGCGGCCAAGGGCTACACCGTGACCCGCATGACGCCGTTCCAGGACGTCGATGCGGTCGCGGTGCTCCGCTCGACCGCGAACCAGTACAAGCTGAGGACGGTGGCCGACCTGAAGAAGGTGCCCTCCCTGACGCTCGCAGCCTTCCCCGAGTTCCGCACCCGCCAGACGGGGCTGCCCGGGATCGAGCGGGTCTACGGGGTGAGCGACGTCGACTTCACGCCGCTTGCGGGCATCAGTGCCTACAAGCTGCTCGACGACAAGAAGGTCGTGGCCGCGGGGGTCTTCTCGACCGACCCACCGCTCGCGACCACGAAGTACACCGTGCTGAAGGATCCGAAGAACGTCTTCGGCTTCCAGAACGTCGCGCCGATCGTCTCCGACAAGCTCGTGGACGAGTACGGGACGAAGCTCGTCTCGGCGCTCAACGCAGTCAGTGCGAAGCTGACCCTCAGGGCGATGCTCGCGATGAACACTGCGGTGTACGTCGATCAGAAGCCGGCGAAGCAGATCGCCGACGCCTTCCTCAAGGCGAACAACCTCAAGTAGTTGGGAGCACGTGTCAGGGGCGGCACCGCGTCGGGGCCGCCCCTGACAACGCTTGTGTTCATTGAACACAAGCGTTGTCTGCAAGAGTCCGGAGCGGCCGATGACAATCCGAGCAGCCGTACTCCGGGAGCCCGGCGACGTCCGCGTCGAGGACGTGGAGCTCGATCCGCCGCAGGCCGGGGAGGTGCTCGTGCGCGTCGCGGCCGCCGGGGTCTGCCACTCCGACCTCCATCTCGTGAACGGCGCGCTCGGAGACGGTCGCTGGCCGATGGTGCTCGGTCACGAGGGCGCCGGCGTCGTGGAGGCGCTCGGGGAGGACGTCACCGATCTTGCGGTGGGCGATCCGGTCGCACTCTGCTTCGTCCCCCCGTGCGGGACCTGCCCGGCGTGCCTCGCCGGCCGGCGGAATCTCTGCGAGCGGGCAGCGGCGGCGAGCCTCCGCGGGACGCTTCTCGACGGCACGTCGCGGCTGCGGTCGTCCGACGGGACGCCACTCCAGCACGGCCTGATGACCGCCTGCTTCGCCGAGTACGCGGTCGTCGCTGCGAGCGGTGCGGCGCCGCTCCCGGCCGGCCTGCCGCTCTGGCAGGCAGCGCTCCTCGGGTGCGGCGTCATGACCGGCTTCGGCGCCGTCCGCAACGCCGCTCGCGTGCGCCCGGGCGAGAGCGTCGTCGTGGTCGGTGTCGGCGGCGTCGGGCTCCAGGTGCTCGCCGCCGCGAAGCTCGCCGGCGCCGCCCCGATCGTCGCGGTCGACCGCGATGCCGCGAAGCTCGCCCTCGCGGTCGCGCGCGGCGCCGACCACGCCGTCGACACCTCGCGGGAGGAGCGTCTCGTGCGGACGCTGCGCACGCTGACCGACGGCGGCGCCGACCATGCGTTCGAGGTGGTCGGTCTCCCCGAGACGATGCTCGTCGCGTGGAAGTCGCTCCGGCCGGGCGCAACCGCGATCGTCGTCGGGCTCGCGGCCAAGGGCGTCGACGTCGCATTGCCGGCGATCGAGCTGCTCCAGGACAAGGGGATCCGCGGATCGTTCTACGGCTCCGGGGACCCGTCGGTCGAGATCCCCGAGCTGGCACGACTGGCCCTGGACGGAAAGCTCGACCTCGCGGCCGTCGTGTCGCACCTCGACACGCTCGACGGTGTCGGGGAGGCGCTCGACCGCCTCCGCCGCGGCGAGGGGGCGCGTACCATCCTCATTCTGGACGATGCCCTCGCGGGCGCGCCGACACCGAACCCAGGGAGGCAGCCGTGACCACGACCACCGACGAGCCGCGCAGCGTCACCGACGTCGTCGCCGACCTCTCGATCCGCGCGCAGGCGTTCATCGACGGCGCGTATGTCGATGCGGCCTCGGGCGAGACGTTCGACTGCGTGAGCCCGATCGGCGGCGAGGTCGTCGCCACGGTCGCGGCGTGCGACTCCGTCGACGTCGACCGCGCCGTCGCGGGGGCGCGCGCCGCCTTCGAGTCGGGCGCCTGGTCGCGCCTTGCCCCCAAGAAGCGGAAGCAGGCGCTCCAGCGGCTCGCAGGGCTGATGGCCGAGCACGCCGAGGAGCTCGCGCTGCTCGAGACCATCGACATGGGGAAGCCGATCCGCGACGCGACGAACGTGGACGTGCCGCTCGCGACCGAGTGCATCGCCTGGTACGGAGAGGCGATCGACAAGGTCTACGACGAGATCGCCCCGACCGGCCCGGACGCCCATGTCTCGATCGTGCGCGAGCCGCTCGGCGTGATCGGCGCCGTCGTCCCGTGGAACTTCCCGCTCCTGATGGCCTCGTGGAAGATCGGTCCCGCGCTCGCGACGGGGAACAGCGTGGTGCTCAAGCCCGCCGAGCAGTCGCCGCTCAGCGTGCTCCGCCTCGCGGAGCTCGCCACCGAGGCCGGGATCCCCGACGGCGTCCTCCAGGTCGTGCCGGGGTTCGGCGAGACCGCGGGCCAGGCGCTCGGCCGCCACCCGGACGTCGACATGATCGCCTTCACCGGCTCGACCGAGGTCGGCAAGCTCTTCCTCCGCTACTCGGGCGAGTCGAACATGAAGCGGGTGGCGCTCGAGTGCGGTGGCAAGTCGCCGCACATCGTGACGAAGGACTGCGGCTCGCTCGACGCGGCCGCGATGGCCGTCGCGTGGGGCGTCTTCTACAACCAGGGCGAGGTGTGCAACGCCGGCTCCCGCCTGCTCGTCCACGAGTCGGTCAAGGACGAGCTGCTCGAGAAGGTCGTCGGCGTTGCCGAGCGGATCCAGCCTGGTGACCCCCTCCATCCGAAGACGCGGATGGGGGCGATCGTCGACTCCACCCAGCTCGACCGCGTGCTCGGCTACATCGAGTCCGGCAAGAGCGAGGGCGCCGGCCTCCATCTGGGCGGCAACCGCGCGCGCGAGGACTCGGGCGGCTACTACGTCGAGCCGACGATCTTCGACGCGGTCTCGAACGACATGAAGATCGCCCAGGAGGAGATCTTCGGCCCCGTGCTCTCCGCGATCTCGTTCTCGGAGCTCGACGAGGCGATCACGATCGCGAACGACACGATCTACGGCCTCTCGGCCGGGATCTGGACCGACGACGTCAACGTCGCCCACAAGGCGGCGCGTGCCCTCCGCGCGGGCGTCGTCTGGGTGAACACGTTCGACGCCGGCGACATCTCGAGCCCGTTCGGCGGCTTCAAGCAGTCCGGCTTCGGCCGCGACAAGTCCATCCACGCGCTCGACAAGTTCACGGATCTGAAGGCGATCTGGATCGCGTTGAGGGACTAGTCCCTCAGCGGATCCGCAGGAGCCGGACCTGCGATGCCGCCTTCGGGCAGACAGATGCTCTGCCGCGCCGAGCCGTCGAGCAGTGCGGCTGGTGCCGACACGAGTCGGCGACTTCGCGCCTAGGCGACGAGCTGCACGGCGTCCGCGCCCGCCTCGTGGCAGTCGCGGCAGCGCGCCTCGTACGTGTCGAGCGCGCCGACGACGATCGTCTCGCCGGAGTAGGGCGCCGGGCGACCGTCGACGAGACGCTGGGTCGTCGTCGCCGGCCCGCCGCAGCGGTGGCAGACGGCCTGGAGCTTGTCGACGAACTCCGCGCGCGCGAGAAGCTCGGGCATCGGGCCGAACGGGAGGCGCCGGAAGTCCTGGTCGAGCCCGGCCGCGATCACGCGGGCACCGCCCTCGGCGAGGGCGAGCGCCGCGTCGACGATTCGCGGCTCGAAGAACTGCGCCTCGTCGATCCCCACGACCTCGCACCCGCGTGCCCGGGCCACGAGCTCGGCCGAGCCGTTCACCGGCACGGCGGACATGCGGACGCCGGCGTGGCTGATCACGTCGTCCGTGTCGTAGCGGTCGTCGATCCGCGGCTTGAAGACGATCACGCGCTGGCCCGCGATCTCGGCGCGCCGCAGTCGCCGCATCATCTCCTCGCTCTTGCCGCTGAACATCGGCCCGCAGACGACCTCGATCCAGCCGCCTCGCTCCGGGGGCACCCTGATCACGGGCCGTACCCTAGAGCCGGGCGCGGACGAACCGCTCGCCAGGGCGAGCTTGTAACAGTCTGTTGCGAAGTCACGTCCGGTGACGAACTGGTGGCGGGGTGGAGAGCCCTTGCGCAGCGCAGGC
Organism: uncultured Actinomycetes bacterium; assembly: GCA_963791895.1. Classification (GTDB taxonomy): domain Bacteria; phylum Actinomycetota; class Thermoleophilia; order Gaiellales; family Gaiellaceae; genus Gaiella. Next base: position 235,157 of record CAWBTY010000013.1, read on the forward strand.
CCTGGATGCTTCAGTGTGGCGCGATGATCCTCGCGCTCGTCTCCCGCGAACCGACTCCGGCCACGCTCGGCCTCGCGGCGCAGCACGTCGAGGGGATCGAGCTCGTCCCGATGACGCCCCTCCAGGCGCTCGACGCGCTCGGGCCGGGCGACGCGGCGCTCGGGCGGCTCGACGTCCGGCCCACCCTCGACGGCGTCGACGACGGCCTCTGGGCGCTCGGCGTCCTCGCGGCGCGGGGCGTGACGGTTGCGAACGGCCCGGCCGTCCTCCTCGCGACGCACGACAAGCTGCTGACCGCGCGGATCCTCCGTCGCGCCGGCCTTCCTCACCCGCGGACGCGCGTCGTCCGCGGGAACCGTCCTGCGCCGCCGCTCGACACCCCGGTCGTCGTCAAGCCGCGGCATGGCAGCTGGGGCCGCGCCGTGACCCTCTGCGACACCGATGCCGACTTCGCTCGTGAGCTCGACCGGATCGCGGACGAGCCCTGGTATGCCGCCCACGGCGCGCTCGTCCAGGATCTCGTGCCTCCCGTCGGGCACGACCTCCGGCTCCTCGTCGCCGGCGATCGCGTGGTCGGGTGCGTGCGCCGGGTCGCGGCGCCCGGCGAGTGGCGCACGAACGTGGCCCTGGGCGCCCGCCGCGAGCGTGCGCAGGCCCCGCCGCTCGCGATCCGGATCGCGCTCGACGCGGCGCGCGCGGTCGGCGCGGCGCTCGTCGGGGTCGACCTTCTGCCCACCGACGACGGCTTCACGATCGTCGAGCTGAACGGGGCGGTCGAGTTCACCGACGACTACCGCCCGGACGGCGACGTCTTCCCGGAAGCCGCGCTCGAGCTCGTCAGAGTCGTCCGGAGCGCCCGCGATCCGCAGCTCCCCGCGGCCTGCGACCCAGTGCTCGTATAGGCCCTCCGCCGCGGAAGAAACGAAAGAGCCTTGCTACACTCCGCCACGGCTCGGCGGCGTAGCTCAGTTGGTTAGAGCAGCGGAATCATAATCCGCGTGTCGTAGGTTCGAGTCCTACCGCCGCTACCTTTCGCCTTTCCTTTCCGCCCCGACGAGAACGAGAAGAGATGGCCACCGGAGTCAGAGTCGCGATCACGCTCGCGTGCACGGAGTGCAAGCGGCGGAACTACCAGTCACAGAAGTCGAAGCGGAACACGCCCGACCGCGTCGAGCTGCGGAAGTACTGCCGCTGGTGCGGCTCGCACACCGCGCACCGCGAGACGCGCTAGGCACGGAGTCGGACGTGGCAGAGGAGACGAGACGACAGCGCCGGGACGCGCGGCGTGCCGCCGGCCAGGAGCCCGCGCGGACGGGCGCGCCTCGTCCGGCGCCCGCCGGGCCCGAGGGAGCCGCACCCGTCGTCGAGCATGGCCGCCGCGGCGGGTTCGTGCGTGAGTCGATCGGCGAGCTCCGCAAGGTCGAGTGGCCGAACCGCGCACAGGTGATCCAGGGCACGATCGTCGTCCTGATCGCGTGCGCGATCGTCGGGGCCTTCCTCTGGGGCTGCGACCAGGTCCTCCGTCCGTTCGTCCGCGAAGTGCTACTCGGTCAGTAGGGAGAAGACGATGTTCCACTGGTACGTGATCAACACCTACTCCGGGCACGAGAACAAGGTGAAGGCCAATCTCGAGCACCGGATCGTCTCGATGAACCAGGCACCGCGCTTCCGGCGCGTCGTCGTCCCGACCGAGCAGGTCATCGAGACGAAGGACGGCCAGAAGGTGCAGATCGAGAAGCGGGTCCTGCCGGGCTACGTGCTCGTCAACATGGACCTGAACGACGAGGCCTGGACGGTCGTCAAGGGCACGCCCGGCGTGACCGCGTTCGTCGGCGCAGGCGCCAAGCCGTCCCCGCTCTCGCAGCCCGAGGTCGACCGGATCCTCCACGCGGGCGCCGCCGCGGGCGCCCCTGCCCTGCGGGCGCAGGTCGAGTTCACGCTCGGCGAGTCGGTGAAGGTCACGTCCGGCCCGCTCTCCGACTTCGACGGCGAGATCGTCGACGTCAACCCGGACGCGCAGAAGCTCAAGGTGCTCGTGGACATCTTCGAGCGCCAGGTGCCGGTCGAGCTCGCATTCGACCAAGTGAAGAAGATCGACTGACAACGAGACAAGACGGGAGGAGGGGCGTCGAGCGCCCCGCTTGACTCACGCAATGGCGAAGAAAGTCCTCACACTCATCAAGCTCCAGATTCCCGGCGGACAGGCGAACCCTGCACCGCCGGTCGGCCCCGCGCTCGGTCAGCACGGCGTCAACATCGTCGAGTTCACGAAGGCGTTCAACGCGCAGACCGCTCAGGAGAACGGCCGGATCATTCCGGTCGAGATCACGGTCTACGAGGATCGCTCGTTCACGTTCATCACGAAGACGCCGCCCGCGGCAGTGCTGATCAAGGAGGCGCTCAACCTGCAGTCGGGCTCCGCCGAGCCGAACCGCACCAAGGTCGGCAAGCTCAGCGAGGCGCAGCTGCGCTCGATCGCAGAGGCCAAGATGCCCGACCTGAACGCCAACGACGTCGAGGCCGCAATGCTCGTCATTGCGGGAACCGCGCGGAGCATGGGCGTGGAGGTGGAGAAATGAGCGGCAACGGGAAGCGATACCGGACCGCACGCGAATCGTTCGACCGCGAGACGCTGTACGCGCCCGCGGAGGCCTTCGCGAAGTTGAAGGCGTTCCCCGGCGCGAAGTTCGACGAGACGGTGGAGGTGCACTTCCGCCTCGGCCTGAACGTGCGTCATGCGGACGAGCAGCTCCGCGGGACGATCATGCTGCCGCACGGAACGGGCCGCTCCATGCGCGTCGCCGTCTTCGCCGAGGGCGACAAGGCGCGCGAGGCGACCGAGGCCGGCGCGGATGTCGTGGGCTCGGCCGACCTCGCGGCGAAGATCGAGGGCGGGTTCCTCGAGTTCGACGTCGCGATCGCGACCCCGGACCAGATGGGGAACGTCGGCAAGCTCGGCCGGGTGCTCGGGCCGCGAGGGCTCATGCCGAACCCCAAGACGGGCACGGTGACGTTCGACATCGCCAAGGCGGTCTCGGACGCGAAGGCCGGCAAGCTCGAGTACCGCACCGACCGGGGCGCGAACGTCCATCTCCCGATCGGCAAGAAGAGCTTCGGCGAGCGCCAGCTGCTCGAGAACTACGCCGCGGTGGTCGAGGAGATCGTCAGGGCGAAGCCCGCCGCGGCGAAGGGGCGCTACATCAAGGGCATCACGCTCACGACGACGATGGGCCCGGGGCTCCACCTCGATCCGACCCGCACGCGCGACGTCGCCGAGGGTGCCGAGGGTGCCGAGGCCGACCAGAGAGAGGCTGCTACCGTCTAGCGTCACAGCCGACCAGCTCCCACCGAAGACAACCGGCAGCCGCGCAGGCAGAAGTCCGGTCGAGGTGCGGTCAGGATTCCGCCGCGAGCGTCAGCTCGCGCGGCCCGGACCCGCCTCGTGGCGGGTCTGGTCGTTTCCGGAGGGAACGACATGCAGAGAACCGAGAAGGAACAGGTCGTCACCGAGCTCGCCGAGCAGCTCCGGTCGGCCGAGTCGCTGATCGTCGCGGACTATCGCGGCCTGACGAACGCCCAGCTCGAGGAGCTCCGCGCGAAGCTGCGCGGCAGCGGCGCGCGGCTCCAGGTCGTGAAGAACACTCTCACGCGGAGGGCCGCAGAGGCGGCGGGCGCCGAGTCGCTGCTCGCCCTGCTCGAGGGACCGACCGCGATCGCGTTCGTCGAGACGGACGGCGACCCGGTCGCCGTCGCGAAGGCGCTCTCCGACACGGCGCGGGACACGAAGGTGCTCTCGTTCCGGGGCGGCCTGCTCGCTGGAAGCTCGATCGGCGAGGCGGACATCGAGGCGCTCGCCAAGCTGCCCGCCCCGGAGGTCGTCAAGAGCCAGCTCGTCGGCGTGATCATCGCGCCGCTGAGCCAGCTCGTCGGTCTCCTCGCGGCGCCGCTCCGCGACCTCGTCGGGCTCATCGACGCTCGGATCGAGCAGCTCGGCGAGTCCCCGGAAGCACACGCGACGGAGCCCGCAGAGGACACGGAGGCCGCCGTGGCGGAAGAAGCGCCCGCCGAGCCGGTGGCCGAGGCGTCCGCCGAGCCGTGGCCGAGGCGTCGCCGAGCCGGTGGAAGCGCCCGCCGAGCCGGTGACCGAAGCGCCCGCCGAGCCGGCTGCCGATGCAAGCGACGCGACCACCGACACAGATCAGGCCGGTTCCGCCGATGCGGAATCCGCTACGACCGAGGAGGAGTAGGACATGGCAACGGACACCGCGAAGGTGCTCGACACGCTCGGCAAGATGACCGTGCTCGAGCTCGTCGAGCTGAAGAAGGCGATCGAGGAGGAGTGGGGCGTCACGGCCGCCGCTCCCGTCGCGGTCGCCGCCGCACCCGGCGCGGCCGGTGGCGGTGACGGCGCGGCCGCCGAGGAGGAGAAGGACTCGTTCGACGTCGTCCTGACGGCCGCCGGCGACAAGAAGATCCAGGTGATCAAGGTCGTGCGCGCGGCGACCGGCCTCGGTCTGAAGGAGGCGAAGGACGTCGTCGACGGCGCCCCCGGCAACATCAAGGAGGGCGTCGCCAGGGACGAGGCCGACAAGCTCAAGGCCGAGCTCGAAGAGGCCGGGGCGGCTGTCGAGCTGAAGTAGGTCGCCGGGGACTCGTCCCCGCAGGGGACAGTCCCCCGTCCGGCCTTGCGGGAGGAAACGCGGGGACAGGCCCATTCGGGGGCCAGTCCCTGGTGCTACACTTCTCGACGGACATTCCGCCGCCCCGCAGGGGTTGCGGCGGAGCATGCTTGTCCGCTATTCTTCCCTGTTCCGCCGAGCCTGGCTTCGACTCTGCCCGTCCCCATCTTCACTGTCCGCCGTAACTAAGGGAGGCTGTTCTTGAGCAGCACCGCCGTCGCGCCGCGAGCGCGCAAGTCGTTTTCGCGTCTGAAGCACGTCCTCGACCTCCCCAACCTGATCGACATCCAGAAGGCCTCGTTCAAGTGGTTCCTCGACGAGGGGCTGCGCGAGACGATCGACGACATCTCGCCGATCTCCGACTACACGGGCACGCTCGCGGTCGAGTTCGGCGAGTACGAGTTCGGCGACCCGCAGCACACGATCTCGGAGTGCCGCGAGAAGGACCTCACCTACCAGGCGCCGCTCTCGATGACGGTCCGCTTCGTCAACACGGAGACGGGCGAGATCCGAGAGCAGCGGGTCTTCATGGGCGACTTCCCGATGATGACCGAGCACGGGACGTTCATCATCAACGGCACCGAGCGCGTCATCGTGACGCAGCTCGTGCGGTCCCCGGGCGCGTACCTGATGGAGCCGAAGGACGCGACGAAGCAGGTCTTCACGGCGAACCTGATGCCGTCCCGCGGCTCGTGGCTCGAGCTCGAGATCGACAAGAAGGGCATCGTCTACGCGCGGATCGACCGCAAGCGCAAGCTGCCGATCACGACGCTTCTCCGGGCCCTGCCGGCCGAGGATCCGACGACCGGGTTCGCACTGGACACCTCGACGAACGAGGCGATCCTCGCGCTCTTCGACGAGAAGGCGCGCGTCTACGTCCAGAACACGCTCGAGAAGGATCCCTCGACCCGCGAGGAAGAGGCGCTGATCGAGGTCTTCAAGAAGCAGCGCCCGGGCGAGCCGCCGACGCTCGACAACGCCCGCAACCTGCTCCGCTCGCTCTTCTTCGACCCGAAGCGGTACGACCTCACGAAGGTCGGGCGCTACAAGCTGAACCAGCGGCTCGGGGTCGACGTCCCCGAGGACACCCGCGTCCTCACGACGCAGGACATCATCGCGCTCGTCCGCCGGCTGGTCGACCTGCCCGTGCTGCTCGGCGTCCCCGAGGACTCGAAGGACTACGCAGCCGAGGCCGCGGCGATGCCGCGCGAGCCGGTGCGGGGCGAGCTCGACGAGTACGAGCACTTCGGCAACCGGCGTCTCCGCACGACCGGCGAGCTGATCCAGGAGGCGTTCCGCGTGGGCCTCTACCGCATGGAGCGCGTGGTGCGCGAGCGGATGACGACCGAGGACGTCGACACGATCACGCCGCAGACGATCATCAACATCCGCCCTGTCGTCGCGGCCCTGAAGGAGTTCTTCGGCTCCTCGCAGCTCTCGCAGTTCATGGACCAGACGAACTCGCTCTCCGGGCTGACCCATCGCCGGCGCCTGAGCGCGCTCGGCGCGGGCGGGCTCACCCGCGAGCGCGCGCCGATCGAGGTGCGCGACGTCCATCCGACCCACTACGGGCGCATGTGCCCGATCGAGACGCCCGAGGGCCCGAACATCGGCCTCATCGGTGCGCTCGCCTCGTTCGCGACCGTCTCCGAGTTCGGGTTCATCCAGACCCCGTATCGCGTCGTCTCCAAGGGCAAGGTCTCGGACGAGATCGTCTATCTCGACGCGTCGCAGGAGGCGCAGTACACGATCGCCCAGGCCTCCGAGGCCGTCGACCCGAAGTCGGGCAAGTTCGTGAACGAGCAGGTGCTCTGCCGCTCGGCTGCGGGCGAGGCCGTCATCGCGCGGGCCGACTCGGTCGACTACATGGACGTCTCGCCGGTGCAGATCGTCTCCGTCGCGACGGCGCTCATCCCGTTCCTCGAGCACAACGACGCGAACCGCGCGCTGATGGGCGCGAACATGCAGAAGCAGGCCGTGCCGCTCATGATCCCGCAGGCGCCGCTCGTCGGCACGGGAGTCGAGTACCGGGCCGCGATCGACACCGGTGACGTCGTGCTCGCCCGCAACACGGGCAAGGTGATCGACGTCGACGCCGAGCGCATCGTCGTCGAGGGCCGCGGCACGCGGGACGAGTACCCGCTGACGAAGTTCATGCGCTCGAACCAGGGCACGCTCATCCACCAGAAGCCCGTCGTGAAGCTCGGCGACAGCGTGGGCAAGGGCGAGGTGCTGGCGGACGGCGCGGCGACCGACCGCGGTGAGCTCGCGCTCGGCGCGAACCTGCTCGTCGCCTTCATGCCGTTCGAGGGCTACAACTTCGAGGACGCGATCGTGCTCTCCGAGCGGCTCGTCAAGGACGACGTGCTCAGCTCGATCCACATCCACGAGTACGAGATCGACGCGCGCTCGACGAAGCTCGGCGACGAGGAGATCACGCGCGACATCCCGAACCGCTCGGAGGAGTCGCTCGCGAACCTCGACGAGCGCGGCGTCGTGCGGATCGGCGCCGAGGTCGGGTCGGGCGACCTGCTCGTCGGCAAGGTGACGCCGAAGGGCGAGACCGAGCTGACCGCGGAGGAGAAGCTGATCCGGGCGATCTTCAAGGAGAAGGCGCGCGAGGTGCGCGACACCTCCCTCAAGGTGCCCCACGGCGAGGGCGGCAAGGTGATCGGCGTCAAGACGTTCTCCCGCGAGGCGGGCGACGACCTGCCGCCGGGAGTCAACGAGCTCGTCCGTGTCTTCGTCGCGAAGAAGCGCAAGATCGCGGAGGGCGACAAGCTCGCCGGCCGCCACGGCAACAAGGGCGTGATCTCGAAGATCGTCCCCGAGGAGGACATGCCGTTCCTCGAGGACGGGCGCCCGGTCGACGTCGTCCTGAACCCGCTCGGCGTGCCGAGCCGGATGAACATCGGCCAGATCCTCGAGACCCATCTCGGCTGGGCCGCGGCGCACGGCGTCTTCGAGGACGGCGACCCCGTCAACGAGCGGGCGCCGATCAACGCGCCCGACCCAAGGGCCGTCGCGACCCCGGTGTTCGACGGCGCCACCGAGACGGACGTCGACGACGCGCTCGTCGCCTGGGCCGCCGCCACGAGCGACCGCGTCTCGATGAACGTCGACGAGAGCCGCGCGGAGGGCCGTCGCTGCTCCGGCAAGGTGCAGCTCCTCGACGGGAAGTCCGGCGAGCCGTTCGAGCAGAAGGTGACCGTCGGCTACATGTACATCCTGAAGCTGCTCCACCTCGTCGACGACAAGATCCACGCGCGCTCGACCGGGCCGTACTCCCTCGTCACCCAGCAGCCGCTGGGCGGCAAGGCGCAGTTCGGCGGCCAGCGCTTCGGCGAGATGGAGGTGTGGGCGCTCGAGGCGTACGGCGCGGCGTACACCCTCCAGGAGATGCTCACGATCAAGTCCGACGACACGATCGGCCGGGTCAAGGCATACGAGGCGATCGTCAAGGGCGAGAACATCGCCGAGCCGTCGATCCCCGAGTCGTTCAAGGTGCTCCTCAAGGAGATGCAGTCGCTCTCGCTCGACGTCCACGTCCTCTCGGACGAGGGCCGCGAGGTCGAGGTGCGCGAGGAGGACGACGAGCTGCTCCGGGCCGCGGAGGAGCTCGGGATCGACCTCTCGCCGAGCGTGCGCGGCGGCGCCGCGTCGCCCACGCGCGCAGGAGGTCGAGGAGGGAGCGCCCGAAGACGGTGCGGACCTCGTGGTCGCCTCGGACGAGAAGCTCGAGGAGGAGCCCGAGGAGCTCGCGCCGGTCGACGGCGAGACCGAGGACTGAGGCAGGCGGGCGCGTCGCCCCGGCGACGCGCCAGGAGAACCAGAAGGAACCAGGCAGAGACGGACGACTGGAGGAGCCCGTAGCGGGGCCCCTCCGAAGGAGAAACCTTGGCGCAGATCGACATCAACGACTTCGACGCGATCCGGATCGGGCTCGCTTCCCCGAAGCAGATCCGTGACTGGTCGATGGGCGAGGTCACGAAGCCGGAGACCATCAACTACCGCACCCTGAAGCCCGAGCGCGACGGGCTCTTCTGCGAGCGCATCTTCGGTCCCACGAAGGACTGGGAGTGCTACTGCGGCAAGTACAAGCGCGTCCGCTACAAGGGGATCATCTGCGAGCGCTGCGGCGTCGAGGTGACGCGGCAGAAGGTGCGTCGCGAGCGCATGGGTCACATCGACCTCGCCGCGCCCGTCTCGCACATCTGGTTCTTCAAGGGCGTCCCGAGCCGGATCGGCTACCTGCTCGACATCGCCCCGCGCGAGCTCGAGAAGGTCCTGTACTTCGCCGCGTCGATCGTCACGGGCGTCGACCAGGAGAAGCGCGCCGCCGACCTCGCCGACCTCGAGGACAAGGTGCGCGGCGAGTCGGAGCAGATCTACGTCGATCGCGACGAGCAGCTCGTGACGCTCGACGAGCGTCTCGCGCGCCGCCGTGCCTACCTCTCGGCCGGCAAGGACCGCGGCTTCGACGAGGACGACGAGTTCTGGGCGCGCGGGCTCAACAACTGGGCGGAGGATCAGGTGCTGCCGGGCCTCGAGGAGGCGCGGACGCTCGCCGGAGGCATCTTCCCGGATCTCGGGAAGACGGTCGCGAGCGAGGACCCGAAGCGGCTGCGCGAGCTCGTGCGGCAGACGGCGACCCGCGACGACCGTCGGCTCGCCCCACGCGAGATCGAGTCGGTCGCGACCGCCGCGGTCGAGATCCGCGCGGCGCTCGACCCGCTCCGCGACGACCTCGAGCGCTCGTCGGGGGCCAAGAAGGGCGCGATCACGAAGCACCTCCACAAGCTGCTCGACCAGCTGCTCTCGGGCGGCGAGCTCTCCGGCGGCGACGCCGAGCTCGTCGCGTCCGTCGACGCGAAGAACCTCGATCGCGCGCGCGAGGTCGGTAACGGCCTCCTCCGCGCCGTGCTCGAGCAGGCCGACGCGGATGCCGGCCAAGAGCAGGTGCGCGAGCTCGCCTACGACCTCTGCCTCGTCGAAGGCGCTCGCAAGGAAGACCTCGAGGCCGTCCAGCAGTGGGCGACGAAGGTCAAGGAGATGGTCGCCGACATCGAGAGCCGCCGCGAGGACACGCGCGAGGCGGCGGTCGAGGGCGTCCGGAGGCTGGAGGAGACGTGGAAGCTCTTCCGCGAGCTCTCCGTCAAGCAGGTCGTCAACGACGAGCAGCTCTTCCGCGAGCTGAAGGATCGCTTCGGCTCGCCGTACGGCTTCGGCGTCTACTTCCGGGGCGGCATGGGCGCGGAGTCGATCCGCGAGCTCCTGCGCGACCTCGACCTGCAGGAGGAGTCGCTCATCCTCCGCGACACGATCAAGACGTCGAAGGGCCAGAAGCAGCAGCGCGCGATCAAGCGCCTCAAGGTCGTCCAGGCGTTCATCACCTCGGAGAACAAGCCCGAGTGGATGGTGCTCGAGGCGATCCCGGTGATCCCGCCGGAGCTTCGCCCGATGGTGCAGCTCGACGGCGGCCGCTTCGCGACGAGCGACCTCAACGACCTCTACCGCCGAGTGATCAACCGGAACAACCGGCTCAAGCGCCTGCTCGACCTCGGGGCGCCCGAGATCATCGTCAACAACGAGAAGCGGATGCTCCAGGAGGCCGTCGACGCGCTGTTCGACAACGGCCGCCGCGGGCGCGCCGTCACGGGCCCGGGCAACCGGCCGCTCAAGTCGCTCTCCGACATGCTCAAGGGCAAGCAGGGGCGGTTCCGCCAGAACCTGCTCGGGAAGCGCGTCGACTACTCCGGTCGCTCGGTCATCGTCGCCGGGCCGAACCTGAAGCTCCACCAGTGCGGGCTGCCGAAGCTGATGGCGCTCGAGCTCTTCAAGCCGTTCATCATGAGCCGGCTGGTCGAGCGGAAGTCCGTCCAGAACATCAAGGCCGCCAAGAAGCACGTGGAGTCGATGGTCCCGGAGGTCTGGGACGTCCTCGAGGAGGTCATCGCCGAGCATCCGGTGCTCCTGAACCGCGCCCCGACGCTCCACCGACTCGGGATCCAGGCGTTCGAGCCCGTGCTCGTCGAGGGCAAGGCGATCCAGGTGCACCCGCTCGTCTGCCACGCGTTCAACGCCGACTTCGACGGCGACCAGATGGCCGTGCACCTCCCGCTCAGCGCCGAGGCGCAGGCGGAGGCGCGGATCCTGATGCTGTCGTCGAACAACATCCTCTCGCCGGCCCACGGGCGCCCGCTCGCGACGCCGACCCAGGACATGGTGCTCGGCGCCTACTACCTCACCTACTGCGAGCACGACCTCGCGGCGACGACCACCGAGGAGCTCGCGAAGCAGCTGAAGGTGAAGGGCCTGCCTCGGTACTCGAGCGAGGATCAGGTGCAGTTCGCGCTCGACGCGAAGCAGGTGACGCTCCAGGAGCCCGTCGAGTACCGGCGCGGCGACGAGGTGCGCCTCACGACGCCCGGGCGCGTGATCTTCGAGAGCGAGCTCGAGCTGTCGCTCGCCAACGCCGTCAAAGACGGCGAAGCGGTGGCGCTCGTCGTCGACCGTGCGCTCACGAAGCGCGAGCTCGACGCGCTCATCGACCGTCTCGTCGGCGAGTACGGTGCCTACGCGGTCGCGACGGTGCTCGACACGATCAAGTCGCTGGCGTTCACATACGCGACACGCGCCGGGATCACCGTCTCCAAGAACGACATCGTGATCCCGCCCTCGAAGGAGGAGATCCTCTCCGGCTACGAGGAGCAGGTCGCGAAGGTCGAGCGCGAGTACGAGCGCGGCCTGATGACCGAGGAGGAGCGGAAGGAGCGCGTCGTCGCGGTCTGGACGGAGGCGACCGACAAGGTCGCGGACGCGATGAAGGAGAACCTGCTTCCGACGAACTCCATCTTCATGATGGCCAACTCGGGCGCCCGGGGCTCGTTCAACCAGATCCGTCAGCTCGCGGGCATGCGCGGCCTGATGGCGAATCCGAAGGGCGAGATCATCGAGCGGCCGATCAAGGCCAACTTCATGGAAGGCCTCTCGGTCCTCGAGTACTTCATCTCGACCCACGGCGCCCGCAAGGGTCTCGCCGACACCGCGCTCCGGACGGCGGACTCGGGCTACCTGACGCGGCGCCTCGTCGACGTCTCGCAGGACGTCATCATCCGCGAGGAGGACTGCGGCACCGAGGCTCACGTCGAGCTCCCGGTGCTCCTCGACGGGCAGCCGAACCTGAGCGCGGCCGGCCGCGTCGTCGCGACGGACGTCCACAAGCCCCTCAAGGACGGCAAGCCGGGCAAGACGGTGCTCGCCGTGAAGGGAGAGCTCCTCACCAAGCCGCGGCTGCACGAGGTGATCGACCAGCTCGACGAGGTGGACGAGTTCGCGCTTCCCGTGCGCACGGTGCTGAAGTGCCGGAGCGAGGTCGGCGTGTGCCGGGCCTGCTACGGCACCTTCCTCGCCACCGGTGACATGTGCGAGATCGGCGATGCCGTCGGCATCGTCGCGGCGCAGTCGATCGGCGAGCCCGGCACCCAGCTCACGATGCGCACGTTCCACACGGGCGGCGTCGCCGGCGCGGACATCACGCACGGCCTCCCGCGCGTCGTCGAGATCTTCGAGGCGCGGAACCCGAAGGGTGCCGCCACGCTCGCGGACTTCGGCGGCAAGGTGACGGTCGAGGAGCAGGACCGGACGACGCTCGTGACGGTCACACCCGGAGAGCTGGACGAGAACGGCGAGCCGCTCCCGGTCAAGGAGTACTCGTTCCCGAGCCGCACGCGGCTCTCCGTCCGCACGGGCGACACCGTCACACAGGGCGACTCGCTCAACGAGGGCTCGGTCAACCCTGCCGACATGCTCGGCTTGCACACGCGGGCCACACGCGGCTCGACCCCGACGGAGCTCTACCTCGTCGGCGAGGTGCAGAAGGTCTACAAGTCGCAGGGCGTCGACATCCACGACAAGCACATCGAGCTCATCGTCCGCCAGATGATGAAGAAGGTGCGCGTCGAGACGCCGGGCTCGACCGAGCTCCTGCCCGGTCAGCTCGTCGACAAGGTCGTCCTCGAGCGCGCCAACGACGGTGCCCGGTCGACGAAGGGGGGCGAGGAGGCGACCTTCGAGCCGCTGATCCTCGGGATCACCAAGGCCTCGCTCGCGACCGAGTCGTTCCTCTCGGCGGCCTCCTTCCAGGAGACGACGAAGGTGCTCACGGACGCCTCGATCGAGGGCAAGGTCGACCGCCTGCTCGGGCTGAAGGAGAACGTGATCATCGGGAAGCTCATCCCGGCGGCCACCGGCCTGAGGAAGTACCGCGGGATCGACATCGAGCCGTCGGAGCCCCTTCCCGCCTCGATGTTCGGCGCCGGGGCCGACGCCGACCTGCTCGCCGCGCTGGAGGAGATCGGCGACGGCGACGGCGGTCTCGACCTCGCCTCGCTCGGCCTCGGGTACGAGGATCAGGTGCCGGAGCTTCCGGAGCTGCCCGAGACACCCGAAGACGAGTCGTAGGATCCGGTCGCTACCGGTGGTCGGCCTCGCGCGGAGGCCGACCACCGGCGACCAGCCTCACGAACAGCTCGACGGCGGTCTCGCCGTGAGCTGCCTCGATCGCGATGCCGCGCGCACCGCATCGCGCCTCGACCTTCGCGAGCACGCCGAGCGCCTCGGCACGGCCCAGGCCGGGGAGGACTGCCGCGTAGGCGCGTGGCCGGACGGCGTAGACGACGCCGCACAGCTCTTCCAGCGCGGCCCGCACGTCGGCGTGGGACGAAGCCGGATCGTGCACCAGCGTGACCGCGACTCGCACGTTCGCGCTCGTGCGCGCGCGTGACCTCTGACTCGAGCGCGTCGAGAAACGCCACCCGACCGGCGGCCGCTGCACGCATCGGGGCCACGCCGTCCGTCAGGCGTCGATGACCGTGTCCGCGGGGGTGGCGACGGCCTGGAGGACGCCGCTGCGGCGCGGCGGCTCGTCCGCGGATGCGAACGCGACGCTGCCCCGGCGCTCTCGCTTGGCGTGCGCGAGCGCGCCCTCGGCACGGGCCAGGAACGATTCGGGCTCGTCGCGCGGGAGCAGCTCCGCGCCCCCTCCGGACACGGACACGACGCCGGCGTCGCCGATCGGATGGCCCTCCAGCTCGCCTCTGAACGCCTCGAAGAGCTCGCGCGCATCGACGCCTTCGGAGCCTGGACGGACGACGGCGAACCGGCCGCCGCCGAGCCGGAACGCGTAGTCGAGCCGATGCACCACCGCACGCAGGCGCTTCGCCAGCTCGAGCAGGACGCCGTCCGCGGCGAGGATCCCGATGCGGGCGTTGAGCGACGTCAGACGGTCGACGTCGATCACGAGGATGGACAGCGGCTGGCTCGCGAGGCGCGCCCGAACGATCTCGCGCTCGAGCACCGCCGGGAACGACTGGCGGTCGAGCAGATTGGTCAGCATGTCGAGCTCGGGAACGACGTCCGCGTCCTGGATGTTGAGTGCACGCGCGATCGGCGAACGGGCGACGCTGACGAGGCCGTCGAGCGCGTCGACGTCCTCTTCGCTGAAGCGCCGGGTGCGGTCGCGGGTGAGGACGCCGAGGAGGCTCTGCGGCGCCTCGTCGCCGAGGAGCGGCAGGACGAGCCCTGACCGAACAGGCGCCAATCCGTCGGGCGCGACCAGGTCTCCGGAGAACGCAACCTCGATCGCGCGGGCACCTCGGTAGTCCGGGAAGCCCATCCGGGCGATGTGGTTCGTCTCCGACTCCGAGAGGCCGACGGTCGCGACGAGCGGCGTCCCGTTGCCGCGTGTCACGAGCGCGATCGCGCCGTCCGCCGAGGTTCGCTCCCGCGCGAGCTCGAGCGCGCGCACCATCGGCTCGGGGTCGTCGGCGAGGTCGAGCGCGCCGAGCGGTGTCGGGCTCTGGAACGCGGTGAGCGCGTCGTTCAGCGTCTGCGCGAACGTCGCCAGCCGCTCGTCGTAGCGGCGCAGCATCGTCACCGTGACCTCGGCCTGCCGCGCGAGCAGGCGGCGGAGCGCGAGCACGAAGAGGACGAGGGACAGCGCCGCCAGTGCGACGGCGGCGATCGCGAACCACGTCGTCATCGAGCGCCCCCCGCGCGGCTCGGCGCCGCTGCCCGTCCCTCCATCGAGGGAACCCTAGAGGGGGGTGCGGACAGTCTCCGGCGCGGGGATCCGTCCGTCTGCCGGGCTATCGTCGGCCACGTGGCGCGACCCTCAGGATCGCTCGCGACGCTCGGGGCGCCGCCCTCCCCGGCCCGAGCCGATCGAGCTCCGGCTCGCCTCGGAGGCGACTGTCCAGCCCGCAGCGCCGCTCACGCTCGTCCCGATCGAGCTCGAGCGGGAGGCGCGCCCGTCGTGGCCGACGCTTGCCGCCCTCGCGATCGTGAGCGGTCTCGCGGCGCTCGGGCTCGGCGTCTGGGCCGTCGTCGGCGAGGTACGCGCGGACGAGCCCGCTGCGCCCGCCGGCGGGCTCGAGCGCTCCCTTGCGGTGCTTGCCGACACCACCGCGGAGCGCTATCCGCTGCGCGGGTCGGTGAACCGCATCGTGCTCGTCGTCGCAGACCGGTGGTCGCGGCGTGTTGACGCTCGACGGCCTCGGCGCCGCTCCGCCCGGCACGATCTACCGGGCGTGGACCGTCGCGCCGGGCAGTGCGACCCCCGTCCCGGCGGCGAGCTTCGACGGGTCGACCCCGGTCGTGCCGCTCGCCACGCGGGTCGCCAAGGGAGCACGGGTGGCGGTGACGCTCGAGCCGGCAGCGGGCGGCGACCGCCCGTCGCGGCCGCTCCGCCTCGTCGCGGTGCGCGACTGACGCAGGGAAGGGTGTCGGACTTCGCCAAGCCCAGGTGCGTCGCGTCTGTCCGAAGTCGGACACCAGGCTGCTGACTGAAGCAGATCACCGGCGGTTGCGACCGCGAAGCGGGCGCCTTCAGGGATGCGCCCTCGCCGCAGGCGAGGGATCAAGCCCAGGTGTCCGACTTGAAGTCGGACACCGAGCGCTGCGTGGCAAAGAGGCCGTTGCGGCCCCGAAGGGGACGCCTTCAGGGATCTGCCCGCCCGAAGGGCGGGATCAAGCCGCGGGATTCGGCTCCTGCCGAATCCCGCCTGGCGCAACAGGACTAGTCCGCGGCCAGGCTCGCCTGGTCCTTCCCCTGATCCTTCGCGCGGTAGAGCGCCGAGTCGGCGCGCTCGAAGAGCCCGGCCGCGGTCTCGCCGTGCCGCAGCTCGGCGATCCCGGCCGAGACGCGCACCTTGTGCCCGCCCGGGACGGACATCGTCGCGACTGCGTCGTGCATCCGGTCGAAGAGCTGCGACGCGTCCTCCGAGCTCGACTCCGGCATGATCACCGCGAACTCGTCGCCTCCGACACGGCAGCCGATGTCGACCGAGCGGATCTCGTTGCGGAGCCGCTCCGCGATCTGCGCGAGGACGGCGTCGCCGGCGAGGTGGCCGATCCGGTCGTTGACGGCCTTGAAGTCGTCGAGGTCGAGGATCAGGAGCGCGAGCCGCCGGTCGTAGCGCTGTGCCCGCAGCGACTCCCGGCGCAGCGTCTCGTGGAAGTAGCGCTGGTTGAAGAAGCCGGTCAGCGCGTCGGTCTCCGCGAGCTGCCGTGCCTCGCGGTAGCGTCGTGCGTTCTCGATCGCGGGGATGCAGGTCTCCGCGATCTGCTCGATCGCCTGTATCCGCTCGGCGGGCGGCTCGTAGCCGGGGCTGCGCCAGAAGAGGGCAAGGCTGCCGAGCGAGCTTCCGTCGCGCGCGACGAGCGAGAGGAAGAGGCCGCCGCGGATGAGGTGCGTGTCGGCCGCGTCCGCGGCCCCGTAGCGGTAGTTGACGGTGATCGGCCCCGCGGGCAGGGTGCCGGCCGCTCCAGACGAGGGAGGGTGGGCTGCCTCCTCGGGTGTCATCCCGCGCGTGGCCATGGACGACGCGCCGCCGCCGTCGTCGAGCGCGACCATGGCCGCGTCGAAGCCTGGCACCTCGAGTGCGGCATCGAGGACGCGGTCGAGGAGCTCCTCGAACTCGACCGAGGTCCCGAGGTCGTTGAGGAAGCGGTTCCGCTTGCTCTCTCGCTCTGCGCGGTCGAGCGCGTCCGAGAGGTCGCGGCCGAGGTCGTCCATGCGGGTCCGCATCTCGTCGACTGCCTGGACGAGCCGGTCGTCGCGCGACTGGGCCGGTTGGCGGCGCACGGCGATCAGCGCGGCGAACCCCAGCCCTAGAAGAGCCGTCGCCGCAATAACCGCTCCGATGATCGCTCCGCTCGAGATGCTCCCCTGACCCTTCCCCTCGCCCACTGTAATCGCGATCTCCTGGTTCGGCTATCCCTCTCCGCCGCCTTCGTGTGAACCTGCGAGGAGGCAGGGTTTCGGCTACCATGGCCGCTCCCGGGCGGCGGGACGTCGTGCCTGCCGTTCACTTCTCGTGCCGGAGAAGTATCTGCCGGAGAAGCTTCGACCGAACTGAAGGAGTCGCGTGCCCACCGTCAATCAGCTCGTCCGCAAGGGACGCAAGGATCCGAAGACGAAGGTGAAGACCCCTGCGCTCCGCGGTGCGCCGCAGAAGCGCGGCGTCTGCACGCGGGTGTACACGACGACGCCGAAGAAGCCGAACTCCGCGCTCCGCAAGGTCGCGCGCGTGAAGCTGACGAACCAGATGGAGGTCGGCGCCTACATCCCCGGCGAGGGGCACAACCTGCAGGAGCACTCGGTCGTCCTGATCCGCGGTGGCCGCGTCAAGGACCTGCCGGGCTTCCGGTACAAGGTGATTCGCGGCGGGCTGGACACCTCGGGTGTCTCCGACCGCCGCCAGGGACGCTCGAAGTACGGCGCGAAGAAGGGCGGCAGCTAGTCCGATGCCCCGCCGCGCAGAGATCCAGCCTCGCACGGTCGACCCCGATCCCGTCTACGGGTCGGTGCTCGTCACGCAGCTCGTGAACCGGCTCATGGTCGACGGCAAGAAGTCGATTGCCGAGCAGGTCGTGTACGACGCGCTCGCGCAGGTCGCCGAGAAGACCGGGAAGCCGGCGCTCGAGGCGCTCGACGCAGCCGTCAAGTCCGTCACGCCGGTGCTCGAGGTCCGCTCGCGCCGCGTCGGCGGCGCCAACTACCAGGTTCCCGTGGAGGTGCCGCCGCGCCGCGGTCGCACGCTCGCGATCCGCTACCTCGTCACCTTCGCGCGCGAGAGGCGCGAGAAGGGGATGCAGGTGAAGCTCGCGGCCGAGCTCCAGGACGCGATCGACGGCCAGGGCGGCGCGTTCAAGCGCAAGGACGACATGTACCGCATGGCACAGGCCAACAAGGCGTTCGCGCACTACCGCTGGTAACGCTGATGACGACGACCGTTACCCAGGTTGCGCTCGACCGCGTCCGGAACATCGGGATCATGGCCCACATCGACGCGGGCAAGACCACGACGACCGAGCGGATCCTCTACTACACCGGCCGCACCCACAAGCTGGGCGAGGTGCACGAGGGCGCCGCGACGATGGACTGGATGGCCCAGGAGCAGGAGCGCGGGATCACGATCACGTCGGCCGCGACGACGGCGTTCTGGCGCGACCATCGGGTCAACATCATCGATACTCCCGGGCACGTGGACTTTACGGTCGAGGTCGAGCGCTCGCTGCGCGTCCTCGACGGCGCGGTCGCCGTCTTCGACTCCGTCGCCGGCGTCCAGCCGCAGTCGGAGACGGTCTGGCGGCAGGCCGACCGGTACGGCGTGCCTCGCATCGCCTTCATCAACAAGATGGACCGCACGGGCGCGGACTTCGACGCGGCCGTCGAGTCGATGCGCGACCGCCTCGGCGCGAACCCCGTGCCGGTGCAGATCCCGATCGGCGCGGAGGACAAGCACACGGGCGTCGTCGACCTCGTCGAGATGCGCGCGATCGTCTACGAGGACGAGCTCGGGCAGTCGTTCACCGTCGGGGAGATCCCCGCCGAGCTCGAGACCGCCGCGCAGGAAGCGCATCACGCGCTGATCGACGCGATCGCCGAGCACGACGACGAGCTCATGGAGACGTACCTCGAGGACGAGTCGGCCGTGACCTCCGAGATGATCAAGCGGGCGCTCCGCGCAGGCACGCTCGCCGACGCGATCACGCCGGTGCTGCTCGGCTCCGCCTTCAAGAACAAGGGCGTGCAGCCGCTGCTCGACGCGGTCGTCGACTACCTCCCGAGCCCGCTCGACGTCCCGGCGGTGCAGGGCACCGATCCGAAGACGGAGGACGAGATCACCCGGGCCGCCTCGGAGGAGGCGCCCTTCTCGGCGCTCGTCTTCAAGGTGATGTCGGACCCCTTCGTCGGCAAGCTCACGTACTTCCGCGTCTACTCCGGCCGCGTCAAGGCGGGCGACCGCGTGCTCAACACCACGAACGGCAGGACCGAGCGGATCGGGCGCATCCTGCAGATGCACGCGAACCACCGCGAGGAGCGCGAGGAGATCAGCGCGGGCGAGATCGCCGCCGCGGTCGGCCTCAAGCAGTCGACGACGGGCGACACGCTCGCCATCGAGAGCGCGCCGATCGTGCTCGAGTCGATGACCTTCCCCGATCCCGTCATCTCGGTGGCGATCGAGCCGAAGACGAAGGGCGACCAGGACAAGCTCGGCCAGGGGCTCCAGCGCCTCTCCGAGGAGGATCCGACCTTCCGCGTCTCGACCGACGAGGAGACCGGTCAGACGCTGATCGCCGGCATGGGCGAGCTCCACCTCGAGATCCTCGTCGACCGCCTCCTGCGCGAGTTCAAGGTCGACGCGAACGTCGGCCGGCCGCAGGTCGCCTACCGCGAGACCGCGGGCCAGGCCGTCGACAAGATCCAGGCGAGGTTCGTCCGGCAGACCGGCGGCTCGGGCCAGTACGGCGACGTCACGATCAACCTGATCCCGCAGAGCCCTGGAGACGGCTACGAGTTCACGGACAAGATCGTCGGCGGGAAGATCCCCAAGGAGTACATCAAGCCGGTCGACGAGGGCATCCAGGAGGCGCTCGGCGCCGGCGTCCTCGCCGGCTACCCCGTGGTCGACATCAAGGTCGAGCTCACCGACGGCTCGTACCACGACGTCGACTCGAGCGAGCGCGCCTTCAAGATCGCCGGCTCGATGGCCGTCAAGGAGGCGCTCAAGCGCTCGAAGCCCAAGCTCCTCGAGCCGATGATGGCCGTCGAGGTCGTCACGCCCGAGGACTACCTGGGCGACGTGATGGGCAACCTCAACTCGCGGCGCGGGCGCGTCGAGCACCTCGAGCCGCTCGGCAACTCGCAGTCGATCAAGGCGAGCGTGCCGCTCTCGGAGATGTTCGGATACGCCACGGACCTGAGGTCGATGACCCAGGGCCGGGCGACGTTCACCATGCAGTTCGACCGCTACGAGGACGTTCCGCAGTCCATCGCAGCGGACATCGTCGACGCCCAGCGGGGCGCGTAGGCAACACCGGAAGGAGACCGGAACCGCAATGGCCAAGCAGAAGTTCGAGCGGTCGAAGCCGCACGTCAACATCGGCACGATCGGTCACATCGACCACGGCAAGACGACCCTGACCGCGGCGATCACGAAGGTGCTCTCCGAGACCGGGACCGGCACCGCCGAGCGCGACTTCGCGTCGATCGACTCCGCTCCCGAGGAGCGCCAGCGCGGGATCACGATCAACACCGCGCACGTCGAGTACGAGACGGCGAACCGCCACTACGCGCACGTCGACTGCCCCGGGCACGCCGACTACATCAAGAACATGATCACGGGCGCCGCCCAGATGGACGGCGCGATCCTCGTGGTCTCGGCCGCCGACGGCCCGATGCCGCAGACGCGCGAGCACATCCTGCTCGCCCGCCAGGTCGAGGTGCCGGCGATGGTCGTCGCCCTCAACAAGGCCGACATGGTCGACGACGAGGAGCTCCTCGAGCTCGTCGAGATGGAGGTGCGCGAGCTCCTCTCCAAGTACGACTTCCCCGGCGACGACATCCCGATCGTCCGCGTCTCGGCGCTGAAGGCGCTCGAGGGCGACGCCGAGTGGACGGAGAAGATCGTCGAGCTGATGGAGGCGGTCGACTCCTACATCCCGGAGCCCGAGCGCGACGTCGACAAGCCCTTCCTGATGCCGATCGAGGACGTCTTCACGATCACCGGCCGCGGCACGGTCGTCACCGGCCGCATCGAGCAGGGGAAGATCGAGGTCGGCAACGAGGTCGAGATCGTCGGCATCCACGAGAAGACCGAGAAGACCACGGTCACCGGGCTCGAGATGTTCCAGAAGATCCTCGACTTCGCCCAGGCGGGCGACAACGCGGGCGCACTGCTCCGCGGGATCAAGCGCGAGGACGTCGAGCGCGGCCAGGTGCTCTCGAAGCCCGGCTCGATCACACCGCACACCCAGTTCAAGGCCGAGGTCTACGTCCTCTCGAAGGAGGAGGGCGGGCGCCACACGCCGTTCTTCAACGGCTACCGGCCGCAGTTCTACTTCCGCACAACCGACGTGACCGGCGCGATCAAGCTCCCGGAGGGCCAGGAGATGGTCATGCCGGGCGACAACACGAACATGGAGATCGACATGCACCAGCCGATCGCCATGGACCAGGGGCTGCGCTTCGCGATCCGCGAGGGCGGCCGCACGGTCGGCGCCGGCGTCGTGACGGAGATCCTCAAGTAGGGAGGGGCTCGCCCCTCCCTCACCACGGGAAACGAGCGCGAATGGCTCAGCAGAAGATCCGGATCCGGCTCAAGGGCTACGACCACCAGCAGGTGGATCGCTCGGCGTCCCAGATCGTGGAGACGGCGCAGCGGACCGGTGCCACTATCACCGGCCCCGTGCCCCTGCCCACCGAGAAGAACGTGTACTGCGTGATCCGCAGTCCCTTCAAGGACAAGGACTCGCGCGAGCACTTCGAGGTGCGCACGCACAAGCGCCTCATCGACATCCACAGCCCCACCCCCCGGACGGTCGACTCGCTCATGCGGCTCGACCTCCCGGCCGGGGTCGACATCGAGATCAAGCTGTGAACGTCCGAACGACCTCTCGGCAGCTCGCTGGAGGAACCTCCCGGTTCCCCCAGACCCCCTCCCCTGGTCCGCTGACGCGGACAGAGCTCCCTGCCCGTGAAAGCGAGGCGAGGGCGTGAAGGGGATTCTGGGCAGGAAGCTCGGAATGACCCAGGTCTTCGACGAGGAGACCGGGGCGGTCGACGCCGTCACCGTGATCGAGGCGGGCCCGTGCCCGGTCGTCGCGGTGCGGACCGAGGCCACCGACGGCTACGAGGCGGTCCAGCTCGCATTCGGCGAGGTGCTCGACCGCAAGCTCTCGAAGGGTGAGCTCGGCCACCTCCGCAAGGCGGGCGTGGGCGGGCACCGGCACCTCGTCGAGTTCCGCGGGACGAGCGAGCTGCAGGCGGGCGAGCGCGTCACGGTCGAGGCCTTCGAGCCCGGCGACCGGATCAAGGTCGCAGGCACCTCGATCGGCAAGGGCTTCCAGGGAACGATCAAGCGCCACAACTTCCACCGCGGGCCGGCGAGCCACGGCTCGCACAACGTCCGCAAGCCCGGCTCGATCGGTGCGTCGGCGACCCCGTCGCGGGTCTTCAAGGGCAAGAAGATGGCCGGCCGGATGGGCGGCAAGCGCGCCACCCAGCTCGGGCTCGTCGTCCACTCGGTGGATGCCGAGCGCAACCTCCTGCTCGTCAAGGGCGCCGTCCCCGGGCCCAGGAGCGGGCTCGTCGAGATCAGGGCGTTGGAGCGCTGATGGCGGTCAAGGCAGCAGTGCTCGGCGGCGGCGACAAGGATGTCGCGCTCGACAAGACGATCTTCGAGGTCGAGGTGAATCCGCACCTCGTCCACGAGACGGTGCGCGCGGAGCTGAACGCGGCCAGGGCCGGCACGCGCGGCGCGAAGAGCCGCGGGCTCGTCGCCGGTGGCCGCGCGAAGCCGTGGCGCCAGAAGGGCACCGGACGAGCCCGCCAGGGCACGATCCGGGCGCCGCAGTTCACGGGCGGCGGCATGGCCTTCCCGCCCGGGATGCGGAGCTTCGACGTCAAGGTCAACCGCAAGGCGCGCCGGGCCGCCCTCCGCGGCGCCCTCTCCCATCACGCCGGGAACGGCACCCTCGCCGTGCTCGATGTCGGCTCGTTCGAGAGCCCGTCGACGAAGCAGGCCAAGCAGGTGCTCGCCGACTGGGGCAAGGACGCGCCGGTGCTCGTCGTCGCGCACGAGGACGAGGAGGCCGTCGTCAAGTCCTTCCGGAATCTCGAGCGGGTGCTCGTCACGGTGCCGGCCGAGCTCGACGTGGCCGCGGTCGTGTGGGCACGCGCCCTCGTCGTCACCGAGGCCGCGCTGCCGCTCGTCGAGGGGCGCGCGGGAAAGGAGGCGTCGTCGTGAGCGGTCTGACGAGTGAGCAGGTCGTCCTCGCCCCCGTCGTCTCCGAGAAGAGCTACCAGGGGATCGCCGACCGGCGCTACGCCTTCCGCGTCCATCCGGACGCTCACAAGACGCACGTCCGCCAGGCGGTCGAGGAGCTCTTCGGCGTCCACGTCGAGCGGGTCAACATCATCAAGGTGCAGCCGAAGCCGAAGCGCCGCGGGGTCTTCAAGGGTACGAAGCAGGGCTGGAAGAAGGCAATCGTCCAGGTCCGCGAGGGCGAGACGATCGAGATCTTCGAGGGAGCACAGGTCTAGTCATGGCAGTCAAGAAGTACAAGCCCACGAGCCCCGGCCGGCGGCAGATGGCGACCTCCTCGTTCGAGGAGATCACGCGCACCCAGCCGGAGAAGTCGCTCCTCGAGCCGCTCAAGCGCTCGGGCGGGCGGAACAACCACGGCCGCATCACGACCCGTCACCAGGGTGGTGGGCACAAGCGCCGGTACCGCCGGATCGACTTCAAGCGCGTCAAGGACGGCGTCCCGGCCAAGGTCGCCGCGATCGAGTACGACCCGAACCGGTCGGCCCGGATCGCGCTCCTGCACTACGCCGACGGCGCCAAGGCCTACATTCTCTCGCCGGTCGGGCTCCGTGTCGGCGCCTCGGTGCAGTCCGGCCAGGGAGCCGACATCAAGCCGGGGAACGCGCTGCCGCTCTCGGACGTCCCGACCGGCACCGTCGTCCATGCGGTCGAGCTGCGACCCGGACAGGGCGCGAAGCTCGCACGCTCGGCGGGGTCGGGGATCCAGCTCGTCGCGAAGGACGCGCCGTACGGCGTCCTCCGACTGCCGTCCGGTGAGATGCGCCGCGTCCTGCTCACCTGCCGCGCGACCGTGGGTCAGGTCGGGAACGCCGACCACGCCAACGAGTCGAGCGGGAAGGCCGGTCGCAGCCGCTGGCTCGGCAAGCGGCCGTCCGTCCGCGGCACGGCGATGAACCCCGTCGACCACCCGCACGGCGGTGGCGAGGGCAAGTCGAAGGGCCACCACCCGGTGACCCCGTGGGGCGTCCCGACGATCGGGAAGCGCACCCGCCGCAAGCACAAGGAATCCGACCGGCTGATCGTCCGCGGTCGCCGCCGCGGCAAGGAGAGACGCTAGATGTCACGTTCTTCCAAGAAAGGGCCTTTCGTCGAGGAGCGGCTGCTCGCACGTATCGCCGGGATGAACGACGCCGGCGAGCGGCGGATGATCCGCACCTGGTCGCGCGCCTCGACGATCTTCCCCGAGATGGTCGGGCACACGATCGCCGTCCACGACGGGCGCAAGCACGTCCCGGTCTTCGTCAGCGAGCAGATGGTCGGGCACAAGCTCGGCGAGTTCGCTCCGACCCGGACGTTCCGCGGCCACTCCGGTGACCGCCAGGCGCAGGTGAAGAAGAAGTAGATGGCACGATCGAGCGACACTCAGACGACGACCGTCCGCGCCCAGGCGAAGTGGGTGCGCATGTCCGCGCGCAAGGCGCGGATCGTCCTCGACCACCTGCGCGGCCGCAGCGTGCCCGAGGCGCGCACGATCCTCGCGTTCACGCCGCGCGCCGCCGCGCGCGAGATCGACCGCGTGCTCGCCTCGGCCGTCGCCAACGCGGAATCCGCGCACGGGCTCGACGGCGACGAGCTCGTGATCCTGGAGGCGTACGCCGACGAGGGCCCGACGCTCAAGCGCTGGCGCGCCCGCGCGCGCGGCCGCGTCAACCGGATCCGCAAGCGCACCTGCCACATCACGATCGTGGTCGCGGGGAACCCGTCCAGCGGCCGCCCGCGCCCCCAGAAGCCGGCGAGGCCCGCCGCCGAGAGCGCACCGACGCCGGAGACCCCGGTGGCGGAAGCGCCCGCGGCCGAGGAGAAGCCGAAGTCCAAGCGCCGCACGCCGGCGAAGAAGAAGGAAGGAGCGACCGTCTAATGGGTCAGAAAGTGCATCCCGGCGGGCTCCGCGTCGGCGTCATCCACGACTGGAAGTCGAACTGGTGGACCGGCAAGAAGGAGATCGCCGACTACATCCTCGAGGACATCCGGATCCGCGACCACATCAACGGGAAGCTCGCGCACGCGGGTCTTTCCGACATCCTGATCCGCAAGGACAAGCAGCGGATCACGGTGGACATCTACACCGCGCGGCCGGGGATCGTGATCGGCAAGTCGGGCGTCGAGGTGGACGCGCTCCGGAAGGAGCTCCACTCGATCACCGGCAAGAGCGTCCACATCAACATCAACGAGATCAAGCGGCCGGAGCTCGACGCGCAGCTCGTCGCGCAGTCGATCGCCGAGCAGCTCCAGAATCGCGTCTCGTTCCGGCGTGCGATGAAGCGCTCCCTCGCCTCCGCGATGCGGTCCGGCGCGCAGGGGATCAAGATCCAGTGCGGTGGTCGCCTCGGCGGCGGCGAGATGAGCCGCAGCGAGCGCTACACCGAGGGTCGCGTGCCGTTGCACACGATCCGCGCCGACATCGACTACGGGTTCGCCGAGGCGAAGACGACCTACGGCCGGATCGGCGTCAAGGTCTGGGTCAACAAGGGCGAGATCATGCCCGAGGGGTACGAGGGGTCGCTCGGTCGCGAGCGCATCTCCGAGGCGGACGGCTCGCGCCGCAGGCGCGGCTCGAACACGGAGGGGCTCGGCGCCTCGCGCGAGAGCGGCCGCGGCCGCGGCCAGGATCGCGAGGGCCTCGGGCTCGTCCAGAAGCGACGCCGTCCCGGCGGGCGTGGTCGCGGCGGCCAGGGCGGCCGCGGGCCGGCGCGCGAGCGCGGCTCGGCGCCCGAGACGCAGGCGCCGCCCACCGACCAGTCGACGCAGGCGCCGCCCGAGACGCCTCCCGAGAGCACGCCGCAGGCGCCGCCCGAGGCGCCAGGGGACCGCTCCCTCCACGAGAAACCGCCGGAGGACAGTCCCCTCCGGAGCAGCCGCAGGCGCCGCCCGAGCAGGGGAGTGACGCCTGATGTTGATGCCGCGCAAGACGAAGCACCGCAAGCAGTTTCGCGGGCGTCGCGCCGGCTTCGCCAAGGGCCAGCTCGACGTGCAGTTCGGCGACTTCGGGATCAAGGCCCTCGAGAACGGCTGGGTCACCAACCGTCAGATCGAGGCTGCCCGGATCGCGATGACGCGCAAGATCAAGCGTGGCGGGAAGGTCTGGATCAACGTCTTCCCGGACAAGCCGTTCACGAAGAAGCCCGCCGAGACCCGCATGGGCTCGGGCAAGGGCTCCCCCGAGGGCTGGGTCACGGTCGTCAAGCCGGGACGCGTGATGTTCGAGCTCTCCGGTGTCGACGAGCCGCTCGCGAAGGAGGCGCTGCGCCTCGCCGCGCAGAAGCTCCCGATCAAGACGAGGTTCGTGAAGCGGGAGGCTGATCTCTTTGAATCCTGAGCAGCTGAGGAACCTGAGCGACGAGGAGCTCGAGCGCAAGCTCGGCGAGGGCCGGCAGGAGCTCTTCAAGATCCGCTTCCAGGCGGCGACCGGGGCGCTCGAGTCGAGCGCGCGGTTGCGCCAGGCGCGGCGGGAGATCGCACGCATTCTGACGATCCAGCACGAGCGGGCTACCGAGAAGGTGTGAGGAAGCGATGGCTGAGAAGAAGAACGTGAACGACGAGACGACTGCGGAGGAGTCCGTGGAGGCCACCGAGGAGGCGGTCGTCGAGACCCCTGCCGCGGAGGCCGAGGCGACGGCGACCGACGTCGAGGCGACGGCCGCGGAGCCGGTTGCCGAGGCTCCCGCCGACAAGCCTCCGGCAGACGAGCCCGAGGCGCCCACCGAGGCGCCCGAGCCCGCCCAGGAGCAGGTTGCCGAAGCGGAGGTCGAGCCCGTAGCCGAGACCAAGGCGCCCGCCGCCGCGACCGAGGCGCCTGCCGAGGCTGCGCCCGTGGCGCAGTCCGGCCCGAAGCCGAAGCGCAAGCGGCTCCCTCGGGCGCTCCGCCCGCAGAAGACGAGGCCCACGCGCCAGAAGGCGACCGAGCGCAAGCCGATCGTGCGCCTCGAGAAGCCGGAGCACGAGCGGGGTCGGCGCCAGGAGCGCCAGGGCACCGTCGTCTCCGACGCGATGGAGAAGACGATCGTCGTCCGGGTCGACACCGTGAAGGCGCACCCGCGATACAAGAAGGTCGTGCGCCAGAGCGCGAAGTTCCACGCGCATGACGAGCAGGGGCAGGCCAAGGTCGGCGACGTCGTCCGCATCGTCGAGACGCGTCCCCTCTCGAAGACGAAGCGCTGGCGGCTCGCAGAGGTCGTCGAGGCAGCGAAGTAGGTAGCGACAGATGATCCAGCAGGAATCACGCCTCAAGGTCGCCGACAACACGGGTGCGCGCGAGCTGCTCTGCATCCGCGTGGTCGGCGGCTCGCACCGCCGATACGCCCGTGTCGGCGATCAGATCGTCGCTACAGTGAAGGCCGCAACGCCGCAGGGCACGGTCAAGAAGGGCGAGGTCGTGAGAGCGGTCGTCGTCCGGACGAAGAAGCCCTACGGCAGGAATGACGGGACGTTGATCGGCTTCGACGAGAACGCCGCCGTCATCATCGACAACCAATTGAACCCGCGCGGAACGCGCATCTTCGGGCCCGTCGCCCGCGAGTTGCGTGAGAAGAACTTCATGAAGATCGTCAGCCTCGCCCCCGAGGTGCTCTAGAGATGGCCACCACCATGCGAATCAAGAAGGGCGATCTCGTCCAGGTGCTCGCCGGCAAGGACCGCGGCAAGCAGGGACGGGTCCTCGACGCACGCCCGCGCGATCGGCGCGTGATCGTCGAGAACCTCAACGTCGCGAAGCGGCACACGAAGCCGCGCCCCGTCCGCGACTCCACGCGCATGGGCGGCGCGAACATGATTCCCGGCGGGATCATCGAGAAGGCGGTGCCGCTCGACGTCTCGAACGTGATGCTCGTGTGCCCGACGTGCCGGCAGCCGACCCGCGTCGGCGTGCAGGTGAAGGAGTCGAAGGGCGAGACCATTCGCGTCCGGGTCTGCAAGCGGGCCGGCTGCGGGCAGGAGATCTAGAGGATGGCCACCGCGACCGCACCCGAGACCGTCGTGCCGCGCCTCAAGCAGCGCTACGAGGACGAGATCCGCCCGAGCCTCAAGGACGAGCTCGAGCTGAGCTCGATCATGCAGGCGCCGAGGATCTCGAAGATCACGCTCAACATGGGAGTCGGCGAGGCGAAGACCGACGCCAAGGCGCTCGACGCCGCGATCGAGGAGCTCACCACGATCGCCGGCCAGCGCGCCCAGGTGCGCCGCGCCCGCAAGTCGATCGCAAGCTTCAAGCTCCGCGAGGGGATGTCGGTCGGCGCGCGCGTGACGCTGCGCGGCGCCCGCATGTACGAGTTCCTCGACCGGCTCGTCTCGATTGCGCTCCCGCGCATCCGCGACTTCCGCGGGCTCGACCCCGACTCCTTCGACGGGCGTGGCAACTACTCGCTCGGGATCAAGGAGCAGATCATCTTCCCCGAGATCGACTACGACTCCGTGCCCTCGATCCGGGGGCTCGACATCGCGATCACGACGACCGCGCAGACCGACGAGCAGGGCCGCGCGCTCCTGCGCGCCCTCGGCCTGCCGTTCGCCACCGAGAGAAGGGATTCGTAGTGGCCAAGACCTCGCTCCGCGTGAAGCAGAAGCGCACGCCGAAGCACAAGGTGCAGGGCTACACGCGCTGCAATCGCTGCGGCCGGCCCCGCGCCGTGTTCCGCCGCTACAAGCTCTGCCGCATCTGCCTGCGGGACCTCGCCCACGAGGGCGCGATCCCCGGAATGACCAAAAGCTCCTGGTAAGGAAGAGAGATGCTGACCGATCCGATCGCCGACATGCTGAGCCGCATCCGCAACGCGAACCGCGCGATGCACGACACCGCCGCCATGCCGACCTCGCGCATGAAGGAGGAGATCGCGCGCCTGCTCCACGACGAGGGCTACATCAAGGGCTTCTCCGTGGTCGAGGCGGCGCCGGTCAACTCCCTCGTGATCGAGCTGAAGTTCGGCAAGAACCGCGAGCGGGTGATCACCGACCTCAAGCGTGTCTCCAAGCCGGGCCGCCGTGTCTACGCCAAGAAGGACCGGCTCCCGCGCGTCCTCGGCGGGCTCGGCACCGCGATCCTGTCCACCTCGACCGGAGTGATCACCACCCGCCAGGCCGCCGAGCGCGGCGTCGGCGGCGAGGTGCTCGCGTTCGTCTGGTAGCCGCATGAGCCGCATCGGACGCAAGCCCATCGAGATCCCGAGCGGGGTCACCGTCGAGGTGTCGCCCGGCGGGACCGTCACGGTGAAGGGGCCGCTCGGCACCCTCGAGCAGCGCGTGCCGGCGCGGATGCAGGTCGCGCAGGACGACGGGGTCGTCACGGTGACGCGGCCGACCGAGCGCGGCGAGGATCGCGCGCTCCACGGGCTGACGCGGACGCTGGTCGCGAACATGGTCGAGGGCGTCACGAAGGGCTTCGAGAAGCACCTCGAGATCCAGGGCGTCGGCTATCGCGCGCAGCTCAAGGGCTCCGACCTCGAGCTCGCGGTCGGGTTCTCCCATCCCGTCACGGTCAACCCGCGCGCCGGCATCTCGTTCGAGGTGCCGCAGCCGACGCAGGTGATCGTGAAGGGCACGGACAAGCAGGTTGTCGGCCAGACGGCCGCCGAGATCCGCAAGGTGCGCCCGCCCGAGCCGTACAAGGGCAAGGGGATCCGCTACCAGGGCGAGCACGTGCGGAGAAAGGTGGGCAAGCGCGCATGACCGTCACCGTTCGCGAGGCGCGCCTGCGCCGCCACAAGCGCGTGCGGGGGAAGATCTCCGGCACGGCCAAGCGGCCGAGGCTCGTCGTCTTCCGCTCGAACCGCGGCATCTTCGCCCAGCTCGTCGACGACGAGGCCGGCCGCACGCTCGCCTCGGCGAGCTGGCTCCAGCAGCGCTCGTTCAAGGGCTCGAAGACCGAGCAGGCCGAGGAGGTCGGCAAGGCGCTGGCCACCGCGGGCATCAAGGCCGGGGTCAGGACGTGTGTCTTCGACCGGGCGGGCTACCTCTACCACGGACGCGTGAAGGCTCTCGCCGAGGGCGCGCGCAAGGGAGGACTCAAGTTCTGATGGGTGTCGCTGAAGTCGCCGAGTCGCGCGAGCTCAAGGAGCGCGTGATCGAGATCAACCGTGTTGCGAAGGTCGTCAAGGGCGGCCGGCGCTTCTCGTTCACCGCGCTCGTCGTGATCGGCGACGAGGTCGACCGCGTCGGTGTGGGCTACGGCAAGGCGCGCGAGGTTCCGCTCGCGATCTCCAAGGCCGTCGACGACGCGAAGAAGAACATCTTCAGCGTGCCGAAGCACGGGGCGACGATCACCCACGAGATCACCGGCCGGTTCGACGCGGCGCGCGTCGTCCTGCGGCCGGCGAGCGAGGGAACCGGCGTGATCGCCGGCGGCGGCGTCCGCGCCGTCCTCGAGCTCGCCGGGATCCGCGACGTGCTCGCGAAGAGCCTCGGCACGACGAACCCGATCAACATGGCCCGCGCGACCGTGAACGGCCTGCAGCGCCTCCGCCGTCCCGAGGACGTCGCTCGGGCGCGGGGCAAGTCGATCAAGGACGTGCTGCCGTTCAAGCCGGCCGATGTCGCCGCGGAGAAGGCCGCGAAGGCCGCGAAGGCCGAGGAGACGACCGCAGTCGAGTCGGTCGAGACGCCGGCGGAGACGGCTGTACCGGTCGAGACGCCGGCGGAGACAGCCGCACCGGAGGAACCGACGACGTGAGCACGGTCAAGATCACCCAGACGCGGAGCACGATCGGCCAGACCCGCGCCCACGAGGGCACGCTGCGCTCGCTCGGGCTCGGACGGATCGGCAGGAGCGCCGAGCACAAGGAGTCGCCCGAGCTCGCCGGCAAGCTGCGCCACATCGCGCACCTCGTCGCCGTTGAGCCTGCCGACGGGAAGGACAGCTGACGATGGCCGACGAGCTGAACCTCCATTCGCTCAAGCCCGCTCAGCCCCGCAAGACGCGCAAGCGCGTCGGCCGCGGCATGGGCTCCGGTACCGGACGCTACTCGGGCCGCGGGATCAAGGGCCAGAAGTCGCGCGCCGGGTCGCACAAGCTGCCGGCAGGCTTCGAGGGCGGCCAGATGCCGATCGACATGCGGCTCCCCAAGCTGCGCGGGAACACGTCTGCGGACGCGATGCCGATCGGCCCGTTCCGCACCTACAGCCAGCCCGTCAACCTGCGCCACCTCGAGGAGCGCTTCGAGGCGGGCGACGAGGTGACGCCCGAGACACTCAAGGCCAAGCGCCTGATCCGCAAGGTGACGGTCGACGTCAAGGTGCTCGGCGTGGGCGAGCTCTCCAAGGCGCTCTCGGTCTCCGCGCACGGGTTCTCGAAGACGGCGAAGGACAAGATCGAGAAGGCGGGTGGGTCGGTGACCTGGCTCCGCGGAGAGCCGGTCGTGAAGACGCCGAAGAAGCGCCGGTCGAAGCCCGCGGCCACGGACGACGTCGTGGACGAGCCCGTCGCCGACGAGCCCTCGAGCGAGGCGGCGGACGAGAGCGCCGCGGAGGAGTAGCCCCGGCGCGACGCGCGGGGCTTCCGCATGTTCAGCTGGCTCGCGAACGCCTGGAGGGTCCCGGAGCTCCGGCGCCGCCTCCTCTTCACGGCGCTCGTGCTCGCGCTGTATCGCCTCGGGTCGTGGATCCCCGCCCCGGGCGTCGACGCCGAGGCGATCGACCAGTACCTCTCGCGCACCGGCGGGATCTTCGACCTGCTGAACCTCTTCTCCGGCGGCGCCCTCTCGCAGTTCTCGGTCTTCGCGCTCGGGATCATGCCGTACGTCACGGCCTCGATCATCGTGCAGCTCATGACCGTGGTCATCCCGCGGCTCTCGGAGCTGCAGAAGGAAGGCGAGTCGGGCTACGCCAAGATCAACCAGTACACGCGGTACCTGACCGTGGCGCTGGCCGCCGCTCAGGCGCTGGGCTATGCCTTCCTGTTCAAGAACCAGGGCGTCCTGCAGGCGAACGCCGGCCGGATGGTGCTGATCATCGTCACGCTCACCGTCGGGACGATCCTGCTCATGTGGATGGGCGAGCAGATCACGAAGCGCGGGATCGGGAACGGCATCTCGATCCTCATCTTCGCCTCGATCCTGACCGGGCTGCCGCTCGGGATCACCGCCTGGTGGAACGGCGGGCCGATGGAGCGGATCTTCTTCCCGCTGATCGCGCTCGCGATCGTCGCCGCCGTCGTCTTCGTCCAGGAAGGCCAGCGGCGGATCCCGATCCAGTACGCGAAGCGCATGGTCGGACGCCGGATGACCTCGGGCGGCTCGACCTACCTGCCGCTGCGGGTGAACATGGCCGGCGTCATCCCCGTCATCTTCGCCGCCGCGATCCTTGCCTTCCCGCCGACGGTGGCGCAGTACTTCCCGGCCACGCAGGACTTCGTCAACACGTACTTCCAGCCGGGCGACTGGCTCTATCTCGTGATCGAGGGCGGGATGATCGTGCTCTTCGCCTTCTTCTACACGGCCGTGCAGTTCAACCCGGTCGACCAGGCGGACAACCTCCGCAAGCACGGCGGTTACATCCCCGGGATCCGCCCCGGGCCGCCGACCGCGCAGTACCTCGACCGCGTGCTGACGCGCCTGACCCTGCCGGGCTCGCTGTTCCTCGCCCTGGTCGCCGTGCTGCCGAGCCTGTTCATCCGCTACGGCGGTTTCTCACAGGCGTCCGCCGGAGCCCTGGGCGGCACGTCGGTCCTGATCGCCGTCGGTGTTGCGCTCGACACCATGCGTCAGATGGAATCGCAGATGATGATGCGCAACTACGAGGGCTTCCTCCGGTGAACCTGCTCGTGCTGGGGCCGCAGGGCTCCGGCAAGGGCACCCAGGCGGCGCGGATCGCGGACGAGCGGGGAATCCCGCACGTCTCGACCGGTGAGATGTTCCGGGCCGCGATCGCGGCCGACACGGAGGTCGGCCGGCTGGCCGAGCCGCTCCTCGCGAGGGGCGAGCTCGTGCCGGACGGCCTCACGATCTCGCTGATTCGCGACCGGCTCTCCGAGCCGGATGCCGCGGCGGGGTTCGTGCTGGACGGGTTTCCCCGCAACCTGGCGCAGGCGGAGGCGCTCGACACGATGCTGGCCGAGATCGGTCGAGACCTCGACCTCGTGCTGTTCTTCGATCTCGAGCAGCACGTCTCGACCGAGCGGTTGCGGCGTCGCGCCGTGGACGAAGGGCGGGAGGACGACACGCCCGAGGCGATCTCGAGGCGGCTCGAGCTCTACCACGAGCTGACCGAGCCGCTCGTCGAGCTCTATCGCGCCACGGGCCGACTCGTCCCGATCCACGCGGAGCGCACGATCGAGGAGGTCGCGACGGAGATCGCCGAGGCGCTCGACCTGCTCGAGAACGGGGCGGCGGCGTGATCATCCGCAAGGGCGCGGCGGAGATCGACCGCATCGCGCGCGCGGGCGCCGTCGTCGCCGAGACGATCGCCCACGTGGGAGAGCGCCTCGAGCCGGGCATCACGCTGCTCGAGCTCGATCGGATCGCCGAGTCCTTCGTCCGCTCGAAGGGCGGGATCCCGACCTCGCAGGGCTACAAGGGCTACCCGAGGGCGATCTGCCTCTCGGTGAACGACGTCGTCGTCCACGGCATCCCGGACGAGACGGTCGTCGAGGACGGTGATCTCGTCACGGTCGACGTGGGCGTCACGCTGGACGGCGCGATCGCCGACAGCGCCTACACGTACGGCGTCGGCTCCGTCGACGAGGAGTCACGGCGACTCCTCGACACCTGCCAGGACGCGCTCGCCGCCGGGATCGCCGAGGCGCGCCTCGGGAACCGGATCGGGGACATCTCGCATGCGGTGCAGGTGGTCGTCGAGGAGGCGG
Source organism: uncultured Actinomycetes bacterium (assembly GCA_963791895.1). Classification (GTDB taxonomy): domain Bacteria; phylum Actinomycetota; class Thermoleophilia; order Gaiellales; family Gaiellaceae; genus Gaiella. The sequence continues at coordinate 269,017 of CAWBTY010000013.1, forward strand.
GGTTCTCGGTCGTCAAGAGCCTCGTCGGCCACGGTGTGGGGCGGCACTACCACGAGGATCCGCACGTGCCGAACTTCGGCGAGCCCGGTCGCGGGCCGAGGCTCTCGGAGGGCATGACGATCGCGATCGAGCCGATGATCACGGTCGGCGGCCCCGATGTCTGGCTCGCGGGCGACGGGTGGACGATCTCGACGGTCGACGGCTCGCGCGCCGCGCATTTCGAGCACACGGTGGCCATCCAGGGGGACGGCCCGCGCATCCTGACCCCCCGCGTCGGGATCGCGACCGAGAGAGCGGGTCTGCTACAGTAAGCGGCCCCGCGCGGTGGCCGGTCGCTCCGTGCCGCCGTTGTACGCGGGATCTCATGAACGTCGCGTGATCTTGTGAATGCGCGCAGGGCGCGAACCCTGCAGGGAGTCGGTTGGCAGTCAAGGACGAGAAGATCGAGGTCGAAGGCGAGGTGGTGGAAGCCCTCCCGAGCACGATGTTCCGCGTCGAGCTCGAGGGTGGCCAGCAGGTCCTCGCGAAGATCTCGGGGAAGATGCGCCGGCACTACATCCGGCTCTTGCCGGGTGACCGCGTCAAGGTCGAGCTCTCCCCGTACGACCTCACGCGCGGCCGCATCACCTTCCGTCTCAAGTAGCCGACCAGGAGCCAACGTTGAAAGTCCGTCCATCGGTCAAGCCCATGTGCGAGCGGTGCCGCGTGATCAAGCGGCACGGGCGCACGATGGTCATCTGCACCAATCCCCGTCACAAGCAACGGCAGGGCTAAGGAGATTTCGAACTAGATGGCACGCATCGCCGGCGTCAACCTTCCGAATCAGAAGCGGCTCGAGATCGGCCTGACCTACATCTACGGGATCGGCCAGTCGACCGCGCAGAAGGTCTGCAAGGAGCTCGGTCTGGACCCCGACCAGAAGGTCAAGGACCTGACGGACGAAGAGGTCACGAAGCTCCGCACCTACATCGACGGCGAGCTCGAGGTCGAGGGTGATCTCAGGCGCGAGCGGACGCAGGCGATCAAGCGCCTCGGCGAGATCGGCTGCTACCGCGGCGTGCGCCACCGCCGCAATCTGCCCGTGCACGGTCAGCGCACGAAGACGAACGCGCGCACCCGCAAGGGCCCCAAGAAGACCGTCGGGCGCGGCAAGAAGGCGAAGACGCCGTAATGGCACCCCCTCGCAAGGCGGCGACGCGCGGCCGCACGCGCCGGCGCGTCCGCAAGAACATCGCGATCGGCCAGGCACACATCAAGACGTCGTTCAACAACACGATCGTCTCCCTCACCGACAAGGAGGGGAACGTGATCGTGTGGGAGTCGGCCGGCTCGGCCGGCTTCAAGGGCTCCCGCAAGTCGACGCCGTTCGCCGCTCAGGTGACCGCAGACAACGCCGCTCGCAAGGGCATGGAGCACGGCCTCCAGAAGGTCGAGGTGTTCGTCAAGGGCCCGGGCTCGGGCCGCGAGACGGCGATCCGCTCGCTCCAGGCCGCCGGCCTCGAGATCCTCGGCGTCAAGGACGTCTCCCCGCAGGCCCACAACGGTGTCAGGCAGAAGAAGCGGAGGCGCGGCTAGTGGCGAGGGATCTCGGACCGAAGTGCCGCCAGTGCCGCCGCGAGGGCATCAAGCTCTTCCTCAAGGGCGAGCGCTGCCTCACCGAGAAGTGCGCGATCGAGCGCCGCTCGTATCCGCCGGGCGAGCATGGCCGCGGCCGGATCAAGCAGAGTGAGTACCTCCTCCAGCTGCGCGAGAAGCAGAAGGCGCGCCGCTACTACGGCCTCCTCGAGAAGCAGTTCCGCAACACGTACTCGAAGGCGTCGAGCCGCACGGGCCCGACGGGCGAGAACCTCCTGCGGATGCTCGAGACGCGCCTCGACAACGTCGTCTACCGGCTCGGCTTCGCGGGCTCGCGCGCCCAGGCGCGCCAGCTCGTGCGGCACGGCCACTTCCTCGTCAACGGGCGCCGGGTCAACATCCCGAGCTTCGGCGTGCGCCCCGACGACATCGTCTCCCTGAAGCAGGGAAGCCCCGCCGAGACGATCGTGCGCGACGCGACCGATCTCACGGCGGCAGTCGCTCCGTGGCTGCAGGCGGATCACGACGGGCTCACGGGCAAGATGCTCAAGTGGCCCGAGCGCGCCGAGATCGACACCCCTGTGCAGGAATCCCTGATCGTCGAGCTCTATTCGAAGTAGGGGCGAGGCTCGCCTCGCCCTGCGTACGACACGAAAGGATCACATGGCCACGCGTTCCACCCTGACGGATTTCCAGACGCCCAGGATCGTCTCCGAGGACGCCGACGAGCGCTCGGGCCGGTTCACCATCGAGCCGCTCGACCGCGGCTTCGGCTACACGTTCGGCAACTCGCTTCGGCGAGTGCTGCTCTCGTCGCTCGAGGGCGCCGCGGTGACGGCCGTCAAGATCGAGGGCGTCGCCCACGAGTTCACGACGCTTCCGGGCGTCCGCGAGGACGTCACCGACGTCATCCTCAACCTCAAGGATCTCGTCTGCCGCCTCCACGGCGAGTCGCCCGAGATCGAGGTGCATCTCTCGAAGAAGGGCCCCGGTGCGGTCACGGCTGCCGACATCGAGGCGCCGGCGGACCTCGAGATCCTGAACAACGACCTCGAGCTCGCCCACCTCGCAGACAAGGGCAAGCTGGAGATGACGCTGACGATCGGTCGCGGTCGCGGCTACCAGCCCGCCGACGGCAGCCGGAGCGCGGAGACGACGATCGGTGTGATTCCGATCGACTCGATCTTCTCGCCTGTGCGGCGCGTCTCGTACGAGGTCGAGTCGGCGCGTGTCGGTCAGCGCACCGACTACGACAAGCTCGTGCTCGACGTGACGACCGACGGGTCTGTCGCACCGAAGGACGCGATCGCCGAGGCCGCCGAGATCCTCATCCGGCAGCTCGCGATCTTCACGGACCTGGAGAAGATCGACGTCATGACCGAGGCCGCGGCCGCCGAGGCCGAGGCTCCGGCGACGACTCACGGGATGGAGAACTTCCCGATCGAGGAGCTCGAGCTCGGCGTTCGCTCGTACAACTGCCTCAAGCGCGTCGGGATCGAGACGATCGGGGACCTCACCTCCAAGTCGGAGAACGAGCTCGCCGCGATCCCGAACTTCGGTCGCAAGTCGATCGAGGAGGTGCGCGAGACGCTCGCCGCCCACGGCCTGACGCTCAAGGGCGAGGATCTGCCGAGCTAGTCATGCGCCACGCTCGCTCAGGGAAGAAGCTCGGCCGCGACTCGGCGCACCGGAAGGCGCTCTACTCGAACCTCGCCGGCGCATTGATCACGCACGGGCGCATCGAGACCACCGAGGCGAAGGCAAAGGCGGTCAGGCCGTACGCCGAGAAGCTGATCACGCTCGGCAAGCGTGGGGACCTGCACGCGCGGCGACAGGCGATGGCGGAGCTTCGCTCGAACGACGTCGTCCACAGGCTCTTCGCCGATGTCGCGCCGCGCTTCAGCGAGCGCAACGGCGGCTACACGCGCGTCGTCAAGCTCGGCCCGCGCCAGGGCGACGCGGCCCAGATGGCACTCCTCGAGTTCGTCGACTTCGATCCTGCGGCGTAGCCGCGGGATCGAAGTCAGTTCCTTGTTCGCGAGCGGGATTCCGCAGGAGCGGAATCCCGCCGCTTGGCATCCCTCGCCTCGCGGCGAGGGCACAGCCCTGAAGGCGTCCCGCTTCGGGGCCGCAACTGCCTCTCGTGTCCGACGTCGAGTGGACACGCCTGTGCCCCCGGTGTCTGGCTTCAGCCAGACACCTGCCCTGGTCGCTCTAGGCTGACCCGTGCTGACGATCGTCGCCGTGCTCCTCGCCCTGACGGTGCTCCCGTCGCCGTGGGGCTGGGTCGCCGTGATCGTCGCGGCCGTGATCGACGTCGTCGAGACCGGCGTCTTCATGTGGTGGTCGAAGCGCAGGCGAGCTGTGGTCGGGGCGGAGACGCTCGTCGGACGGCACGCGGTCGTCGTCCGGGCGCTCGCGCCGCGGGGTCAGGTGAAGCTCGACGGCGAGGTCTGGGAGGCGCGGGCCGCCGCCTTCGAGCTCGAGCCCGGCCGCGACGTGATCGTGACCGGGCTCGACGGCCTCGTGCTCGACGTCGAGCCCAGCAGCTCCTGACAGACTGCCGCGAGCGCCGTGAAGACGCTTCGCCTGACGCTCGAGTACGACGGCACCGAGTTCCGGGGTTGGGCTCGTCAGCCGGGGCGCCGGACGATCGAAGGCGTCATGCGGGACGCGCTCGACGCCGTGCTGCCGCGCTGGGAGGGCCTCGCCGTGGCGGGGCGGACGGACGCCGGGGTTCACGCCACGGGACAGGTCGCGAGCCTGCGCGGCGAGGGCGGCCCGCCCGTCGAGCGACTGGCGGCCGCTCTGAACAGCGTGCTGCCGGACGACGTCGCCGTGGTCGCGGCAACGCGCGCTCCGGACGGTTTCCATGCGCGGTTCTCCGCGACGGGACGCGCGTATCGCTACGTCGTCTTGAATCGGCCCACACGAGCCGCTCTCAGGGCTCGCAGGGCGCTCTGGTGGCCCCGTGCACTCGACCTGGAGCCCCTGCAGGCGTCGGCCGCGATCCTCGTCGGCACGCACGACTTCACGGCCTTCACGCGCACGGAGACGCACCACGAGGTCTTCACGCGGCACGTCCGCGCGGCGGCCTGGGAGTCCCGGGGCGACGAGCTCCACTTCACGATCACCGCGAGCTCGTTCCTCCGGCACATGGTGCGAACGCTCGTCGGGACGATGCTCGAGCAGGACGCCGAGGCGGTCGCGACGCTCCTTACGGGCAGGCCTCGAGCGGAGGCCGGCACGACGGCCCCGCCGCACGGGTTGTACCTCGAGCGCGTCGACTACTCCTGACTACGATCGTGGAGGTGCGCTATCCGGTTGTCCTCTTCGACCTCGACGGGACGCTGATCGACTCGGGGCCGATCATCCTCGCCTCGATGAAGCACGCGTCACTGACCGTGCTCGGCCGGGAGCCGGACGAGGAGCTCGTGCGAGCCGCGATCGGCGGACCAGGTCTCATCGCCCAGATGCGCGACCTCGATCCCGACCGCGTCGACGAGCTCGTCGAGGTCTACCGCGCCCACAACGAGCCACTCCACGCGAGCCTCGAGTCGTTCGTCGGCATCCTCGAGTTGCTCCCGGTCTTGCGCAACGAAGGCCGGGCGCTCGGCATCGTGACCGCGAAGCGGCAGCTGACGATCGGACTCGCTCTCGACCGCTTCCCCGTGCTGCGCGAGACGATGGAAGTCGTCATCGGCGCAGAGGACACCGAGCGGCACAAACCTGATCCGGACCCGCTGCTCGAGGCTCTCCGGCGGCTCGAGGCAGACTCCGGCGACGCGGTGTACGTGGGCGACTCGCCCTTCGACGTCCGTGCCGCGAAGGCGGCCGGGCTCGGCGCGATCGCCGTGGGCTGGGGAGGAATCCATCCCGACGATCGCCTGCTCGCCGAGGAGCCGGACGCGCTCGTCCACACCGCCGGGGAGCTGCATGCCCTCCTCTGACCCTGCCGCGCGGATCGAGGAGCTTCGCCGGCTCGTCGAGCACCACAACTACCGCTACCACGTCCTCGACGACCCCGAGCTCCCGGACAGCGCGTTCGACGTCCTCTTCGACGAGCTCCAGGGACTCGAAGAAGCGCATCCCGAGCTCGTCGTTCCGGAGTCGCCGACCCAGCGGGTGGGCGGAGCGCCCGCTGCCGGCTTCACGAAGGTGTCGCATCTTCTCCCGATGGGCTCGCTCGAGAAGGTGACGACGGGTGAGGCGCTGGAGAAGTGGGCGGCGGACGTCCGCAAGCGTCTCGGGACGGACGAGCCGGTCGCCTACGTCGTCGAGCCGAAGATCGACGGCTCGGCCGTCTCGCTCCTCTACGAGAAGGGCGTCTTCGTGCGCGGCGCGACGCGCGGTGACGGCCAGCGCGGCGAAGACGTGACGCAGAACCTGCGCACCGTCTCGGCGGTGCCGCTCCGGATCCGCTCAGACGACGGGCAGGCGCCCGCGCTGCTCGAGGTGCGCGGCGAGATCTACTTCCCGCTCAGCGGCTTCGCCCGCTTCAACGAGACGCAGGTGGCGGCGGGGAAGAAGCCAGCGCCGAACCCCCGGAACGCCGCGGCCGGCTCGCTCCGCCAGCTCAACCCGAGCGTCACCGCCGAGCGGCCGCTGTCGCTCTTCGTCTACGGGGTCGGCGCGCGCGAGGGCGAGCTACCGGGCGCGCAGGCCGCGGTGCTCGACTGGCTCCGCGAGCACGGGTTCAGGACGAACCCGCTCGTCGAGCGGGTCGAGACGATCGAGGAGGTCGCGGAGGCCTGTCGCGCCTGGGAGGCGCGCCGCGCAGAGCTGGACTACGAGATCGACGGCATCGTGATCAAGGTCGACGACGTCGACCAGCAGCGCCGCCTCGGCGCGCTCCACGAGCGGCCGCGCTGGGCGAAGGCGTTCAAGTGGGCCCCGTCGACGGCGATCACGACGCTGCGGAAGATCCACATCCGCGTCGGGCGCACGGGTGCGCTCAATCCCTGGGCCGAGCTCGAGCCGGTGCACGTCGGCGGCGTCACCGTCTCCAACGCGACGCTCCACAACGAGGAGGACATCAACCGCAAGGACATTCGCGAGGGCGACCTCGTGATCGTCCAGCGGGCGGGCGACGTGATCCCTCAGGTGGTCGGGCCGGCGGGCGAGCACGGGCCGAAGACGAAGCGGTTCCGGATGCCGAAGCGGTGCCCGCTCTGCGGTGTCGACGTCGTGAAGCCCGAAGGCGAGGTCATGCACCGTTGCCCCAACCGCGCCTGTCCCTCGCGCGGGCTCGAGACGCTCATCCACTGGGTGAGCGCCGCGATGGACATCGAGGGGGTCGGCGAGCAGTTCGTCCGCCGGCTCTGGAACGAGGGTCTCCTCCGCTCGATGCCCGACCTCTACCGCCTGACGGCCGAGCAGCTCGCGGAGCTGGACGGGTACGCCGAGATCTCCGCCGGCCGGGCAGTTGCGGCGATCGAGGCGTCCAGGGCACAGCCGTTCTCGCGCGTCCTCTTCGGGCTGAACATCCCGAAGATCGGCTGGGTGCTCGCTCGCAATCTCGCCCGGCACCTGGGCTCGATCGACGCCCTGATCGAGGCGAGCCAGGAGGAGCTCGAGCTCGTCGAGGGCATCGGCCCCGACCGCGCGGAGCTCGTTGCGGAGTGGTTCGCCGAGGAGGAGAACGTCGCGCTCGTGCGTGAGCTCGCCTCGCTCGGCCTGACGATGACCGCGGGTGAGGCCGAGCGGCCGGCCGACGGGCCGCTGACCGGGCAGCAGTACGTGATCACGGGGACCCTCGAGGGGATGACCCGCGACGAGGCGAAGCAGGCGCTCGAGGCGCTCGGCGCCAAGGTGTCCGACTCGGTGTCGAAGAAGACCGCCGGTGTGATCGCCGGCGAGAGCCCCGGCTCGAAGCTCGCGAAGGCGCAGAAGGCCGGCGTTCCGGTGCTCGACGAGGCCGCGCTCGAACGGCTGCTGAGCGTCTCAGCCTGAGGCGGTCGACCGCGCGAAGCGCGAGCGGGCGAGCGCGGTGACGAACCTGTCCTGCGCGACCCGGGCCGGCCAGAAGGCGACGGGCGAGCCGTTCTGGAGCACGACGAAGACGAGCGAGCCGTTGACGAGGCCCGACAGCGTGCAGGAGATGCTCGTCGTGCCCGTCTTTCCCTTCACCACGTCCGTGAAGGCCCAGAGCCGGTTGCGCAGGGTGCCGCTCCGGCCCGCGACGGCGAGCGAGTCGACGAATGCCTCCCGGATGCGAGGGTTCTCGATCCCGGCGCGGATCACTCCGGCGAGCGCCACCGCCGTGAGCCGGTCGAGCGACGAGAGCCCCGAGCCGTCCACGATGCGGACGCCCGCGACGGAGATCCGCGCGGCCTTCATCTCCTCGAGCACGACCCGCGCGCCACCGGCGCTCGTCCCGATGCCGCCGTCGACCGTTCCCAGCTGCTTCAGGACCATCTCCGCAGTGAAGTTGTCGCTGTCGCGGTTCATGGTCCGCGCGATCGTGGAGAGCCTCACCGAGTGGTCGACGGCGAGGAGCAGCGCGCCGGACGGCGTCGTGCCGAGCCCTGGTCGTCCGACGACCGTCACGCCGTGCTTCGCGAATGTCTCGTGCAGGCTCCGCGCGGCGAGGAGCGGCGGTGAGTGGCCGGGCCAGCCGCGGGCACGATCGACGACGAGCGCGGAGAGCGGCGCCGACTCGAGGCCGAGGAAATGCGCCTTCCAGCCTCGTCCACCGCGCTGCGTGTCGAAAGCCGACTCGTCGCCGAGAACGCGTCCCTGGATCGTCCTGAGGCCGCGAGCGCGGATCGAGCGGGCGAACCGCGCGAGGTCCGAGCTCGCGAGCGTCGGATCACCGTGGCCCTTGAGATACAGGTTCCCGTGCCAGACGGCTCCCGCTGCGCGAGCCGGTGCCGTAGAGCTCGGTCGCGAAGCGATAGCCGGGGCCGAGGCGCGAGAGCGCCGCCCATGAGACGGGGAGCTTCTCGTTCGACGCGGGCACGACCGGCAGCGTCTCGTTGTGCGCGTAGACGATCGTGCCGGTTCGCGCGTCGATCGCGATCGCGGACGTGCGCTCGAGCGAGACGTGGGGCGAGCGGAGCGCCTTCGCGAGCCGCGACGTGAGGTCGCCGGAGGCGGCGAGGGGCGACGACGCGGTAGCCGCCGCGATCGCGAGCGCGCACATCGCGATGAGCACGTGCCGGAGTCGCACGGCGTCTAACGGTAGACGGTGATCGTGACGGTGCGTCGACCCCTGGACGACGATCCGAGCGTGAGCGCCGCGACGCACGGCGCGAGGTATCTCGCGCGCCGGTTCGACAGGGCGAACGACCGTAGCACACGATTCCTCGTGTTTGCAGAGCTTTTGTCCACACATCACCGTGCAATCGTCGGATACGGCTGCTAGGCTCCCCGACTTGTGGCCGGCGACTCCCCCCGCGGCGTCCTCGTCGGACGCCGGAAGGCCTGCGGTTTGACCCACACGACGAAGCGACAAGCACTCACTCTCGTCGTCGCACTCGCGGGTCTCGTGGCGACCTTGCTCATGGGTGCCGGGTCGGCGACGGCCGATCCGTCCATCAGCTCGAAGCGCGACCAGGCCCGCGCGATCGTCGCCCAGATCCAGGAGATGGACACCGAGCTCGGGCACGCGATCGAGGCCTACAACCTCGCGAACGTCCAGCTCGACCAGATCGACGTCGACCTCGACGTCAACGGCCGGCACCTCGTCACCGCCAAGGCGAGCCTCGGCATCGCCCAGCTGCACATCGCGAAGCGGCTGCGCGCCCTCTACATCAACGGTGACTCGGCGGGCGCGATCGAGGTCGTGCTCGGGGCGCGGAGCCTCGATGATCTTCTCGACCGGCTCGACATGGCCCAGACGGTCGGTGGCCACGATGCGAAGGTGGTGAAGTCCGTCCGCCAGTTCCGCAACGAGGTCCGAGACGCGGCGTGCCAAGCTTCGCGACGATCGGGCGCAGCAGGCGCAGCTCGTCGCCGAGCGCGCGTCCCGGAAGCAGTGGATCGAGGGGCAGCTCGCCGAGCGTCAGCGCCTCCTCTCCTCCGTTCGCACCGAGATCGCGCAGATGGAGGCGGCCGAGCGCCGCCGGCAGGCGCGTCTCGAGGCGCAGGCCCGTGCAAGGCTCGAGGCGGAGGCGGCCGCGCGCCAAGTCGCGAGGCAGCAGACGCTCGAGCTCAGCTCGAGCGGCGTCACGGAGATCTCGCCGGACGCGAGTGGCGCACTCGCGTCGTCGCAGGCGCCGCCCGCCCGGTACGGCGGCGCGGTCGGGATCGCCATGCAGTACCTCGGTGTTCCCTACGTCTGGGGCGGTGCGAGCCCGTCGGGCTTCGACTGCTCGGGACTCGTCTCCTACGTCTATGCGCAGCTCGGCATCTCGCTCCCGCACAACGCGGCGATGCAGTACAACACCGTCGGCGTCTACGTCTCGCGGGACCAGCTGCAGCCGGGCGATCTCGTCTTCTTCAGCGGGCTCGGGCACATGGGGATGTACATCGGCGGCGACCAGTTCATCCACGCGCCGCACACCGGTGACGTCGTGAAGATCTCGAGCATGAGCGAGGGGTACTACGCCTCCGGCTACGTCGGCGCGAAACGAGTGACCTAGCCCGCGAAGCGAGAATCCGCAGAAGCGGATTCTCGCCGCTCTGATCCCCGCCTTCGGCGGGGCAGACCCCTGAAGGCGCCCGCTGTCGCGGTCGCAACTGACTCTTTGCCGATGACCGACGCCGGTCCGCCGGTCTGAACGGTGGGACGAAGCAAACCGGTGTCTGGCTTCAGCCAGACACCTGCTCTTCCGAGCCAACAGCCGCCGGCGCGGTGTCGTACAACTTCTCGACGTCGTCGGCGAAGTGCTCGAGCACGACGCGCCGCTTCAGCTTCAGGGTCGGCGTCACCTCGCCCTGGTCCATCTCGAAGTCCCGCTCGAGGATCCTGAAGCGCTTGAGCTGCTCGTAGCGCGAGCGCTCGCGGTTGACGTCCTCGACGATCCCGCCTACGAGCTCCGTGACCCTCGGGTCGGCGGCGAGCGCCGCGACGTCGCCGTCGATCCCCTGCTCGGCGGCCCACTTGCCGATCTCGACGGGGTCGAGCGTGATCAGCGCGGCGGGGTACGGCCGCCGGTCGCCGATCACCATCGCCTGCGACACGAACCGCGACGTCTTGAGGTCGTTCTCGAGGTTCTGGGGCGCGATGTTCTTCCCGCCCGCGGTGACGATGATGTCCTTCTTGCGGTCGGTGATCGTGACGAAGCCGTCGTCGTCGATCGACGCGATGTCGCCCGTGCGCAGCCAGCCGTCCTCGCCCAGCACCTCGGCGGTCGCCTCGGGCTCCTTGAAGTAGCCGGCAAAGACGGTCTCGCTCCTGACCAGCAGCTCGCCGTCCTCGGCGACACGCAGCTCGAAGCCGGGAAGCGCGGGGCCGACGGTGCCGAAGCGGTAGCGGTCGGGACGATTCGTGGTGGCGGCCGTCGTGCACTCCGTGAGCCCGTACCCCTCGAGGATCCGGACGCCAATCGCGTCGAAGAACTCCGCGATCTCCTTCGCAAGCGGAGCACCGCCCGAGATCGGCGTCCGGAGCCGACCGCCCAGCCGCTCTTTCACCTTTGCGAAGACGAGCTTGTCCGCGACCCGGTGCTGGAGGGCGAGACCGCGCGGGAGCGGCTTCCCGGCGCCGCGCAGCGCGCTCTCCTCGCGTCCGACTCGCATCGCCCACTCGACGAGCCTCTTTCGGATCCCGGTCGCGTCCGCGAACGCCGAGGAGACGGCGGTATGCACCTTCTCGTAGACGCGCGGCACGCTCGGAAGGATCGACGGGCTCACCTCGGGCATCGCGCGCGCCACCTCGAGCGGGTCGGGCAAGAAGGCCGTCGCATAGCCGACGTACGGTCCGGAGAGGTGCATCAACCGGCCGAAGTTGTGCGCGAGCGGCAGGTACAGGAGCATCACGTCACCCGGCTCGGTGTAGTACGGCATCTCGTCCACGACGGCGACCATCACGTAGTAGTTGCGGTGCCGGATCATGCAGCCCTTGGGCGGCCCCGTCGTCCCGGAGGTGTAGATGAACGTGAAGAGGTCGTCCTCGTCGATCGCACCGACGGCGTCGTCGAGCGCCTGCGGGTGCGCGTCGCGATAGGCGCGCCCCGCCTCCTCGAGGGCCGGGAGCTCGGCGTAGGTGAGCACGTGCTCGAGGCGGGGAAGCGTGTCGCGTCCCGCCTCGATCTTCGCCCGCTGCTCCTCGTCCTCGCAGAGGATTCCCACGGCCTCCGAGTGACCGACGATGTACCGGGCGTCCTGGGGAGAGGAGTTCGCGTAGATCGCAGCCCCGACAGCGCCGACATGCGCGAGGGCGAAATCGAAGAGCGCCCATTCGAGCGACGTCCGCGCCAGGATCGCGAACGCATCGCCCTTGCGCACGCCGCGGGCGAGCAGTCCGTTCGCCAGCAGCTCGACGCGCTCGGCCGCCTCGGCCCACGAGACCTCCTGCCAGCCATCTGCGCCCTCGACGAGGTAGGCCGCGCCCGTATTGCGCGCGATCGCGTCGCGCCACAGGCGGGGGATGGTGCGATTCCCGGTCATCTATCCGGAATCTATCCGCAGGGAACGGCGCGTACAGCGCGAAACACGACCGTCCCGCCCTAGACTTGGGAGAACGATGCGCGTCACCTGGAATGGATCGCTGAGCTTCGGCCTCGTGAGCATCCCCGTCGGGCTCGCTCCGGCGACGAAGCCCGCCGCGCGGCAGTCGGACGTCTCGTTCAGGCTGCTCCACCGCGAGTGCATGACCCCGATCAAGCAGAAGCGCTGGTGCCCGAAGCACGACGTCGAGGTGCCGCCCGACGAGCTCGTCAAGGGCTGGGAGGTGGCCAAGGGACAGTTCGTCGTGGTCGAGGAAGCGGAGCTCGAGGCCCTCGAGCGTCACGACGACTCCCGCACGATCGACATCGAGCGATTCGTGCCGCTCGGCGACGTCGACCCGGTCTGGATGGACCGGACGTACTTCCTCGTGCCAGGCGCCGCCCCGGCGCAAAGGCGGCCCTACAAGCTGCTGCTCGAGGCGATGGAGGAGGCGGGCGTCGCGGCGATCGGTCGGTTCGTCCGCTCGGGCCGCGAGTCGCTGTGCCTCGTCCGCGCGCGCGGCCAGGGTCTCGTGCTCGAGACGCTGTACCTCGTCGAGGACGTCTACTCACAGGCGGAGATCGACGAGGCGATGGAGGAGACGAACGTCAAGAAGGCCGAGCTCGACCTCGCCCGGCAGATCGTCGAAGGCCTCGCGGCGGAGTTCGAGCCGGCCGCGCTCGCGTCGAGCTACCGGCGCGACCTCAGGCAGCTGCTCGAGGCGAAGCTCCGCGGCGAGGAGATCGCCGAGCCCGAGCCCGTCGAGGAGCCCGTCGCCGCCGTCGACCTGATCGAGGCGCTGAAGGCGTCGGTCGCGGCTGCGAAGGGGACGTCCGCCAAGGCGGCGAAGGAGCCCGCGGCGACGCCGAAGGCCGCGGCCCGGAAGCCGCGCGCGAAGACCGCGAAGAAGTAGCCGCAAAGCCGGGGTCCGACTTCGAGTCGGACACCTCGACTCGGTGCGGGATCGATCGGGGCGCGGCCGAAGCCACGCCCCGATCGCAGGACAGCGTCTAGCTGGCGGCGGTCTGGCCCGCTCCCACGGCCTGCAGCTGGGCCTGGAAGAGGTGCTTGTCGATCTTTCCCTGGTAGATCGGGACGCCTTCCGCGATGCAGAGCTTGACGACCGCGTCGCGGTCCATGTTGAGCTCCTTCGCGAGCTCCTCCGGCGTCAGGTGATTCGGCATCGACCGTTTCCTCTCTCGGGCCACGAAAAAGCCCGCCGACGCGATGGCATCAAGGCGGGCTCGATCGAGGCTCGGACGTTGGTGACGGGGGTCAACGGGCCCGCCTCCCGAAATCGCTCATCTGCTCCGAGGATACTCCGCGGCGCGGAGGTAGCGCAACGCTTCAGACCGGGTTCTCCACCTCGACGTAGTGGTGCTCGAGATCGAAGCGCCCGGCGAGCTCGCGGGCGAGCGCCTGGACGCCCAGCCGCTCCGTGGCGTGATGACCGGCGGCGATCAGATGGATCCCGAGCTCGCGCGCCGTCGCCGCGCTCGGCTCGTCGGGCTCGCCGGTGAGGAGCCCGTCGTAGCCCTCTCGCGCCGCCTGGATCAACGAGCTCGCGGCGCCGCCGGTCGCGACCGCGAGCCGGCGGATCTCGCCGTCACCACCGCGCAGGACGAGCGGCGCGCGCTCCAGCGCGGCCTCGACACGAGCCGCGAGCTCGTCGACCGGGACCGGCTCGACCGTGCAGCCGAGGCCGACCTCCGCGAACGGCCGCTCGATCGTCGCGCCGATCGCCTCCGCGAGCCGGGCGTTGTTCCCGAGCGTGGGATGCGCGTCGAGCGCCAGGTGATAGGCGACGAGCGATGCGTTCCCGGCGAAGAGCGCCTCGAGCCGCCCCCGAAGACGGGCGTCGACGACCAGCGGCTCGTTGCGCCAGAAGAGACCGTGGTGGACGAGCACGAGCTCGGCTCCGAGCTCGACCGCTCGCTCGAAGAGCTCGCGCGACGACGAGACGCCGCAGGCGATGGTGGTCACCTCGTCCGCCCCGACGACCTGGAGGCCCTGCGGGGCGTATTCCGGGAAGCGCTCGAGCTCGAGCAGCGCGTTCGCGTGCGCGACGATCTCGTCTCGCGGTGCCACGGCGCGAGTCTACGGCAGCGAAATCGCTACCCTTTCGCGGCTCGGGGTGTGGCGCAGCCTGGTAGCGCGCTCCGTTCGGGTCGGAGAGGTCCCCAGTTCAAATCTGGGCACCCCGACTTTCCGCAAGGCGGGAATCCGCGGAAGCGGATTCCCGCCGCGGGAATCCCCACCTCCGGCGGGGCACACCCCTGAAGGCGTCGGCTTCGCCGCCGCAACTGCCTCGTTGCCATGTGGGCGGGAGCACACCCGGTTCTGACTTGGCTCGGCCGCGTCTGGCCTTCCGGCCGGCAAAGCCGGCCTCCGGCCTCGAAACGTGCCCGCACGGGTCGAGCGACGTCACCCCGGTGTCTGACTTCAGTCAGACACCTGCAGTTGACTTACGGTCGCTCCTCCGCGTGCGATCCTGGCGAGCGTGAGCGCTCCGATCCGCTACGCGCGCAGCGGCGAGGTCAACATCGCCTACCAGGTGACCGGCGGCGGGGCGTTCGACCTCGTCCTCGTTCCTGGGTTCTTCTCCCACCTCGAGATCGACTGGGAGCTCCCCGCGCACGCCCGCTTCCTCGAACGACTCGGCTCGTTCGCACGGCTGATCTGCTTCGACAAGCGGGGGACGGGCCTCTCCGACCGGGGCGTCGGGCTCCCTGACTTCGAGACGCGCATGGACGACGTGCGTGCCGTCATGGACGCGGCCGCGAGCGAGTCGGCGGCGCTTCTCGGCTACTCGGAGGGAGGCCCGATGTGCGTCCTCTTCGCGGCCACCTACCCGGAGCGGACGCGCGCGCTCGTCCTCTACGGGACATACGCGAAGCGATGCGATCCCGACGACGACTATCCGTGGGCGCCCACTGCCGAGGCCCGGGCTCGGGATGCCGCCGAGCTCGAGCGCACCTGGGGCGACAACGTCGACGTCTCCGTCATGGCGCCGAACGCGGACGCCGCCACGAGAGCGTGGTTGCACCGACGCGGCCGCGCCGCACTGAGCCCTGCCGGCGCGCGCGACCTGATCCTGATGAACTCGAAGGCGGACGTCCGCGAGCTCCTGCCCAGCGTGCAGTGCCCCACGCTCGTGCTCCACCGCACCGGCGATCTCGACTCGCGGGTCGAGGAGGGGCGCTACATCGCCGATCGGATCGCGGGCGCTCGCTTCGTCGAGCTCGAGGGCGTCGACCACGTGCCGATCGTCGATGCCGACCAGATCCTCGACGAGGTCGAGGAGTTCCTCACGGGCACGCGCCCGGTGCCGCCTTCGGAGCGCGTGTTGACCACGATCCTCTTCACGGATCTCGTCGGCTCGACGGAACGGGTGCGGGAGCTCGGGGACGCGCGCTGGGCGGCTCTCCTCGACGAGCACCACGCAGCCGTCCGCCGCGAGCTCGGTCGCTACGCGGGTGAGGAGCTCGACACCGCCGGGGACGGCTTCCTCGCCTCGTTCGACGGGCCTGCACGAGCTATCCGCTGCGCCCTCGAGATCGGGAGGGCGCTCCAGGCGCTCGGGCTCGACGTCCGCGCCGGCGTGCACACGGGCGAGGTGGAACGGCGACCGGGAGACAAGCCGCGCGGGATCGCCGTGCACGTGGCCGCGCGAATCGCGTCGCTCGCAGGTGCGGGCGAGGTGCTCGTCAGCTCGACGACGCACGACCTCGTCGCGGGCTCGGGCCTCACGTTCGACGATCGCGGCGAGCACGAGCTCAAGGGCATCGAAGGCGTTCGCCGGGTCTACGCCGCGGCGTGAGCTGCCGCACGCCGCGCGTATCCTCGGTCCCGTGCTGAAAGCCGTCCTGCTCGACGTCGACTTCACGCTCTTCCGGCCGGGCCCCGAGCTGGGGCCGGAGGGATACCGGCGGATCGGCGCGCGGCACGGCCTGGCGCTCGATCCCGCACGGTACGACTCGGCCCGACTGGCCGCCCTCGACGACCTGCAGCACCATCCCGAGCTCGCGCACGACGAGGACCTCTGGATCCGCTTCACGGAGGACATCGTCCGCGGCATGGGCGGCGACGACGAAGGCTCGCGCGCGTGCGCGACCGCGGTCGTGCGCGAGTGGGAGAAGCACGAGAACTTCTTCCTCTACGACGACGCGCTCCCGACCCTCGAGGTGCTGCGGGCGCACGGCCTCAAGTTGGGCCTCGTCTCGAACGGCCAGCGCGACCTCGAGGAGTTCGCGACGCACCACGGGCTCGATGTGGACGTCTGCATCGGCTCGCTGCGGCACGGGCACGTGAAGCCGCACCGCTCGATCTTCGAGGCAGCGCTCGACGCGGTCGACGCGAGGCCCGTAGAGGCCGCGATGGTGGGGGACAGCTATGCGGACGACGTCGAAGGCGCCCGTGCGCTCGGGATGCGCGCCATCCTGCTCGACCGCGACGGCCTCCACGAGGGCGAGGAGGATCGGATCGACACGCTGCTGGCGCTGCCCGCCGCCCTGGGCCTGCAAGAGCAGGTGTCTGGCTGAGGGGTTGGTGTCTGGCTTCAGCCAGACACTCTGCCCTTCACCTCAGCTCCTGTCGCCACGCATCGGTGTGCGCGCCGAGCGGCACGTCCGGAGCCTCCTCGGGCCACGACCCGAGGTCGGCGTGCGCCTCGGCGAGGGTGGCGACCGGGCCGACGCAGACCTCCTCGTCGTCGAGGAGCCGAAGCCACTCGCCGAGCGGGCGCGTCGCGAACACCGCGGCGAGCTCGCGCCGCACGACGTCCTGCTCGGCGTCGTACTGCCGCGGGGCGAGCTCCGCCCGGCCGAGCAGCTCGCACAGCCTCGCGAAGAACGCGGGCTCGAGCGCCCCGACCGTCAGGTGGCGCCCGTCGGCGGTCTCGTACACCGCGTAGCAGGCGAGCCCGCCGGTGAGGAGCCGCGGCAGCGGGTCGCCCCCGAGCCGATGGGAGACGAGCTCGTGCGACCCGTGGGTCATGGAGACGACGAGTCGCGCGCCCGCCCCCGTCCTCCCGCGCCGGACGAGCGCTGCGAGGATCTCCGCGACGGCGCGAAGCGCGCCCGAGGCGAGGTCGGCGACCTGGATCGGCGGGAGGGCGGGTGCCGTGTCCTCGAGCACACCGGCCCAGCCGAGGTAGTTGAGGTCGTGCCCGACCCGACCCGCGTGCCGGCCGCCTCCGCCGAAGCCGGTGATCGAGCAGTAGACGACCTCCGGCGGGACGTCGTCCGGGCCGACCCCGAGGCGCGCGGCGACACCGGGCCTGAATCCCTCGAGCACGACATCCGCCCGGGCGCAGAGGCTCCTGGCGAGCTCCGGGTCGCGCTTGAGGTCGCAGACGACGGACTCCTTGCCGCGGCGGAGAGCGTCGTCCCAGGCGGGCGCCGCGGCTCGCATCGGGTCTCCCGCGGGCGACTCGACCCGGACGACGCGTGCCCCGAGGCGGAGCAGCTCACGGCTCGCGAAGGCGCCGGGCAGGTACCGGCAGAGGTCGACCACGAGCGTTCCCGCGAGCGGCCGTTGCGCGTCGTCACGCATCGCCCCTATTCTGACCCGTGCGTTGACTGACCGTTCAATCGCTGAGGAGCGCCCGCAGGGCGAGCGCCAGGCGGGCGCCGAGGAGAAGCGTCGCCGGATCCTCGAGGCCGCGGTGCGCGTCTTCGCGCGCAACGGCTTCCACACCTCGCGCGTGGGCGACATCGCCGAGGAAGCGGGCGTCGCGCACGGGCTTCTCTACCACTACTTCGCCTCGAAGGACGAGGTGCTCCAGACCGTGTTCCGCGAGAACTGGGGCGACCTCCTCCGCCGCTTCGAGGCGGTCGCCGCCTCCGAGGAGGGGGCGGACGAGAAGCTCCGAGGGATCGTCAAGATCCTTCTCCGCACCTGGCGCAACGATCCAGACCTGGTCACGGTGATGGTGCGCGAGGTCGCACGGAGCGCCCACCTCGCGAGCCAGGTCGACGACATCGGCAGGGGCTTCGAGGTGATCCAGGGCGTGATCGAGCAGGGCCAGGCCGAGGGGGCGTTCCGTGAGGAGCTCGATGCTCGCGTCGCGAGCTGGGTCGTCTACGGCGGCCTCGAGGAGATCCTCACCGGCTGGGTGATGGGACGGCTCCCCGACGGCGACGAGGAGGTCGCACGTGCAGAGCGGACGATCCTCGACGTCGTCTGCGGCGGTCTCACGCGAACGACCGCCATCGCCTGATCTCGCCGCCGCGCGCCGGCAGACGTTCGTGCTGGGCGCCGGCGCGCTCGGCCTGGCCTGGGCGCTGACGACGACTGCCGCGTACCTCCCGCCGATCCTCGGGCGCTACACGGACTCCGAGACGCTCGTGGGCCTCGTGCTCGCCGCCGAGGGCGCCTTCGCCCTGACGCTGCCGCTCGTGATCGGCCCGTGGAGCGACACCTTCCACACCCCGCTCGGCCGGCGGCGGCCGTTCATGCTCGTCGCGCTGGGGCCGATGGCGTTCGCGCTCGCCCTCCTCGCCTTCATGCCGAGCCTGTGGACGACGGCGCTCATGCTCTTCGCGCTCTTCTTCGCGTACTACGTCTACGAGCCGCCCTACCGTGGGCTCTACCCGGATCTTCTGCCGGGCGTCGTCTTCGGTCGCGCGCAGGGCGTTCAGCATGTGTTCCGCGGCGTGGCGATCGGTGGCGCGCTGATCGGTGGCGGGTTCCTCTTCACCCTCTGGCGCCCGGCGCCGTTCCTCGTCGCGGCGTTCGTCACGGCCGCGGCGTGCGTCGTCCCGATCCTCTTCGTCACCGAGGACGGCGGGCACGGCTCCGTGTTCCAGGGCGTCCGGACGTACGTCGCGCACTCGTGGCGCGTCCTGCGCTCGAACCGGGACGTCGCGACCTTCCTCGCCGCGAACACGGCGTGGGAAGGGACCTTCGCCGGTGCGCGGACGTTCGTCGTGCTGTACGTCACCGTCGGCCTGGACGAGCCGCTCGTCACCTCGACGGCGATCCTCGCTGCGGTCGCCGGCGGCTACATCGTCGCTGCGTTGCTCGCCGGGCCGCTCGGCGACCGGGTCGGGATCGCGCGGGTGATCACGCTCGCCTCGGTCGTCTACGGGTTCGGCCTGCTCGCCGGTGGCCTCGGCACGGAGTGGCACGCGTGGTATCTGGGTCTGATCTTCGTCGTCGCGGTGGCGGGCGGCGCCGTGATGACGCTTGCCTGGGGCCTCCTCTTCAAGCTGATGCCCGACGACCAGCGAGGGACGGTCTCGGGGCTCGCGACGACGACGAAGGGGCTCGGGCTGATCATCGGCCCGCTGGCCGCCGGAGCCGTGATCGACATCCTCGGCCCGCACCTGGAGGCGACCCAGGGCTACCAGGCGCTCTGGCCGGTGCTCGCGGTCCCGATCCTGCTCGCGATCCCGCTCGTGGCGCGGCTCGCGAAGGCGGAGCGCGCGAACGATCGGCGGTTCAGCTGAGGAGCGGCAGGACGCGGTCGCAGATGAGGGCGACGCCCTTGCGCGTCGTCAGGCCCTGCGGCGTTCCCAGCTCGACGCGGTCGACACCCGCCTCCCAGAGCTCGCGGACGCGCTCGGCGACCTCCTCGGGCGTGCCCGCGATGCAGAACCGGTCGAGCGGCAGCTCGCCTGCGAGCGTCGGGTCGAGCCCGCCGACGACGTCGACGTACGGGCCGACCGCCGCGTGCGCCCGCGCGCGGGCGCGTGCAGGGTCCTCGTCGACCACGGTCACGCACCCGGTCACGAGCCGCGTCGCAGGGTTGTCGATCCACTCCCGGGCGAGCGGGACGAGCGCGGGGTTCGCGGTGCCTCCCAGCTTCACCTCGTCGGCGACCGTGCCCGCCCACGCGGCCGTGCGGCGGCCCCACGTTCCGATCAGGAGCGGGACGGACTCGCGGACGCGCGGGTAGGCGAGCGTCGTGCCCGCCTCGAGGCGGAAGCGCTCGCCGTCCACGCCGCGCTCGTCGCCGCCGAGCAACGCCTGGATCACCGCAACCGCCTCGCGCAGTGCACGCAGCGGCCGCTCCTCCTCGAGCGCCAGCCGCTCGAGCCACGCGCCCTTGGCGAGACCGAGGTAGGCCCGCCCGCCGGAGACCGCGTCGAGAAAGGCGATCTGCCCGGCGATCTCGTACGGGTGCAGCGTGAACGGGTTGAGCGCGGCCGGCCCGAGGCGGACGCGCTCGGTGACGCGGGCCATGAGGAGGAGCGGCCCGATCGCCGGCTGGTAGCGCAGGTCGTGGAAGACGGTGAGGACGTCGATGCCGGCCGCCTCGGCCTGCCGCGCGATCGCCTCGTAGTCCTCGGGCGAGTGCTCGCCGAGAAGGCCGAGGCCGAGCTCGCCCCGCGCTGCTACGTCAGGTCCTCGGTGCGGAGCGTGCGCTCGCGGATCCGCTCGATCCGCATCACGAGGCGCTCGTCGGGATCGGGGCAGCACACGAGACTGTCCTGCTCGAGCCAGTCCTCGTCGGGCAGCCGGCGCATCTTCGCCGGCAGCAGCGGGAGCACCGCCTGGATCGCGTAGAGGCAGAAGTGGCGCCCGTCGGGGATGCGCACCCGGCTCGACTCCGTGACCTCGAACCAGTCGCCGACCTCGAGCCCGCACACCGAGCGGCCCTCGATCCGCTCGACGGTGACCCGCAGGTCGTAGAGGCGCATCTCGGTCATCGCGCGCCGCGCCGGGGTTCTAGCTGCGCCCGAAGGCGTTGTCGCCGGTGAGCGCCTGGCCGACGACGAGCGTGTGCACCTCGTGCGTTCCCTCGTAGGTGAGCACCGATTCGAGGTTGTTCATGTGACGGATCACGGGATACTCGAGCGTGATCCCGTTGCCACCGAGGATCGTCCGGGCGGAGCGGCAGACCTCGAGCGCGCCGCGTACGTTCCCCATCTTTCCCAGGCTCACGTGCTCGGGGCGCAGCGTGCCCTGATCCTTCATGCGGCCGATGTGGAGCGCGACGAGCGACCCGCGGTTCACCTCGAGCGCCATCTCGGCGAGCTTCTGCTGGGTCAGCTGGTAGGCGGAGATCGGCTTGCCGAAGACGATCCGCTCCTTCGCGTACGAGAGCGCGGACTCGAAGCAGGCCCGGGCGGCGCCCACGGCGCCCCAGACGATCCCGTAGCGGGCCTCGTTGAGGCACGAGAGCGGTCCGCGGAGGCTCGACACCTCCGGGAACATGGCGTCGCCAGGGACCCGCACGTCCTGGAGCACGAGCTCCGACGTGACCGAGGCGCGGAGCGAGAGCTTCTTGTGGATGTCGGGCGCCGAGAAGCCGGGCGTTCCCCGCTCGACGAGGAAGCCCCGGATCTCGCCGTCCTCCGTGCGCGCCCAGACGACGGCGACGTCCGAGATCGAGCCGTTCGTGATCCACATCTTCGCGCCGTTCAGGATCCAGTCGGAGCCGTCGCGCTTCGCGTGCGTCCGCATCGTCCCCGGGTCGGAGCCCGCATCGGGCTCCGTCAGCCCGAAGCAGCCGATCGCCTCGCCGCGATGCATGGCCGGCAGCCAGCGCTCCTTCTGCTCCTCGGAGCCCCAGCGCCAGATGGCGTACATCGCCAGCGAGCCCTGCACGGAGACGGCGCTGCGGACGCCCGAGTCGCCCGCCTCGAGCTCGAGGCACACGAGGCCGTACGCGACGGAGCTCGCGCCGGGCAGGCCGTATCCCTCGAGGTGCATCCCGAACAGCCCGAGCTTCGCGAGCTCCTGCACGATCTCGCGCGGAAGGATCCCCTGCTCGAACCAGTCGCCGACGTCCGGCAGCACGTGCTCGCGGACGAACTGGCGCACGGTGTCGCGGATCGCCCGCTCCTCGTCGTCGAGGAGCGCATCGAGCGCGAGGAAGTCGAGCGGGTCGAGGGCGGCGGCGCTGCGGTCGTCGTGGCCACGATGGGAACCTCCGGTCGGGTCGAGGCATGATTGTAGAGGGAGCGGTTGCTCCTCCCCACCGTGCGAGCTACATTGACTGACTAGTCAATCGAGTCGCAGGAGCCGTCACATGGCGACCATGGAGCAAGGGCTTCGCGAGCGGAGTCTCGTTCGCGCTCACAGACGAGCAGAGGGAGCTCCGCGCGCTCGCGCGCGACTTCGCCGAGAAGGAGATCCGGCCCGCGGCGGCCGAGCACGACGTCGACCAGACCCATCCGGCGGCGATCGTCGCCAAGGCGCACGAGCTCGGCCTGATGAACCTCCACCTGCCCGAGGCGCTCGGCGGACCGGAGCTCTCGGCATTCGACGGGATGCTCGTCGGCGAGGAGCTGAACTGGGGTTGCTCGGGGATCGGGACGTCGATCCTCGCCAACGGGCTCGGGGCCGGGCCGATCCTGATCGCCGGGACCGACGAGCAGAAGCGCGAGTGGCTCGCGCCGCTGGTCGACGAGCCGATCCTCGGCTGCTTCGGCCTCTCCGAGCCCGGCGCCGGCTCGGACGTCTCGGGGATCCAGACCACCGCGGTGCGACGCGGCGAGGAGTACGTCGTCAACGGCTCGAAGATGTTCATCACGAACGCCGGCCAGGCCTCGTGGATGGTCTGCTTCGCGTCGACCGACAAGTCGAAGGGGCACAAGGGCCTTACGGCCTTCGTGATCCCGATGGACGCCGACGGCGTCACGATCGAGAAGCACCTCGACAAGATGGGCCAGCGGGCCACCGACACGTCGGCGGTGGCCTTCCAGGACGTCGTCGTGCCCGAGGCGAACCGGCTCGGAGGCGAGGGCGACGGCTTCAAGATCGCGATGCAGACGCTCGATTTCACGCGCCCCGGCACCGCCGTCGGAGCGGTCGGCGTCGCGCAGGCCGCGTACGAGCTCTCGATCGACTACGCCAAGGAGCGCGTCCAGTTCGGGATGCCGATCGCGATGAACCAGGGTGTCTCGTTCCTCGTCGCCGACATGGCGACCGAGATCGAGGCAGCGCGCCTGCTCACGTGGCAGGCGGCGTGGATGATCGACCAGGGCTGGGGCCGCAAGGCGACGAAGTACTCGTCGTTCGCGAAGCGGTTCGCGGCGGACACGGCGATGAAGGTGACGACCGACGCCGTGCAGGTCTTCGGCGGCTACGGCTACATGAAGGAGTACCCGGTCGAGAAGCTGATGCGCGACGCGAAGCTCTTCCAGATCTACGAGGGCACCTCGCAGATCCAGCGCCTCGTGATCGCCAAGGAGATCTTCCTGGGTTAGCTCGCCAGGCAGGATCCGGCAGAAGCCGGATCCTGCGGCTTGAAACCTGCGTCGTTGCCGTGGAACCGGTGTCTGACTTCAGTCAGACACCTGCGCTTCGGCTACTGCGCGAGCGCGCGCTGGAACGGCGGCAGGAAGCCCGGCGAGAGCCTGACGTCGCCGAGCCAGGCGTGGAGGCGCTCCGCCTCTGTCTCGACCGCACGCACGGCGTCGGCTCCGACGTCCTCGAGCAGCTCGAAGACGACCTCGCCGTCGCGGCGTTGCGACCAGCCGCCGACGACGCGGCCGTCCCACCAGACGGTCGGCCCGGCGTTGCCGTTCGAGTCGAACAGCACCTGCTCGTGCGGCCCGAGGTACCAGTCGCGCTCCTTCCAGCCCATCGTCGTCGGATCGAGCGTCGGCAGCAGCGCGGCCCACGGCTCGCGGCCGCGACGTCGGCTCGAGGTCGTCGTGCGAGCACGACGCCGGTGCGCACCGTCGAGGTCGACCTCGACGTGCGGGACGACGGCAAGCGCAGCCCGCGCCTCGCGCGCAGTCCAGCCCGTCCACCAGCGGATGTCGGTCTCGGTCGCCGGGCCGAACGCATGCAGCCAGCGGCGGAGGAGCTCGACCCGCGCGGCGGCAGGCTCGACCGACTCGCACCGCCCCGAGCCAGTCGCTCGCGAGCAGCCAGCGGTACTGGCCGTTCGTCCACGACGCTCGCGGACGACCGCGGACGAGTGCGCCTTCCGCTGCGAGGAGGGGAAGGATGCGCGACCCGGCGCTCACGCTCGACCTCCCAGCGAGTCCCCGCGCCCGAGCCGGAGCTTCGTCGCGAGCAGCGGGTCGGCTCGCGTGAGGTCGGTGGTGAACGCCTCGCCCCGCGCCTCGAGCGCCTCGAAGCGCCACTGCGGCGGCCTCGTCGAGCCAGCGGCCGGGATCGTTCGAGACGCCGCTCTGCGTCGACGAATCCCTCGAGACGTTTCCGCTCCCGCGCGGCGATCGTCCGCGTGCACGCTGCGGCGACGACCGTCGACGAGATCGCGCGGGACGACCCACAGCGTCCGCCGCATGCCCAGCATGCGGACGAGCGTCCGCTCGTCGTAGAGAGCTTGCTCCAGGTTGGCGGCCTCGAAGTCGCTCGTCCGTGCCCAGGTCGAGAGGAAGACGGTCATCGGGTCCGGTCGAGTGAAGGGCGACGACCGCCCTCGCGGCGTCGAGCGGGATGCCGCGCGGCTCTCCGGGGCGAGCCGGTGCCGAAGCGCAAGCCGTCGCGCCGGCGCTCGTCGAGCCTCGATGCGCTCCACGCCGCCTGTTCTACCTGCGGCCTGGTCGCACGGTCGACGCGACGGCATAGGATCGCTCGATGGCGCTCGAGATCGACCTCACGGGCCGCGTCGCGCTCGTCACCGGCGGCTCGCGCGGCCTCGGACGCGACGGATGCGCTGACCCTCGCGCGCGCCGGGGCCGACGTCGTGATCGCCGACATCCTCGTCGAGTCGGACACGAGCGCCGCCGCGGACTACGGCGCGCTCGCACAGGCTGCGGTCGCCCAGGGGATGGTGCACACCGAGTCGACGGTCGAGGAGATCCACTCGCTGGGGCGACGCGCGCTCTCCGTGCGCTGCGACGTCACGGATCGCGGCGAGGTCGACGCCGCCGTGACGCGTGTCGTCGAGGAGCTCGGCTCCGTGGACATCCTCGTCAACAACGCGGGCACCCTCGATCACGCCGCGCAGTTCCACGAGCAGCGGCCCGAGCTCTGGGAGCGCGACCTCCGCGTCAACCTCACGGGTGCGTTCAACTGCGCGCAGGCGGTCTGGCCGCACATGCGCGAGCGCGGCTGGGGACGGATCGTGAACATGGCGTCGGTCGCGGGCACGCTCGGTGGCTTCGGGCAGGCGAGCTACTCGACCACGAAGGCCGGTGTCCTCGGCCTCACGAAGACCCTCGCGATGGAGGGCGGCCGGCACGGCATCACCTGCAACGCGATCGTGCCGGGGATCATCGGGACGGAGGCGTTCCACATGGCGAACGCGGCGATGAACGAGCGGATCGCGAGCCGGACCGTCTTCAAGCGCCCCGGCGAGCCGCAGGACGTCGCGAACGCGATCGCGTTCCTCTGCTCCGATCTCGCCGGGTACATCACCGGTATTGCGCTCAACGTCTCGGGTGGCGTCGAGCTCTTCGTGTTCTGAGACGGCTTGCTCGTCGCGTCGGCTCGCGGCCGGAGGCCGGCTTTGCCGGCCGGGAGGCCAAGGGCGGCTGATCCGAACGCGACGCAGAAGAAGGGGCCGGTCGGGGGAAACATGGTTTCCCCGACCTGATCGCGGCTACAGTTCCGGCCGTGTCTTCCGGCGCGTCGAGCGTTTCGGGAATGGCGCGCCGCCGACGCTCCACCCGCCTCGCGGTGCGTCGTGTCGTCCTCGCGGTCGGCGTGATCGTGCTGCTCGCGGGGGTCACGCTGACGATCGTCGCCGGGTCTCCGGCGCGCCTCGCCGCAGGGACGACGATCGCCGGCGCGGACGTCGGCGGGCTCGAGCTCGGCGAGGCGACGGAGGCGCTCGAGCGGCGCTCGGCTGCGCTCCAGCGCGAGCCCGTGCAGTTCGTCGCAGGCGGCCGCACGTTCAGGCTCACCGCGTCTCAGCTCGGCGTCAGGCCCGACTGGGAGGGCGCAGTCCGCACCGCCGCCGCCCAGAGCGACGGCTTCGCGCCGGTTCGGGGGATCCGGCGGATCCAGACCAAGCTCTTCGGCGCCGACGTCGAGCCGCGGGTCGACGTCTATCCGTCGGTCCTCCGCTACACGGTCGCGCGGATCGCGGCGGCGGTCGACCGCCCGGCCGTCGACGCCGCGGTCCGGCGACGCGGCCTGCGCGTTGCCATCGCACCGGCTCGCACAGGCCTACGACTCGATCGCGCCCGTGCGGGTGCGATCGTCGTGAGCGCGCTCGCCGAGCTCGAGCGTCGTGGCACGGTGCGACTGCCGTTGCTCGAATCCCGGCCTCGCGTGACCCGGGCCCAGCTCGGGGACGCGGTGGTCGCCGCCCGCACGGCCCTGTCGGGGCCGGTGACGCTCATCGCGGGCCCGACTCGTTTCCGGCTCGCCCGCTGGAAGGTCGCCGAGCTGCTCCGGCTGCCGAGCGGTGGCGAGACCCAGGTTGCCATCGCCGGCCAGAAGGCGGATCGCTGGCTCGGCTCGCTCGCGCGCTCGATCGGTCGCACGCCGCGCGATGCGACCTTCGGGGTCGTGCCGGGCGGGATCGACGTCATTCCGGCCCGCCCGGGCCGTGAGCTCGACCTCGAGGCCTCGCGCAAGGCGGTCGAGCGGGCCGCGCTCTCCCGGACGAGCCGAACGGCCGCGCTCGTCGTGGCCACCGCCCAGCCCGAGCGCTCCACGGCCGAGGCCAAGGCAATGGGCATCACCGGCATCGTCGGCTCGTACACGACGACCTACGGCGGGACTCCCGGCCGTCTCCACAACGTCGGGCTCGTCGCAGAGCTGATCGACGGCGCCCTCGTCGCGCCCGGCGCGCAGTTCTCGTTCAACGCCACGACGGGCGAGCGGAACGAGGCGAAGGGCTTCGAGGAGGCACCGGTGATCATCAACGGCGAGCTCCAGAACGGGATCGGCGGCGGGGTCTGTCAGGTCTCGACGACCGTCTTCAACGCCGCCTTCGAGGCAGGGCTCTCGATCGATCGCCGGACGAACCACGCGCTCTACATCGACCACTACCCGCTCGGCCGCGACGCGACCGTGAACTACCCGGATCTCGATCTCGTGTTCACGAACGACACCGACCGCTGGCTGCTGCTGCGCACCTTCGTCGGAGCGGGCTCGTTGACCGTCAACCTCTACGGCGCGCCTCAGGGACGCCGGGTCGAGACGGAGACGGCACCGCTCGAGGTCGACGGCAAGGTGCCCTGGAAGCGCATCGACGACCCGGCGCTCTTCAAGGGCCAGAAGGTCGTCGAGCAGTTCGGCGCTCCGCCGCGCTCGACCGCAGTCACGCGCCGCGTGTACGCGGCGGACGGCACCCTGATGTACGACACGACGTGGCGGTCCTACTACGTTGCCGAGCCCACGGTCGTCCGGCTCGGGACGAAGCCCCGGCCGAAGCCGGCTCCGGCCAGGCCGAAGACCGGTGCCAAGGGCGCTGCCGCGCTCACGCCTCCGGTGGAGACGGAGCCGGAGACGGCGCCGCCGGCGACGACTCAGCCCTGAGCACGTCCGCGACGAACCACTCGGGAACCCGGATCGGACGCCGCGTGACCGCGTCGACCGTCGCATGCGACGTCCAGCCGCGCGCGACGGGCAGCTCGTCGCGCGAGACGACGTACTCGTAGCGGAAGCGCGCGCCGCGGATGTCGGTGCAGCGCACCCAGACCGTGAGCACCTCGTCGAACGTCGCGGCGCGCTCGTACTCGAGGTGGACGGCCGTCGTGAGCGCCTCGACTCCCCGGTCCCTGATCGCCTGGTATCCGCCTGCGAAGGCCCGCAGGTAGGCGACGCGCGCGACCTCGAGCCAGACCACGAACGACGCGTGGTGCGCGATGCCCTGCGCGTCCGTCTCGGCGAAGCGGACGCGAACCTCGTGGGAGAACGCAAAGCCGTCCACGTGGGCGAGATATATCTCGCGGTGCAGTGACGCGCATCGGAACCGCGCACGACCTGGTGGCGCTGATCGCCGAGCGCGGCCCCGCGGTCGTGCTCACCGGTGCGGGCATGAGCACCGAGAGCGGCATTCCCGACTTCCGCTCGGCATCGGGGATCTGGGCCGAGGTCGATCCGTTCGAGGTCGCCTCGATCGACGCGTTCCGCCGCGATCCGCTGCGCGTCTGGCGCTGGTACGGCCCTCGGATCGAAGGGCTCCTCGCCGCTCAGCCGAATGCAGGGCACGCGGCGCTCGCCGAGCTCGAGCGCTCGGGGCACGTCGGCGCGGTGCTGACGCAGAACATCGACACGCTCCACACCCGAGCCGGGAGCGACCGTGTCGTCGAGCTGCACGGCTCGATCGCACGCTTCGCGTGCCTGGAATGCGGCCGCATCGAGACGCTCGAAGCCGTCCTCGCCCAGCTCGTCGAGCGCGAGGCCCCGACGTGCGTGTGCGGCGCCATCCTCAAGCCCGGGGTCGTGATGTTCGGCGAGCTCCTGCCCGTCGACGCGTTCTCGGCGGCGGAGCAGCTGGCCGGTGAGACGGGATTGCTGATCGTCGTCGGGTCGTCGCTCGAGGTGTGGCCTGTCGCCGGCCTGCCTGCCGAGACGGTGCGGGCGGGCGGCGCGCTCGCGATCGTGAACGAATCGCCGACACCGTTCGACGACCGGGCGGCGCTCGTCGTGCGCGATCGGGCCGGCGTCGTGCTCGGCGAGGTCGCCGAGCGGCTGCGCGAGGGTATCGATCCGCGCCGAGGTGCGGCATCATGAGACGCGTGGGGAGGACGATCCTGGTGCTGCTCGTCACCGGAATGCTGCTCGGGGGCTGCGGCGGCGAGCCGGAGAGCAGGACGCCGCCCGGGCCACCCGAGGCTCGCCCGACCGAGCCTGCTCCGAGTCCGCCGAGCGCCGCCGCGGCGGCACCTCCGCCGCCGGCTTCCGAGCCCACACCCGCGACGCGCTGTCTCGCGACCGCCCGCTCGTGGGGCGTCGCGGTGAACGGCGTGGCCGCCGTGCTGCGCCGAGCGACGACGGCCCACCGCTCGCCCGGTGGGCCCGTGATCGCGGCGTTCGGGCTGCGGAACGCGAACGGGGTGCCCACGACCTTCCAGGTCCTCCGCACGCGGCTCGGGCTGGACTGCAGACCCGCCTGGTACCGCGTGCAGCTCCCGATCCGCCCGAACGGGATCCGCGGCTGGATCCGTGCCGAGGCCGCGCGTCGCTACTCGGTCGACTACCGCATCGTGGTCGACCTCTCCGACCGTGTGGTGACGGTCTTCAAGGGCGGCGAGGAGCTCGTGCGCACGCGCACGGCCATCGGTAAGCCCGAGACGCCGACGCCGACGGGAAGCTTCTACGTCAACCAGCGGTTGCTCACCTCCGATCCGTCGGGGCCGTTCGGGCCGGGTGGGATCGGCATCTCGGCGTTCTCGCCCGTGCTCACCGGCTGGGCGCAGGGCGGTCCGATCGCGATCCACGGCACGAACCTGCCCGAGAGCATCGGCTTCGCCGCCTCGAACGGCTGCCTGCGGATCGCGAACGACGTGCTCGAGCGGTTGATCCACGAGATCCCGGAGGGGACGCCGGTGCGCATCCGCACCTGAGAACCGTGGTATGACTGACGTCATGGCGACCAAGAAGGAGACGACCGAGAACGACGTGCTCACGCGACTCGCCGAGAAGGGCGAGGAGGTGATCCAGCGGCTGGCCGAACTCCCGGGCGGCACCCGTGCATTGAACGGGTTCAACGATCTGAAGGAACGGGTCGAGGACCTGTCGAGGCGCGTGCGCGGAATCGACGTGCTCGAGAAGCGCGTGGTGAAGCTCGAGAAGGAGGTCGCGGCGCTCCGGCGCGCGCAGAAGCCGACCGCCGAGCGGCCGCAGCGCAAGCCTGTCTCGGAAGGCAGCGCTACGGCACGCGAAGCCTGAGCGCCCGCGGCACCACGTCGAAGCGCACCGGGGTCGTGCCGGGCTGCTCGCCGTCGAGCTCGAGCGGGATGGCGCTCGAGCTCGAGAGGGTCACGGTCGACCCGCGGAGGAGCTCCGCCTTCGGGTGGGGCAGGTGCGTGCCCCGGTAGATCTTCGGCATGGTCGTCGCGAAGTCGCGCTTCGTCACGTCGCCGATCGTGAGCACGTCGAACAGGCCGTCGTCAGGGCGCGCGTCGGGGCAGATCTCCATCCCGCCGCCGAAGTAGCGGCCGTTCGCGACCACCACGTCGAACATCCGCCCGGAGCGCCGCTCGTCGTCGACCGTGACCTCGAGGTCGGTCGCCGTCCAGCGCGCGAAGACCGCCAGCGTCGCCCAGAGGTACGACGCCTTGCCACCGAGCACCTTGCTCGTCGCGTTGGCGCGCTGGGCGATCGCACCGCTCATCCCCGCGCTCGCGACGTTCGCGAAGAGAGACACGTCCTCGCTCCCGTCCCACGACGTGAAGGTGGCCCGGCCCAGGTCGATCGTCCGCACGTCGCCCTGCAGGGCGACCCGGACCGCATCCTCCAGCTTGCGGGGGATCCCGAACGTCCGGACGAAGTCCCAGCCCGTGCCGCGAGGGACGACCGCGACCTCG
Organism: uncultured Actinomycetes bacterium; assembly: GCA_963791895.1. GTDB lineage: Bacteria > Actinomycetota > Thermoleophilia > Gaiellales > Gaiellaceae > Gaiella. Next base: position 299,541 of record CAWBTY010000013.1, read on the forward strand.
GGCTCGTCGTCGAGGCCCGCGAGGCCGTTCGCCACCTCGTTGACCGAGCCGTCGCCGCCGACCACGACGAGCAGCCTCGCGCCGCCGACCGCCGCCTCGCGGGCGAGCTCTCCGAGGTGGCCCCGGCGCTCGCTCAGGAGCGCGGGGCCTTCGAGCCCTGCCGCCGCGGCGCGGCGGTGGAGCTCCGGCCAGCGCCGCCCGGTGGAGCCGTTCGCCGACGCGGGGTTGACGAGGAAGACGACGCCGTCGTCGAACGCGGTCAGGCCGTCACCGTCGCCAGCGCGAGCTCCGTCATCTGATCGACCGCGTTCTGCATCTCCTCGTCCGTGATGCGGATGAACTCACCCTCGACGACGACGTCGGAGACGATCAGCATGCAGCCGGTCTGGATCTTGCGGAGCGCGCCGAGCGTGAAGAGGATCGCAGCCTCCATCTCGACGGCGAGGATGCCGCGATCCGACCAGCGGCCAGCAAGTCCCTCGTCGGGGTTGTAGAAGACGTCGCTCGAGACGATCGGGCCGACCCGCACGGGCTTGCCGAGCTCCTTCGCCTGGTGCACGGCCTCGTGGACGAGCCCGAAGTCCGCCGTCGGCGCGTGCGGCTCGCCGCCGACGTAGTGCGTCGCCGTCGAGTCCGCGGGCGTCGCCGAGAGCGCGACGATCAGGTCGCCCATCGTGAGGTCGGGCTGGAGGCCGCCGCAGGTGCCGACGCGCATGAGCGTCTTCACGCCCAGTTGGACGAGCTCCTCGATCACGATCGCCGCGGAGGGGCATCCCATGCCGCTCGACTGGACGGAGACGGGCTTGCCCTGGAACGTTCCCGTGTAGCCGAGCATCCCGCGCTCGGCGTTCCGCTGGACGACGTCGTCCATGAACGTCTTCGCGATGTACTCGGCCCGGAGCGGGTCGCCGGGCAGGAGGCACGCTTCGGCGTAGTCCCCCTGGTTCGCACGTACGTGGATTGGCATGGGCAGGAGCGTAGACGCTTGCTCGTAGAGTGTCGGCGCGATGCGTACGCGTCTCGTCGAGCCGTCGACCGAGCAGGTGCTCGCCTATTGCGCGAAGGACGCCGTCGAGCGGGTGTTCCTCGAGGACGTCGCACGACGGGGCACGGGCCGCTTTGCCGCGCTCGAGCACGAGGACGGCACGCTCGGCGCGCTCTGCCACCTCGGCACGAACGTCGTGCCGTCCGGCGCGGGGTGCGAAGGCTTCTCAGAGCTCGCCGCCCGGTCCGGCCCGCGCATGCTGATCGGCGAGCGGGGCGCGGTGACCGCGCTCTGGGAGGCGTCTCGCCGGCGGCTGGGTCGTGCGCGGGAAGACCGGCTCCGGCAGCCGGTGTACCTCGCGACCGCGCCGCCGGAGAGCGGTGGCACGGGCCTGCGGCCCGCGACCCCGGCCGACCTCGACGTGCTCGTGCCCGCGTGTGCGAGAGCGCACCAGGAGGAGCTCGGGGTCGATCCCCTACGACGCGACGCGAACGGCTTTCGCTGGCGGACGCGCGTCCAGATCGAGGAGGGTCGCTCCTGGGTGTGGATCGAGGACGGAGTGATCCTGTTCAAGGCCGAGGCGTCGGCCTGGACGCCCGCCGCGATCCAGCTCCAGCAGGTCTGGGTGGACCCGCCCGCGCGTCGGCTCGGTCACGCGACCCGTGCGCTGCGGGACCTCCTTGTCCGGCTGCTCGCCGACGTACCCGCGGTCTGTCTCTTCGTCCGATCCGAGAACGACGCCGCGATCCGGCTGTACGAGACCGTCGGGATGCGCCACGTGCTCGACTACCGCAGCGTGCTCCTCTGAGCGCGTCGTGAAGCGCCTGCTCCTCGTGCGCCACGCGCACGCGCGCTCGAACGCCGACGACCGGATCAACTCGGCGCCGCCGGGCGAGGGCCTCTCGGAGCTGGGAGTCGAGGAGGCCCTGGCGCTGCGCGAGGCGCTTGCCTACGAGCCGGTCGGCCTCGGTGTCGCGACACGCCTCGCGCGCACGCAGGAGACCCTCGAGCTCGCGCTGGGAGGGCGCGACGTCCCCCGGATCGTCCTCCCCGGGCTGGACGAGATCGGCGTCGGGTCGTACGAGGGCGGTCCGTTCGTCGCGTACAGGGACTGGGCGTGGACGAACGAGCCGGACCTCGCGTGCCCGGGCGGCGGGGAGAGCAGGGCCGAGGCGGCCGAGCGGATCGCAGGCGCCCTCGACACGCTCCTGGGGCGCGCCGAGGACGTCGTGCTCGCGGTCTCACACTCACTGCCGATCCGCTACGTGCTCGACGCGGCGGACGGCGTCTTTCCCGCCGCCCGCGTCGACCCCGTCCCGCACGCCGTGCCGCACCCGCTCGAGGCCGAGGCCGTCGAGGTCGCCGCCGAGACGCTGCGGGTCTGGGCGACCGCGCCGCGCTTCGCCGAGCGACCCGGCTGAGACGCCGCAGGCCCGGCCGCCGCGCCTCACGGCACACTGTCCGTGTGGACCTGCTCGAGCGCCTCGAGGCGCACGTTCGCGCGAACGACCTGATCCCGCCGCGGGGCGAGATCACGTGCCTCGTCTCGGGCGGCGCCGACTCGACCTGCCTGTGGCACGCGCTCGCTGCGCTCGGCTACCGGACGCGTGCCGTGCACGTCCACCACGGGCTTCGTGGCGCCGAGGCCGATGACGACGCCGAGCACTGCGCGTCGGTGCTCGGGGCGGAGGTCGTCCGCATTCCGCAGGCGACGACCGAAGGAGCGCTGCGGGAGCTCCGCTACGCGTCGACCGAGCGGTTCGGGTTGCGCGCGACGGGCCACACCGCCTCCGACCAGGTCGAGACGGTGCTCTACCGGCTCGTCTCGAGCGGCTCGACCCGTGGGATCAGAGCGCGTCGGGCAGACGACGTGGTGCGCCCGCTCCTGCCGCTGTGGCGCGAGGAGACCGAGGCCTACTGCGTCGCGAACGCTCTGCCGGTGCGCACGGACTCGACGAACGCCGACACGAAGCGCGGCCTCGTCCGCGACCGGCTCCTGCCGCTTCTCGAGGAGCTCGACCCCCGCGCCCGCGCGAACCTGCTCGCGCTCGCATCCGAGCGTCCCCGTCTCCCGCGGGCGCTCGAGCGCTCGCTCGTCGAGCTCTGCTCGTCGCTCGAAGGGACCCGGACGGCAGATCTCGGCGGCGGGATCCGTGCCGTGCGCGCCTACGACGAGCTGCGGCTCGAGGGGTCGGTCACCTGGGGCCCGTGGCGGCTGGAGAGCGACCGGACGGGGCTCGTGGTCCGCTCGCGCAGGCCGGGGGATCGTCTCGCGGGGCGGCGGCGGAAGGTGCAGGATGTGCTCGTGGACGCGAAGGTGCCGCGGGGCGAGCGGGACTCGTGGCCGCTCGTCGCGACGACGAGTGGCGAGGTCGTCGCGGTGCCGGGCATCGCGGAGGCGCCCGGCTGGGAGGGAGCCGTGCGCGCCGTGAGGGAGCCGTCGTGACATCGGTGCACCAGGACGTCGGCGAGGTCCTGATCGAAGAGGACGTGCTCCGCAACCGGATCGTCGAGCTCGGCGCGGAGATCTCGGTCGACTACGAGGGTCGCGATCTCCTCCTCGTCGGCGTCCTCAAGGGCGCCATCTTCTTCATCTCCGACCTGATGCGGGAGCTGACGGTGCCCTGTGAGATCGACTTCATGGCGATCTCGAGCTACGGCGCCGCCACCGACTCCTCCGGGGTCGTGCGGATCCTCAAGGATCTCGAGCTGAACATCGCCGGCCGGGACGTCCTCGTCGTCGAGGACATCATCGACTCGGGGCTCACCCTGTCGTATCTGCGGCGGACGCTCGGGGCGCGCAAGCCGGCGTCCCTGGAGATCTGCGCGCTTCTCACGAAGCCCGAGCGCCGGGAGGTCGAGGTGCCGGTGCGGTACGTCGGGTTCGAGATCCCGAACCGGTTCGTGATCGGCTACGGGCTCGACTTCGCGGAGCGGTACCGCAACCTGCCGTACATCGGCGTCCTGCATCCCGATCTCATCCCCCCGGGTATCTGAACGAGCAGGGCTTTTCGGGGCTTGAAGGTCGTTTCCGCACCGTTAAGGTGCGGGGAGCGCGCCCCGGGACGGCCAGGGCACGCTGCTACCCTCCGACAACGTGAATCGCTTCTTCCGCAGCGCGCTCTTCCCGCTCGTGGTGATCGTCCTGCTCGTCTACCTGGCGAGCCAGACGCTGATGCCGAGGCGCGACGACGGGCGCAAGCTCACCTACTCGGAGCTCATCGAGCAGACGGCCGCCGGGAACGTGAGCGAGGTGACGTTCTCGCCGAACCGGCAGTCGATCTCCGCCGTGCTCGACTCGGGCCAGAAGGTCAAGGTCAACTACCCGTCGCCTCAGTCGCAGCTCGAGTACCAGAAGGTGCTGCAGGAGAACAACGTCAAGTTCGACTCGAAGGGGACCGGCACGAGCACCTGGTGGGCGCTCCTCACCGGCTTCCTCCCGTTCCTGCTCCTGATCGGCTTCTGGATCTTCCTGATGAACCAGATGCAGGGCGGCGGCTCGAAGGTGATGAGCTTCGGCAAGAGCCGCGCGAAGCGGATGTCGCCCGACTCGCCGAAGGTGACCTACAAGGACGTCGCCGGCGCGGACGAGGCGGTCGAGGAGCTCCACGAGATCAAGGAGTTCCTCGAGAACCCGAAGAAGTTCCAGGCGCTCGGCGCCCGCATCCCGAAGGGCGTCCTGCTCTACGGGCCTCCCGGCACGGGTAAGACGCTTCTCGCGCGGGCGACCGCCGGCGAGGCCGGCGTGCCGTTCTTCTCGATCTCGGGCTCGGACTTCGTCGAGATGTTCGTCGGCGTCGGCGCCTCGCGCGTGCGTGACCTGTTCGAGCAGGCGAAGCAGGCGAGCCCCTGCATCATCTTCATCGACGAGATCGACGCCGTCGGCCGCCACCGCGGCGCCGGGCTCGGCGGCGGTCACGACGAGCGCGAGCAGACCCTGAACCAGCTCCTCGTCGAGATGGACGGCTTCGAGCTGAAGGACAACATCATCCTCATCGCGGCGACGAACCGCCCCGACATCCTCGACCCCGCGCTCCTCCGCCCGGGCCGCTTCGACCGGCAGATCGTCGTCGACCGCCCCGACCGCAAGGGCCGCCAGCAGATCCTCGAGGTGCACTCGAAGGGCAAGCCGCTCGACAAGGAGATCGACCTCGACGTGCTCGCGGCGTCCACCCCGGGCTTCACGGGGGCCGACCTGCAGAACGTGATCAACGAGGCGGCGCTCCTCGCCGCTCGTCGCGGGCGCAAGACGGTCGGCCAGCTCGAGCTCGAGGAAGGGATCATGCGCGTGATCGCCGGTCCCGAGAAGAAGTCGCGGCTCTTCTCCGAGAAGGAGCGGAAGATCACCGCGTACCACGAGATGGGCCACGCGCTCGTCGGCTTCTACCTCGAGGGCACCGACGAGGTGCACAAGATCTCGATCGTCAGTCGGGGCCAGGCGCTCGGGTACACGATCTCGCTCCCGTCCGAGGATCGCTACCTGACCACCAAGAGCACGCTGATGGATCAGATGGCGATGACGCTCGGTGGTCGCGCGGCCGAGGAGCTCGTCTTCAACGAGGTCACGACCGGCGCGGCCAACGACATCGAGCGGATCACCTCGACCGCCAAGCAGATGATCATGCGCTTCGGGATGAGCGAGAAGCTCGGCCCGCGGGTCCTCGGGCGCAACCACGACATGCCGTTCCTCGGACGCGAGATGGGCGCCGAGCCCGACTACTCCGACGAGATCGCGAAGGAGATCGACGACGAGATCCGCCGCACGATCGAGGAGGCGCACGAGAAGGCCCGCACCGTGCTGCGCGGTCACATGGAGGAGCTGCACCGGCTCTCGGCGCTCCTGATCGAGCGCGAGACGATCGACAAGGATCAGTTCGAGCGGCTCCTGGCCGGAGAGGACGAGCAGTCCGTCTTCGCCGAGGAGCCGAAGCAGACGGAGCCCGAGGAGGCCCCGGAGCCGGAGAAGAAGCCGGCCCTGCGTCCCTCGCCGCGGCCCCTCCCCGGCGCGGCGATGCAGCCGCCGCCGGATCCCGCCGCGTCGTAGTCACGAGCGCTCCTCCGCCGGCGTCCGGGCGAGCCGGACGACGGCGACGAGCGCCGTCAGCGCGGCCACGGCGCCGATCGCCTCGATTGCCAGGCCCTCGACCCGGGCGAGGTCGACGACCGCGAGGAGCACCGTGACGAGGCCGAGGGCGCCGATCCCCGCTCCGGCGATCCAGACCGGGCGGCGCCAGGCGTTGCCCGGCTCGTCTCTCGTCGGCGTCGCGAGCTCACGCGCCCAGCCGACGAGCTCGCCGCACACGAGCAGGCAGGCCGCGACGCCTGCCGCCCGCGCGTCGAGCGGAGGATCGTCGAGCGCGAGCAGAACGGCGTAGGCGCCCGCCGAGGCGACGAGCGCCGGCCCGAGCACGACGGCTTGCCAGAGCGCGATGGCGGTGCCGAGCGCGCCGAGCAGGCCCACGGCGAGCACCGGCAGCGCGGCCGAGTCACTCGCCGCGAGCGTGAGCCACATCGCGAGGCCCAGCGACACCGCGACGGCGGTGGCGCCTGCCCCTACCGCAGCGCGAGGCGGGCGTGACGCCGGTATGCCCTCACCTCCTCGAGAGCCTCCTCGAGCGAGGTCTCGGGCTCGAGCGTCGAGACGGCGACTCCGAGCCGCTCGAAGCGCGAGCGCAGCTCCCCGCGCTGGAGCTTCCAGAGGCGAAGCGCCAGGAGGTCGCTCGCGTCGGCGCCGGGCTCGACGTACGGCTCGGGTGAGAGCTCGAGGACGACGAGGTCGTGGCCGCGCCCGCGCAGGTCGACGAGTGCCGCCACCGAGCGCTCGTCGAGGAGGGGGGTGACGGCGAGGACGAGGGCCCGCGGGGGCAACGTCCTCGCCGGGATCACGTTCACGTCCTTCCAGGCGTAGCTGAACTCGACTCCCGTCTCGAGGAGCGCGTCGACGAGCCGGTACTGCTGGACGAGGCCGCTCCCCGGCTCGAGCCAGCGCAGCACTCCGCCGAACGTGACGAGCCCGACGCGGTCGCGGCGCTGGAGGAAGCGGCTCGCGAGGGTGGCCGCGACGCGAACCGCATGCTCGAGCGTGCCCTCGCCGCTCCCTCGCGCCTCGGCGAAGCTGTCGAGGAAGACGACGACGTCGGTGTTGCGCTCCGGATGGCGCTCGTTCACCACGAGGCTGCCCCGGCGGGCGGTCGCGCGCCAGTTGACCGAGCGGACGAGGTCGCCCGTCACGAACGGGCGGGTGTCGGCGAACTCGAGGCCCTCGGCGCGCAGACGGGCGACCTCGCTCCCCGTCGCGGCCTGCGTGTGCGCGGGAGAGAGGACCTCGCGGAGCCGCTCCGGCGTCGGGTAGATCTTGAGCGGCCGGCGGCGGTCGATCCGTCCCTCGAAGCGGACGAGCCCGAGGCGATCTCGCGCGCGCAGGCGGAGGTCGCCGACGTCGAGCGACGCCCAGCGCCGGCAACGGAGGCGAAGCGGCAGCTCGCGCTCCTCCCCCGGCGCGAGTCGGAGCGCGACCGGGTTCGTTCCCTCCGCGACCTCGAGCTCGCGCGGCAGGACGAGGCCGAGCTCGAGGCGGTCGACGCCGGTCGGCGAGCGGACGGTGAGCGTCCCCGCGAGCTCGTCGCCCTCGAGCGCGCGTTCCCGGTCGAGGTCGAACCAGGCGCGGAGCTCCGGCGCGGTCGCACGCACGCCGAGCGCCACGAGGAGCGCGAACGGGGCCGCCGCGACCGCGAGCTCGGCACGCCGGAGCGCGAGCGCCGCCACGAGCCCGACCGCAGCGAGCGCCGCGTAGGCGCCGAGCCGCGCGTCGGCCGACCGCGTCACCCGGCGGGGGTGCCGGTGCTCTCGGTCGCCGGCGTCGGAACCTCGTCGAGAAGCTCACGCACGACGTCCTCGCCCGTCCGCCGCTGCACCCACAGCTCCGGGCGGAGCACGAGGCGATGGGCGAGCGCCGGCACGGCGACGCCCTTCACGTCGTCCGGTGTCACGAAGTCCCTGCCGTCGAGCGCGGCGCGGCAGCGCGAGAGCTTGAGGAGCGCCAGCGAGCCGCGCGGGCTCGAGCCGACCGAGACGCTCCGGCTCTCTCGGGTCGCCGTGACGAGCTCCACGACGTAGCGCCCGACGCTCTCGTCGACGTGCACCTCCTCGACCGCGCGCTGCATCTCGAGGAGGATCGACCGGTCGACGACCTGGCGCAGCTCGACCTCGTCGACCTGGCGGTCGAGCCTCCGCGCGAGGAGCTCCCACTCGTCGTCCGACGAGGGGTAGCCGAAGCCCGTGCGCAGCACGAACCGGTCGAGCTGCGCTTCGGGGAGCGGGTAGGTGCCCTCGTACTCGATCGGGTTCTGCGTCGCGAGGACGAGGAACGGCGGCTCGAGCGCGTGCGTCGTCCCGTCGATCGAGACCTGCCGCTCCTGCATCGCCTCGAGCAGCGCCGCCTGGGTCTTCGGCGGAGCCCGGTTGATCTCGTCGGCGAGGAGGACGTTCGCGAAGACGGGACCGGGACGGAACTCGAAGGTCGCGTCGCGCTGGTTCCAGATCGACGACCCGGTGACGTCCGCAGGGAGCAGGTCCGGGGTGAACTGCACGCGCGCGAAGCGGAGCCCCGTGACGGTGGCGAACGACCGGGCGGTCAGCGTCTTCGCGAGCCCGGGCACGTCCTCGAGCAGCACGTGCCCGTCGGCGAGCAGGCCCGCGAGGACGAGCTCGAGGCGCTCGCGCTTGCCGACGACGGCACGCTCGATCTCGTCGAGGACGGCGCCTGCGTGCTCGCGGAGCTCGCTCAGCTCCACGCGAGCCGCTCCAGGCCGGCAACGGCTCGCTCGACGGAGTCGAGGGGAACGCCGCGCGCGGCGCGATCTCGGGGAGCGGGACGGTCCGGCCGCACGAGCTCCCAGGCGTCTGGCCCGAGGAGCGCCTCGGCGCGCTCCGGCGTCCGGTCGAGATCGACGCCGCGCCGGAGGAGTGCGTCGGACGCGATCGAGCGCAGCAGCGGCCGCAGGCGGAAGTGCACGTCGAACGCCGTTCCGGTCGAGAGCGTGAGCTCGCGCTCGACGCGCTCGAGAGATGCCGGACGGGCACGCCCGGGTGCGGCCTGGACGAACGCGGCGTCGAACCTGGAGGCCCGCCGCGGGACGGCCCGGGCGAGCCGGTCGAGGGCGACGCCGAGCGCGATGGCCAACACGACCACGAGCCACAGGTGCGCGACGATCGCCGCCCGCCCGGGCAGGACGAGGAGGAGGACGCCCGCCCCGACCGAGACTCCGACCAGGGTCGCGAGCGTCCAGGTCGACCTCACGCGGGGGCTCCCACGAGCTCGGCCTCACGCGCGGCCTCCGCCGCTGCGAGCTCGTCCTGCAGCGCCACGAGCGTCTCGATCGCCTCTTCCTTCATCTCCGGTCGCACATCGTGCCCTGAGAAGCGCGCCCAGGCGAAGAGGGCCGTCAGCCGGCCCGCGGCACGCTGCGAGACGGCCGCCGCCGCGAGCACCCGCTCGAGGTACTCCTCGGGTGCCTCCGCATCGCCTCGCGGCAGCCCCGCCGCCGCGAGGGAACGCTCCATGCGCGCGTAGGCGCCGATCACGGCGCGCCGCGGATCCTGCTCGGCGCGGAGGTCGTCGAGCGTCGCCGCGAGGACGTCGGCGAGCGCCTCGCGCGGCGTCGGGTCGAGCGGGCCCAGCACGGAGCGCCTGCCACGCACGGCCAGCCACCAGGCCGTGAGGGCGATCGCCGCCAGCAGCACGATCCCGGCCACCGGCCAGACGGCGAACTCCGGCTCGTAGCCGCCCGTCGCTCCGTCGGCGCCGCCGCCGTCAGGAGCCCTGCCGTCGAGCAGCGGGCTTCGCCGCTCGCCCTGGCTGCTCGTGATCGCTCGGACGATGAGCCCGATCAACACGATCGAGACGAGGAACGTCGCGATGGACTTGGCCGCGCTCGGGCGCCTCGAGTCGGGCCGCGCCGCGTCGTAGCGCCCGAAGAACGAGAGCATGACCGGCACGACGACGGCTCCGATCGCCATCACCACGAGAAAGAGGCTGAACGTGACGTCGCGGAGCCCTTCGGACGGGCGTCGCTCGGCGATCCCGCCCCCGGGCAACCCGCCGCCCGAGGCGATCGCGACAACGGTGACGAGCGCGACGACCGCGCCGCCTACCGCGACGGCACGCCGGACCGGCCCGCCCCGCCGCGGCGCGTTAGCGTCCATGCACGATGAGACGACCGGCGAACGAGGAACGTTGGCCGCGGCCGGCGGTGGTGGGGATCGTCAACGTCACGCCCGACAGCTTCTCGGACGGAGGATCGTACGCCTCGCCGGAGGCGGCCGCAGACGCGGCCCGGCAGATGCTCGCCGACGGGGCGGCGCTCGTCGACGTCGGTGGCGAGTCGACCCGCCCCGGAGCGGAGCCGGTGAGCGAGGAGGAAGAGCTGAGGCGGGTCGTGCCCGTGCTCGAGCTCCTCGTGGGGTGCCGGGTCTCGGTCGACACCTCCCGCGCCGAGGTGGCGCGCCGGGCGATCGCACTCGGAGCGACGATGGTGAACGACGTGACGGCGCTCCGCCGCGACCCGGAGCTCGCGGCGGTCGTCGCGGACGCGGGCGTCGGCATCTGCCTCATGCACATGCAGGGCGACCCGGCGACGATGCAGGACGCGCCGAGGTACGAGGACGTCGTCGACGAGGTCACGGCGTTCCTCGGCGACCGCGTCGGCGACGCGGTCGCCGCAGGGCATCGCCGAGGAGCTGCATCTGCGTCGATCCGGGAATCGGCTTCGGCAAGACACCCGACCAGAATCTCGAGCTCGTCCGCCGGCTCGACCGGATCGTCGCACTCGGCCGCCCGGTGCTCGTGGGGCTCTCGCGGAAGTCGACCCTCGCAACGGTCGTGGGCGAGGCGGACGCGAGGGTCGGGTCGGACGCGGCGTCGATCGGCGCCGCTGTCGCGGCCTTCGCTCGTGGCGCGACGCTCTTCCGCGTGCACGACGTCCGGGCGCACGTCGAGGCGCTCGCGGTGGCGGCGGCCGTGGAGCGGGGTAGGGTCGGGGGATGACGATCGAGCTGCACGGCATCGAGTTTCGCGGCTACCACGGCGTGCTCGAGCACGAGCGGCAGGAGGGCCAACGCTTCCTCGTCGACCTGGACCTCGACGTCACGGAGACGACGGCGGCCGAGACCGACCGGATCGAGGATGCGGTCGACTACCGCGACGTCGTGGCGACCGTCGTCGAGGTCTCCGACGCCCGCGCCTACCACCTCCTCGAAGCGCTCGCGAGCGCGCTCGCCGACGCGCTGCTCGACCGCTTCGCGCTCGCCCGGGTCCGCGTTCGCGTGCGGAAGCCCGACGTGGAGCTCGCGCGGCCGGTCGACCACGCGGCCGTGGTCGTCGAGCGCGTCAGCGCCGAGCGGCGAGCGTGAGGCTGTACGTCGCGTCGAGCGTGCCCGACGGGAGCTTCGCCACGAGATACGCCCACCGGCCACGAGCTTTGTTCCGGTAGCGTCAGACGCTCCACGGTGCCCTTCGTGGCCGCGTTCGCCAGGCGGTTGGTCGCGAAGCGGCCGGTGACCGACGTCGCGGCGGCCGAGTAGAGCGCCAGGCTGCCGTCCGTGCCGGAGCGGAGCGTCGCGGTCACGCTGCGTCCAGCCGGCAGCCACACACGGAAGACGTCTCGCGGATCCTCGTACGTGTCGATGCGTCCCGAGATCCTCGCTGCGAGGCGCGACGCGGTCGTCAGCGGCGGAGCCTTCGAGAGGTAGCGGTCACCGTTCGGATCGACCTCGTCGATGTCGTCGTTCGGCTCGGACGGGTCACGGATCGGCGAGGCAAGGGCGAGTGCGGCCGCGACGTTCAGCATCCCGAAGCCGGCGGCCGAGTCGCGGCCCGGCGCGCCGAGGTCTCGGGCGGAGCGGCGGAGAATCTCCGCGACCTGACCCGCCGCGAGCTCGGGGCGAGCGGTCCAGATCCACGCCGCTGCTCCCGCGACGAGCGGCGAGGAGAAGCTCGTGCCGGACGAGGGACGCCAGTTCTTCCCGAGCGCGCTCGCGACGACGATGTCGTCGCCCGGCGCCGCGAGGTCGACGTACGACGAGCGGCTCGAGAAGGCGGCGATCGCCCCCGAGCGGTCGGTCGCCCCGACGGTCGTCACGTGCGGCAGGGCGGCCGGATAGCCGATCGGGCTCCCGCGGTCGCCGTCGTTCCCCGAGGCTGCGACGACGAGCGACCCGGTCGCGACGGCCTCGCTCACGGCGAGCTCGATCGAGAGGTCACGGGTGTCGGAGCCGAGGCTCAGGTTGATGACGCTCTTGCCTGCCCGCGCGGCGGCGAGGATGCCGCCTGCGATCTCGCTCGACTCCAGCCGCGTGCCGGAGCCCTTGGCGGCGTCCCAGGAGCGCAGGACGGCCCGCGGGTAGATCCCGACGAGCCCGACGCCGTTGAGCGGGCGCGCCGATGACGGAGGCGACGGAGGTCCCGTGCTCGCCGCCGAGCGGAGCCGGCTCCTGCGCGTTCAGCGCGAGCGTGTCCGCGCGGCCCGCGAACTCCGGGTGCGTGAAGTCGAGGCCGGAGTCGACGATCGTGACCGGCATCCCCGGCCCTGGCGCGGTCTGGCCCTCGAGGCCGATCTGCGCGAGCCACCACTCGTCGGCCTGGAGCGGATCGGGCGTCTCGCTCGTCGCGGCGACGCGGTACGACTGCTCCCGATGCGCGAACGCGACCGCGCCGCGGGCGCGGAGACCTGGCAGCACGGACGCTGCCCGGCGCGCGTCGAGGCGCCAGAGGCGTAGCTGCGCATCGATCTCACGCGCGCCGGCCGCGAGGAGCGCGGCGCGTTCGCTACAGACGCTGCCGGTGGTGAGTCGGAGGAGGGTGCCCGCCCCCGTGGACGCGGTCGAAGGCCCCGCCAGCGCAAGCGCGAGGGCGATCGAGGCGAGGAGCGGGGGGAGGATGCGGGCCATCGACAAGGGGACGTACGCAATCTTGCTGACGACGGATGAGCGAAATCTGCGAACGCCGTTAAGCCGTCGTTATGCACGGTACCGTCGCAGCGGTGCGCGCCTACGTCGGCATCGGTGCGAATCTGGGTCGCCGGGAGGCGACGATCCGTCGTGCGATCGAGCTGCTGCGGCGAGTCCGAGGGCGTCGAGATCACGGCCGTCTCGAGGCTGCGGGAGACGGCGCCGTGGGGCCCGGTCGAGCAGCCCGCCTTCCTGAACGGCGCGCTCGAGCTCGAGACCGAGCTGGAGCCGGAGCGGCTCCTCGGGGCGCTGCTCGACGTCGAACGACGGCTCGGCCGCCGCCGTGACTCGCCGACGGCGGAGCGGTGGGGCCCCAGGGTCATCGACCTCGATCTCCTGCTCTACGGCGACGTGGTCGTCGATGGCCCGGGCCTGACGGTGCCGCATCCGCACCTCCACGAGCGGCGCTTCGCGCTCGAGCCTCTTGCAGAGCTCGCGCCCGACGCAGTCGTGCCCGGCCTCGGCACCGTCTCGGCGCTGCTCGCCGCGCTGCAGGCGCCGTGAGATCCGAACCGGCGCGGATAGACTGGCGCCATGAGCCACCTGGACAAGCTCGACGAGTTCGAGGCGGAGCTCGAGCTCCAGCTCAAGCGGGAGTACACGGCCGTCTTCTCGCTCTTCCGCTACTGCGTGTTGACCCAGGACGCCACCTACCTGTGCAACAAGCTCGACCTCAAGGTCGTGCCGCAGGCGAGCTACCCGTTCTTCCACGCGCAGATGGAGGACGTGTGGGTGTGGGACAAGAACCGCCCCACGCGCATGATCCCCCGCGCCGAGATCTACACGTCGGGCGACGTCACGGTCGAGGAGCTCCGCGGCGAGAACGACGAGCCGCGCCTCACCGCCGAGGCGCTCGCAGCGCGGCTGGATGACGCCCGCCGCAGCCGACGACGACGAGTACTGAGCTGCACACCGCAGGTCGGCAGGAGCCGAGTGCTACGGCGAGCGCTCGCCTTCGGCGATCTGCCCCCCGAAGGCGCCGATTGCAGCCGCAGGATTCGGCTCTCTGCCGAGTCCTGCCTGGCGATTAAGCTCGCTCGATGCTCCTCGCAGTCGACGTCGGCAACACGCAGACCGTCCTCGGGCTGTACGACGGCGAGCGGCTGAGCGACCACTGGCGTCTCGCGACCGAGCGGACGAGGACGGGTGACGAGCTCGGCGTGCTCCTCGGCGGGCTGCTCGACCCGGAGTCGGTCGACGGGATCTGCCTCTCGACCACCGTGCCGTCCATCGTCCGCGAGTGGGAGCGGCTCGCCGAGCGGTGGGCGCACGCGCCCGCTGCTCGTCGTCGGCCCGGGGGTCAAGACCGGCATCTCGATCCACTACGACGACCCGCGCGAGGTCGGTCCCGACCGCATCGTCAACGCGGTCGCCGCCAAGGCGCGCTACGGCTCGCCCGCGATCGTCGTCGACTTCGGCACCTCGACGAACTTCGACGTCGTCTCCCCGGCCGGCGAGTACGTCGGCGGTGTCATCGCCCCCGGGATCGAGATCTCGATGGAAGCGCTCTTCGCGCGGGCCGCCCGCCTCGTGAACGTCGACTTCGTCGCCCCGGAGAGCGTGATCGGCAAGACGACGGTCGCGGGCCTGCAGAGCGGCCTGGTCTACGGGTTCGCCGGCCAGGTCGACGGCATCGTCGCGCGGATCCGGGCCGAGCTGGAGGCGCCGACTGCGCCTGCGATCGCGACCGGAGGGCTCGCGGAGCTCGTCGCCCCGCACAGCGCCGCGATCGAGCGGGTCGACCCGTTCCTCACCCTCGACGGCTTGCGACTCGTCTGGGAGCTGAACCGGTGATGCCCGCCTCCGAGGCATTCGTCGTCTTCGCGCTCGCCTCGCTCGCCCTCGCGGTCGTGCCGGGGCCGGCCGTGCTCTACATCGTCGCCCAGAGCGTCCAGGGCGGGCGACGCGCCGGGTGTCGTCTCCGCGCTCGGCGTCTCGACCGGCGGCATGTTCCACGTCGCCGCAGCGGTGATCGGGCTCTCCGCCGTCCTCTCGGCCTCCGCGACGGCCTTCACCGTCGTGAAGCTCGCCGGCGCGGCGTACCTCGTCTGGCTCGGCGTGAAGACGCTCCTCAGCCGGGACGAGCGGATCGCCGGCCGCAGCGCCGAGCCGACGCTGTGGCGCACCTACCGGCAGGGCGTGATCGTCAACGTGCTGAACCCGAAGACCGCGCTCTTCTTCCTCGCCTTCCTGCCGCAGTTCGTCGATCCTGAGGGCTCGACGCGCGGGCAGCTCGCCGTGCTCGGGCTGGTGTTCGTCGTGATCGCGCTCACGACCGACCTGATCTGGGCGCTCGTCGCCGGGACGGCGGGCGCCGTCCTCCGGCGCAGCCGCACGTTCCTGCGTGTCCAGCGCTACGTGTCGGGGACGATCTTCGTCGGCCTCGGCGCGCTCGCGGCCGTCACCGGCCGCTCGCAATAGACGCATTCGTTCGCCGAGCGGCGGTCCGGCAGGAGCCGGATCCCGCGGCCGGAGGCCGGCTTCGCCGGCCGGCAGGTCCCGAAGGCGCTCGCTGTCGCAGTCGCAACGACTCGTGCCATGAACGGACGGGGGCTGACGTCAGGCAGACACCATGGGTTCGACCGCCGGGACGCTCTCAGCCGCCGCCGTAGACGGAGATCGGCAGCTCGAGCGTGACGTCGTCGCCGCTCGGCACCTCGGCCTCGAGTCGCTCGATCAGCTCGAGCGAGCCCGGCGCGGCCGCGATCAGGCGCCGCTCGACCTCCTCGGTCGAATCGAGCACGACGAGCTCCTGCTTGAACGGCCGCGGGAAGCGGCCGTGGCCCAGGTACCAGCCGTAGAACTTCTTCAGGAACCCGCTCGCCCGGCGCTCGCCCAGCTCCCGCACCGTCTCGCGGACGAAGAGCACGAGCTCGGCGACGACCTCCTCGCGGGTCGGCTCCCGTCTCGCGCCCTCGAGGATCTCCTGGAGAACCCACGGGTTGCCCTGTGCCGCACGACCGACCATCACGGCGGCGGCGCCCGTCGTCGCGAGCACGGTCTGGGCCTTCGCGCGCGAGGTGATGTCGCCCGACGCGACGACGGGGACGTCGACGAGCGAGACGAGCTCCGCCGTCAGCGCGTGGTCTGCGGTCCCGGTGTACATCTGCTGCGCGGAGCGCGGATGCAGCGTCAGCGACGAGGCGCCCGCCTCGACGAGCCGCGGTCCGACGACGAGGCAGTCCCGCGACCCGTCGCGGAGCCCGCGGCGCAGCTTGACGCTCACCGGGATCTCCACGACGTCGGCGATCGCCGCCACGATCGCGGCTGCGCGGTCGGGGTCGTCCAGCAGCGTCGCCCCTGCACCCGTCTTCGTCACCTTCTTGACCGGGCAGCCGAAGTTGAGGTCGACGAGATCGGCCCCCGCGGCCTCGACCATCCGCGCGGCCTCGCTCATCGTGGCTGCGTCCGAGCCGAAGAGCTGGATCGCAAGGGGATGCTCGTCGCTCGCGACCCGAAGGTAGCCCAGCGTGCGTTCGTTCCGATGCTCGATCCCCGCGCAGCTCACCATCTCCGAGCACACGAGGCCCGCGCCGAAGCGGCGTCCCTGGCGGCGAAACGCCTGCACGCTGACGCCCGCCATCGGCGCGAGGACGAGCCGCGTCGGGATCTCGACCGGCCCGATCGACCAGGGCTCGCGGAGGTCGACCATCGTCCCGGAAATGGTAGACGCGAGCCCGTTTCCCTCGGGTTGCGGCGCGTTTGCGCAACCGATCCCGCGTGGCTACCATGCGCGTCCGCGTGGCGCGAGGGGCGCCTCGTTCTCGTTTGTGGCGACGACGCCGGAGGTCTTTCTCTGAAGGACGTGATCCTCACCCCTGACGGCTACGAGACCCTCAAGCTGGAGCTCGACACGCTGCGCACGGACCGTCGCCGCGAGATCGCAGAGCGCATCCGGACCGCGCGCGAGTTCGGCGACATCGCCGAGAACGCCGAGTACGACGACGCGAAGAACGAGCAGGCGATGCTCGAGCACAAGATCGCCCAGCTCGAGGAGCGACTCGCCCGCGCCCGCGTGATCGACACGAGCGACGTGGACACGAGCGTCGTCTCCGTCGGCTCTGTCGTGCGTCTCCGCGACGTCGACGCGAAGGAGACGCTGGAGTACCACATCGTCGGGTCGGCCGAGGCCAACCCGGCCGAGCAGAAGCTCTCGAACGAGTCGCCGGTCGGCAAGGCGATCATCGGCCGCAAGAAGGGCGAGACGGTCGAGGTCGCGACCCCTCGCGGCGGCACGGTCAAGTTCAAGATCATGGAGATCAAGGCCGCCTGACGGCCACCGGCCGGCGGGCTCCCGCCGGGCAGAGCCCGGCTCCGCCCGCCTCGCGCCGCTGAGCGCACCCGGCTCTCCGGGTCTGTGCATTCGCACTATCCCCTCCGGCCGGCCACGCTCAGCGCCACGCCGGAGGCCGTCAGGAGCGCCAGTCGATCTCAGTGTCGGACTTCAGTCCGACACCTGCTCCTTCCGACCCGGACGTAAACTCGTCCGCCATGACTGCGCCGAAGCGCTTCCCCGACCGGGACGAGATCGCCGCGGTTCGCGGCGAGGCGGAGCCGCTGGCCGACGGCGGCGACGCAGGCACGACGCGGCGGATCGCCGGGCGCGCGATGGCTCGGCGCGGGATGGGGAAGCTCGTCTTCCTCGACCTCGTCGACCGCTCGGGTCGGATCCAGGTGATCGCCGACACGGCGGTGACCGGCGAGCTCGACGTCCATCTGGGCGACGTGCTCGGCGTCGTCGGGCCGCCCGGCGAAGTCGCGGCGCGGCGAGCCATCCGTGCTCGCCGAGTCGGTCGAGCTGCTCTCGCGCAACACCCAGCCGCTGCCCGACACGTTCCACGGGCTGACGGACGTCGAGCTCCGCTACCGCAAGCGGTACCTCGACCTGCTGATGAACGAGGAGACGCGCGAGACGTTCCTCACGCGCACGCGCGTGGTGACCGCGATCCGGCGGGCGCTCGACGAGTGGGGGTTCGTCGAGGTCGAGACGCCGATCCTGCAGCCCCGCTACGGCGGCGCCTTCGCACGCCCGTTCGTCACGCACCACAACGAGCTCGACGCGGACTTCTACCTCCGGATCGCGACCGAGCTCTACCTCAAGCGTCTCATCGTCGGAGGGCTCGAGCGCGTGTACGAGCTCGGCAAGGACTTCCGCAACGAGGGCGTCTCGTTCAAGCACAACCCCGAGTTCACGATGCTCGAGTGGTACGAGGCGTACGCGGATTACCACGACACGATGGCGCGGATCGAGCAGCTCGCAGAGCGTGTCGCGACCGAGGTGCTGGGAAGGACGCGTGTGCCGTTCCGCGGTCACGAGATCGAGCTGGCCGGCCCGTGGGAGCGCATCCGCTTCGTCGACGCGCTCGAGCGGCACGAGCTCTGGACGCGCGATGCCGACGAGCTCCGCGCCTGGCTCACCGAGCGCGGGGTCGACACGGAGGCCGACAGGGACTGGACTCAGCTCGTCGACCACGCCTTCTCGCACTACGTCGAGCCCGGCCTGATCCAGCCGACCATCGTCCACGACTACCCCGTCGAGCTGTCGCCGTTCGCGCGCCCGACCGACGAGGACCCGACGCTGACGGAGCGCTTCGAGTACTTCGCGGGCGGGATGGAGCTGGGGAACGCGTTCACGGAGATCAACGAGGCGGCGATGCAGCAGGCGCGCTTCGACCAGCAGTCCGGCCAGGTCGAGGGGGAGCGGGGCGACCCCGACTACGTCGAGGCCCTCTCCTACGGGATGCCGCCGACGGGTGGTCTGGGCTTCGGGATCGACCGGTTCGTGATGCTGCTCACGGGCCGGGAGACGATCAGGGACGTCGTGCTCTTCCCGGCGCTCCGTCCGGTCTGAGCGCGGGGGTGGCCGTCCGCGAGACGGTCCGTACACTGGGACACGTGCGCCGTCTCGCCCTCGCACTCGTCGCGGTGCTCGCGTTCGCCGTCACGGCGCAGGCGGCCACGAGCCCGGTCGTGAGCGCGGTGAAGCGAAGCGCCGACGTCCGGTCGTCGAAGCTGCGCATGACCGTGACGACCGCAAGCGGCGGCGTCCGGCAGACGATGACCGGCACCGGCGCCCAGACGGGCGGCAGCGTCTCGCTCAACATGCGGACGAGCGTCGGCGGCCAGACCCTGCCGATCGACGCGGTGCTGCTCCGGCAGAGGGGGTCGTACGTCATGTACATGCGCTCACCCGCGTTCTCGTCCCAGCTTCCGGCAGGCAAGAGGTGGCTGAAGATCGACCTGTCGCTAGCAGGCGGCGAACGCAGGGATCGACTTCTCCGTCGCTCGTCGACACGGCGCAGACGCTCGCGCCGCTCGAGAAGGGGCTCGTCTCCGACCAAGCGCCTCGGCCGCGAGACGGTGGCGGGGAAGGCGGCGACGCACTACCAGGCGGTCGTCGACCTCCAGCGTGCCGCGCGTTCGATCCCCGCCTATGCCAAGCAGGTCGCGGCGGTGCAGAAGGCGACGGGCCTCAAGCTGGGCCGCACCACTCAGCACGTCTGGGTCGGCAACGACGGGCGGGTCCGCCAGATACGGAGCACGACCCCGACCGTGGGGCAGGGCGGTGCTCGCGCGACGGCGACGCAGACGATCACGTTCCTCGAGTACGACGTGCCGGTCACGATCACCGCGCCGCCCGCGGCGCAGGTCTTCTCGCCCTAGCTCGCGCGGGTCGCAGGCGTCTTCCAGCCCTGGCCCAGCTCCTGCGCCCGCTCGTGGTCGGCGCGCACCGGCACGTCCTCCTCCGGATGGCGGGCCCGGTGGTCGCGGAACCAGTCGACCGCCCGCGCGATGCCCTCGTCGAGCGGTACCTGGGGGTCGTAGCCGAGCAGCGCGCGCGCCTTCGAGAGATCGGCGACGTAGTGCGTCACCTCGCCGAGCAACGACGGCGCGAGCGTCATCTGCGGCTCGACGTCGAGCTCGTGCGAGATGCGCTCGGCACAGTGGACGAGCGTGTTGCCCTCGCCGTACGCGAGGTTGATCGTCTCGTTGACGACGGTTCCCGCCGCAAGCGCCTCGACGCCGCGCGTGATCCCGTCGACGCAGTCGTCCACGTACGTGAAGTCGAGCGTCTTGTCGCGCCCGCCGTAGATCGTGATCGGCTCGCCGCGCGACAGGGAGTGGATGAAGAGCGGGATGACCCGCACCATCCGACGGAGGTCGTTGTCGAACCGGCCGTAGACGTTGGAGAAGCGGAACACGAGATACGGAAGCCCGTAGCAGCGTGCGTAGGAGTAGATGAAGGCCTCGCCCGCGATCTTGGACGCGGAATAGGTGCTCTCCGTGTAGGCGAAGTCCGCGGAGCGCTCGTCGTAGCCCTCGAACCGGTGGACGTCGCCGTACACCTCGCGGCTCGACGAGAAGACGATCGGGATCGACCCCTGGCGGGCGTACTCGAGGACGTTGAACGTCATCACGGCGTTCTCCAGCGCCCGGTGGGGCTCGCCGACGAGCTGGTGCACCTTCGCGTGCGCGGCGAGGTGCACGACGAGATCCGTCTCCGGGTACTCGACGCCGTTGATCCCTCCCGGGTACGGCGCGTAGTGGCCGGCGAGATCCTGGAGCAGGGTCGGGAACTCGTCCGTCCAGGTGTTCACGGCGCTTGTCGACCCCGAAGACCTCGTGACCGTCGCGCAGGAGGCGCAGACCGAGGTTCGTGCCGATCTGGCCCGACGAGCCGGTGATCAGGACCCTCACCCGCGCCTCACCCCTTCCGCTCTCGCCGCATGACGCGCGAAGGCTACAGCGTGCGTCGGCGATGGAATCGGCACCTCGGCGACCTCGGGGTCGTCGGGTACGATCAGTCTGCCTTCGACCCGGAGCCGGCGGCACCGCAGACTCCGGATCACGCGGAAAGGAGGGTCGAGGCACTTGTTCGAGCGCTTCACAGAACGGGCCAGGCAGGTCGTCGTCCTCGCCCAGGACGAAGCACGCGCCCTCAAGCACAACTACATCGGCACGGAGCACATCCTGCTCGGGCTCCTGCGGGAGGAGGAGGGCCTCGCCGCCCGCGTCCTCGAGCAGCTCGACATCACCGTGGAAGAGGTGCGCGCGCAGGTCGCCCGCATCGTCGGCCAGGGTGACGAGGTCACGACCGGACAGATCCCGTTCACTCCCCGCGCGAAGAAGGTGCTCGAGCTCGCGCTCCGCGAGGCGCTCTCGCTGGGCCACAACTACATCGGCACCGAGCACATCCTGCTCGGCCTCGTGCGCGAGAACGAGGGCGTTGCCGCGCGGATCCTGCTCGACTTCGACGCCGACGCCGAGAAGATCCGCAACGAGATCATCCGCATGCTCTCCGGTCCCGGCCGGCGACAGTCGGGTCAGCCCAGCTCCGGGAGCCAGGGCGAGAAGACCAAGAACTCGAAGCTCCTCGACCAGTTCGGCCGCAACCTGACCAAGCAGGCGACGGAGGGCAAGCTCGACCCCGTCGTCGGCCGCCAGAACGAGATCGAGCGCGTGATGCAGATCCTCTCGCGCCGGCAGAAGAACAACCCGGTGCTGATCGGCGAGCCCGGCGTCGGCAAGACCGCCGTCGTCGAGGGCCTCGCCTCGCGGATCGCGACGAACCAGGTGCCCGAGCTGCTCAAGTCGAAGCAGATCTACACGCTCGACCTGGCGGCGCTCGTCGCGGGGTCGAAGTACCGCGGTGAGTTCGAGGAGCGCCTGAAGAAGGTGATGAAGGAGATCACCCAGCGCGGCGACATCATCCTGTTCATCGACGAGCTCCACAACCTCGTCGGGGCAGGCGCCGCCGAGGGCGCGATCGACGCCGCCTCGATCCTCAAGCCGGCGCTCGCCCGTGGCGAGCTGCAGACGATCGGCGCGACGACGCTCGACGAGTACCGCAAGTACCTCGAGCGCGACGCGGCGCTCGAGCGGCGCTTCCAGCAGGTGCGGGTCGAGGAGCCGTCGATCGACGAGACGGTGCAGATCCTGCGCGGCCTCCGCGACCGCTACGAGGCGCACCATCGCGTCAAGATCTCCGACGCGGCGCTGCAGTCCTCCGCGGTGCTCGCCGACCGCTACATCCAGGACCGCCACCTGCCGGACAAGGCGATCGACCTGATCGACGAGGCAGGGTCGCGCGTGCGGATCCGGACGATGTCCGCGCCGCCGCGCTACCGCGAGCTCGAGGAGGAGATCGAGACCGTCCGCTCCGAGAAGGAGGCGGCGATCGAGGCCCAGGAGTTCGAGAAGGCCGCGTCGCTGCGGGACAAGGAGCGCAAGCTCACGCAGAAGAAGAAGGAGCTCGAGGAGCGTTGGCGCAACGAGGCCGACGAGGAGCAGCCCGAGATCGGCGAGGACGAGATCGCCGACATCGTCTCGATGTGGACGGGGATCCCGGTCTTCAAGCTCACGGAGGCCGAGTCGCAGAAGCTCGTCCGCATGGAGGACGAGCTCCACAAGCGCGTCATCGGCCAGGAGGCGGCGATCGTCGCCGTGTCGAAGGCCATCCGACGCGCCCGCGCGGGGATCAAGGACCCGAAGCGGCCGACCGGCTCGTTCATCTTCCTCGGCCCTTCGGGGGTCGGGAAGACGGAGACCGCCCGGACGCTCGCCGAGTTCCTCTTCGGCGACGAGGACGCGATGATCCAGGTCGACATGTCCGAGTACATGGAGAAGCACTCCGTGTCCCGGCTGGTCGGCTCGCCGCCCGGGTACGTCGGCTACGACGAGGGTGGCCAGCTCACCGAGGCCGTGCGGCGCAAGCCGTACTCGGTGCTCCTCCTCGACGAGATCGAGAAGGCTCACCCGGACGTCTTCAACATCCTCCTCCAGATCCTGGAGGACGGCCGCCTGACCGACGCGCAGGGGCGAAAGGTCGACTTCCGCAACACGATCGTCGTGATGACCTCGAACATCGGCGCGGCCCAGATCTCGAAGAACCAGTCGCTCGGCTTCGCGCTAGGCGACGAGCAGGGCCTCACCTACGAGGACATGAAGTCGCGCGTCATGGGCGAGCTGAAGAAGGTCTTCCGGCCGGAGCTCCTGAACCGGATCGACGAGATCATCGTCTTCCACAAGCTCGAGCGAGACGAGATCCTCCGGATCGTCGACATCAAGATGAAGCGGCTGCAGACCCAGATGGCCGTTCACGGAGCGACGGTCGAGCTCACCCAGGCCGCGAAGGAGCTGCTCGCCGAGGAGGGCTACGACCCCGCCATGGGAGCGCGTCCGCTCCTGCGCGCGATCCAGCGCCTGATCGAGGATCCGCTCGCCGACTTCGTGCTCGGCCGCGAGCTGACCGAGGGCTCGACGATCGTCGTCGATCGCCGCGAGGACGCGGGGCCCGACGATCCGAAGGTCGAGATGCGCGTGATCGAGGGCGAGGTACAGCCGGAGCCCGTCACGGTGCCGGCCGATGAGCCCAGCGCCACGGACGACGAGTCGGCCGAGGACTAGGACGCCGCACCCCGGGTGTACGGGCAGCCGTACGCCCGGGGTGCGTGACGTCTCGTACCGTCCTCTCGTCGCCGTCGACCGACGGCGCGGATCTTCGGGAGGAGTTGCATCGAGATGAGCGCTGACACCGCAGGCGCAGCGCGGTACCGCGACGCGCTGCCGCAGCTCGAGGACGTCCCGTTCCTGGCCGACGGCGGGCTCGAGACCACCCTCATCTTCCACGACGGCCTCGATCTCCCGCACTTCGCCGCGTACGACCTGCTCACGCGCGAGGGCGGGGAGGACGCGCTCCGACGCTACTTCGAGCCGTACGTCGGCATCGCGCGTCCAGCGAGGGGTCGGGATCGTGCTCGAGACGCCTACCTGGCGCGCCAGTCCCGACTGGGCGGAGCGGCTCGGGCACTCGCCGGCCGAGCTCGTCGAGCTGAACCGCAGGGCCGTCGCCCTGCTCGAGGCCCTGCGTGACGAGCTCGAGACTCCCGAGTCGCCCATCGTCGTCTCCGGCTGCGTCGGTCCGCGTGGCGACGGCTACGTCGTCGCGGACCCGATGACCGCCGAGGAGTCGGAGGCGTACCACGCGACCCAGATCGGCACGTTCGCCGAGACCGGTGCAGACCTCGTCACCGCGATCACGATGACCTACGCGGACGAGGCGATCGGCGTGGTGCGGGCAGCTCGCGGCGCGGGTCTCCCGGTCGTGATCTCGTTCACGGTCGAGACGGACGGACGCCTCCCGAGCGGCCAGTCGCTACGCGAGGCGATCGAGGAGGTCGACGCGCGCACTGATGCTTCCGCTGCGTACTTCATGGTCAACTGCGCCCATCCGTCGCACTTCTACGACGCGCTCGAGCCGGGCGCAGCGTGGACGGACCGGATCCGGGGCGTCCGCGCCAACGCGTCTCGACTGAGCCACGCCGAGCTCGACGAGGCGGAGGAGCTCGACGAGGGCGATCCGGAGGAGCTCGCGAACGAGTACGTCGCGCTTCGCGAGCGGCTCCCACGCCTGACCGTGCTCGGCGGCTGCTGCGGCACCGACCACCGCCACGTAGAGGCCATGAGCAAGGCGTGGAGCAGGGTGACTGGCTGAGCTGCCGGTGCCCGACTTCGAGTCGGACACCTTCGCCGCGCAAGCTAACCCGGTGTCCGACTTCAAGTCGGACACCTCGCGCAAGCAAACGGGTGTCTGGCTTCAGCCAGACACCTGCTCTTCGGTCGTAGAGTGACGTCCGTGGAGATTCGCCACGCCGAGCCTGCCGACTACGGCCGAGTCATCGGCCGCATCAACGCGTGGTGGGGCGGGCGAGACATGGCGCCGATGCTGCCGCGGCTCTTCTTCGTCCACTTCGAGGGCACGAGCTACGTCGTCGACGACGAGGACGGCCAGCTCGCCGCCTTCCTGATCGGCTTCCTCTCGCAGACGAGTGACGAAGAGGCGTACATCCACTTCGTGGGAGTCGCACCACAGCACCGTGGCGCAGGCCTCGGGCGGCTCCTCTACGAGCGGTTCTTCGACGACGTGCGCGAACGCGGCCGTACGACGGTGCACTGCGTCACCTCGCCGCTGAATGAGGGCTCGGTCGCCTTCCATCGTGCGCTTGGCTTCGAGGTCGAGCCCACCCCCGGGACTACGACGGCCCCGGCGAGGACCGCGTCCTCTTCGTCAAGCGGCTCGGCTGAATCCGGTGTCTGACTTCGGTCAGACACCTTGCAGTTGACCTCCTCTCGGCAGCTCGGAGCCGTCCGCTACCTTCAATCGTTCCGATGTCCGGGCCGTTCATGTCCGTCGCGCGCCGGCCGCATCGCCGTGCTCGGCGCGCCGTCGTCGGCACCGTCGCGGTGCTGGCCGTCCTCGCCCTGCTCGCCGGAGCATTCGGGCTCGTCGCGTTGCTCGAGCGCGGTTCGCTCGCACGTGGCAGCACGATCGGTGGCGTCGCGGTCGGCGGCCTCAGCGAGGCCGAGGCGCGCGCCGCCGTGGAGGACTCGGCTGCGCGACGGATGAGCCGTCCGATCCGGCTCCGCGGCCCCGGCGGGGTCGCGACCGTGCGCGGTGAGGAGCTTCGCGCCCGCCCGCTCGTCGACGCCGCGCTCGACGAAGCGCTGGCAGGCGGAACCGTGAATCGCGTCCTGGCGCGCCTCGGTGTCCGCGACGGAGCGGACGTCCCGCTCACCTACGCGCTGGCGCCCGTACCGGCGGCCCGCCTCGCGAACAGACTCGACCGCCGATTCGGCGACCCGGCCCGCGACGCCGGTGTCGTCGTCGAGGGCGACGCCGTGAGGGTGCAGGAGTCACGGGCGGGAACGGGCGTCGACCGCGGAGCGCTCCGGCGCGCGCTGCGGACGCTGCCGCCTGCGGTCACGCTCTCGGTCGTCCCCTCGCGACCCGTCGTCTCGACCGGAGAGGCGACCGCGGCTGCGCGACGAGTCGAGCGACTCCTCGACGGCCCGCGACGCGTGCGCTTCCGCGACGCCGAGTCGACGCTCACGCCCACACGCCTGGCGGCGCTGGTCGGCACGGTCCGCGAGAACGGCTCGCTGGGGGTCACGCTCGACCAGAAGGGCCTCGGCGCCTCGCTCCGCGTCAGGCTCGGGGCGTTCGAGCGCCCGCCGAGCGACGCGACCTTCGTCGTCAACGGCACGCGCGTGAGCGTCGTCCCGTCGAGGCCGGGCCAGGCTCTCGCGGTCGAGAGGATCGGCCGCTCGCTGACGAAGAACCTGAGCTCGACGACCCACCGCGCCTGGTTCTCCCGGTCGCAGCCGGCGCTCACGACCGCCGAGGCGGAGCGACTCGACATCCGCGAGCTCGTCTCCGAGTTCACGACGTACTACTCCTGCTGCCAGCCGCGCGTGACGAACATCAAGCGCGCCGCCGAGCTCCTCGACGGGACGATCCTGGAGCCGCGGACGGGATTCTCGCTGAACGAGGCGCTCGGCAAGCGCACGGAGGCGAAGGGGTTCGTCTCTGCGCCCCAGATCTACCGCGGGCGGCTCGAGGAGGCCGTCGGCGGCGGGATCAGCCAGATCGCGACGACGCTCTTCAACGCCGCCTTCTTTGCCGGCCTGAAGCTCGTCGCGCACCAGGCGCACCAGTTCTACATCTCGCGGTACCCGATGGGCCGCGAGGCCACCGTCTCGTGGGGCGGGCCGGAGCTCATCTTCCGTAACGACTGGCCGGCGGCGCTGCTGATGAAGCTCACCGCGACGGATTCGGGGATCACGGTCCGGCTCTACTCGCGGAAGCTCGGGCGCCGGGTGAGGACCAAGACCGGGCAGCCCTACGCGCACACCGCGCCCCGCACGATCACGATCTCCAACCCGTCGCTTCCCGCCGGCACGACGAGCACCGTCCAGTCCGCCGGCGAGTCGGGGTTCACCGTGCAGTACACGCGCCAGGTGTTCAAGGGCGCCGAACGGATCAAGGACGAGCGCTACACGGTGCGCTACGACGCGCAGAACGCGATCGTGGAGATCGGGCCGCCGAGACCCAGGGCGAGGCCGAAGCCCCCGGCGGCGGAGCAGGAGCCGCCGCCGACGGAGACGACGCCGCCCGCCGAGACGCCTCCGGCAAACAGCACGGAATCGACGACCACCGACTGAGAGATCGACGGACTCAGATCGAACACCGCCCGGCAGGCACGTCGTTGCGACCGCGAAGCGGGCGCCTTCAGGGATGTGCCCCGCCGAAGGCGGGGATCAAGCGGCAGGATTCCGCTTGGCGGAATCCTGCTTCGCGCGACCAACACCGACTGAGAGATCGACGGACTCAGATCGAAACTCCACCGGCAGGGACGTCGTTGCGACCGCGAAGCGGGCGCCTTCAGGGATGTGCCCCGCCGAAGGCGGGGATCAAGCGGCAGGATTCCGCTTGGCGGAATCCTGCTTCGCGCGACCAACACCGAGCAGCTCGTCGGCGGCGTCGTGGTCGACCTGGAGCGTCGTGTGCGTGACTCCGAACTGCGACGCCAGCATCTGCTCGATCTCGCGGCGCAGGCCGTGGCAGTCCTCGCCGCGGCCGACGAGGACGTGTGCCGAGAGTGCGTCGAACCCGGACGTGATCGTCCAGACGTGCAGGTCGTGGACGCTCGTCACGCCGGGTACCTCGACGATCGCCCGAGCGACCGCGCCCGCGTCGATCCGCGTGGGAGCCTGCTCCATCAGGATCGCGGTCGAGTCCCGGAGCACGCCCCAGGCGCTCGCGACGATCAGGACGGCGATCGCGATCGAGACGATCGGGTCGACGAGCGTCCAGCCCGTCGTGACGATCACGAGGGCGGCGACGAGCACGCCGACCGAGCCGAGCAGGTCGGCCATTACGTGCCGGAACGCGGCCTCGACGTTGAGGGTCTCGCGGCCCGAGCGGAGGAGGATGGCCGCCGCCAGGGCGTTGACCGAGAGGCCGATCGCGGCGATCGCGAGCATCCACCCTCCGAGCACCTCCGGGCGCTCGTCGAGGCGGTCGATCGCCTCCCAGACGATCCAGCCGCTGACCAGCACGAGCGTGAGCCCGTTGACGAACGCGGCGAGGATCTCCGCGCGCTGGAAGCCGAAGCTGCGCCTGGGCGTCGACGGCCGCCGGGCGAGGACGATCGCGCCGAGCGCGAGCACGATCGCGAAGCTGTCCGAGAAGAGGTGGCCCGCGTCCGCGAGCAGCGCCAGGCTGCCCGTGAACAGGCCGCCGACGACCTCGACGACCGTCATCGCGAGCGTGAGCGCGAGCACGGCTGCGAGGGCCCGCCGCGACGCGTCACGGTGGTCGTGCGCGTGCCGCTGCCGGGCCGCCCCGGCGTGCACGTGTCCGTCGCTCACGTGAAGAGCATAGGCGTCGCCGGCCAGGCCTTCGATCCCATCTGTTGTCACCATAGACGACAGCCGTCCGGCGTTTCGTCTACCCTGGGTGCATGGCGAAGGTGGTGGTGCAGTTCACGTGCGGCGAGTGTGGCGCGACGACCGGGCGTTGGCTGGGCCGGTGCCCGGGCTGCGGCGCCTTCGGCACGCTCGTCGAGGAGCTGCACGGTCGTGACGGGGGCGGCAGCTCTTCGAGGGCGCGGGCGCCACAGCGCCTGGGCGACGTCCGTGTGGAGGAGGCCGCGCGGCTCTCGACGGGTGTCTCCGAGCTCGACCGCGTGCTCGGCGGTGGTCTCGTCCCCGCGTCGCTCGTCCTCCTCGGCGGCGAGCCCGGCGTCGGCAAGTCGACCCTGCTGCTGAGCGCCCTCGGGGCCGTCGCCCGTGCCGGCGGCACGGCGCTGCTCGTGACCGGGGAGGAGTCCGTCGCGCAGGTGAGGCTGCGCGCGGAGCGGTTGGGCGGGACCGACGACGTCTCGATTCTCGCCGAAACGGAGCTGGAGACGGTCTGCGCGACCCTCGAGCGGGAAAGGCCGACCGTGTGCGTCGTCGATTCCGTGCAGACGCTCTACGCGAGCGAGCTCGGCTCGGCGCCGGGATCGGTGGCGCAGGTGCGCGAGGCGGCGTCGCGACTCCTGCGTGTCGCGAAGGAGAACGGCGTCGCGACGGTGCTCGTCGGGCACGTGACGAAGGACGGCGCCGTCGCCGGGCCGAGGGTGCTCGAGCACCTCGTGGACTGCGTGCTGCAGTTCGAGGGGGATCGGTACAACGCCCATCGCATCCTCCGTGCGACGAAGAACCGGTTCGGCTCCACGAACGAGCTCGGCGTCTTCGAGATGACGGTGGCCGGGCTCGTCGGCGTTCCCGACCCGTCGAGCCTGTTCGGTCGCACCGAAGCGGGGGAGGTCGGCGCCGCCGTCGCCGTGGCGCTCGAGGGCACGCGGCCGCTGCTGCTCGAGATCCAGGCGCTCGTCTCGCGCACCGATCTCGCGATGCCGCGTCGTGTCGCCACCGGCGTCGACCCCAAGCGGCTCGCGATGATCGTCGCGGTGCTCGGCCGGCACGGGG
This sequence comes from uncultured Actinomycetes bacterium, assembly GCA_963791895.1. GTDB lineage: Bacteria > Actinomycetota > Thermoleophilia > Gaiellales > Gaiellaceae > Gaiella. The sequence continues at coordinate 328,846 of CAWBTY010000013.1, forward strand.
GCGTGCCGCTCGGCTCGGCCGACGTCTTCGTGAACGTGGCGGGCGGCGTGCGGATCGACGAGCCCGGGGCCGACCTCGCGGTCGCGCTCGCGATCGCCTCCGCCGCACGGGGGGAACCGCTGCGAGAGAGCGTCGCCGCGTTCGGCGAGTTGGGGCTCACGGGCCGGCTTCGCCCGGCCGCGCAGGCGGAGCGGCGCCTCGAGGAGTGCGCGAAGCTCGGCGTGAGCGACGTCGTCGCTCCGGTCGGCACCACCGCCTCGCGTGCACGCCCGCGGATCGTCGCTGCGGCGACGCTGCGCGAGGCGCTCGGAGCGGTGCTGGAGCGTGGAAAGGAGGGCGCGGAAGCCGCCTGAACGCGCGACAGAGGCGCGGCGGATGGCGATCGGCGGCGCCGGAACTTCCGGTAGAATGGTCGAACCACGCCGGCAGATCCCGCCGGCGCTTTTCGTGAGTCAGGCGCATCCAAGACCGGACGACGGGAGGGCTCCAGGCGTGTTCGATGTCGGCGACAAGGTCGTGTACCCCCACCACGGCGCGGGGACGATCGTCTCCAAGGACGTGAAGCTCGTACTCGGCGAGAAGCGCGAGTACCTGACGATCAAGATCCTGCACAACGAGATGACCGTCAACGTCCCGGTGGACAACGCGGAGAAGGTCGGCTTGCGTGGTGTCATCGACCAGGAGATGGTCGACGTCGTCGTCAAGGTCCTCCTCGGCGGCTCGACCGAGATGCCGAAGAACTGGAACCGCCGCTTCAAGCACAACCGGGACAAGATGAAGACCGGGGACGTGCTCGAGCTCGCCGAGGTCGTGCGCAACCTGGCGCTCCGCGATCACGAGAAGGGCCTCTCGACGGGCGAGAAGCAGATGTACGTCAAGGCCAAGAAGATCCTGGCCTCGGAGCTCATGTACGCCAAGGCCATGAGCGAGGACGAGGCGCACGAATGGCTCGAGGAAGTGCTCGCGAACCCGGCCAAGGGCAAGCGGGCGAAGGCCAAGCCGAAGACGGCCGCCACCGCCACGGCATAGGCGCGATGCGCTTTCGCTCCGCGAAAGCGCCGAGAGCAACACGACCGCGGATGTCGTGACGGACGTCGCCGGCGGCTCGGGCGCAGCCGGAGGCACCTGGGCCGTCCTCGTCGCCGCAGGTGAGGGCTCGCGGCTCGGCGGTGACCGGCCGAAGGCGTTCGCCGCGCTCGGAGGACGGCCGCTGCTCGCCGAGAGCCTCGAGCGACTCGACGGCTCGGCGTGGATCGACGCGATCGTCGTCGCCGCGCCGCCGGAGTGGGAGGAGCCTGCGATCCTGCTCGCGGAGGAGCTCGTCGCCTCGAAGGTCGCGGCGGTCGTGACGGGGGGCGAGACACGAGCGGGCTCGGTGAGGCGAGCACTTGCCGAGGTTCCGGAGGAAGCGCTCGTGGTGCTCGTGCACGACGCCGCGCGACCGCTCGTCGACGACGAGGTCATCGAACGTCTGCTCACGCGGCTCGGCGAAGGCGTCGACGGCGCGATCCCCGGGCTCCCGCTCGTGGACACGATCAAGCGCGTCGATCGCGGCGCGGTCGCCGAGACTCTCGAGCGCGGGAGCCTCGTCGCCGCCCAGACCCCTCAGGCCTTCGTCGCGGAGCGCCTTCGGTCCGCGTTCGCAGGCGAGCTCACCGACGCGACGGACTGCGCGTCGCTCGTCGAGCGGATCGGAGGGACGATCGGCGTCGTCGCCGGTGACCCTCGACTCGTGAAGGTCACGACGGCCGCCGACCTCGAGCTGGTCGAGCGGCTGCTCACGGCAGGCTGACGTGGCGGTCCGGGCCGTGTTCTTCGACGTCGGGGAGACGCTCGTCGACGAGGAGCGCTACTGGCGTGAGATGGCCCGCGCCGCCGGGGTCGGCCCGCAGGTCGTCTGGGCCGCCCTCGGCAAGACGATCGAGCGCGGGGAGGAGCACTGGGAGCTCTGGCGCCATCTCGGGCTCGAGCGCCCGGCCGGCGCCTGGGAGTCCATCGTCTACTCGCTCGAGGACCTGTACCCCGACGCACTCCCCTGCCTCGTCGAGCTCCGGAGCCGAGGGCTGACGGTCGGGCTTGCGGGAAACCAGAGCGAGGCGCTCGAGGGGTGGGCCCGCGAGGCCGGCCTTCCGGTCGACCTCGTCGCGGGCTCTGCGAGCTTCGGCGCCCGCAAGCCCGACCCGTTGTTCTTTCGGCGTCTCGTCGAGTTGGCCCGCGTCGCTCCGGCCGAGCTCGCATACGTGGGCGATCGGGTCGACAACGACGTGGTTCCCGCGCTGGCCGCCGGCCTGGTGGCCGTCCATCTCCGACGCGGCCCCTGGGGATACCTCCAGTCACCGCCCGAAGCGGCAGCCTCGATCGACTCGCTCGCCGAGCTCCCAGGAGCGTTAGCGTCACTGGCGTGAGTCTGCAGCCCGGAGCGTGCACGGCTTGACCGAGCTCCGGATCGGTCTCGGCGTCGACGCGCACGAGTTCGGCGAGGGGGTGCCCCTCGTCCTCGGCGGGGTCCGGATCGACCACCCTCGCGGCCTGATGGGGCACTCGGACGGCGATGTCGTCGCTCACGCACTGACCGACGCGCTGCTCGGCGCGGCCGGTCTCGCCGACATCGGTGCGCTCTTCCCCTCCGGCGACGAGCGCTACCGGGGCGCCGACTCTCTGCGGCTGCTGGCAGACGCCTACGGCGACGTTCGCCGCGCGGGGCTCGAGCTCGTCAATGCCGACTGCGTCGTCATCGGGGAGGCTCCCCGCATCGCTCCCCATCGCGAGGCGATGCGGAGGCGCCTGGCCGATGCACTCGGCGTCGACTCAGCGCTCGTCAACGTACGGGCGACGACGACCGACCGGCTCGGCTTCACCGGTCGGGGAGAGGGCCTCGCAGCCGAAGCCGTCGCGTTGCTTCGTATCGATCGGTAGGGTTGATCGCTCGCGCTCACGGGGCGCGCGCGATCCCGCGAGCTGCGATCCCCGTCCCGAACACCTGCCATTCGGCCTCCGTCATCCGCGTCTCCGCGAGGTAGACGGAGAATCCCACGCTGCCCGCATCGGCGAGCATCGCGACATACGCCGCCGCGTCGAGCGATTCCAGCGCGCCCGGATGCATTCCGACCGTGGGGTGGATCGTCTCGGCGGGGAAGAATCCCGCCGCCGAGCGGACGCACGTGGCTGGTGCGCCCTCGGGGCCGAGGTCGTTGGCGTACGCCTGGGGCAGGAATGCGAAGCCGGCGCGACGCCAAGAGAGCCAGTCGATGTCGTGTCGATCGGGACTGCAGTACGAGGAGACGCCCGCGGCGAGCGTCGGCCTCAGCGCGCGGAACCGCTCGACGAAGCGTTGCGAACGGCCGCTTCGCGCCGGGTCGGGGCCGCCAGGCCCGCTGAACTCGTACTCGACCTCCGGATTGGCGACGTAGAAGTCGAGGTGGTAGCGCGCGAGGAGCATGTGCGCGAGCATCGCTTCCTCCTCGGGCGCTGTGCGGAGCACGCCCCAACCGCCGACCGGCAGCCCGCTCGCGAGCCGGAAGCGGTACACCCAGTCCGCCTCGACGGGATCCTCCCCGAGACCGTCGTGGAGGAATACGGCCACCCAGCCGAAACCTGCCGCATTGAGCGACCCAGCGAGCAGGGCGGGATCGACGTCGTTCTCGTGCCAGACGAGCGCGCCGGCGGAGGTCCAGGCGAACGGGACGTTCGGGGGTGGGGGTGTCGTCGGAACCGGCTGCGGCGGCGGCGTGGTCTCGGGGGGCGGAGGCGGTGTCGTCTCGGTTGGCGGCGGAGGTGTCGTTTCCGTCGGGCCGGTGCCCGTCTCGGCAGGCACCGTCTCCGCACCTTGCTCCGCGCGCTCGCTCCCGCAGCTGCTCGTGGCGGCGATGACCACGGCAATGAGCGCCGCAATGGCGACCGTGACGGCGATCCACGCCCGCGGCACCGACACCATGCCTCCAGGCTAGACACAGCCGCCCAGGACGCCATACCACGGACGTTGCGGACGAAAGGTGGCGCGAGGCCCGCCCGGCGCGCTATGGTCAGAGAAAGCTGTCCCTTCGGAAGGAAGGGGTTCGATGACGGAGCTGATTCCACCGGACTAGCGTGATCGCGCCGCCCCGTGCGAGCGGGTGCGAGCGCCGGCTGTGACGTCCCGTCCACAGCCATCGACACCACACCGGAGCAGGCCGGCGGCGTGGCGCACGGCGCGCGTCCCGGAGGCTCCTCGCGGTCACCGGTGCGCCGACGGGCAGATGCGACGTACCGGTGGCCGCGGCTTTCTCGAGCGCCGGGTCGTGCCTCGAGGCCGGGTTCAGGATGTGGTCGGCAGCGTGAAGGACACGCGTGCTCCACCCTCGGGCCGGGTCTCGGCCCAGATCCGTCCACCGTGCGCCTCGACGATCCCGCGGGCGATCGCGAGCCCGAGCCCGGATCCCCGCGCCGAGCGCGCCGGGTCGGCACGCCAGAAGCGGTCGAACATCCGCTGGCGCGCCTCCTCGTCGAGGCCCTCCCCCGTGTCCTCGACGCTCACCTGCACCTCGCGCTCGAGCCGCTCGACGCGGACGGCGACCGAGCCGTCCGACGGTGTGTGCCGCACGGCGTTCGTGATGAGGTTGAAGAGCACGCGCTCGACCTTCTCGGGCGCGAACCGCGCCCGGACGTCCTTCGGGACACTCGCGCCGAGGTCGACGCCGCGGCGCCGCGCGTCGGCCTCGACCCCGCGGAGGCACGCCTCGACGAGCGGCTCCAGCTCCGCCTCTCGCAGCTCGAGCGTCAGGGCGCCGGCGTCGATCCGGGCCAGCTCGAAGAGATCGTCGACGAGCGTCGAGAGGTGCTCCACCTGCTCGCGAAGGACGGGCAGCGTCGTCTCGGGGTCGACGAGGCCGTCCTCGAGCGCCTCGAGCATCGCCTGCATGTTCGCGAGCGGCGTGCGCAGGTCGTGGCTGGCCCAGGCGACGAGCTCACGTCGTGCGTCGAAGAGCTGCTCGAGGCTCGCAGCCATCTCGTTGAACGACGCCGCGAGGTCGGCCACCTCGGCCGGGCCGGACTCCGGCGCACGCACGCTGAGATCCCCACGGGCGAGTGTCGCCGAGGCATCTCGCACGCGCTCGACAGAGCCGACGATCGAGCGCGCGAGCACGAGCCCTGCCACGACCGCGACCGTCGCCGACGCCGCCGAGACGGCGAGGATCTTGACGTCGTCGCCCATCTTGAAGGCAACCCACCCGGAGAGCAGCACGGATGCGAGCGGCAGGCACACCGAGAGCGCGGCGAGGCCGGCGAGCTGGAGGCGCAGGCTCGGCAGCAGACGGAGCAGGACGACGGCGACCAGGCCGACCGCGAGGGTCAGGACGCCGACGGCGATCGCCTGGCCGATCATCGCGACGGGAATCAAGGCACGATCCTGTAGCCGACGCCCCAGACCGTCTGGAGGTGGCGCGGCTTCGAGGGGTCGTCCTCGATCTTCTCGCGGAGCCGTCGGACGTGCACCGTGACCGTGCCGGTGTCCAGCGCCGCCTCGTAGCCCCAAACGCGGCTCATGAGCTGGTCGCGTCCGAAGACGCGGCGCGGGTGACTCGCGAGGAACCAGAGGAGATCGAACTCCTTCGCCGTCAGGCGCACCTCGACGCCCGCACGCCACACCTCGCGGGTCTGAGCGTCGAGCTCGACCTCGCCGAACTCGAGGCGCTGGACGGCGGCGTCACCGGACCGAGTGCGCCGGAGGACGGTCCGGACGCGAGCCGCGAGCTCGCGCGGCGAGAACGGCTTCGTGACGTAGTCGTCGGCTCCGAGCTCGAGCCCGACGATCCGATCGGCTTCCTCGCCGCGCGCGGTCAGCATGATCACCGGCAGCTCCGACCGGGAGCGGATCCAGCGACAGAGCTCGAGCCCGTCGGTCCCGGGGAGCATCACGTCGAGGACGACGAGGTCCGGCGCCTCGCGCTCGACGAGCGCGCGCGCATCGTCGCCGTCGCCGGTCTCGAGCGTCGCGTACCCCTCACGCTCGAGGTAGCGGACGACGACCTCGCGGACGATCGGCTCGTCGTCGACGACGAGAACGGTGGCCACAGGCTCGATGGTGCCCGCGTCCTCCTTACGCACGGGTGAACACGCTCCGGCAGCTTCCTGTTCGCCAGGCGTTCAGGAACTCGTCAGGTACAGGCAAGGAACGAGGCCTACCGTCGGCGGAGTCACTCGTCCGAGCCAACGAGGGAGGTCTCATCATGCGAAGGATCGCGATTCTGCTCGCCGTCTGCGCGGTCTCGCTCACGGCGCTGCCGGCGTTCGCGGCCGACGGCCCCGTCAAGCAGTTCCGCCAGAGCGTCACGCTCGGCTTCTATCGCGGCGAGGTGATCTCGTACCTCGACTTCGGCCCCGTGAAGCTCCAGCGAGGAAACAAGGTCGCGCCCATCTGGGTCGTCACGAACGGCGTCGAGGCACAGCGCAACATCGTCGACACGGTGCCCGGTCGGGCCGACTACACACCGCTCTGGGCCGTGCGGATGGTGACCTGGAAGGATGGTGCGACGCCACGGGTGCTGCGCTCGAAGACGGCGGTCGACGCCGCGGTTCGGGCGGGGCAGGCGACGGTCCGCGCGATGCCGACGGTCGTCAACTGTCCGGTGCTCTGACGGCCGGTGCGGCTCGAGACGTGCGTGCGGCGGGCGCACGTCTCGCGTAGCCTCCGTGCCGTGGAGTCGGCGATCACGGGAGGTTGTGGCTGCGGGGCCGTGCGCTTCGAGGTCTCGCGGCCGTTCGTGTCCGCGGCGTACTGTCACTGCACCCGCTGCCAGCGGAGAACGGGGTCCGGCGCCGCAGCGACCGCCCGCGCCGAGCCCGGTTCGGTCACGGTGGTCGAGGGAGAGGACGAGCTGCGCGCCTGGTCGCCTGCGGGCGGTCGCGAGAAGGTGTTCTGCGTCCAGTGTGGTTCGGCGCTCTTCAGCCAGGAGCCGGGCACGAATGACCCCACGGGCGTTCGTCTCGGGGCCGTCGACGGCGATCCTGGCGTCCGCCCCGACTCGCGGCAGTTCGTCGCGTACGCGGCCTGCTGGGAGCCGCTTCCCGACGACGGGCTTTCTCGGTACGACGAGATGCGCCCGGGCTACACACAGGGCCGCTGAGCCGCGCGATCGTCCTCGTCGAAGGAGTCAGCGACCAGATCGCACTCGAGACGCTGGCTACCCGCCGCGGCCGCGATCTCAACGCCGAGGACGTGGCCGTCGTCCCAACGGGCGGCGCGCAGGCGATCGGACGGTTTCTGAGCCGGTTCGGCCCCCGGGGCACGAACGCGAGGCTGGCGGGTCTCTGTGACGAGGGCGAGGAGACCGTGGTTCGGCGTGCGCTGGAACGTGCCGGGCTCGGCGTCGACCTGTCGCGGGCCGCAATGGAGCAATTCGGCTTCTACGTGTGCAGCGCAGACCTCGAGGACGAGCTGGTCCGCGCGCTGGGTCCGAGCCGGGTGGAAGAGGTCATCGACGCACACGGCGAGCTTCGTTCCTTCCGCACCTTCCAGAAGCAGGTCGCGAAGCGCGGCCTGAGTCGCGAGGAGCAACTCTGGCGCTTCATGTGGAACCGGAAGATCCGCTACGCGCGGGCGCTCGTCGAGGCGCTCGACCTCGAGCGCGTGCCCCGTCCGCTGGACAGCGTCCTGGCTCACGTGTGACCCGGCTTCGGGCTTGCAAGAGACTGTTGCAAGCTCGAACGGTCACGTAGGCAGGTGAACGACTCCCCGCTCGACGACGACGAGGCCGTCGCGCTCGAGTGCGACGACGGCGTCGGCTTCGAGCTCCGCCGCGGGACGTGGCGCTGCCGCCACGAGACGCAGCACCGCGGCGCGGCGCTGTCGAAAGGAGCCCTCGAAGCGCGACTGCCTCCGCGCGGGCTCGTCCCGGGTTCCGCGCGAAGGACACGTGTCCGCCAGAGGGCACGACGGGCAGCGCGGGATCCGCGCGAGACAGACGGTCGCGCCGAGATCCATGAGTGCCTGCGCCGCCGCGCCGGTGAACGCGTGCCCCGTGCGGCGCTCGACGCGCTCGACGTTGACGTCTCGAGGCAGGACGTCCTCGCCGAGGGCGAAGTTCCTGAGCGCGGCAGACGTGTACGGCCCCACGCCGGGTAGCTCCGTCAGCTCGGCCGGCCAGCCGTGCGCGCCGACGAAGGCCGCGGCGCGGTGCAGCGCGAGTGCGCGTCGGTTGTAGCCGAGCCCCTGCCATTCGACGATCACGTCGGCGGGTGAGGCGGTTGCGAGCGCCTCGACGGTGGGCCACCGCCCGAGCCAGCGCTCGTACCGCGGGACGACCCGCTCGACCTGCGTCTGCTGGAGCATCACCTCCGAGACGAGGATCGCGTACGGGTCGCGCGTCCGCCGCCAGGGAAGGTCGCGCCCCTGACGCCCGAACCACGCGAGAAGCTGCGCCTCCACCGCCCCGGAGCGTAGTGCCGGGGCCTTCCCGGCTGTAGCGTCTCGGTCGTGCTGCTCTACAACTCGATGGTCTCGGGGAACTGCTACAAGGTGCGCCTGCTCCTGGCGCACCTCGGGATCGAGTACGAGCGCCGCGAGCTCGACGTCGTCGACCGGTCGAACCGCCCCGACGTGCTCGGGGGCCTCAACCCAGACCTGCGGGTGCCCACCCTCGTCCTCGACGACGGGCGGCCGCTCGCGGAGTCCGGCGCGATCCTCTGGTACTTCGGAGAGCAGACGCGTTTCGTTCCCGACGACCGTTACGAGCGGGCCAAGGTGCTCCAGTGGATGTTCTTCGAGCAGTACACGCACGAGCCCGCCATCGCCGTCGTCCGGTTCCTCGTCGCGTACTCGGGCGAGCCGGAGAAGCACGCGGAACTGATCGAGGCGAGGACGAAGACGGGGTACCGCGCGCTGGCGGCGATGGAGCGGCATCTCGACGGCGGGAGCGCGTACTTCGTCGGCGCAGGGCTCACGCTCGCCGACCTCGCGCTCTACGCGTACACGCACGTCGCGCACGAAGGCGGCTTCGACCTCGCCGGCTATCCCGCGACGCGGGCGTGGCTCGACCGGGTCGCGTCCGAGCCGGGGCACGTCACGATCGACGCATGAGCGTTCGCGTCAGGTTCGCCCCGAGCCCGACCGGTTCGCTCCACCTCGGGAACGCCCTGGCGGCCGTCGCGAATCGCAGGTTCGCCGACGAGCACGGTGGGAGCCTCGTGCTTCGGATCGACGACACCGATCCGGCGAAGGTCGTGGCGGGCGGCGAGGAAGCGATCCTCGTCGATCTCGACTGGCTCGGGATCGGGTGGGACGAAGGCCCCGTGCGGCAGAGCGAGCGGGCAGCGGTCTACGCGGACGCGGCAGGCGTCGCGGAGGCCTCGGGCGGCGCAACCCGCGATGCCGACGGGTCACTCCGGCTCGGCGAGACCACGCTCTTGCGCGCGGACGGCACCGCGACCTATCAGCTGGCAAGCGTCGCGGACGACCTCGCGCTCGGCATCACACACGTCATCCGCGGTGCCGACCACAGGTCGAACGAGGACGTGCAGAGGCGCGTCGCGCGCGCTGTCGGCGGGGAGCTCCCCGAGGTGCGTCATCTCGGCCTGCTCCTCGGTGACGACGGCAAGAAGCTCTCGAAACGACATGGCGGCGTGTCGGTCGCGGATCTCCGCGGAGAGGGCATTCCGCCGAAGGCGCTTCGGTCGTACCTCGAGGAGCTGGGCATCCCCACGCACGACGTCCGGCTCGACCGGGGCCGGATCGGGCGGCTCGCGATCGATGCGATCACGGCGATGCCCGACGACGAGCTCGCCTCGGCCGCCGAGGCTCCGCTCCAGCTGGCGCGGGCGCTACGTGGGGCGCGCACCCTCGTCGAGGCCCGGGAGATGGCCCGCGCGATACTCGAGCCCGAGCCGGTCGAGCTGCCCACCGAGGCGCGACCGACGCTCGAGCGATTCGTCGAGCTACGCAGCGCCGCGCCGGAGATGCTGGACGAGGCCGGAGCCAGGGAGATCGTGCGGGAGCTCAAGGCCGTCGGCGGCGACCTGCGTGCCCTTCGGCTCGCGCTGACGGGCGCCGAGCGAGGCCCGGAGCTCTGGACGGTCGTTGCCGCGCTCCCCGCCCATGCGGCGCTCGATCGCGTACAGCGTGTAGCAGACACCTGAGTCTACGATCGCGCAGTGCGCCTCTACGACACGTACACGCGTGGTCTAGTCGAGCTCCCGCCGCCGCCCGGTCCGGTGCGCATGTACTTCTGCGGTTCGACCGTCTACCAGCGGATCCATGTCGGAAACGCGGTGCCGGAGGTTCTTGCGCGATGGCTTCGCCGTTGGCTCGACGAGCGAGGGTACGAGACCAAGCTCGTCATCAACGTCACGGACATCAACGACAAGATCTACGACGCGGCGCCTGGCGCGAGTGCGCAGCTGGCCTCGGACGCCACTCAGTGGTACCTCGAGGACGTGAAGCGGCTCGGGCTCGGCGATCCGGACGTGCAACCGACGGCCACGGAGACGGTGCCTGATCAGATCCGCGCGATCCTGGAGCTCGTCGAGCGCGGCTACGCGTACGAAGCAGACGGCGACGTCTACTACCGTGTCGCCCGCTTCGCGGAGTACGGTCGCTTGTCGCGTCAGCGGCTCGACAAGGTGATCGACACGGAGCCGAATCCACGCAAGGAAGACCCGCGCGACTTCGCCTTGTGGAAGGCCAACAAGCAGGGTGAGGACACGTGGTGGGAGTCGCCGTGGGGAAGGGGTCGCCCAGGCTGGCACATCGAATGCTCTGTCATGGCCGAGAAGCACCTCGGCCCGGCCTTCGAGATCCACGGTGGAGGGCTCGACCTCCGGTTTCCGCACCACGAGAACGAGATCGCCCAATCGCGTGCGCTGGGGCACCAGTTCGCCAGCATCTGGATGCACAACGGGATGCTGCGCTTCGCGGGCGAGGAGATGCACAAGTCGACAGGTAACGACGTCTCCCTTGCGAACGCGCTCGAGCGGTGGGGGCGTGAGACGCTCCTCGTATTCTTCATGTCCGGTCACTGGCGAAAGCCGCTCGACTACTCGGATGGCACGCTGACGGCCGCCGCCGCCCGGGCTGAACGCTTCCGGGAGGTGTTCAGAAACCCATCCAGGCGCGCCCCCGACGACGCGTGGGAACGCTTCGCGGCAGCCCTCGACGACGACTTCAACACCCCTGACGCTCTTGCAGTCGTCCACGACTGGCGCGATCACGAGCTGCTTCGGCGGGCACTCGGCGTCTTCGGCCTTGGCTCGCTTGCCGCGCGCGCGGACGCACCGGCCGGTGTGATCGAGCTCGCCGACGCGCGCGCTGCCGCCCGCTCGGCGAAGGATTTTGCCGAGGCCGATCGCCTGCGTGACGAGATCGCGCGCGCCGGCTGGGAGGTACGTGACGCAGGCGACGGCTACGACCTCGTGCCAGGTTCGTGACGCGTGACGTCGTCTACGGGCGCAATGCCGTGCGCGAGGCGCTCCGTGGGCGCCGCGCGGTGCTCGAGGTGTGGGCGAGCGAGCGCGCCGTGGGCAACGCCGAATGGCTCGAGGAAGCGTCGCAGCCGCGGATCAAGCGCGAGCGCGAGCTGACCGAGGCGGCAGGCTCCCCGGATCACCAGGGGGTCGTCGCGTGGTGCGAGCCGTACCCGTACGCCGACGCGTGGGAGCTCGCTGCCGCGGAGCAGCCGCTGCTCTGCCTGCTCGACCAGGTGACCGATCCCCGCAACCTCGGCGCCGTGATCCGGAGCGCCGCAGGCGCGGGGGCGACCGGCGTCGTCCTGCCGGCACACGGGGCCACGGTCGTCACCCCTGCCGTGTGCCGCTCGTCGGCGGGCGCCGTCGAGCACCTGCCGGTGGCGGTCGTCCCGAACCTCGCCCGGTACCTCGGCGAGGTGAAGGGCGACCGGCTCTGGGCGTACGCGGCGGCCGCGGACGGGGAGGCGTCGGTCTGGGACCTCGACCTCCGCGACGGCGTGGCGCTCGTCTTCGGTGCCGAAGGAAAGGGTGTGCGCCCGCTCGTCCGGCGAACCTGCGACGGTTCCGTCGCCATCCCGTTGGCCACGGGGGTCGAGTCGCTCAACGTCAGTGTCGCCGCAGCTGTCGCGCTCTTCGAGGCACGACGGCAGCGCTCGATATCAACCTCGACGGGAGGTTGAGCCTTGGGGGATGTCACGCTCTACCTCTTCGACGGCTCGAACCTCTTCCACGCCGGCGGGTTCGCCGGCCGGGACGAGCTGATCGACGATCTCGCGAGCTTCGTCGCCGTCCGGGGCGGCCGGGGCGTCGTCGTCTTCGACGGGACCGGCGTCGATCGAGACGTCGGCTCCCTCGCCATCCGCTTCGCGCAGCACGCAGACACGGTGCTCGAGCGGCTGGCCGCGACGCACCGCCTGGGCGAGACGGTCCTGCTCGTCACGTCGGATGCCGCAATCCGCGGCACGAGCGGGCAGGAAGTGCAGAAGCGCGCTTCGGCCCCGTTCCTCGCGGAGCTCGGTGACGTCGTCCATCGCGAGGCCTCGCCGAGCCGACTCGGCGATCGCGTCGACGACGAGACGCGAGCACGCCTCGAGCGCCTCCGCCGCGCCCTCGACTGACACATCGGCCGCATCGGGGCCAGAGGTGCCGCGGGCGAACGTGTGTTCTTATTACACTGGAAGTTACGCAAAGGGCTTGTAACGCCTGCAAGAAGGTGCTAGCTTCTCCCTCGACCTGAGGGTGAGACTGACCCTCGGGCGCATGATCACCCGTCGAGATCAGGAGAGCGGCCATGTCCCTTCGCACCGCTGCAGCACCCAAGACCCCGCAGAAGCTGCAGCGGGAGCTCGAGGATCTCCAGCTCGTCCTCAAGGCGCGAAATGGCTCAGGCGCGGCGCGCGAGGAGCTCATGCGGCGCTATCACGGCTTCGTTCGGCTGAAGGCGAGCTCGTACTTCCTCGCCGGCGGCGACGCAGAGGATCTGGTCCAGGAGGGAATGATCGGTCTCTTCAAGGCGATCCGGGACTTCCGGCACGACAAGGAGACGTCGTTCCGCTCGTTCGCCGAGCTCTGCGTGACCCGCCAGATCATCACGGCGATCAAGTCGGCGACGCGCTACAAGCACGCGCCGCTCAACACCTATGTCTCGTTCAGCCACACACCGGCGGGACAGGACACCGAGGGAGAGTGCACCCTGGGGGATGCACTTCCGGGCCCGTCGATCGACGATCCGTCCGTCAGGGTCGTCTCGACCGAGGAGCTGCAGGCGCTCGTCGGCTGCCTCGGCACGAGTCTCTCCGGGCTCGAGTCGGAGGCGCTGCGCCTCTACCTCGACGGTCACTCCTACGAGACGATGGCCGACGAGCTCGGCTGCGACTGCAAGACGATCGACAACGCGCTCCAGCGAGTGAAGCGCAAGATCCTCGCGCACCAGGCGACGCGCGCGGTGCCTGCCTGAGAGCCGGCTTCGTTGTGGGAGGGAGCGAAGCCGGAGAAGGGATTCGAACCCTTGGCCCCCGCTTTACAAGAGCGGTGCTCTGACCAGCTGAGCTACTCCGGCGTGGGCCTGATGGTAGACGGGGCTCAGGCCTGGCAGTCGGCGAGCGCGAGTCGCGTCCGGGTCTGGGCGGGCTGCACCAGGCGGCGCGCTGCGAGCCAGCCGGCGACGACGACCAGCCCGCCGAGCGCCGCGTCGACGACGAAGTGGTTCCCCGTTGCGACGATGATCAGGAGCATCGTCGCCGGGTAGAGCGCGCCGGCGACCCGCAGAACGCGACGCTGCGCGATCGCGACGAGCACGGCCCCGACGATCAGCGCGTAGCCGAAGTGGAGGCTCGGCACGGCGGCGAACGGGTTGTACAGCGCGCCGAGCAGATCGGAGCTGAGGTCGAGGCCGGTCGACGTCGTCACGGTGTCGGAGAAACCGAGCTCGGCCAGGCGTGGCGGTGCAGCGGGATAGAAGACGTAGCCGACGAGCGCCAAACCGGTCGCGACGACGAACGTCGTGCGAACGAGCGGGAAGCGGTCGGGATGGCGTCGGTGCACCCAGACGAGCGCGACTGCCGTGCCGACGAAATGCAGCAGGACGTAGGCGAGGCCGAGGGCCGCAGGCGCGAGCGGAATCGACTCGAACGCGCTCTGGACGCCCCGCTCGACGTAGATCCCGATCGCCTGCTCGAGCGCGACGATGTCCGCGGTGTTGGCCATCGCCGCCTGCACGTCTTCGCCGCCGGCGCCCCGGACGACCTCGTACAGGCCGTAGAGCGCAGCGAGACCGCCGATCTCGCGGACGCCTGAATGGGAGTGTGAGAGCCACGCGCGAACCATGTCCGCACTTTCCCTCCGTAGCCGGTCCGCGGCGATGGGGTCAGCCCGCGTTCGCGGGTACGGAGAACCGCACCCCTGGAGGGGTTACGCGCGCAGGAAGGCGAGCACGGCGAGCACGCGACGGTGGTCGTCCGTGCTCGCGGGCAGCCCGAGCTTCGTGAAGATGCTCGTCACGTGCTTCTCGACCGCGCGGAGCGTGACGAACATCCGCTCGGCGATCGCCTGGTTCGACCGCCCCTCGGCCATGAACTCGAGCACCTCGCGCTCCCGGGCCGTGAGCTGCTCGAGCGGGTCGTCCCGTCGCTTGCGTCCGACGAGCTCGCTGACGACAGCCGGGTCGAGCGCCGAGCCGCCGTCGGCGACGCGACGCACCGCGGTGCCGAACTGCTCGAGGTCTGCGACCCGGTCCTTCAGCAGGTAGCCGACCCCTTCTGCGCTCGTCTCGAGCAACGACATCGCATACGCGGGCTCGACGTACTGGGAGAGGAGCAGGACGCCCACGGCCGGGTGCTTCTCGCGGATCTCCCGCGCGGCACGCAACCCCTCGTCCGTGTGCGTCGGGGGCATGCGGATGTCCACCACGGCCACGTCCGGCTTGTGCATCGCGACGTGTCTGAGCAGGTCGTCGGCCGTGCCTGACTGCGCGACGACCTCGAATCCGGCCTCCTCGAGCAGTCGAGCGACGCCCTCGCGCAGCAGCACCGAATCGTCGGCGAGCACCACCCGCCTCGCGTCGCCGAGCTGCGAGACCGTCCCGCGAAGGGGCGGGAAGTCACGCGGGAGATCGTCGACGAGAACCTGGTGGATGCGCTCGAGGTCCGGGAGCCCCTGCAGCCTGTGCGTGCCGAGGTCGCGGACCTCGACGCCGGAGATGAACGGCGCCGCGGTCGAGGAGAGCAGGATCTGCCCTCCGTGGCCGGCGGCGGCGATCCGCGAGGCCCGGATCACGTCGAGCCCCGTGTACCCCTCCTCGCCGAGCTGGGGGACACCCGTGTGAAGCCCGATCCGTACCTTGACGACGTTCCCGTCCGGCCAATCGTGGTCACGGATCCGCTCCTGCCCCGCGAGCGCGGCGACGAGCGCCGGCTGGGCCTCCTCGAAGACGGCAGAGAGCTCGTCGCCGGTTGAGTCCACCTCGGCACCGCCGTTGGCGGCGATCCCCTCGCGCAGAAGCCGGCGTACGTCACCGATCAGCTCCTGGTACGCCGAGCCGGCGCTCTGGACGAGGCGCGTCGATCCTTCGACGTCGGCGAAGAGGAACGTGACGGTTCCGGTCGGCATCTCGGACACGCGCATGAGTGTACGAGCGGGCGGGAGAGCGGGTGTCCGACTTGAAGTCGGACACCGAGCGCTGGCTCGTGGCAACGAGGGAGTTGCGACCGCGAAGCGGGCGCCTTCAGGGATCTGCCCTCGCCGCAGGCGAGGGATCAAGCCGCGGGATTCGGCTCCTGCCGAATCCCGCCTGGCGAACAAATTCAGGGGTGTGCCCCCGCCAAAGGCGGGGGATTCCCGCGACCGGGATCCGCTTCTGCGGATTCCCGGTCTTGCGAGAAAGGAATTGTTGCGCGGACTCGCGTGCCGCCGCCCGGCGGGCTCGAGATCTCGAAGGTCCCGTCGAGCGTCTCGACCCGGTCGACGAGCCCCTCGAGCCCCGAGCCGAGGGACGGATCCGCGCCCCCGATGCCGTCGTCGGCGACCTCGACGACGACCGCACCCTGCTCGTCGTCCTCGACGATCCGCACCGTCGCCTCGCTCGCACCGGCGTACTTGACGACATTGGCGAGCGCCTCGGCCGTGACGTAGTAGGCGGCTGCCTCGATCGCGGGTGGCAACCGTTCCCCGGGCACGTCGATCTCGACCGGGATCGGCGACCGGCCGACGAGTGCCTCGAGCGCCGGCCCGAGCCCGCGATCCGTGAGCACGTTCGGATGGAGGCCGCGCGCGAGCTCGCGCAGCTCCTCGAGCGCCTGAGCGAGCTCGGATCGCGCCGTGGCGAGGATCTCGGCCGCCTGATCGACGTCGGCGGTCAGCCTCGACTCCGCGAGGCGGAGGGAGAGCGAGAGCGCGGCTAGGCGCTGCTGGGCTCCGTCGTGCAGGTTGCGCTCGAGGCGCCGGCGGGCGGCGTCGGTCGCGGCGACGATCCGCGTGCGTGACGCCCGGACTTCCTCTTCCTGACGCTTGCGGTCGGTGATGTCGGCGCCGGAGAGGAGGACGCGCGCGGTGCCCCACTGGTCGAGGATGGGCGTCGCAGTCCAGGCGACAACGCGCTCGCGGCCGTCCCGGGTCAGCCAGCGGCTCTCACGCTCGGCCTGCGGCACCCCGTTCGCGGCCCCGGCGATCGCCATCCGCGCGGGGAACTCGTCCTCGTCGGCGACGAGGCCGAGGAACGACGCGCCGACGAGCTCGTCGACCGGCCAGGCGAAGGCGGCGCAGAACGCCCGGTTCGCGCCGTGCGGGACGATGACCGCGTCGTTGTCGGTGACGACGACGAAGCTCGGGATCGTGCTCGCGACGACGTTGGCGAAGTCCCACTGCCGCTGGAGCTCGACCTCGCGGCGCTTCCGCTCGGTGATGTCGATCCCCCCGGCGATGATCCGCACGACGTTGCCGTGCTCGTCGAGGAGCGGTGCGGACTGCCACGCGATGACCCGCTCCTGGCCGCGGGCGTTCGTGAATGCGTTCTCGTACTCCGTTGCGGGGAACTCGGGTGACGCGGCCCGGAAGCGTTCGACCATCGCGTCACGCTCGTTCGGGTCGATGAAGATCTCCCAGAAGTAGCGACCCTCGATCCGGCTGCGATCCTCGAGCCCGCTCGCGACCTCGACGGCCCGGTTGAAGTTGCGGACGCGACCTTCCGTGTCCACGACCGAGAGGAGGCTGGGCGCGGTGTCGATGATGGTCTCGAGGAAGCGGTACTGCGCTCGGATCTCTGCCTGCAACCGCTCCTTCTCGAAGGCGAGCGACGCAGTCGCCGCGACAGCGTCGACGAGGCCGCGCTGGTCGGTCAGCGTTCGGTCGTGGAGGAGCGCAGCCACGCGCCGTCCTCCGTGCTCGACGAACGTCGCCGCGTGAGCGCCTTTCGCGATGGGGTCGATGAGCTCCCGGCCTTCCTCGTCGACCCAGGACTCGCGCTGCGCGGACCAGTAGGCGAGCTCGAGTGACGGGTCGCCGAGCGCGTCGGCGAGCGCGTCGCGGAGCGGCATCCCGTTTCCGAGCGCGATCGCCAGGTCCGCGATCCCCGCGCGTGCGAGCCGGGTCCGCAGGATGCCGGCCAGGAAGGCGATCGGCATCAGGGCGAGCGACAGGAGCGCGAGGAACTCGAGCCAGAGGGCTGCAGACTCGCTGAACGCGTTGACGATGCCGCTTGCCACTAGTGCCGCGAGCGCCTCGAGCGTGAACAGGTAGACGGGACCGACGACCCTCCGCAGCGGCGGGCTGGCCGCCCGATAGCGACGGACGAGGCGGACGAACACCGCGGATGCCGCAGCGGCTGCCAGCAGGGCGTATGCGAGCGGCGCCGCGCGGGCGAGCCAGGCGCTGTCGGCCACGAGGAACACGCTCTCCGGGCACTCGTCGCAGTTGGCGATCGGCGTCGGGTCGAAGAGGACGACCGACAGCGGCCCGAGGGTGACGACGACCGCGACCGCGAGCACGATCCACCGGTCCTGCGCGGGAAGCCTGCCGGTCGGGTACGAGAGGATGAGGAGTGTGAACGGGACGAACGCAAGCGCGCTCAGCGCGTACCCGAGGGTGAAGGCGACGTCGTTGTCGGCGGCCTGGAGGGAGCCGAGCGACCAGACCAGTCCGACGGCGAGCATCTGCGCGCCGGTTCGGTTATCGGGCCGGTTCGCCGCGGCGATCGCGCCCGTGACGGTGAACACCACTCCGACCGCCACGACCAGGACGACGAGCGTCCGCCGGTCCGCGAGGTCGTCGGTCAGGACGAGCCAGAAAGCGGCCGTGTAGAGGACCGCCGCAAGCCCGACCGCGGCGGCCAGTCGGCCGCGCGTCACGGGAGCAGCAGGCGAACGGCCGAGCCGCTGAGCTCGGCCTTCGAGATGAAGCCGCAGGCGCCGCTCGTGGAGATCAGACCGTTGTAATCCGACGCGTCGCGGCTGGAGATGAGCACCACGGGCGGCGCGGGCTCGCCGAGCCGCTCGAGCACCTTGAAGCCGTCCATGTCGGGAAGCTGGACGTCGAGCAGCACGACGTCGGGATGGAGCGTCTCGATCGCCGCGAGGGCGCCCTCGCCGTCCTCCGCCTCGCCCACCACCGAGAAGCCGTCCGCCTCGAGCAGTGCTCGCGCGCAGCGACGGAAGCTGGGGTGATCGTCGACGATCACGATCGTCGTCGGCTGCGTCTCCATTGCATGCAATCGTGGCAGACGCCCACGGGGTGCGTAGTGTGGCAAACCGCACTGCCCTGTTTCGCCAGGCAGGATCCGGCAGGAGCCGGATCCTGCGGCTTGATCCCGCCCTTCGGGCGGGCAGATCCCTGAAGGCGCCCGCTGTCGCGGTCGCACTGCCTCTTTGCCATTTGGCCTCGCTCGGTGTCCGACTTCAAGTCGGACACCTGCAGGTGCGCTCCTGGCTTGTTCGCCAGGCAGGATCCGGCAGGAGCCGGATCCTGCGGCTTGATCCCGCCCTTCGGGCGGGCAGATCCCTGAAGGCGCCCGCTTCGCGGTCGCAACTGCCTCGTTGCCACGGAGAGCTCGACGTGGCTACCCGGTGTCTGACTTCAGTCAGACACCTGCTCTTCGCGGCGAGCGCGACGGGCCGAGGACGCCGCGTTCGAAAGGGGCCTCCTCCTCCTGGCGTGCGGGCTCTACGGCAACGTGATCAGGCTCCTCCCACCGCTGACGATCTCCGACGAGGAGCTCGGCGACGGGTTGCGACTGCTCGACGAGGCGCTCGCCGAAATCGCGTGAGCGTGCCGCGTCTCTGTCTCGAACCTGACGGCCGGAGGCTTGTCCTCTAGGCCGTCGCCTGCCCGACCCCTGTGCCGACCGGACAGCTGACGCCGGTGCCGCCGAGCCCGCAGTAGCCGTTCGGGTTCGCGGCGAGGTACTGCTGGTGGTAGCCCTCGGCGTAGTAGAACGGCCCGGCCTCGGCGATCTCCGTGGTGATCGTCCCGTAGCCGGCCCGAGTGAGCTCCGCCTGGAACGTCTCTCGAGACGCGAGGGCCGCGTCACGCTGGCGCTCGTCGTGCCAGTAGAGCGCCGAGCGGTACTGCGATCCGACGTCGTTGCCCTGCCGCATGCCCTGGGTCGGGTCGTGGCCCTCCCAGAAGATCGCGAGCAGCTCCTCGTAGCTCGTGCGGCCGGGATCGAAGACCGCGAGCACGGCCTCGGTGTGGCCGGTACGGCCGGAGCATGCCTCCTCGTAGGTCGGGTTCGGCGTGAAGCCGCCCGCGTAGCCGACGGCTGTGGTGTACACGCCGGGCGCCTGCCAGAAGAGGCGCTCGGCGCCCCAGAAGCAGCCCATGCCGACGACGAGCCGCTCGAGACCGTCGGGGAATGGGGGCACGATCGGCGTGTCGAGGACCAGGTGGCGCGCGACGACCGGCATCGCCGTGTCGCGGCCCGGGAGCGCCGACTCGGCGGTCGGCAGCTCGGCGTTCTTGCGGAAGAGAAAGCTCATGCCGCCACGTTAGCGAGACTGTCCAGCGCCGGGTGTTCGGCCTCAGGCGCGCGCGAGGGCCTGTTCGAGGTCGGCCCAGAGCACCTCGACGTCCTCCAGCCCGACCGACAGTCGAAGCAGTCCCGGTGGGATGCGGTCGCCCTCCCAGCGATGCCGTGCCTCGAGCTTCGACCGTGTGCCGCCGAGGCTCGTCGCGTTCTCGATCGTCTCGACCGCGCGCTCGACGCGGCCGGCCAGGTCGCCGTCGGCGACCTCGAACGAGACGAGGAACGAGAACCCCGGATACCGCACGACCGTCACGGCCGGATGCGCGTCGAGCCGCTCCGCCAGATCACGCGCCGACGTTTCCTGACGCGCGAGCCGGGCCTCGAGCGTCCTGAGCCCGCGGAGCACCAGCCAGGCCGTGTCCGCCGAGGCGACGATCCCGGCCAGACGGCGCGTCAGGTGCAGCCGGTCGTAAAGCGCCGCGTCGCGCGTGACGGTCACACCGGCCACGACGTCGTCGTGCCCGGCCAGCACCTTCGTGGCCGAGTGGAGGACGACGTCGCACCCGAGCTCGAGCGGCCGCAGCCGAAGCGGCGAAGCGATCGTCGCGTCGCAGACGACCGGTGCGGGATACGCAGCCGCCGCTTCGAGGTCGGGCATCGTGAGGAGCGGGTTCGCCGGGGCCTCGACGAGGATCAGGTCGACGTTGGCCGGCGGCGGTCCGGTCTGGTCGAACTCGACGACGTGGACGCCCCACGGCTGCAGATGGTCGAAGAGCACGCGGTGGCCGTAGTACGCCCCCTCCGCCAGCGCGATCCTGCCGCCCGAGTGGAGCATCGTCAGGACGACGGTCGTCACGGCGCCCATCCCGGATGGGTAGAGGAGCGCGTGACCGCCGTCGAGCCGGCCGAGCTCCTCCTCGCACGCGACACCGGTCGGATGGTCGGCGCGCGCGTAGGAGAACCGTCCAGGCTCGCCGTCCTCGTACGGCCAGGTGGCGCTGCGGTCGAGTGGGTCCGTCATCGGACCGACTCTAGAGGCGAACCGGTCTCGGGACGTGCACGTTCACGGCTCCGAGAGGTCTGGATCTCGTAGCCCGTTAGGCTCCGCCCGGATGTCGACGCGGCACGAGACGACCGAGGCGAAGCTCGCCTGGCTGCGTGAGCTGAGCGACGCTGCCGAGCATGCAGGCTCCGAAAAGGCGGTCGCACGGCAGCACGAGCGAGGCAAGCTGCTCGCCCGCGAGCGGCTCGAGCTCCTGCTCGATCCCGGCTCGTTCGTCGAGCTCGACCGCTTCGTGCGCCACCGCGAGAGCGAGTTCGGCATGGCGGAGCAGCGGCCCTGGGGCGATGCTGTCGTCACGGGTTACGGCTCGATCTTCGGTCGCCCGGTCTGCGTCTTCAGCCAGGACTTCACCGTGTTCGGCGGCTCGCTCTCGGAGGTCTTCGCCGAGAAGGTCTGCAAGGTGATGGACATGGCGCTCAAGGTCGGCTGTCCGGTCGTCGGGATCAACGACTCGGGCGGCGCGCGCATCCAGGAGGGCGTCGTCTCCCTCGCAGGCTATGCGGAGATCTTCTGGCGGAACGTGCAGGCGTCGGGAGTCGTCCCGCAGGTCTCGCTGATCATGGGCCCCTGTGCCGGGGGCGCGGTCTACTCGCCGGCGATCACCGACTTCGTGCTCATGACGGAGGGGTCGTCCTACATGTTCATCACGGGGCCCGACGTCGTGAAGACCGTCACGGGCGAGGACGTGAGCTTCGAGGACCTCGGCGGTGCGAGCGCGCACGCGACGAAGTCCGGCGTCGCCCACCTGGTCGCGCCCGACGAGCGGGCCTGCATCGAGGACGCGCGCTACCTGCTCACCTTCCTCCCGCAGTCGAACCTCGAGACTGCGCCGTACGCCCACCCCGCCGACCCGGTCGACCGCGAGTCGCCGGAGCTCGACCTGGTGATTCCGGACTCTCCCAACAAGCCGTACGACATCAAGCGCGTGATCGAGACGGTGATCGACGACGGCGCGTTCCTCGAGCTGCAGGCGTCGTACGCCGAGAACATCGTCTGCGGCTTCGCGCGGCTCGGCGGACATGCGGTAGGGATCGTCGGCAACCAGCCCTCGGCGCTCGCGGGCGTGCTCGACATCGACGCCTCCGTCAAGGCCGCGCGCTTCGTGCGGACCTGCGACGCCTTCAACGTCCCGCTGGTGACGTTCGTCGACGTCCCGGGCTTCCTGCCCGGGACGGCGCAGGAGTGGGGAGGGATCATCCGCCACGGCGCCAAGCTGCTGTACGCCTACGCCGAGGCCACGGTGCCGAAGCTCACCGTCATCACGCGCAAGGCCTACGGCGGGGCCTACGACGTCATGAGCTCCAAGCACATCCGCGCCGACGTCAACGTCGCCTGGCCGACCGCCGAGGTTGCGGTGATGGGCCCCGACGGCGCCGTCAACATCGTCTTCCGCAAGGAGCTCGACGGGGCGGACGATGCCGAGGCGCGCCGAGCCGAGTTGATCGCCGACTACAAGGAGCGGTTCGCAAATCCCTACAGCGCCGCGGAACGAGGGTACGTCGACGACGTGATCGAGCCGCGCCGCACGCGGCCGTACCTCATCCGTGCGCTCGAGGCGACACTCACCAAGCGCGAGCCGGGACCCAAGCGCAAGCACGGCAACATCCCGCTCTAGCTTGTTCGCCAGGCAGGATCCGGCAGGAGCCGGATCCTGCGGCTTGATCCCTCGCCTGCGGCGAGGGCAGACCCCTGAAGGCGTCGGCTGCGCCGCCGCAACTGCCCGGTGTCGTGCGAGCGTCCGTCGGTGTCCGACTTCGAGTCGGACACCGGCCTGCCGCGTCGCGCTTCGGTGTCTGGCTTCAGCCAGACACCCGTTCTTGCTCTGTTCGCCAGGCAGGACCCGGCAGGAGCCGGATCCTGCAGCTTGATCCCCTGCCTGCGGCGGGGGCAGACCCCTGAAGGCGTCGGCTGCGCCGCCGCAACTGCCCGGTGTCGTGCGAGCGTCCGTCGGTGTCCGACTTCGAGTCGGACACCTGCCGTCGCGCTCCGGTGTCTGGCTTCAGCCGGACACCTGCCGTCGCTCCGGTGTCTGGCTTCAGCCAGACACCTGCTCTGCGCTTGTTCGCCAAGCAGGATCTGACAGGAGCCGGATCCTGCGGCTTGATCCCCCCTCCCGCGGTGCCAGATCCCTGAAGGCGCTCGCTTCGCGGTCGCGACTGCTCCGGTGTCCGACTTCGAGTCGGACACCTGCCTCTGGCGCTCCGGTGTCTGGCTTCAGCCAGACAGGTTCGGCAGGAGCCGGCTCCTGCCGCTTGATTCCTCGCCTCCGGCGAGGGCTGAGCGCGGGCGATCGCCACGGTCCGCGCCCCCTCCTGGGGGAGCGAGGCCCCCTGGAGTCACCGTAGCCGCCGAGGAGTCACGAGAATGCGCCGAGTTCGTGCCGAGAGTGCGATGCGACACGAGCTGCTGCGGCGCTGCCGTCAGCCTGCGCGCGGGGCGAACGCCAGCTCGCGTGACTCGCAGACGCGCTCGTAGCCGAGGCGCTGGTAGATCGCGTTCGAGGTCGGGTTCGCGAGGTCCGTGTAGAGGAAGCAGAACTTCCGGCCGCGCTCGAGCTGGAGGCGCGAGACCGCGGCCGTAACCGCCGTGCCGTATCCACGTCCGCGGAGAGCGCCTGGCGTATGAACCGGCCCGATGCGGATGCCGTTAGGCGTCGGCCCGCCGAATCCCGCGATCGAGACGACCTCGCCGTCGACCTCCCACAGGCCAATCCCCGCCTCGGCACTCTCGAGCCGGGCGTCGACGGCACGCTCGAGGGCCTCGGCGTCCTCGCCACCGTGCCGAATCTCCTGTCCAAACGCCAGGAAGCGCTCGAGCACGAGCTCGCGATCGGAGGCTTGGGCGAGCCGGAGGTCGCCCGGCACAGGTCGCGGGGCGACGAGCTCACCCATCACGTAGATCCCCTGCTCGAACCGCGTCATGACGTCGCGGTCGTGACGACCCGCCCATGCCGACGCGAAGGCGTCGACCTCCGGCAGGGCGCCGACGACACCCGGCAGCTCGTCGTCGATCGAGTCGGCGAGCGCCTGGATCACACCATCGCGTGACGGCCCGAGCACGATCAGGTTGTGCGGGGGCGTGCGCATCGCACCGCCGACCACCTCGCTCTGACCGTGGACGACCCAGCCATCGAGCTCGGGGTAGACCAGCGGATGCGAGCGAGCGGTAGCGAGGAGCCCGAGGGCGAGGTTGTTCCGCGCCTCGTCGGCGAGAAGCAACGGGTCGAGCGCTTCGCGAACGGCCTCGGCTCCCGTCACGCGCGCCACGTCCATGACCGAAGCCTACGGCGCGCCGGGGCGGGTTACGGTTCGCGCGATGCGCGTCTCCGCCAAGGTCGACTACGCGCTCCGGGCGATGCTCGAACTCGCCGCAGCCGGTGGGCTCGTCAAGGGCGAGCAGCTCGCGAACGCGCAGGGCATCCCGCGCAAGTTCCTCGAGACGATCCTCGTCGAGCTGCGCCACGACGAGCTCGTCACGAGCCAGCGCGGCGTGGACGGCGGCTATGCGCTCGCGCGGCCACCGGCCGAGATCTCCGTCGCCGACGTGATCCGGGCGGTCGAGGGGCCGATCGCGACCGTGCGCGGCTCGCGACCCGAGGACGTCGACTACGAGGGGAGCGCCAGGGCGCTGCAGCCGCTCTGGCTGGAGCTTCGGGGCGCGATGCGCGACGTGCTCGAGGGCACGACCCTGGCCGAGCTCGTCACCCGGTCGCGCGAACAGGGCTGAATCACCGGCGGGCTAGCTCCGCGTAGCCACGCGCCGTCGATATGACCTCGTGTTGGTGCGGTTGCCGCAGACCGACATGGCGCACCACTTGCCGGAGCCGTTGCGCGACCGATCGTAGAAGGCCCAGTGGCAGACGTCGCGGGGGCAGCCCTTGAGACGCCACCACGTTCCCTCCGCCATGCTTTGCTGGACGACAGCAAGTATCGCGCCGAGCGACCCATCGATCCCCTCGGCTCGAGGCACGAGGCGGGCGACCGAGCCCTCGCACCGGATCGTGTAGGACGCGGCGTCGGCGACACGATCGAGCGTCTCGAGGTGCGTTCCGTCGACGGCGAGGCCGCTGTTCGCGAGCACGAGCGCCCGGAGAGCCTCGCGGGTCGCAAGGGCGATCTCGAGCTCGCGCGCGCCCGGCGGTGCACCTCGCACCGGCACCCCGATCTCCGCGAGCGCACGTTCGAGTGCTGCCGGCGACGAGAGCTCCTCGACGCCGTTCTCGATGTCGAGGGTGTTGACGAAGGCCTGCACGAGGCGGAGTGGCTCGGGTGCGGGCGCGCGGTTGCCGGGGTCGGCGAGCACGAGCGCAGTCTACCTAGCCTCGACATCAGCAAAATGCTTTTGCTACTGTCGCGGTCGTGAAGTGGCGACTCGTCAGCTCCCCGCGTCGACGCCGCCGGCTGGCGTGGCTCGGCGGCACGTCGCTCGTCGTCGGGGCTACCGCGACGGCGGTTGTCCTCCTCGCAGACTCGAGCCGCCACCAGCCGGAGCGGCTTCGTCCGGGGCCTCCGCAGACGGTCCTGCGCGAGGTGCCGCTGACACCGGCGATGCGAGACGGCATCGACGAGACGCTTGCGGCTTTCGTCCCCGCCGCGGTCGCGCGCGAGGACGTGGTTCGCGCCTGGCAGCTCGCGGGCCCCGGCCTCCGCGCGGGCGGGAGCCTGCGCGACTGGCGGGCCGGAAGTCTGCCCGTCCACCCTTACGCCTTTGCCACCGACAGGTCGTTGCGCGACTGGACGATGATCTACGCGCGGCGCGACCGCGTCGCGATCGACCTGATGCTCTTCCCGCGCGCCGGATCCCGTGAGGGGCCGATTTCCTTCGGGATCGATCTCGTTCCCGGAGCGAAGGGCTGGCTGGTGGACTCGATCTTCCCGGCCGCGATCTGGACGGGCAAAGGCGAGCGGGCGTTCGTGACGGGGATGCAGGACTTCACCGGCAAGTTCGGCTCGAAGCAGTCGACGTACGACAAGCCCGACCTGCCCCGCTCGCGCCTCAACGCCGCCTGGCTGCTCGTGCCGGGCCTCATCCTCGGCGCGTGCCTCGTCGCACCGCTCGTGCTCCTGGCCCGGTCGATCGCGAACCGGCGGCGTCGGCCGCCCCTCGAGCCGCTGCCCCCGCTCCCGAGCACCGTCGGCCGCTGACAGGCTGGCCCCGCGGCCAGCGTGCGCTCAGGCGAAGACGCGCTCCCGTGCGGCGTGCACCCAGACGATCTGGCCCTGCTCGAGCTCGAGCTCCTCGAGCCGTTCGCGCGTCAGCTGGAGCGTGAGCCCGTCGCCCTCGGCGGGGGTCAGCTCGACGCGCGCGTCGAACCCGTAGAGGGTGATCCGCTCGATCATCGCCTCGACCGCCTCGGGCGCCGGTGTGCGGACGATCTCCAGCTCGTGCGGACGCACCCAGGCGTCCCCGAGACGGTTGGCGTCGCCGACGAACCGCATCACGAACTCGGTCGCGGGCTCGTCGTAGAGCTGCGGTGGGCGTTCCCACCTGCTCGATGCGCCCGTGGTTCATCACCGCGATCTGGCTCGCGACGTCCATCGCCTCCGCCTGGTCGTGCGTCACGAAGATCGTCGTCACGTGCACCTCGTCGTGGAGGTGCCGCAGCCACTCGCGGAGCTCTGCTCGTACCCGCGCGTCGAGCGCGCCGAACGGCTCGTCGAGGAGCAGGACCTGCGGCTCGGGTGCGAGAGCTCGGGCGAGCGCCATCCGCTGTCGCTGCCCGCCGGAGAGCT
The DNA here is from genome assembly GCA_963791895.1 of uncultured Actinomycetes bacterium. Lineage (GTDB taxonomy): Bacteria > Actinomycetota > Thermoleophilia > Gaiellales > Gaiellaceae > Gaiella. The sequence goes on from CAWBTY010000013.1 coordinate 355,529, forward strand.
GGGCCGGGTAGCGGTGTCCGAACGCCTCGAGCTGGACGAGGCGAAGGAGCATGTCGACCCGTTCGCGGATCTCCGCCTTCGGCCGCTTGCGCACCCGGAGCCCGAAGGCGACGTTGTCGCGCACGGTCATGTGCTTGAACGCTGCGTAGTGCTGGAACACGAAGCCGACGTTCCGCTTCTGCGGCGTGAGCGCGGTGGCGTCGCTGCCCGAGAGCGTGATCGCCCCGGTGTCGGGCCATTCGAGCCCGGCGATGATGCGGAGGAGGGTGGACTTGCCCGAGCCGCTCGGCCCGAGGAGAGCGGTCAGCGACCCGCTCTCGACCTCGAGCGAGACGTCGTCGAGCGCGACGAAGTCGCCGAAGCGCTTCGAGACGTTGGCGACCTGGATCGACATTACGCAGACTCCTCTCTGGGCTTGATCACGATCATGGCGACGAGCACGAGGACGGCCGTCGCGGCGAGGACGAGCGAGATCGCGTACGCGCCCGCGAGGTCGAAGCTGTCGTAGCGCTCCTCGACCCGGAGCGTCGCCGTCTCCGTCTGGCCCTGGATGCGTCCGGAGACGACGGCGACGGCGCCGTACTCGCCAAGGCAGCGAGCGGTCGTGAGGACGACCCCGTAGATCACGGCCCAGCGAACCGCAGGCAGCGTGATGCGCCACAACGTCTGCCAGGACGACGCGCCGAGCGTGCGCGCCGCTTGCTCCTGCTCGTCGCCGATCTCGCGGAGCGTCGGCACGACCTCGCGCGCGACGAAGGGCAGCGACACGAACACGGTCGCAAGCACCATCGCGGGAAGCGCGAACAGCACCTGGACGTCGTTGCGCTCGAGCCAGCCGCCGAACCAGCCCTCGCGCCCGTAGAGGAGGAAGAGCGAGAGCCCCACGACGACCGGCGAGAGCGCGAGCGGCAGGTCGATGAACGCGTTCAGCAACCCCTTGCCGGGGAACCGGCGGCGGACGATCGCGAGCGCGGCGACGATGCCGAACACGGTGTTGAGCGGCACCGCGATCATCGTGATCAGGAGCGTCAGCTTGAAGGCGTTGCAGCGCCTCGGGCGAGCGTGATCGCCGCCCACGCCGCGTCCGTGCCGTTCTCGAACGTCCGCCAGAACACCATCGCGAGCGGCCCGACGAGGATCGCCGCGAGGTACCCGAGCGCGATGAACCGGGGGACGTACCGCCGCAGCCGCGACGCGCGGGGCCGCGCGGGAGTGACCGCGACCGTGCTCACGCGGCCTCCTGTGCGAGCTCGTGACGCGTCGCGAGCCGGCGGATCACGCCGATCGTGAGGATCACGGCGAACGAGACGACCAGCAGCACGACCGCGACCGCCGCGGCCCCGGCCCGGTCGCCGCTCTCGACGCGGCTCAGGATGTAGACCGAGGCGACCTCGGTCTTGTACGGGAGGCTGCCGCAGATGATCACGAGCGATCCGATCTCGCCGACGGCGCGGGCGAACGCCAGCGCGACGCCCGAGAGGATCCCGGGGAGGATGTTGGGAAGGACGACGCGCCGGAAGACCGTCGCCTCGGATGCCCCGAGGGAGCGCGCCGCCTGCTCCATCTCGGCGTCGAGCTCGAGGAGCACCGGCTGCACGGTGCGCACGACGAACGGGAGGGTGACGAAGAGCAGGGCGAGCACGATCGCCGTGCGCGTGAAGGCGACGTCGATCTGGAGGGGCGAGGTCGGGCCGTAGAGCGCGAGGAGCGTCAGGCCGGCGACGATCGTCGGCAGCGCGAACGGCAGGTCGATCACGGCGTTGACGATCGCCTTGCCCGGAAAGTCGTCCCGGACGAGAACCCAGGCGATCAGCGTGCCGACGCACGGCGTTGATCGCGGCGACGACGAACGAGACGCGCGAAGCTCAGCTTCGAGCGCCGCGAGCGCCTGCGGGCTCGTGACGACGTCCCAGAAGCCTTGCGCTCCGGACTTCGTCGACTCCCAGACGAGCGCCGCCATCGGCAGCGTGACCACGATCGTCAGGAACAGGGTCACGAAGCCGAGCGAGAGGGCGGTTTCCGCCCTCTCGCTCGGTCGACCCACCCGGCGCGCCGGCGTGGTTGCCTCGGCTGCCGACACGATTCCTAGGTGGGGAGGTTCGCCGAGCGTGCGACGCGCGACCAGAGCCCCTTGTCGGGGTCGAACCACTTGGCGTTCGCGCGCGTCCAGCCGCCGATGTACTTGTCGTCGATCCTGAAGACGCCCGGGCGCCGCGGATACTGCTTCTCGAACTCCTTGTAGACGGAGTCGATCAGCGGGCGGATACCCGAACTGCGCGAAGATGCGCTGGGCCGTGCGGCGTCTTCGTGAAGCGGATGAACCTGTTCGCGACGTCGCGGCTCTCGCTCGTCTTGAGGACCGCGATCGGAGCCTCGATCAGCAACGTCTGACGCGGGATCACGTACTGGAGCTTCGCGAGCCGCGCCTCGTTCTCGTACGTGATGAAGACGTCGCCGCGACCCGCGAGGAACGCGTTCGTCGCGTTCCGGCCGGACGTGTCCAGCGAGACGACGTTCCTGAACATCCGCTCGACGAACGAGACCGCCTGGGCGTCGTTCTTGCCCAGCCGGCGCTGCGTGCCGTAGGCGGCGAGGATGTTCCACTTCGCGGCGCCGGACGAGAGCGGGTTGGGCGTCACGATCCCGACACCGGGCTTGAGCAGGTCGTTCCAGCTCCTGATCTTCTTCGGGTTGCCGTCGCGCACCGCGAAGACCACGACCGAGTTCGTCGCGATCCCCTTGAACGACTGACGGTTCCATTTCGCGTCGACGAGCCCCGCCTTCACGAGCAGGTCGACGTCGAGAGCGGTCGAGAGGTGGACGACGTCGGCTTTGAGGCCCGCTGCGACCGCGCGCGCCTGGTCGCCCGACGCGCCGTACGACTGGGTGAAGCTCGTGTCGCGGCCGTCCTGCGTCTGCTGCCAGGCCTTGATCACGGCGCCGAGCGCCTCACGGGGCACGGCATAGCCGACGACGCTGAGCTTCGTCTCGCTCGAGCGGGCGGACGCGCTGGTGGCCGCCGCGAGCGCGGACACGGCGAGCAGGGCGAGCAGTGCGGCAAGCGTGCGACGTGACATCGCTGTCCTCCTCTTCTCGACAATCTCCATCAGAGTGCTGGAGATTAGCACGTGCAATGGCAGAGATAAGTCATGCTGATGCACGTGGAGCTCAGTCGAGCGTGCGGCGCGTGCGAGCCTCGAAGCGGTCGTCCGACGTCCGTTCGAAGACGCGCTCTGCGCGGCCCTCGAACCAGCCGTGTCGGATCGCGCCCTCGGGCCGATCGAAGAGCGGCACGTACGGCTTCACGTCGAGGATCGGCGTCCCGTCGAGGAGGTCGAGCCCGGCGACGACGATCGCTGCCGGCTCCACCTGTTGGATCGCGACGAGCGAGAGCCCGATCGGGTTCGGCCGGCGCGGCGAGCGCGTCGCGAAGGTGCCTCGCGGCTCGTCGTCGAGGAAGGCGGGCACGGTCCCGTCCCACCCGGCCGTCTCGTCGAGGTGAGCGATCACCCACGCATGCGAGAAGCCGGCAAGGTCGCGCAGGCTCTCGCGATGCGGCGCGAGGATCTCGAGACGAGACGGTCCCGCGAGATCCGCGATCGGCTGCAGAGGCATGCCGTCGAGCGTCGCGTGCGGAGAGCGCACGTAGCCGATCGGCCTGTAGACCACTGGTTCGGCGGTCCGTCGGTCTCGCAGGCCCTCGACGAACGCGAGCGCAGCTCGTCCGGTGGAGAGCCGCCAGAGCGCGAGGATCGCGTCGAACCCCTCGCTCGCGGCGACCTGTCGCTCGAGCGCGCGCTCCGTTCGGGTGAGGACCGAAGCCTGCTCCCCGAGCAGCGGCTCCGGATCGTCACCGGCACGATCGTGGAAGAGCAGCTTGAGCATCAGCTCGGACCGCAGGTCGCGGACGTGCTCCACCGGGGCGCGAACCCAGCGCCTGAAGGCCGCTCGTCCGCGCCTCGTCGCCCCGAGCGTCGTGCGCGCCGGCCCGTGCTCGCTCGTCGCCGTGCCTCGCACCTCGACGAGACCGAGCTCCCGCAGTTGTCCGAGCGCGCGGTACACGAGGGCGCGGGGCACGGTGAGCACCCGGCCGATGTCGCCGTCCGCCTCGAACGCGCGCGCGATCGACCAGCCGTGACCCGGCGTCTCGCAGAGCAGGCCGAGCGCAGCCCACTCGGCCAGCGAGGGCTCGGTGCGGGCAGGTCGTGTCACGAGCCTCGATCGTAGGTCGCCGACGGGTCGAGGCAATGGCGCCGCGCCGGTCGGCCGTGCCGAGCAGAAGCATGCACGTCGGTAGTCAATCAATATCTACCGATGTGGTAGCGTCAGCGCTCGTGAGACGGCGGGCACAGGCGCGGCGCGTCCCGGAGCACGCTGCGCGGCCATGAAGCGGCGCGGGTTCCTCCTCGGTGCGGCCGGGGTCGCCGGCGCGGTTTCGACGCCGTGGCTCACTGCCGCCGGGGCGGCGACCGACGACGATCTCTCGTACGCCAACTTCGGGCTCGCATCCTCGTATCTTCTGGCCGACTTCTACGGCCGCGCGCTCGAGGCGGGGCGGCTCGGGACGGCCGCGCGTCGCTCGCTGCGGACGGGGCGGACGGCAGCCAACCAGCACGCCCGCGCGTTGACGGAGCTCCTGACGGGCGCGGGAGACCCACCCGCCGCCGCGGAGGATTTCGCTTTCGAGTGGCCGCAGGGCACCTTCACGACCGCTGGGCGTACCCGGCAGACCGGCCTCGGCGTGCTGCGGGCGACAGCGGGTGCCTACCAGCGCGCCGCAGCGACGTCCACCGAACCGAGCTACCGCGTCCTCTTCGCAAGCCTCGCCGGCAGCCTCGCGGAGCAGGCGGGGGCGTTGGCCGCCCTCGGCGGGGATCTCGGCGTGACGTCGTTCCCCGCCGCTCTCGACCTCGAAGCCGCGAGCGCGGCGCTCGAGGAGTACCTCGGCTAGGAGGAGACAACCGTGACGAACCGCCTCGTATCGCTTCTGCTCGCGCTCGTCGCCGCCGTCTCGGTCGCTGCCGGCGCGAGCGCCGGGCCACGGGCGAACGCGCCGCTGACCATCTATGCGGCGGCCTCGTTGACCGACGCCTTCAGGACGTTCGACGCTGCCCAGAACTACAGCTTCGCGGGCTCGAACGCGCTCGAGACGCAGATCCGGAACGGCGCCCCGGCAGACGTCTTCGCGTCGGCTGCGCCCCTCAACACGCAACGCCTCTTCCGTGCCGGCCTCGTGGAGAAGCCGGTCACCTTCACGGCCAACCGCCTCGCGTTGATCGTGCCCAGAGCCAATCCGGCCGGAATCAGGACGATCTACGACCTGCGCTCGAAGCCCGTGAAGCTCGTCGTCGCGGGGCCGGCGGTGCCCGTCGGCGCCTACACGATCACCGTCCTCCGCAAGATGGGGCTCTCGAGCGTCCTCGGCAAGGTCGTCAGCCGCGAGTCGGATGTGAGAGCGGTCACGGGGAAGATCGCGCTCGGCCAGGGCGACGCCGGCTTCGTCTACGTGACGGACGCGCGCGCCGTCAGCGACCAGGTGACGGTGATCCGGATCCCTGCCTGGGCCCAGCCACGCGTCCGGTACGAGATCGCGGTCGTCGCGCGCTCGTCGAACAAGGCGGCCGCGCAGGCGTGGATCAACACGGTGCTCGCGGCCAGGGGTCAAACCGCCCTCAGGAACGCGGGCTTCCTGCCGGTGCCGAAGGCAGCCAGCTGACCGGACCGCTCTTCCGAGCCACCCTCGTCCTGGCGACGAGCGTGACGCTCGCCTTCCTCGTCCTGCCGGTCGTCGCGATCTTCGCGCGCGTCCCGCCGGGGGACCTGGTCTCCGCGCTCGGAACCGAGGCGGCGAAGGACGCCCTCGTCGTCACCGCCCAGACGAACGCGATCTCGATGGTGCTGATCGTCGTCTTCGGGACGCCCGCCGCGTACTGGATCGCGACGCGGAGGACGCGCCTGCGGGACGCGGTCGTCACGCTCGTCGAGCTGCCCCTCGTGCTGCCACCCGCGGTCGCCGGGATCGGCCTGCTGGCCGCGTTCGGCCGGCTCGGCCTGCTTGGTGGGACGGTCGACGCCTTCGGAATCGACATCGCGTTCACGAAGGCGGCGGTCGTGCTTGCGGTCACGTTCGTCGCGAGCCCGTTCTACGTCCGCACCGCAGTCGCTGCCTTCGAGTCGGTCGATCCGACGCTCCCGGCGGCCGCCCGCACGCTCGGCGCGGGGCCCGCGCGGGTGTTCGGACGGGTGGCTCTGCCGCTGGCTGCCAGCGGCCTCGGCGCGGGCGCAGCGCTCGCGTTTGCGCGAGGGATCGGCGAGTTCGGCGCGACGATCATGTTCGCGGGGTCGCTACAGGGAACGACGCAGACGCTCTCGCTCGCGATCTACGAGCAGTTCGACCTCGACTTCGACGTCGCCCTGGCGATCAGCGCCCTGCTCGTCGCGATCAGCGGCGGCGTCCTCCTCTCCGTCAAGCTCCTCACCCGATGGCGCTCCGGATCGACTACACCCATCCCCTTCGCGCCTTCGACGCCCACGTCGCGCTGACCGTCGAGCGCGGCGAGACGCTCGCGCTCGTCGGGCCGTCCGGTGCCGGGAAGACGACGACGCTCAGCGCGTGGTCGCCGGGCTCCTGCGCCCCGACGTCGGACGCGTGGCGGTGGGCGCGGAGACCTGGCTCGACACGAGCGGCAGCATCGACCGGCCCCCGGAACGCCGTCGGGTCGGCTACCTCTTCCAGGAGTACGCGCTCTTCCCGCACCTCGACGTCGAGGCGAACGTCCGCTTCGGAGCTCCCCGCGGCGCGTCGGTACGCGAGCTCCTCGACCGGTTCCGGATCGGCCGCCTCGCGGGCGTGAGCGTGCGCGAGCTCTCCGGAGGCGAACGCCAGCGCGTCGCCCTCGCGCGTGCCCTCGCGCGGCGCCCGCAGGCCCTTCTGCTCGACGAGCCGCTCTCGGCGCTCGACGCCCACACGAAGGCGGCGGTTCGCGCCGAGCTCCACGAGCTCCTGCGCGAGCTCGGGCTGCCGACCGTCCTCGTGACGCACGACTTCGAGGACGCATCCGCGCTCGCCGACCGGATCGGAGTGATCGTCCAGGGGCGGATCGTCCAGGAGGGCACGGGCCGCGAGCTCGTCGCCCGGCCGCTCGACGCGTTCGTCGCGAGCCTCACGGGCGCGACCCTGCTGCACGGGACCGCGCGCGCGTCCGCGAACGGCCTGACGGAGGTCGTTCTGGACGACGGAGGCGCGGCCTGGAGCACCGACCGTGCGACGGGTCGCGTCGGGCTCGCCGTCTACCCGTGGGAGGTGTCTCTCGGCCGCTCGGCGCCGACCGACTCGTCGGTCAATCACCTCGCAGGCGTCATCACCTCGATCGTGCCGGTCGGGAATCGCGTCCGGATCGGTGTCGGCGAGATCGTCGCCGAGATCACCGCCGCCTCGCTCGAGCGGCTCGCGCTCGGCGAGGGAGATCGGGTCGTCGCGTCGTTCAAGGCGACCGCGGCGCGGATCGTCCCGCTCGCGTAGCCTCGGCCCTGTGCAGGTCGCGGTCGCCGACGATCCCGACGGTCACCTCACGGACGCGGTTCGAGCTGCGCTAGTGCAGGCCCGGCTCGGATGGCCGCAGCCGGGGCCGGCGACGAGTGCCTGGTGGCTGGCGGGCCTCCACGAGACGATCGCGCGGGACGCGTGGAGCCCGGGCAGGCCGGCGCCCTACGAGGTCGCTCCCTCGCCGCGCAGCACGCGCGGCGCCACGCGCGCGTAGTCGAGCCCGGAGATCCACGTCAGGACGGTGGCGAAGAGCAGCGCCCACCAGGCGACGTCCGCGTCCCAGGCGCCGGCCGCCTGAAGCCCGGCGAGCGTCGCGGCCACCGTCTGCGACCACGTCTTCAGCTTGCCGAGGTCGCGAGCACCCATCACGACGCCACGCTCGAGGGCGGCCAGTCGCAGGCCGGAGACCGCGATCTCGCGGGCGACGATCGCCGCCACCATCCAGGCGGGCGCGGTGCCCTCGCCGACGAGCATCGCCAGGGTCGCGAGCACGAGCACCTTGTCCGCGATCGGGTCGAGGAGCGAGCCGAATGCCGACGTCTGGTTCCTGCGACGCGCGAGCCAGCCGTCCACCTGATCGGTCGCCATCGCGACGGCGAAGACAGCGGTCGCCCAGTAGGCGTGGTTCGGGAAGTCCCACGCGAACAGGACGACGACGACCGGCACCGCGAGCGCCCGAGCGAGCGTCAACTGGTCCGGCAGCGTCACGGTTGGGGGAGAATACGCGCGTCGTGCCGGCCCACCCCGCCCCGCCGTTCTCGAAGGTGCTCGTCGCGAACCGTGGTGAGATCGCGATCCGGATCTTCCGGACCCTGCGGGAGCTCGGGGTCGGTTGCGTGGCCGTCTACTCGGAGGCCGATCGGGGGCGCGCGCACGCGCGCGCGGCGGACGAGGCGTACCTCGTCGGCCCGGGCCCGGCCGCCGAGAGCTATCTCCGCGCAGACATCCTCGTCGAGACCGCGCTCCGGGCCGGGGCCGAAGCAGTGCACCCCGGCTATGGCTTCCTCGCCGAGAACGGAGCGTTTGCCCGCCTCGTCGAGGAAGCGGGCCTGACGTGGATCGGGCCGCCGCCGGCCGCGATCGAGCTGATGGGCTCCAAGACGGCGGCGCGCGCCGCCATGCGTGCCGCCGGAGTGCCGATCATCCCGGGCGCGGTCGAGCCGGTCGGCACCGTCGAGGCCGTCGTCGCCCTCGGCGACGAGATCGGCTACCCGCTCATCATCAAGGCAGCGGCCGGGGGTGGCGGAAAGGGCATGGAGCTCGTCAGCGGGCCGGACGACGCCGCCGGCGCCTTCGAGTCCGCGACGCGCCAGGGTGAGAAGTACTTCGCCGACGCGACGGTCTACGTCGAGCGGTTCGTCGAGGATCCGCGCCACGTCGAGGTTCAGGTGCTCGCGGACGGTCACGGCAACGTGATTCACCTCGGCGAGCGCGACTGCACGATCCAGCGCCGCCACCAGAAGCTCGTCGAGGAGACCCCGTCGCCGGCCGTCGACGACGCGCTCCGCGAGCGGATCGGCCGGATCGCGGTCGACGCAGCTCGCGCTGCCGGCTACCGCTCCGCCGGGACCATCGAGGGACTGCTGACCCGAGCGGGCGACTACTTCTTCATGGAGATGAACACGCGGATCCAGGTGGAGCACACCGTGACGGAGCTCGTCACCGGGCTCGACCTGATCCGCGAGCAGGTGCTCGTCGCCTCCGGCGAGCCTCTCTCCGTCCGGCAGGAGGACGTCGTGCTCCGAGGGCACGCGATCGAGTGCCGGATCAACGCCGAGGACGTCGGCAAGGGGTTCCTGCCGGCGCCCGGGAGGATCACGGCCTATCGAGCGCCCTCCGGCCCTGGTGTCCGCGTCGACTCGGGCATCGAGGCGGGGGACGAGGTGAGCGAGCTCTACGACCCGATGATCGCGAAGCTGATCGTCCACGACGTCGACCGCGACCGCGCGATCGCGCGCATGTTGCGGGCGCTCGCGGAGTTCGAGCTCGAGGGCCCGCCGACGCTGCTCGGCTTCCACCGCGCGCTCCTCGAGCACCCCTGCTTCGTGCGGGGCGAGACGTGCGCGGGGATCGTGGAGTCGAAGGAGCTCGCCGATCGCGCGCAAGAGCTCGAGCAGTCGTTCTCTCATCGGACAACTAGTGTGGCAGGAGCGGCGGATGGAGCGCGGGCGGCACCGCGGCTCCTCGGGGTCGAAGTCGACGGTCGCTCCTACGACGTGCGGCTCCTCGTCGCCGAGCCGCCGTGGGCCGAGCTGGCACGGCGTCGCAGAGAGCGGGTGGCGTCGAGTGGCAGCGGCGCCGGTGACGGCGCGGTCGTGAGCCCCATGCAGGGCACGGTGTTGAAGGTCGAGGTCGGAGACGGCGACGAGGTGACGACCGGCCAGCTGCTCTGCGTGGTCGAGGCGATGAAGATGGAGAACGAGATCGTTGCTCCGCGCGTCGGCGTCGTCCGGGGCCTCGCCGTCGCTCCCGGCGCCGCGATCGCGAGTGGCCAGCTCGTGTGCGTCGTCGCCCCGTCCGAGACGTGACGCTCGACGAGCTCCTTGACGCGACTCGTCGCCGAGACGACGATGACCGGCGCGACGCTCAGCCGCCCGCGCTCGGCGGATCCGTCGGAGCCGCGGCAGGTGACGGTCGAGCCGGTCAGCGTCCGCGGGGAGCTGCGCTGGCGCGTGCGACGGCATTTCGCGACCCGGACGACGGACGAGAACCTCGATGCCGAGGCCATCGTCGCGCTGCTGTCCGACGCGATCGGCCCGACCTACCGGCAGGCATTGCTGCACGAGCCCGAGGCCGACTGGCAGGTGCTGGCCGGGCGTGGCGAGCCACGGATCCTCCGGCGGCCGCCGACGAGGCCGGCGGCGATGCTCGCCCACGATCGCGCGAAGCGTCGCCTTCTCGCAGAGGGCGAGCCGGTGCCGTACCTCGTCGCGCTCGGCGTCCAGACCGCCGAGGGGAAGGTGCGCGCGCCGCGGCGGGCGAAGTTCAGACAGGTCAACCGCTTCGTCGAGCTCGTCGACGACGTCGTGCCCGCGCTGCCGGACGGCGACCTCCGCGTCGTGGACTTCGGCTCGGGGCGGGCGTACCTCACGTTCGCGTTGCACGACCTCTTGACGCGCGTGCACGGGCGAACGGTCGAGATGCTCGGCCTCGACCTGAAGCCCGACGTCGTGGCGGAGTGCGAGGCGCTCGCCCGACGGCTCGACGCGGACGGCTTGCGGTTCGAGCTCGGCGACATCGCCGACGCCGACCTCGGAGGCGTCGATCTGGTCGTCAGCCTCCATGCGTGCGACACGGCGACCGACGTCGCGCTCGAACGGGCGGTCCGCGCCCGCGCGCAGGTGATTCTCGCCGTCCCCTGCTGCCAGCACGAGCTGCTCGGCCAGCTCGCGAGCGACGTGCTCCGACCACTGCTCCGCCACGGGACCCTCCGAGAGCGGCTCGTCGCCGAGGTCACGGACGCGGCACGGGCGCGCCTCCTCGAGCTCGCGGGCTACGACGTGCAGGTGGTCGAGTTCGTCGCGCTCGAGCACACGCCGAAGAACGTGCTCCTGAGGGCCCGACGCACGGAGAGGCCTGCGCGGGACCGCGCGCGCCTCGCGGAGGAGTACCGCGTCTTCGCGGACGCCCTGGCGATCGAGCCTGCACTCGAGCGGCTGCTGTCGGACGTCGTCGCGACCGGCTGAGCTGGAGCTCTGCGGCGGCCAGCGCCGCGCAGCTGAGAGCCGCCTTCGTGACCGACTACTGCTGAGCCGCGAGCGAGCCGCTCAGGGTCGCAGCCGGTAGGCGTGATCCGTGATCCAGAGGAACTGCGCCGGGGTCCCTTCCGGCGGCTCGCCCTCGGCCACGAATGGACCGAAGACGACGCGGACGAACCGTCCGGAGGCAAGCGCGCCGTCCGCCCCGACTGTCCCCCGCCAGGTGTCGCCGGGAGCGAGCTTCGGGGGCAGCGCAGGCTCGAAGGTGCGGGCGGGGCGCAACCCCGGGAGGTCGCCGTCCGCGCCCCTCTGCTCGACCTCCTGCGGCTCGCCTGTCGCGAAGAGCATCACGCCGAACGACTGCCCGACGGCGACCGGGTCCTCGCCGAGCTGCCACGCGATCGGCGTCTCGTTCTCGATCTCGAGGTCCGCCTCCCAACCCCGTTCCGTCACCGAGAAACGCCGGGTGCGGAACACGAGCGCGCGCCCCTCCGCAGGCGAGCGCTCGACCCAGTCGAGGTCCGCCTCCTGCGGCGGCGCGGCGGTTGCGAGAGGTGGGTCGCCGTCGCTCGAGCTGCAGCCCGCGAGAAGCATCGCCCCGGCCAGGGCGACCGCGAGAGCAGCGAGACGGCCCATGGTGGCCATGGTCGCAGCTTCCTGTTCGCCAGGCCGAATTCGGCAGGGGCCGAATCCCGCGGCTTGATCCCCCTTGGGCGGGGCAGTTCCCTGAAGGCGCCGCGCTGTCGCGGTCGCAACCTCCGGTGTCCGACTTCAAGTCGGACACCTGCTCTGCGCGCCCGCGGAATGGGAGCTCGTTGCCGCGGAATGGGAAGGAACTCACTGCCGCGGGAGACGCCTTCTGCCGCTAGCCTCCGGCGGTCGTGGATCTGTACGAGTACCAGGGCAAGGAGCTCTTCCGGCAGGCCGGGATCCCGGTCTCGGAGGGAAGGCTCGCGACGACGCCCGAGGAGGCGCGCGCCGCGGCCGAGGAGCTCGGTGGCCCGGTCGTCGTGAAGGCGCAGGTCCTCACGGGAGGTCGCGGCAAGGCGGGCGGAATCAAGCTCGCGTCGAGCCCGGACGAGGCCGAGGCGCGCGCTCGCGAGATTCTCGGACTCGACATCCGAGGGCACGTGGTCCGCCGGCTCTGGATCGAGCAGGCCTCGGACATCGCGAAGGAGTACTACCTCTCGCTCACGTTCGACCGTGGTGCGAAGAAGGCGCTGTACATGTTCACGACGGAGGGTGGTGTCGACATCGAGCAGGTCGCCGAGGAGAGCCCCGACGCACTCGTCCGCCTCCACGTCGATCCGCTGGAGGGGTTCAATCCGTGGCAGGCGCGGCGGCTCGTCTACGGCGCAGGCGTGGCCGACGCGTCGGAGCAGAAGCAGATCGCGGCGATCGTCGGGAAGCTGCACGCCGCCTTCGTGCGCTTCGACGCGATGCTCTGCGAGATCAACCCGCTCATCGTCACGCCGGACGGAGAGGTGAAGGCGCTCGACTCGAAGTTCACGGTCGACGACAACGCGCTCTACCGCCATCCCGACGTGGCAGAGATGCGCGATCTCGACGCGGCCGATCCGCTCGAGGCGCTCGCGCGTGAGAAGCACGTGACGTACGTCAAGCTCGACGGCGAGGTCGGGGTCCTCGGTAACGGCGCCGGGCTCTCGATGTCGACGGTCGACGTCGTCACGTTCGCCGGCGGCCGCCCCGCGAACTTCTGCGATCTGGGCGGCGGCGGCGATGCGCAGGGCGTCGTCGACGCGCTCTCGGTGATCACGAGAGATCCGCAGGTGAAGGCGATCTTCTTCAACATCTTCGGCGGGATCACGCGCTGCGACGAGGTCGCGCGCGGGATCCTCCAGGCGCTCGGCGAGATGTCGCTCGAGCTGCCGATCGTCGTTCGCCTGGACGGGACGAACGCCGAGGAGGGAAGGCGCATCCTCGCCGAGGCGGCGCCGCCGAACCTCCACGTCTCGCCGACCATGCTCGAGGCGGCGAAGCGAGCGGTGGAGCTGGCGCGATGACGAGCGACGTCTGGAGCGAGCGAGCCCAGGCCTATGTCGATTCCGACGCGCACCGGGAGGGCGCCGACCTCGACCTGCTCGTCGAGTGGGCCGCGGGCGCGCGGACGGCGCTCGACGTGGCGACAGGCGGTGGACACGTCGCTCGCCGGCTCCGCGAGGCCGGGCTGGAGGTCGTGACGTGCGACCCTGCGCCGGGGATGCACCCGGACGTCATCTGCCGTGCCGAGTCGCTGCCGTTCGCAGCCGGCGCGTTCGACGTGGTCGTCTGCCGGACGGCCGCTCACCACTTCGCGGACGTCGCGCTTGCGGTGCGCGAGATGGGACGGGTCAGCCGCGACCGGGTCCTACTCGTCGACACGGTGTTCATGGGCGACGACGCCGAGGAGGCGGAGAAGCTCCGCGACCCGTCCCACGTGCGCAACTACACCGAGGCCGAGTGGCGGGGCTTCTTCGCCGAGGCTGGGCTGCGGATCGACGACCTTCGCTGTTTCGAGCACACGTTCGAGTTCGGCGCGTGGCTCGCCCGTACCGGTTGCGAGGGCGACGAGGCGGAAGCCGCGCGAGCGCTCCTCGGCGAGCGCGTGGCCGACGGCCGCCTGACGCTCGACAAGCTCGCCGTCCTCGCGAGGAGCGCCTGACGTGGCCATCTTCGTGGACACCGAGACGCGTCTCGTCGTCCAGGGCCTCACCGGCTCGGAAGGTCGCTTCCACGGCCTGCGGAATCGCGCCTACGGGACGAACCTCGTCGCGGGCGTGACACCGGGCAAGGGCGGGCAGGACGTCGACGGCGTGCCGGTGCTCGACACGATCGCGGAAGCGGTCGAGGAGCACGGCGCGAACACGTCGATGGTCTTCGTCCCGGCGCCCTTCGCAGCCGACGCGGTCTACGAGGCCGTCGACGCGGGCATCCACACGGTGATCGCGATCACCGAGGGCGTCCCCGCCCACGACATGCTCCGGATCCATGCGTACATCCGAGCGCGCGGCGCCCGGATGCTCGGGCCGAACTGCCCCGGAGCCCTCTCCCCGGGGAAGGCGAACGTCGGGATCATCCCGGCCGAGATCTTCACGGCCGGCTCGATCGGCCTCGTCTCCCGGTCGGGAACGCTCACCTACCAGATCGGCCACGAGCTGACGCAGATGGGGCTCGGCAACTCGACGATCGTCGGGATCGGCGGCGACCCGATCGTCGGCTCGTCCTTCATCGACGTGTTGACGCTCTTCGAGGACGACCCCGAGACGGAGTACGTCGTCATGGTCGGGGAGATCGGCGGGGACGAGGAGGAGAAGGCGGCCGACTTCATCCAGTCCCGGATGACGAAGCCCGTCGTCGCCTACATCGCCGGCTTCACCGCGCCGCCGGGGAAGACGATGGGTCACGCAGGCGCGATCATCTCCGGCTCGTCGGGGACGGCCGAGGCGAAGAAGCAGGCGCTCGAGGAGCGCGGGATCCGTGTCGGCACGACCCCCACGGAGACTGCAGAGCTGGCGGCCGAGCTGGCGCGACCGTAGGAACGGCGTCGCCGGATCGTCGCCGGCACGCTGTACACCGTCGTCGAGGCCGTGACGCTCCGGTGAGCGCGCCGCTACCGCGGTTCGAGCGCGTCGAGAGTCGTTCCGCGCCCGTTGGGTCTAGGATCACCTCGTGGAGCTCCGTTCGCTCGCTGCCGTCGACCCGTTCACGACCAAGGACGGCTCGACGATCCGGGAGTTGCACCACACCGTGGTGCAGTCGCTCGCAGAGGCATCGCTCGACCCCGGTCAGGGGACCCAGCGCCACTACCACGCCGCGACCGAGGAGATCTACCTCGTCACGGGCGGCGGCGGCGTGCTCGAGGTGGACGGCGAGTCACGAGAGGTGAGCGCCGGCGACGCCGTGCTCATCCCACCCGGCGCGTGGCACGAGCTCGTCGCGGGGCCCGACGGCGCGCAGCTCCTCTGCATGTGCGCGCCTCCCTACTCGCACGAGGACACGTACTTCTCGTGAGACGAGCGCTCCTCCTCTCGCTGACAGTCGTTGCGCTCGCGCTCGTTGCGGCGGGATGCGGCGGGGACGACGACAACGGCTCGGAAGGGGCGACCGAGCCCGCGACCTGGGCCGCGGGCTTCTGTCAGGCCCTCGAGCGTCTCAGCGAGGGCATCTCCGAGAGCGGCAGTGGGCTCACGGATGACGGCTTGCCTACGAGCGACCAGGTGGTCGCAGCGGTCGAGGAGGCCGGGGAAGCGGTGAGCACCTTTGCCGACGACCTCCGTGAGCTGGGAGCTCCCGACGTCCCGAGCGGCGAGGAGATCTCCTCGAGCCTCGAGACCGCCGCCGACGACGCCCGTCAGGCGTTCGAGGAGGTCGAGGACGAGGTGGACGGGCCTATCGAGGACGCGAGCGACGTCGCGGTGGTCGCAGGCGCGATCGCCGAGGCCGCCCAGAAAGCGCTGACCGAGATCGGCGAGGCCACGGCCAACCTCCAGGAGCTCGACGCGGACGGCACGCTCCGAGCGGAGCTCGAGGACGCCGCCGAATGTACAGGGCTTGGTAGTTAGTTCGCCAGGCAGGATTCGGCAGAAGCCGAATCCTGCGGCTTGATCCCCGGCTTCGCCGGGGCAGATCCCTGAAGGCGCCCGCTATCGCGGTCGCAACTGCCTTCAGTGGCACTGCTCCGCACCAGGTGTCTGACTTCAGTCAGACACCTGCTCCGGCCGTGGCGTCCCGCCTGCCTCAGATCTTCCGCCGAGGCCTGCTGGGGCCCCACTTCCCACCGCGGCGGGAGGAGTACACGAGCTTCGGCGCTGCGGTCTTCATGCCCGTCTGCGCGAACGTCTCCTGCTGGCCGTTGAGACGCGCGACGCGGCTCATGTCCGACTGCTGCTCGGGCAGGACGAGGGTGACACCCGTGCCGGCGCGCCCGGCGCGCCCGGTGCGTCCGACGCGATGCGTGTAGGCCTTGCCGTCCTCGGGCGGGTCGAAGTTGATCACGTGCGTGACGTCGTCGAGGTCGAGTCCGCGGGCGGCGACGTCCGTTGCGATGAGCGTCGTCACCGTGCCGTTCTCGAACCGCTCGAGCGCGCGCTGGCGCTGCCCCTGCGAGAGGTCGCCGTGCATTGCGGCGGCGCGGACACCCTGCTGGTTCAGCTTGCGCACGAGGCGGTCGGCGCCGCGCTTCGTGCGAACGAAGACGAGGGCGAGGCCGCGTTCGGCTGCGAGCAGCTCGACGAGCTTCTCGACCTTCGTGTCGGCCGTGACCGGCACGAAGTGGTGGTCGATCTCGCCCGGCGTCTTCTCGCTGGGCAGCCCCGCCTCGATGCGCGCCGGCGACTGCGTGTAGGCCCGCGCGAGCTCGCCGACCTCGCCGTCGAGCGTCGCGGAGAAGAACATCGTCTGGCGCTCGCGCGGAAGCCGCTTGACGATCCGGTCGACCTGTGGCTTGAAGCCCATGTCGAGCATCCGGTCGGCCTCGTCGAGGACGAGGATCTCGACGGCGTCGAGCGTGATCAGCCTGCGATCGAGCGAGATCCTGGAGGCGGCCGGGCGTGGCGACGATCACGTGGGCGTCGCGGGCGAGGTTCGCCTGCGGTCGGAGCGAGACGCCGCCGTACACGGACGCGACGACCAGGCCGCGTGGGCCGGCGAGGGACTCGATCTCCTCGGTCACCTGGACGCACAGCTCGCGCGTCGGGACGAGGACGAGAGCGGCAGGGCGCGCGTCGTCCCGCGGCACCCGCTCGACGAGCGGGATCGCGAAGGCGAGCGTCTTGCCCGAGCCTGTCGGCGACTTCGCGAGCAGGTCGGTGCCGGCGAGCGCGGGCGGGATCGCCCGCGTCTGGATCTCGAAGGGGCTGGCGATTCCGCGTGCGTCGAGCGCTGCGGCAAGCTCCGCGCTCACGCCGAGCGCGGCGAACGTATTCGTATGCATGTGACTCCTGTGTTGGGTGAAACCTGGCTCGAGACCTACGACCTTCGAGCCCTCACACGGAGTCGAACGAAGCGGATCTCACAGGCCGCCGGACGACGGCCGTACGAGAACCGTAGCAGCAGGGTCGGCTGCAGGGCTCCCGGTAGGCTCGACCGGTGGCTCCGATCTCCTTTGCCCGCGGCGCCCCCTCGCCGGAATGCCTCGACCCGGAGCTGCTCTCGGACTGTGCCCGGGTCGCGCTCGACCGCGACGGAAGGACGATCCTCTCGTACGGCACGGGAGGCGGCTACGGGCCGCTGCGCGAGCTGCTCGGCGAGCGTCACGGGGTCGACCCGGGACGCGTCTTCCTCACGACGGGTGGGTTGCAGGGCTTCGTCTTCTACGTCGCCGCGCAGCTCGAGCGGCGCCCTGGGCGGGTGCTCGTCGAAGGGCCGACCTACGATCGCCCGCTGAAGCTCCTCGGCTGGCAGGGCGTCGAGGTCGTGTCGCTCGCGATGGACGACGAGGGGCTCGACCCCGACGCGCTCGAGGCCGAGCTCGCGCGTGGGGGGGACGTCTCCTTCCTCTACACGATCCCGACCTTCCAGAACCCGAGCGGCCGGACGCTCGGCGAGGAGCGTCGCCTGCGCGTCGCCGAGCTCTGTCGCGAGCACGACGTCGAGGTGCTCGAGGACGATCCCTACGGGCTCGTCCGCTACGAGGGCTCCGCGCCCCCGTCGCTCCACGCGCTCGAGGGCGGGGAGCGCGTGACCTTCACCTCGTCGTTCTCGAAGACGGTCGCGCCGGGCCTGCGCGTCGGCTGGTTCGTCGTGCCGGAGGCGCTTCGCGCCGCGTACGACGACCGTGCGGTGTCGACGTACATCTCTCCGCCGCTCCTGTCGCAGGCGATCGTGCACGAGCTCTTCGCGCGCGGCGGCTTCGAGCCCAACCTGGAGCGTGTGCGCGGGATCCTCGGCGCCCAGCGTGCGGCGATGCTCGAGGCTCTCGAGACCGAGCTCGCCGGCCGCGCCACGTGGAGTCGTCCCGAGGGTGGGTACTTCCTGTGGGTCGATCTCGACGACGGCGTCTCGAGCGCAGACCTGCTCGAGCGGGCGACGGCGGCGGGCGTCACGTTCGTGCGCGGGGCGGACTTCTTCCCGGACGGCTCGGGCGGGCAGAGCTCCGCGCGCCTCGCGTTCTCCTACGAGCCGCCCGAGCGGATCGCCGAGGGCGTGCGGATCCTCGGGAGAGTTCGCTCGCCAGGCGGATTGGCGAAGCCGAATCCGGCTGATCGGCTTCGCAGCGTCCGGTCGTGTCCGACTTCAAGTCGGACACCTGCTTACGGACGACCCCTGCGGCGGTCCCACCAGCGCGGGCCGATGAGCGCCAGCGCGGCTCCGAGCGCCATGCTGAGGAGGATCAGCCACACGAGTCGCGTCTCCACGTTGAAGAACACGAAGTTGACGTCCTGCCGGTCGGAGTTGAGCAGGAGGAACAGCACCGCATAGGCGGCGAGGACGCCCCAGAGCACGAGCTTCCAGCGAATCCCGCCGCTCCGGCGGGAACTGCCTGTACCCCGGATTGCCGGCGGGTTCCCCTTGGAGGGGGCGTCACTCATGCCGCGATGTTAGAGACCGTCAGCGAGCAGCGGCGGCCGCGAGACGACCGACACTCGGGCGCAGGAGGAGTTGAGGCTGCTGGGGCGGCTCGAGTCGCCCCGTCGCCGCCCGGAAGGTCGGGCAGGGCGTGTTCCCCGCGAGCGCACAGAGGCCCTCGCGCCGGAAGTAGCAGTCCTCGCATGTCGAGATGGTGCGTTTGCTCATCTATCCCCTCGCGACCCCGAAAGCCACTGTCGTTGCGAGCGGGCATTGTGGACGCGAAAGGGGTGCCCGACAACCCCCTCCCGCCATGATTCGTCCGCAATTTGCGGGCGTCGCCCGGTGGGGCAAAAGTCCTGCAAAGGTGCTATTTCTCCGGCAACGTTCGCAGAACGCGCAACGCCTGTTCAAAACTCTCCACAGGGATGACGCGCAAGTCCCCTGCAAAGCGTCGCGCGGTGTCCGCGTTTTCCCCAGCCGGGACGAGGAAGACGTCCGCGCCCGACGACCGGACGCCGAAGGTCTTCTGCTTGATGCCACCCACCGAGACGACGGTGCCGTCGAGCTCGATCTCCCCCGTCGCCGCGACGCGGTAGCCGTGATCGACGTCGTTCCCGAGCTCCTGGTAGACCTCGAGCGCGAACGGCAGGCCGGCGGACGGGCCGCCGACGTCACCGAGGTCGATCTCGACGTCGACGGGCAGCCGGATGCGGGCGTCCTGGGAGACGCGCACCCCGATGATCGCGCGCTCCTCGTCGTCTGGAGCCGCCACGGTGCGCACCGTGCGCTCGAGCTGCCTTCCCTTCCTGCGGAGACTGAGGCGCACGGGCTCGCCGGGCTCGACGTCCTGGACAGCGCGGCGCAACGCGTCCGGCGTCCGTGTCGCCCGGCCGGCCGCCGCGACGATCACGTCGCCGTTGCGCAGCGCGTTCGCGGCCGGCACGTCGATCGCGACCGACTCGACGAGCGCGCCGCGCGGAGCCGCGTCGACCTGCTTGCCGGCCGCGAGCAACGCGACGGCCGCGGCGATCTTCTCCGAGCGGTTCATCTCGACGCGGGCCGTCGCGATGCGATCGTCGAACGACTCGCCCGGCGCGGTCACGGCGTGGGCAGGGACGATGGATGCTCCGTCCGGGCGGAGGAACGGGACCAGCCGGTCGAGCCAGCGCGCCTTCTTCAGGCTGACGTCGACGTAGTAGATCCCACCGGCGGTGTCGGGCTTGCCCTCGCCCTCGACCGCGACCTTCTCCGCGACCGGGTGCGCGGAGTTCGGGACGAACATGTAGTCGCCCGACGGGAACGTCGCGGCGAGGAGGACCATGGCCGCGAGGAGCCCGGCGCCTGCGAGGACGAGCCAGTACCAGGTACGCGCGAGCACTAGAGGAGGCCTCGCGTGAGGCCGCCGTCGACGGGCAGGACCGTCCCGGTGACGTACGCGGCGCGATCGGAGGCGAGGAAGGCGACGACGCTCGCGATCTCCGCCGGCGACCCGAGCCGTCCGGCCGGGATCTGCGCGAGATCCTCGGCGGAGGGGCCGTCGTCGCCGTAGACGTCGCGCAGTCGTTCCGTGTCGACGCGTCCGGGCGCGATCGTGTTGACGGTGATCCCGTCGGGGCCCAACTCGCGCGCGAGTGTCTTCAGCCAGCCGACGACCCCTGGGCGGACGGCGTTCGAGAGGGCGAGGTTGGGGATCGGCTCCCGCACCGAGGAGGACTCGATCGCCACGATTCGCCCGCGGCCACTCGCGCGCAGGTGCGGCAGCGCATGGCGCACGAGCGTCACGTGGGAGGTCAGCATGAGCGACACGGCCTCCTCGACGACCTCGGCCGTCAGCTCGGCGGCCGTGCCAGGCCCCGGTCCCCCGCCGTTCAGGACGACGATGTCGAGGCCGCCAAACGCTCCCACGGTGGCCTGGACGAGACGGTCGAGGTGCTGGGGAATCCTCAGGTCACCCTGCACCGCGAGCGCGCCGAGCCGCTCGGCCTCTCGCTCCAGCAGGTCTCGGCGACGCGCGAACATCGCGACGTTCGCGCCCTCCGCGGCGAGCACCTCCGCGGTCGCGAGGCCCATGCCGGACGAGGCGCCGCAGACGATTGCCGTGCGCCCGGCGAGTCCCAGCTCCATCGCGGGAACGCTAGCGCGGGTCGCGTTCACGCACCGTGAAGGCTCGTCCGAAAGGGACGCGTTGACGGAGACCGGTGCCAGACACCGTTGTCTGTCAAGGGGAAAGCGTGACGATTGTGCGCCGGGTCGTCCACAGCTGGGAGCGTGGCTCTACGCCGACGTCGTCAGCACGTCGACGACTTCGCGCACCGCCGCGGTCGACGCGCGGAGCATCTTCTTCTCGTCGGCGGTCAGCTTGAGCCGGACGATCTCCTCGACCCCCGCGGCGCCGAGCCGCACGGGGACGCCCATGTAGAGACCGTCCACGCCGTACTCGCCCTCCAGCAGCGCCGTGCACGGCAGCACGCGCTTCTGGTCGAGGCAGATCGCGTCGACCATCTGGGCGGCCGCCGCGCCCGGTGCGTACCAGGCGGACGTCCCGAGCAGCCCGACGAGCTCACCGCCGCCCGTCCGGGTGCGCTGCACCATCTTCGAGATCTTCCCCTTCGTCGTCAGCTCCGTCAGCGGGACGCCGCCGACCGTCGTGGCCGAGACGACGGGGACCATCTGGTCGCCGTGGCCGCCGAGGACCATCGCCTGAACGTCCTTCACCGACGAGCCGGTCTCCCAGGCGATGAAGGCCGAGAAGCGCGCGGTATCGAGGATCCCGGCCATGCCCACGACGCGTTCCTTGGGGAAGCCGGAGACGGCGTGCGCGACGTGGCACATCGCGTCGAGCGGGTTCGAGACGACGACGATCACGCTCTTCGGCGAGCGGCGCACCACGTCCTTCGTGACGGCGGCGACGATCGCCTCGTTCGTCTGGACGAGGTCGTCGCGGCTCATCCCGGGCGAGCGCGGCTTGCCGGCAGTGATCACGACGACGTCGGAGCCCTTCGTCTCGTCGTAGCGCTCGCTGCCGACGATCTGGGGCTCGTACCCCGTGACCGACGCCATCTGGTTCATGTCGAGCGCCTTGCCGGCGGCGAAGTTCGGGACGATGTCCACCAGCACGACGTCGGCGTAGTCGCGCCGCGCCACCTCGAGCGCGCACGTCGCACCAACGTTGCCCGCGCCGACGACCGTTACCTTCTTGCGTCCGTTCACGTCTCTCCCTTGTCTCAGCCGAGCCGCTCGATGATCGCGTCCGCGTACTCCGACGTGCCGACCGCGGTCGGGTCGTCACGCGTCGGCTTCAGGTCGTAGGTCACGCGCTCGCCGTCGGCGATCACGCCCGCGACCGCGCTCTCCAGCCGCTCCGCGGCGGCGCGCTCGCCGAGATGCTCGAGCATGAGCTTCCCGGAGAGGATCATGGCGGTCGGGTTGACCCGGTTCTGGCCCTTGTACTTCGGTGCCGACCCGTGCGTCGCCTCGAAGACCGCCGCGTCCGGGCCGATGTTCGCCCCGGGAGCGACGCCGAGGCCGCCGACCAGGCCTGCCGTGAGGTCGCTCACGATGTCGCCGTAGAGGTTCGGCAGGACGAGCACGTCGAACTCCTCCGGGCGCTGGACGAGCCCCATGCACAGGGCGTCGACGAGCGTCTCCCAGCCCTCGATCTCGGGATAGTCCTTCGCCACCTCGCGGAAGACGCCGAGGAAGAGGCCGTCGGTGTGCTTCATGATGTTGGCCTTCGTGATGCACGACACGCGGCGGCGCCCGTTGGCGCGCGCGTAGTCGAAGGCGAAGCGGATGATCCGCTCCGAGCCCTCCGGGCTGAGCGGCTTCACGGAGATGCCGGAGGTGCCGCGGATCTGCTTCTGCTGGCGGCCGTTCAGGAACGCGATCACCGCGTGGGCGTCGTCCGTGCCGGCCTCGAACTCGATGCCCGCATAGAGATCCTCGGTGTTCTCGCGCACGACGACGAGATCCACGGCGTCGTAGCGGGAACGGACGCCGGGGTAGGTCTTGCACGGCCTCACGCACGCGTAGAGGCCGAGCTCGTGCCGGAGCGCGACGTTGACGGAGCGAAAGCCGGTCCCGATCGGCGTCGTGATCGGGCCTTTCAGCGCGACGCCGTTGCGTTTGACCGAGTCGAGCGTGTCGGGCGGCAGCGGCGTCCCCGCCGACTCCATCACGTCGACGCCCGCCTCCTTCACCTCCCAGTCGAAGGAGACGCCTGTCGCCTCGAGCACGCGACGCGTCGCCTCCGTCAGCTCGGGACCCGTTCCGTCCCCGGGAATCAGTGTCACGGCATGCGACATCGGCGGGAGGATAGTGACAGGGGCCGGGACCGCCGGTCAGGTACCGTCCGGGCCACCGCGGGCCTCGACGAAAGGAGTGCGATGAGCGACTTCAAGCCGGGTCTCGAAGGCGTCGTCGCCGTCGAGACCGAGATCGCAGAGCCCGATCGCGAGGGCGGGGCCCTGCGGTATCGCGGCGTCGACATCGAAGAGCTCGTCGGGCGCCATCCGTACGAGAACGTCTGGGGTCTGCTCGTCGACGACGACCTCGACTCGAAGATGCCCGATCCGGAGCCGTACGAGCCGGCGCGCCTGACCGGCAACGCGCCCGCGGACCTCCAGGCCGAGACCGCCCGCCTCTCGGGCGAATGGAAGCTCGGGAAGCTGAACGAGATCTCCGACGACCAGGCTCGCGAGGACCTGGGACGACTCTCCGGGCAGATGATGACGATCGTCGCGCGCTCGGCCCGGCTCGCCGACGGCGAGACCGAGCCGGTGCCCGACGACGTTGTCTCGGGAGGCTCGACCGCAGCGGAGAGGTTCCTCCTGCAGTGGCGCGGCGAAGCCGATCCGCGCCATGTCAAGGCGATCGACACCTACTGGATCTGCACGGCCGAGCACGGCCTCAACGCCTCGACCTTCAGCGCGCGGATCACCGCCTCGACGGGCGCAGACTGCGGCGCGGCGCTCTCGTCGGCGGTCGGAGCGCTCTCCGGCCCACTGCACGGCGGCGCGCCGGCCTACGTGAAGCCGATGCTCGAGGAGGTCGCCGCGATGGGCGACGCGGAGCGCTGGGTACGCGAGGCGCTCGAGAGCAAGAAGCGGATCATGGGCTTCGGCCACCGCATCTACCGCGCCGAGGACCCGCGCTCGCGCCTGCTGAAGCGGGTGGCGAACGAGCTGGGCTCGGAGCACATCGAGGTCGCCGAGGAGCTCGAGCGGGTCGCGCTGGCGGCGCTCCAGGAGCGCTCGCCGGATCGCGTGCTCGCGACGAACGTCGAGTACTACTCGGCGGTCGTGCTCGACATCGCGGAGATTCCCCCGCCGCTCGCGCCGGCGATGTTCGCCTGCTCCCGCGTCGCGGGCTGGTCGGCGCACATCCTCGAGCAGAAGCGGACGGGTCGGCTGTTCCGGCCGTCGGCGACATACGTCGGTCCGGCAGAGCGCTCCTTGACGGCCGTCGAGTGACCCTGGCGGAGGCCGCCGCGCAGGCGGAGGAGCTGGGACGCGCGCAGGGGAAGGAGCGCGAGCTCGCCAACCTGCGAGCCGAGTGGGACGACGAGCTCGAGGCCGCGGCGCGCAACCCCGACTACCGCGTGCGAGGCGTCGCGTATCGCGCGATCGCGCAGTTTCGCTTCCGTCAGAAGCTCGAGCTGCTCCGGCGCGGGCTCGAGGACGAGAGCGCGGGAGCGCGTGGCTCGGCGCTCATCGCCCTCAACTCGCTGTCGGCGGATCATCCGGGTGACGTCAAGGCGTTCCGGCCGCTCCTCAACGAGCTCGCGGCGCGTGACGCGAACGATGCCGTGCGTCGACTTGCGATCGCCTGCCTGCGCAACGGGCCTGCCGACCGCGGCACGATCCAGCTGCTGGACGGGATCGCCGCCGACGACGAGACCGACCGCGAGGTGCGCAACGCCGCCCGCGCCGTGTCGGCCGCCCTCGTGAAGAAGTCCCGCGCCAAATAGGCTCTGCCCGTGGCGTCGCCGCTCGTGGGGCTGATCATGGGGTCGCGCTCCGACTGGGAGACGATGCGGCATGCGGCCGAGACCCTCGACGAGCTGGGCGTCCCCTACGAGCAGCGCGTCGTCTCGGCGCACCGCACGCCCGACCTGCTCTTCGACTATGCCGGCACCGCCGAAGACCGCGGCCTGCGCGTGCTGATCGCGGGCGCCGGCGGTGCGGCCCACCTGCCCGGGATGGCGGCCGCGAAGACGACGCTCCCCGTGCTCGGCGTGCCGGTCGAGACGAAGGCGCTCTCCGGCATGGACTCACTGCTCTCGATCGTCCAGATGCCCGCAGGCGTCCCGGTCGGAGCCCTGGCGATCGGGCGGGCGGGCGCCGTCAACGCGGCGCTCCTCGCGGCGTCGATCCTCGCCGGGACGGACGCAGGCCTCGCCGAGCGGCTCCGGGCGTTCCGTGCGGCGCAGACGCAGGCCGTGCTCGACAGCCCCGACCCGGCCGCCTGACAACGCTTGTGTTACTTGAACACAAGCGCTCGAACCGCATGAGAGAGCGCCATGGCGGCGTGTTGCCGCTTGTGTCAAAGGAACACAAGCCTCGGTCCAGCGGCGCGTGACGCTCGTCGCCTGCATCGGCGGCGGCCAGCTCGGGCGGATGCTCGGTCTCGCCGGGCTGCCGCTCGGGCTCTCGTTCCGGTTCCTCGATCCCTCGCCCGACGCGTGCGCCCGCGAGGTGGGGGAGCTCGTTATCGGTGCCTACGACGACGATGAGGCGCTCGACCGGCTCGCGCACGGCGCCGACGTCGTCACGTACGAGTTCGAGAACGTCCCCGTCGAGGCCGCCGCGCGGGTTGGTGCGGTGCCGCCCGTCGCCGCGCTCGAACGTGGGCAGGACCGGCTGCGCGAGAAGGAGCTCTTCCGGTCTCTCGGGATCCCGACCGCACGCTTCGGCTCGCTCGACGAGACGGGGCTCCCCGCGCTCGTCAAGACGCGTCGGCTCGGCTACGACGGGAAGGGCCAGCGCGGCGTCGAGGCCGTCGAGCCGCTCGGAGCGGACGAGCTCGCCGAGGAGCTGGTGCGCTTCGACCGCGAGCTCTCGATCGTCGGTGTTCGTGGCCGCGACGGCGTGACCCGGTTCTGGCCGGTCGGCGAGAACGTCCACCGGGAGGGCATCCTCCGCGTCACCCGCGCGCCGGCGCCAGACGCGCCGCAGCGCGAGGCCGAGGAGCTCTGCGCCGCACTCATGGACGAGCTCGAGTACGTCGGCGTGCTCGCGGTCGAGCTGTTCGAGGTCGGCGGCCGACTGCTCGCGAACGAATTCGCGCCACGCGTCCACAACACGGGCCACTGGACGATCGACGGCGCCGAGACGAGCCAGTTCGAGAACCATCTGCGCGCGATCCTGGGTCTTCCCCTCGGGGCGACGGGCGCACGCGCTCCCTGCGTCATGGTCAACCTGATCGGCTCGGTCCCCGCGGTGGACGAGCTCCTCGCACTCCCGCGGCGCGCACCTGCACGTCTACGGCAAGGACGCTCGCGCGGGCCGCAAGGTCGGCCACGTCACGCTTGTCGCGCCGGACGCGGAGACGGTCGAGCGCGCGCTCGCTCTCGCCGGCTAGCTCGCCCTGGCGGTCAGCCGGTCTTCGGCTTGGGCTCGCTCCGCCTGCGGGCGTGCGGATGCGCCCTGAAGTACGCGTCGCGCCGGTGACGGTCGGAGACGTGGGTGTAGCGCTCGGTCGTCCCGACGTCCGCGTGGCCGAGCATCTCCTGGACGCTGCGGAGGTCGGCACCCCCCTCGAGCAGGTGCGTCGCGAAGGAATGGCGGAGGAGGTGCGGGTGCACACGTCCCGGCTCCAGCCCGGCGCGATCGGCGAGCCGGCGGAGGATCAGGAACGCGCCTGCGCGCGTCAGCGCGCCGCCGCGCGCATTCAGGAAGAGGTCGGGGCGGTGGCGCCGGTCGAGGTGGGGCCGCCCGAGCGCCATGTAGCGGCGGAGCGCCTCGGCTGCCGGACGGCCGAGGGGGACGAGCCGTTCCTTGTCGCCCTTCCCGACGACGCGCACGATGCGCCCCTCGAGGTCGATGGACGCCTTGCGTAGGCCGATCGCCTCCGAGACACGGAGCCCGGCGCCGTAGAGCAGCTCGACGAGGGCGCGGTCGCGAAGCGGCCGAGGGGATGTCCCGGTGGCGGCGTCGATCAAGCGCTCGGCTTCGGATGGAGAGAGCGTGCGAGGCACCGTGCGCGGCCGCCGCGGGCCGGTGATCGCGGCGGCGGGATTGTCCTCCCTGGTGCCGAGCAGGGTCAGGTGGCGCAGATAGCTGCGGACGGCTGCCAGCCGCCGCGCGATCGTCGACGCGGCGCGTCCCGCGGCGCGCATGGAGGCGAGCCACGCCTCGATCTGCTCGGTCGTGGCGTCGCCGACGGGCCCGTCGAGTGTCGCCGAGAAGGCCGCCAGGTCACGCCGGTACGCGTCCACCGTCCGCGGCGACCTGCGCGCCGCGAGGAGGAGCAGGAAGCTCTCGACGTCGGGGTCGGGCGGTCCTTCATCGCGGCGGAACCGGATTCGGCGCGACCGGTCGCCTCCTCTCGGATGCGACGCGCGAAAGGTGTCAGACACTGGATCTGTCGTGTCCATCGGCCGATCTGTGCCAAGACGTCCAGCGAGATCCCCGGCGCGGCTCGGCACGCGGAACCTACCGGATGACGAGAAACGCCTCCCACGCACGCGTCATGGCCACGGGGGCGGTGCTGCACGGTGCCTCATGACGCGGATGCGCGCTGTCGTACACACGCCGGAGGCGCCGCGCGTCGACGTGGCTGTAGATCTGCGTCGTCGAGAGCGAGGCATGGCCGAGGAGCTCCTGGATCGTGCGCAGGTCGGCGCCGCCCTCGAGCAGGTGCGTGGCGTAGGCGTGGCGGAACCGGTGGGGGTTGGCGACGAGCCTCCGCAGGGTGCTCGTGTCGAGCCTCCGCCCGCGGGCCGAGAGGAAGACTGCGTCGCAGGTGTCCCTGACGAGGGCCGGCCGGCCGTCCCTGAGCCACAGCCCCACGCGCCAGGCGGCTTCCTCGCCGAGCGGAACGAGCCGCTCCTTGCCGCCCTTGCCCCGAACGTGCACGTGCTCGCGATCGAGATCCACGTCGGCGAGGTCGAGCGCGACCGCCTCGGCCGAGCGGAGCCCGCACGAGTAGACGAGCTCGAGGAGCGCGCCGTTCCGGAGCGCCAGCGGGCTGTCGTCGGCGCCCCCGGCGCGGTCGACGAGCCGCTCCACCTCGGCGAGCGTGGGTGTCTCGGGGAGCCGGCGCGGCCGGCTCGGCGCGAGGGCGGCCTCCGGCACTCGTGTGGGACCGAGGGCATGCCGCATGAACGAGCGGACCGCGGAGAGCCGGCGCGCGATCGTCGTCGGCGCCAGCCCGCGCCGTGCTCGCCCGAGCTCGGAGGTGTACTCCGCGAGCGCGCGAACGTCGACGTCGTCCACCTCGCGGCCGCTCTCCCGCAGCCAGGACGCGAAGTCGGCGAGGTCGGCGCGATAGGCGCGCCTCGTCGACTCGGAGAGCGCCGGGCTCGCGAGGAACCGCTCGATCGCAGCGGCCGAATCCACGGCTACCGTGTTCTCCCCGCTTCGCTCCTCGCCTCCCATGCGCGCACTCCTCGCACTCCTCGTCGTCGCCGCGCTGGCGGTCGGCGTCTACTTCCTCGTCGCCACCGACGATGCCCCGCCCGGGGCCGTCGGCTCGATGACCCTCGTCGGCGACTCCCTCAACGTCGGCATCGACCCGTACCTCCGGACGGAGCTCGCCGACTGGTCGATCGACGCCCATGACCGGGTCGGGCGGATGACGTGGGAAGGAGTCGACGAGCTTCGTCGCCTGCGGACGACGCTGGCGCCGATCGTCGTCGTCAGCCTCGGGACGAACGACGCCGACGGCACCGAGAGCGAGTTCCGCGACCTCGTCTCCGACGCGATCGGCGTCGTCGGGCCGGGCCGCTGCCTGCTCTGGGCGACGATCGTGCGTGGCGGCGTGCCGCGCACGGGGTTCAACGACGTGCTCCGACAGGCCCGCGTCGAGCATCCGAACGTCCGCCTCGTGGACTGGGCCTCGATGGTCGAGGACGACGCAGGCGTCCTGGCGTTCGACACCGTCCACGGAACGCCCGCCGGCTACGAGCGCCGGGCCGCGGAGACGGCGCTCGCGGCGCGCGGGTGTCCGGGCCGCTGAGACGGAACGTGCTGCTCTACCGGATCGTGCGCGCAACGGTGCCGCCGCTCCTGCGCTTCGCGTGGCGACTGCAGGTCGAGGGTGCCAAGAACGTCCCGCGCGGCGCTTCGATCGTCGTCGTGAACCACGACTCGATGGCCGACCCGTTCGTCGTCGGGTCGGCCATCGACAGGCCGCTCCGCTACCTCGCGAAGTCGGAGCTCTGGCGAAACCCGCTGATTCGCCGCGCGATCGTGAGCCTCGGCGCCATTCCCGTCACGCGGGAACGGGGCGACGTGGCGGCGGTCGAAGCGGCCGCGCGGGCCGTCGGCGCGGGCGATACGGTCGTGATCTTCCCGCAGGGCACGGTGCTCGGCGGCCCCGAGAGGCCGTGGCAGAGAGGCGCTGCGCGCCTGGCGCTCACGACCGGCGCGCCGCTCGTCCCGGTCGCGATCGTCGGCGCGGCGAACGGGCTTCGGCCGGGCACGTGGCTCCCACGGCCGGCGCGCGTGCGGGTCGTGATCGGCGAGCCGATCCAGGTCGAGGCGGGAGCGGTCACCATCCCGGCGGCGCGCGAGCTGACCGCGCGCGTGCGCGCATCCGTCGAGCGCTTGGCGGCGCGAACCGACTGACGCGGTCGCTCAGGCACACTCGACTCGTGCCTGGACGTCGCTTCGACTCGTTTGCAGGGAACGGCGAGCCGCCGGTGCGGCCCTCCGATCCCGCGGTGCGGAGGGCGAACCTGCGGCGGATCATCGCGCTCTTCAAGCGCTACAAGGCGCGGCTCGGGCTCGTCTCCTGCCTGATCGTCATCTCGGCGGCGCTCGGGGTCATCCCGGCGTTCCTGCTGAGGGAGGTGCTCGACACCGCGATCGCGCTCGATCCCTCGACGCAGGAGGCGACGGTCCGGATGGGGCTGCTCGTCGCCCTCGTCGCCGGCATGGTCGCGATCCCGATCGCCACGGGCGTGCTGGGCGTCTGGCAGACGCTGCTCTCGAACCTCGTCGGGCAGGCGGTCATGCACGACCTCCGTACCGCCGTCTACCGGCACCTGCAGCGGCTCTCGCTCGCGTTCTTCACACGGACGCGCACGGGGGAGGTGCAGAGCCGGATCGCGAACGACATCGGCGGGATCGAGACCGTCGTGACCACGACCGCGACGTCGGTGCTCTCGAACGTCACGACCGTGCTCGCCACGGTCGCGGCGATGATCCTCCTCGACTGGCGCCTCGCAGCGTTCGCGCTCGCGCTGCTGCCGCTCTTCGTCTGGCTCACGAAACGGGTGGGGGACCAGCGCAAGAAGGTGGTCGCCGAGCGGCAGGCGTCTCTCGCGGACGTCTCCTCGATCGTCCAGGAGTCGCTCTCGGTCTCCGGGATCCTGCTCGGCAAGACGATGGGCCGATCCGACGATCTCGCCGTCCGCTTCGCGACCGAGTCGGAGCGGCTCGCCGGGCTCGAGGTCAAGAGCCGCATGACCGGTCGCTGGATGATGGCCGCGATCCAGACGACGTTCGCCGTCATGCCGGCACTCGTCTACCTCTTCGCCGGCTGGACGATCTCGCGTGGGAGCGGCGCGATCACGATCGGGACGCTCGTCGCGTTCACGACCCTGCAGACCCGCCTCTTCTTCCCGATCGGCAGCCTGCTCGGGGTCCAGCTCGAGGTGCAGAGCTCGCTCGCGCTCTTCGACCGGATCTTCGAGTATCTCGACCAGCCGGTCGACATCGTCGAGGGCGAGCACGTGATCGAACGGCCGCGCGGCGACGTCGCCTTCGACGACGTCTGGTTCCGCTACGAGCAGGACGCGTGGACGCTCGAGGACATCTCGTTCTCCGTCCCGCGCGGCACGAAGACGGCCCTCGTGGGCGAGACGGGCTCGGGGAAGACGACGTGTGCGTACCTGGTCGCACGCCTCTACGACGCGAGCCGCGGCTCCGTGACGATCGACGGCGTCGACGTGCGCGACCTCACGTTCCCGTCGCTCGCCGACGCGGTCGGCGTCGTCTCGCAGGAGACGTACCTGTTCCATTCGTCCGTCCGCGAGAACCTCCGTTTCGCGAAGCCCGACGCGACCGACGAAGAGGTCGAGGAGGCGGCGCGAGCCGCTCAGATCCACGGATTGATCGCGTCGTTGCCCGAGGGCTACGAGACGGTCGTCGGCGAGCGCGGGTACCGCTTCTCGGGAGGCGAGAAGCAGCGCATCGCGATCGCGCGCACGATCCTCCGCAACCCGCCGATCCTCGTCCTCGACGAGGCGACCTCCTCGCTCGACACGCAGACGGAGCGCGCGGTGCAGGACGCGCTGGAGCGGCTCGCAGAGGGGAGGACGGTGATCGCGATCGCGCATCGGCTCTCGACCGTCCGCGACGCCGACCAGATCGTCGTGCTCGACCGGGGGCGGATCGTCGAGCGAGGGACCCACGACGAGCTCCTCGCGCTGGGCGGCCGCTACTCGTCGCTCGTCGCCCGCGACGCGGACGTCGGCGAGGTCGTGCCGACGCCGAGCTGAGCCGGACGGCGGTTCCCGGCGACGATTCCCGTGTCGTAGATTCGACGCCGTCATGCGTCACCTCCGAGTCACGGCGCTCGTCGCGGCGGTCGCCGTCGCGTCGGCGGCCGTGGTCGTCGCCGCAATCGGTCGGGACGAGCCGGCGCCCTCGCTCGAGGCTGCGGCCCGGGAGGTCGTGACGACAGGTGTGCCCGGCGTCCTCGTGCGGCTGCGCGACGGGGACGACGTGCAGGAGCTCGGTGCCGGCACTGCCTCGGCGGCCGATCGGTTCCGCGTCGGCAGCGTCACGAAGACGTTCGTCGCTGCGCTCGCGCTGGCGCTGGCGGATGCCGGGAGGCTGCGTCTCGACGACCCCGTCTCGCGGCACGTCCCTGGATTGCTCCGCGACGGCGATCGGGTCACCGTCCGCGATCTCCTCGCACACACGGCCGGCCTCTACGACTACACGCAGGATCCGGAGCTGCTGCACGGCGAGCTCTCGCCACGGGAGCTCGTCGCGATCGCGGATCGTCGCCCGCGGAGCACGGGATACGCGTACTCGAGCACGAACTACCTCGCGCTCGGGCTGGTGCTCGAGGCCGCCGGTGCGGCGCCGCTCGACACGCTCCTCCGGACGCACGTGCTCGGGCCGGCCAGGCTCGTCCGGACGACGTTCGAGCCAGGGCGTGTCACCGGGCGGTACCTCCACGGGCACCTGCGCGCTTCCCGTGACGGCATCGCGACGGGCCAGCTTCGCGACACGGATCGACGAACCGCCCGCTCGGCGTGGGCGGCGGGCGCCGCCGTGTCGGCAGCGGCCGACCTGGATCGGTTCTTCACCCGTCTCCTCGCGGGCGACCTCGGTCGGCGCATGCGACCACGGGAGGACGCGCGCTACGGGCTCGGGCTGGCGCGCTTCGCCACCGAATGCGGGCCGGTGGTCGGCCATACCGGCAGCCTGCTCGGGACGGTCACCGTGGTCGGTGCGCGCGGGGACCGCCTCCTCGTCGTGGCCGCGAACGCGTTTCCGCTGACCCCCACGCAGGAGGCTGCGCTGCAGCGCCTGCTCGGGGTCGCCCTTTGCGGGTAGGAGAGCACTGCCATGTCAGCCGGTTGCGACTACGTTTCCCGCTGCATCTGGACGCGCTGCCCGCCCGGGCGCGCCTGACCGAGGAGCTTTTCGAGGGATGACCGCGACGACGACCGAGGTGGGGCTCGAGCGCCACGAGATCGACCCGTCCGGCGAGGTGCTCCGCAACCCGTCCACCTCGCAGCTCTACGCCGACGCCCTTCGCCGGGGTGACGGCCGGCTCGCCGAGGGCGGGCCGCTCGTCGTCGACACGGGAGAGTTCACCGGCCGCTCGCCGAAGGACAAGTTCGTCGTTCGCGAGCCGGGGTGCGAGGAGCGGATCTGGTGGGGCGACACGAACGTGCCGCTCGACGAGTCGCACTTCGACGGGCTGCGGCAGAAGGTCGTCGACTACCTGGCCGCGCAGGAGCGCCTGTACGTGATCGATGCCTTTGCGGGCGCCGATCCGGCACACCGGATCGGCGTGCGGGTGGTCACGGCGAGCCCGTACCACGCGCTCTTCGCGAAGACGATGTTCATCCGACCCACCGAGCAGGAGCTCACGCAGCACGAGCCGGAGGCGCTCGTGCTCCACGCGCCCGAGGTCGAGGCGGACCCGGCGGTCGACGGCACGCGCACCGGGGTGTTCGTCGTGCTCCATCCAACCCGCACGGAGGTCGTGATCGGCGGCACCTTCTACGCGGGCGAGATCAAGAAGTCGATCTTCACCGTCATGAACGACCGGCTGCCGCTCGAGGGCGTCTTCCCGATGCACTGCTCGGCGAACGTCGGCCCGGACGGCGACGTGGCGATCTTCTTCGGCCTCTCGGGCACGGGGAAGACGACGCTCTCGGCCGACCCGGCGCGCCGCCTGATCGGCGACGACGAGCACGGCTGGGGCCGGAACGGGGTCTTCAACCTGGAGGGGGGCTGCTACGCGAAGGTGATCCGGCTCTCGGCCGAGGCCGAGCCCGACATCTACCGCACGACCCACACCTTCGGGACGATCCTCGAGAACGTGACGCTCGACGAGCGGGGCGTCGTCGATCTCGACGACGACACGAAGACGGAGAACACCCGCGCCGCGTACGAGCTCGAGCAGATCCCCAACGCTCACCCGTCGAAGATGGCGGGACACCCTCGCAACGTCGTCTTTCTCACCGCGGACGCCTTCGGCATCCTCCCGCCCATCGCCCGGCTCTCGCGCGAGCAGGCGCAGTACTGGTTCCTCTCCGGGTTCACGGCGAAGCTCGCGGGGACGGAGATCGGGGTCACCGAGCCGCAGCCGACGTTCTCCACGTGTTTCGGACAGCCGTTCGTCCCCCAACGTCCTGTCGTCTATGCGCGCATGCTGGCCGACAAGCTCGCCGAGCACGGCTCGAGCGTCTGGCTCGTGAACACGGGTTGGACAGGCGGCGCGTTCGGCGAGGGCCACCGGATGCCGATCAAGGCCACGCGCGCTCTTCTGACCGCCGCGCTCTCGGGCGCGCTCGACGACGCCGAGTACCGGATCGACCCCGTGTTCGGCTTCGAGGTGCCGGTCGCCGTGCCCGGAGTCGATGCGGCGTTGCTCGACCCGCGCTCCACCTGGGCCGACCCGTCCGCCTACGACGTCAAGGCGGGCGAGCTCGCGTCAATGTTCCGCGAGAACTTCGAGTCGCGCTTTGCCGCCGACGTCGATCCGGACGTCGCCGCCGCGGGACCGCGCGACTAAGCCGCGGCGCTGCGGCGCCCGGAACCGGGCCGACCCTCGCACGCACGAAGGCGCGGCGCGCACGGGACGGTTAGCCGGTGGTTGGACCGCGCGTCGACGATGGCGGCGACCGTCGGACAAAGGAGGCGCCATGCGCGCAGCAGTGACTGTCTTGGCATCCGTCGTCGCGTTGTCGGCCGCAAGCACGGCCACCGCGGCGCCGGCACCGAACGACTCGTTCGCGAACGCGACCGACGTGAGCCTGCCGCTCGTCGACAACCTGAACCTCGACGGGTCGACAACCGAGCCCGGTGAGCCCCAGGCGTGCAACTTCCAGCAGCAGACTGTGTGGTATGCGCTCGCGCTCCCACCGGGGCAGTCGGCACGCATCAATCTCGCCGGAAGCAGCTTCGGCGTGGTGCTGAACCTCTGGCGGTCGACCGGTGGCGGCATCGGCTCCCTGTCGTTCGCCGGGTGCCTCGGCTTCGGCGGCTCGATGACCGCGAGCGGCTCGCCGGGCGTCACGTACTACGTGCAGGCCGGAAGCGTCAGCCCGGGATCTGCGAACCTACAACTCTCGATCGAGGAAGTCCCACCACCCCCGAACGACGACTTCGTCAACGCGGCTCCAATCGGGACGCTTCCGTTCTCGCAGACGGTGGCGATGCTCGCCGCGACCACCGAGCCACTCGAGCCCCTGACGCCGCCGGGCGGGCCGACGCTGAGCGCGACGGCGTGGTGGACCTTCACGCCCGGCGAGAGTGGGTCGATTCTCATCCGACCGATCGGCTGCTGCGCTGGCGCCTCGGGCATCGGCGTCTATACGGGCACCACGCTCGGGGCGCTGACCGCGGTCGCGACGTCGAGGTCGTTCGACCGCGTCGCCTTCACGGCTACCGCGGGAACGACCTACCGGCTCCAGTACGGCCACAATGGAGGCGTCTTCAGTTCCGGGCAGCTCGGGATCGTCGTGGAGGAGACGCCAGCGCCGGCCCCGGCCCTCTTCTTCTCGCCGATCGACCCCACGACGTTCGACACGCTCTCGTTCTCGGCGAGCGGGTTCGACCCTGCCGGGTTCGGGTTCGAGTCCTATTCGTGGAGCTTCGGGGACGGTGCCACCGCGAGCGGTCAGGTCGCGGCACACCGGTACGCGAGCGACGGCGACTACACGGCAGAGCTGACGGTCACGACGACCGACGGCCGCACGGCCACCACCACGGGGGCGGTGACGGTCCGGACCCACGACGTCGGAATCCGCAAGCTCGCGGTTCCGAAGACGGCCTCGGCCGGCCAGTCCCGCTCGATCTCGGTCGAAGTCGGGACAACCCGCTCGGACGAGCAGGTGACGGTTCAGCTGCTGCGGAGCACGGTCGCGGGCTACGAGGTCGTCGGCAGCGCAACGCAGCTCGTCGCGATGGGCGGGAAGCGAAGCGTCACGACGTTCCCGTTCCGCTACACCTTCACCGAGGCGGATGTCGCGGTCGGGAGGGTCACCTTCCGCGCGACGGCAACCATCGTCGGCGCTCGCGATGCCCTGACCGACGACAACGAGCTCATCGCGCCCGCGACGCTCGTGAGGTGACCCTGTGGGAGAGGGCGGGGCAGAGTGCCTCGCCCTCTCCCGTCCAAGCAAGTCAGCGGGGCTTCGATGGACCCACCCCTTCCGCCTTCCGATAGGTTCAAGGGGCATGGATTCCCCCTTCGACGTGCTCGTCGTCGGTGCCGGCTGCGCCGGCATGCGCGCCGCGATCGAGGCCCACGACGCCGGGGCTCGCGTGGCCGTCGTCTCGAAGCTCCATCCGACTCGCAGCCACTCCGGCGCCGCCGAGGGCGGCATCAACGCGGCTCTCGGGAACAAGGCGGACGACAACCCCGAGACGCACGCCTTCGACACGGTGAAGGGCTCCGACTACCTCGGCGACCAGGACGCGATCGAGATCTTCACGCGCGAGGCGCCCGGCGACATCTACCAGCTCGAGCAGTGGGGCTGCGTCTTCTCGCGGAACGCCGAAGGCAAGCTCGACCAGCGCCCGTTCGGCGCCGCCGGCTCGCCGCGGACCGTCTACTCCGCGGACATCACCGGGCATGTCCTCATCCAGGTGCTCTTCGAGCAGCTCGCGAAGCGGATGGAGCAGGGGCTCGTCGTCTTCGAGGAGTACTTCGCCTTCCGGCTCATCGAGGACGATGGGCGTTGCACCGGCGTCGTCTGCTGGGATCTCCTGAACGGCGGCGTGAAGGCCGTGCTCGGCGCCTCGACGATCCTCGCCACGGGCGGCATGGGACGCCTGTACCGAGCGACGACGAACGCCTACGCCTGCACGGGCGACGGGATGGCGATGGCGCTCCGCGCCGGGCTACCGCTGAAGGACATGGAGTTCATGCAGTTCCACCCGACGACGATGTACCCCTCGGGGATCCTGATCACGGAGGGCTGCCGCGGCGAGGGTGGCTTCCTGATCAACAAGGACGGCGAGCGGTTCATGAAGCGCTACGCGCCGAACGCGCTCGAGCTCGCCTCGCGCGACGTCGTCTCCCGCTCCGAGACGACGGAGATCGAGGCCGGGCGCGGCGTGAACGGCTCGGTGATGCTCGACCTGCGGCATCTGGGACCCGAGAAGATCATGAAGAAGCTCCCGGGCTCCCGCGACCTGGCGATCACCTACGCGGGTGTCGACCCGATCTACGAGCCGATTCCCGTGCGGCCCGGCGCCCACTACCACATGGGCGGCGTCCCGACCGACGAGTGGGGTCTCACCGAGCTGGACGGCCTCTACGCCGCCGGCGAGGTCGCGTGCGTGTCCGTCCACGGCGCCAACCGGCTCGGCGGGAACTCGCTCATGGAGACGATCACGTTCGGCCGGCGGGCAGGCCTCCACGCGGCCGAGCACGCGATGACGCGTGCGGCTCGGTCGAACGGCCACGCGGAGGCGGCCCGGAGCGACGCCGAGTCCTGGGTCCGCGAGCTGCTCGACAACTCGCGCGGCGAGCGTCCGTGGCAGATCCGCGACGAGCTCGGCCAGTCGATGCTCGAGAACTTCGGCGTCTTCCGCTACCCGGACCGGATGGAGAGGCAGATCGGGGTGATCGACGAGCTTCGCGCTCGTCACGACCGGGGGATCGTCATCGAGGACAAAGGCTCCGTGTTCAACAGCGACCTCACCCAGGCAATCGAGCTCGGCTACATGCTCGACCTGGCCGCGGTGATGCTCCAGGCCGGGCTCGCGCGCCAGGAGTCCCGGGGTGCGCACTCCCGTCCCTCGGACTTCCCGGACCGCGACGACGAGAACTTCCTCAAGCATTCGCTCACCCGCTGGGAGAACGGCGGGCCGCGGCTGGAGTACGGCGACGTCCGCATGACGAAGTGGGAGCCGATGGCGAGGTCCTATTGATGAAACAAAGTTGGCGCACAATCGGCACGGAGGCGTTGCACAATCAGGCAACGACGCCGATAGGATTTGCAGCGGGTGGTGGGTTGGGGTGCCCCGACGGTGCGGCCGCCGGCGACCCCCGAATCGGAGCGGCGGGGTGAAGGTCGAGCTCAAGATCTGGCGGTACGACGCCGCGACGGGTGAGCGAGCGCTGAAGCCGTACGAGGTCGACGTCTCCGACGAGGCGACGCTGCTCGACACGCTCGACGCCGTCAAGGACAAGGTCGACGGGTCGCTCGCGTACCGCAAGAGCTGTCGGATGATGATCTGCGGCTCGTGCGGCATGCGCGTCAACGGCGGCGCCGTCCTCGCCTGCAAGGTGCGGATCTCCGACCTCGTCGCCGACGGCAAGGTGCCGGTCGTCTCGGCGATGGGCAACCTGCCGATCCTCAAGGACCTCGTCGTGGACATGGCTCCCTTCTGGCAGAAGATGCAGGCGATCCAGCCGTACCTCGAGCCGCGCCTCGACAGCGAGCTGGAGACGGAGAACGTCGTCTCGCAGAAGCAGATGGAGACGATCCACAAGGAGTCGCTCTGCATCAACTGCGGCTGCTGCGTCTCGGAGTGCAACTCGATGGAGTCCGACCCGGACTTCCTCGGCCCGGCCGCGCTCGCCAAGGGGTTCCGCTTCGTCGGCGACGCGCGGGACGGCGCGACGATCGAGCGGCTCGAGCGCTACAGCGAGGAGCACGGGATCTGGGACTGCACCCGGTGCTACTTCTGCAACGAGCGTTGCCCGAAGGGCGTGGATCCGCGTGACGCGATCGCGAAGCTCGGCGCGGAGGCGATGAAGGCGGGCATCGACCGCGACATGGGCGCGAAGCACGCGAAGTGGTTCGTCACCTCCGCGAAGACCACCGGCTGGCTCCGCGAGACCGAGCTCGTGCCGAAGACCCAGGGCGTGGTCAAGGCGATCAAGGAGATCAAGTTCGCGATGTCCCTGCTGCCGAAGGGCAAGGTGCCGCCCCCGTTCCCGCCGCACGTCGCGGCCGACGTGGGCGAGTCGCGGGCGCTCTTCGACCTCGTGAAGACGCAGGGACGCGACGGGGCGGCCGGCATCGTCCAGGGGGAAAAGGCGCTCCTTCATCTCTCCGAGACGAGCGCGTCGATCGAGGGTGGCCCGACCGACCCGTACGACGACCCGCGCTCGTTCGTCAAGCCCTACCTTCCCGACGACGAGCCGGTTTCCGCCGACTAGGGTTCCCCTCCGTGAAGCAGGTCGCCTATTACAAGGGGTGTCTCGCGAGCCTGTCGGCAAAGGAGCTCGACACCTCGACGAAGGCCCTCGCCCCGATGATCGGCTACGAGCTCCTCGAGCTCGACTCGGTCACGTGTTGCGGCGCCGGTGACATCCACGAGGCCGAGCCGGACTACTACCTGCACCTGAACGCGCGCATCCTTGCCTACGCGGCAGCGACGGGCTCCGACACGCTGATGACGGTGTGCAACGTCTGCACGCTCAACCTCCGCCAGGCGAACCATCAGCTCCTGCACGACAGCGAGCTGCGGGCTCGGGTGAGCGACAACCTCGAGCGCGTGGGTGCACCGCGCTACGACACCGACGTCGACTGCGTCCACTTCCTCTGGCTCGTCGCCGGCGAGAGCTTCCCGAAGCTCCAGGAGGTCGCGCACAAGGGCCTGCGCGGCCTGAAGATCGCGCCGTTCTACGGCTGCCAGATCCTGCGGCCCTCGAAGCTGATGGGCTTCGAGGATCCCGACAACCCCGACTCCCTCGAGCGGATCATCGCGGCGTGCGGCGGGGAGGCGATCGACTACCCGGCGAAGATCAAGTGCTGCGGCTTCCCGATCATTCAGGCGCGTGAGGACACGGCCCTCGGCGAGCTGATCCAGCCGATCGAGCAGGCGAAGGAGGCGGGGGCGGACGCGATCGTCACCCCGTGCCCTCTCTGCCACCTCTCCCTCGACGCGTGGCAGTCGAAGCTGAAGCAGCAGACCGGCAAGGACTTCCA
The DNA here is from genome assembly GCA_963791895.1 of uncultured Actinomycetes bacterium. Classification (GTDB taxonomy): domain Bacteria; phylum Actinomycetota; class Thermoleophilia; order Gaiellales; family Gaiellaceae; genus Gaiella. The sequence goes on from CAWBTY010000013.1 coordinate 395,088, forward strand.
GATGCCGATCCTGCACCTCTCGCAGCTGATCGGCGTCGCGGCAGGTCTGGCCGACTCGGAGCTCCGCTTCAAGCGCCACGTCGTGTCGATGGAGCCGGTGCTCGAGAAGCTGGCGCTCTAGCCTTGTTCGCCAACAGGATTCGGCAGGAGCCGAATCCTGCGGCTTGATCCCCGCCTGCGGCGGGGCAGATCCCTGAAGGCGTCGGCTTCGCCGCCGCCACAGCCTCGTTGCCACCTAGGGTGCTGCGGTGCTCTTCACGTTGATCGTCGCTGTCGCGGGCATCGGCGCAGCGCTCCTCGCCTACGGCTGGTTCGAGGCCGGGTGGCTGCGCACTCGCGTGCTCGAGGTTCCGATCGACGGGCTGCCCTCTGCTCTCGACGGGCTCCGGATCGGCCACCTCTCCGACTTCCACCTCGGAGCCCCGCTCTCGCGCGGCAACCACGCGAGCGCGCTCGCCGTCGACTGGGTCGCCTCGCGGAACCCAGACCTCGTCTGCGTCACGGGCGACCTCGTCTCGCATCCGCGCGGCGAGCCGCGCCTGCGGGCTCTGCTGGGCCGCCTCGAGCGCCCGTTCGTGATCCTCGGGAACCACGACGTCGCGGTCACCCGCGACCCGTTCTCCCGCGCGGCCGAGCTGCGCGACCTCGAGCAGGCGCGGCTCCTGCGGGACGCCGCCGAGACCGTGGTGGTCCGCGGCGAGGCCGTCTCGGTCGTCGGCGTCGACCCCGAGACATACCGCGACCGACGAGCCCGCCCGCACACCCGTGCGGATCAGGGTGCGGCGCTGCGACTGCTCCTCTGCCACTTCCCCGGCGTCGTGCACCGGCTGCCGCCGGGCTCGTTCCACCTGATCCTCTCCGGCCACCTGCACGCCGGGCAGATCTGCCTGCCGCTCCCGGGTCGGCGGCTCACGCTGGCTCATCCCCGAGCCAGGTTCGTCGCCGGGCTCTACCGCACGGCGGCCGGCACGATGCACGTCTCGCCCGGGACGGGGACGACCTTCGTCCCGCTCCGTCTCTTCGCCCGACCCGAGGCGACCGAGCTCGTCCTGAGAGCGTCTCTAGACTGAGGGAAGTGGAGCACGCGGTGATCTCGCACGACGTTCTCGCCGCGTATGCGGCAGACGCCGCACGCGAGGTCGACGGCGTCATCTCACTCGTCGACGGCGCACGCCGGCATCGAGGGGTGCGCGTGACCGAGGACGAGGGTGCCTTCGCGATCGAGGTGCACGTCGCCGTCGGCTGGGGCTCGCGCGCCCCGGAGATCGGAGCGGCCGTGCAGCGGCGTGTCGCCGAGTACGTGCGGCGCACGGCAAAGGTGTCCGCCAGCGTCGACGTCGTCATCGCCGGCGTGGCGTCGCTCACCTGATGCCGTCGGGCGTCTCCGGTCTGACGAGAGCCACGCTTCGCTCGGCGCCCTCGGTCTGCCGCGACTGCGTCTGGTGGCAGTCGCGCGGCAACCGGACGGCCTCGAAGGAGCGATGGATGGAGCGGGTGGAGGACGAGTTCGGGGAGTGGGGGACGCTCTACCTGGACGAGGGCGGGCGGCTCCTGGGGTCGCTCCAGTACGGGCCCTCGCACCTCTTCCCCCGGTCGGCGGACCTTCCCGCCGGTCCGGCGTCGGACGACGCCGTGCTCGTGACGTGTTCCTATCTCGTGGGTGGCGCGGCGGAGTGGGCCGAGAAGTCGCTACTCCTCGCGGCGATCGGCGAGTCACGCGACCGGGGTGCCGCGGCCCTCGAGGCGTTCGCCTATCGCTACCCGGAGGGCGAGTCGATCGAGGAGCGGTTCCTCGTCCATCGCACCGTGTTCCCGCGGGACTTCCTCGACGAGTTCGGCTTCCTGACGGTGCGCTCGCAGGGACGCGTCGAGCTGTGTCGCCTCGAGCTCGGAGGCCTGCAGCCGATCGAGGAAGGGCGCCGCGCGAAGGTCTTGCGGGTCGTCCAGGAGGCCTTCACGCCGGCCCCGGCGCCCGCCCACGGGCCGTAGGCGTCAGGCCCGCCGTCACACTCGCGCCGCGGCCTCCTGTAACAGCAGCTCGGCGATCTGGATCGCGTTCAGCGCGGCGCCCTTGCGGAGGTTGTCGCACGAGAGGTACAGCGCGAGCCCGTTCTCGACCGCACCGTCGCGACGGATGCGCCCGACGAGCACGTCGTCGCCACCGGCGGCCGCCGACGGGGTCGGGAACTCCGGCAGCTCGAGCACGCGGATCCCGGGCGCGTCGCGCAGGAGGTCGGTCGCGGCCTCGGGGGAGAGCGGCCTCTCGAGCTCGATCCAGACGGCCTCCGAGTGGCCGACCATGACGGGCACGCGCACGCACGTGGCGGAGATCGGCAGCTCGGGAAGCTCGAGGATCTTGCGCGTCTCCGCTCGGAGCTTCGACTCCTCGTCGGACTCGTCGCCTTCCCAGGTCCAGTCCATGAGCAGGTCGTGCTCGGCCTGCGGCTCGTCTGCGAGCGCGCGCATCCGGTGCGCGCCGGCGCCGGACACCGACTGGTAGGTCGAGACCCTGACCCTTGCGAGGCCCGCCTCGTCGTGGAGCGGCTTCAGGACGCACGTCAGAGGGATCGTGCAGCAGTTCGGGTTGGCGACGACCCGGTCGCGGGCGAGAGCCTCGAGCGCCCGGCCGCCGTTCACCTCGGGGACGACGAGCGGATATCCGTCGACGAGCCGGTACGCGGAGGACTTGTCCACGCAGAGGGCGCCGGCCGCGGACGCGATGGGGACGAGCGTCCGACTGGCGGACGTGCCGACCGAGAAGAGGAAGAGATCGACGTCGCCGCCGCCGAGCGCCTCGGGCGTCGCCTCCTCCACGACGAGCTCGTCGTCGCCGTACGGCACGCGCGCGCCCGCCGAGCGGGCCGACGCGAACGCGCGGACGTGCTCGTAGCCGCGCTCGGCCAGGAGCTCGAGCGTCACCGTGCCGACCGCACCGGTCGCGCCGACGACTCCGATGCGGGGTTGCCCGTCCATCACTGGATCTGTTCTAGCCGATACCCGAGGCTCCCTGCCGTGTCTCGAGTGGACATCTCGACGTCGGTGGCGGTCGCTGGCACGATCGTCACGTGTGGTGGCGACGGCGAGCCGAAACGGCAATCCGAGCACGAAACCGTGACGAGGCGATCGGCCATCATGCTCTTGATGGGGATGGACTGAAGCTCAGATCGGATCATGGAGGCGGTGGAGGATCGACGATGGATGGCGAAGAGGAAGAGGAAGCTGACGACCCTGAGACCTCGCTGGAGTGGGCCGAGGACGCGGCGGCGGTTCGCGAGATGGCAGCGCGCGGAACGTCCGTCGGCGGCATGCGGACGAGGCCGAGCGGGAGCGGCGCGAGCCCGGCTGCGTCGCTGGTCTTCGGCCTCCTCGGCCGCTAGCTAGGCCGGCCGCCGCCCGGCAAGCGCCCGCCCGAGCGTCACCTCGTCGGCGTACTCGAGGTCGCCGCCGACCGGGAGCCCGCTCGCGAGCCGCGTCACCGTGACCCGGTCGCGCAGCCGGTCGGCGAGGTACGCGGCGGTCGCCTCGCCGGTCATCGTCGGGTTGGTCGCGAGCACGACCTCCTCGACGCCGTTTCCGACCCGCTCGACGAGGCGACCGATCCGGAGATCGCCCGGATCGACGCCGTCGAGGGGTGAGAGGGCGCCGCCGAGGACGTGGTACAGGCCGCGGTACTCGTGCGTGCGCTCGAGCGAGAGCACGTCGACCGGCTGCTCGACGACGCAGATCACGCTTCGGTCGCGCCGTGGGTCCGCGCACACGCCGCACAGCTCCTCCTCGGTCAGGTTGCCGCACTCGCGGCACGGCCTGACCCGCTCCTTGACGTCGGCGATCGCGTGCCCGATCGCGTTCGCCTCGTCGGGCGGCGCGGCGAGGATGTGGAAGGCGAGCCGCTGCGCGGTGCGCGTGCCGATCCCCGGAAGACGCGTGAGCTGCGCGACCAGGTTGTCGACCGCGGGGCTCAGCACGACGTCACGTTAGCTCCCGAGGGCGGACGTGCGCTCGGCAGCCCCGCGCTTGCCGGTCTGAGCTCCCTGATAGAGGATCAGCTCGCCCAGCCGGGCCAGTCGCCTCTCGACGAGCTCGATGAAGGCGCGGGTCGCCGGCGAGACGGGCGCGTCGCGCCGCGCGATGAACGAGAACGTCTCCCAGAGAGGCTCGGCGAACGACACGGCGTGGAGCGAGCGGGTGCCGCGAACGGTGCCGAGCACCGCCCTCGCGACGACGGTGTCGCCGATTCCTCTCGCGGCCAGCTGGATCGCGGCCTCGAGGTCCTCGACCTCGATCGCGGGCGTGAGGGTGGTGCCCGCGAGCTGCGCCCGCTCCGCCAGCTGGCGCCGCATCGGGTCCGCCCACCCGTACTCGGCGTCGTAGAGCACCAGCGGCAGCTCCGCGAGTCGCTCGATCGTCATCGCCTCTCCGAGCCGCTCCGGCGACCGGCTCACGACGACGAGCTCCTCGCGGTGCACCGGACGGAGCTCGAGGCCGTCGTCGTCGACGGGCAGCACCACGAGCGCCGCCTCGAGCCGTCCGGCGCGCACCGCGTCGGCGACGAGCGACGAGTTCTGGCCGACGAGCCGCAGCCTGACGTCGGGGTATCGCTTCCGGAAGTCGCCGACGAGGTCGGCAATCAGGTAGCCGGATGCCGTCCCGAACATGCCGAAGCTCAGGGTGCCCCCGCGGAGCTCGCGGACGTCGCGGACCGCGTCGCGCGCCTGCTCGACCCCGGCCAGGACCCGCTCCGCCTCGGGCCGGAAGGCCCTTCCCGCCTCGGTCAGCGCGATCCCGCGGCCGACACGCGCGAAGAGGTCGACGCCCAGCTCGCCCTCGAGCTGGCGCACCTGCTCCGAGAGGGACGGCTGCGCGATGTAGAGGGAGCGCGCCGCCGCGGTGAAGGAGCCGTGCTCGGCAGCTGCGAGAAAGTAGCGGAGCTGCTGCAGATTCATAGGTCGAGCCTATCGATTCAGGAGCAGATTGCGAGTACGCCTTTGATTCGACTGTCCCTACCGTGGCGGCGTGCCGACCATCTCGTCACGACAGCTCGGCGTGCTGCTCACGCTCGGCTCCGGCATCGCGTTTGCCGTCCAGCCCGTGCTCGGGCAGCTCGCCCTCGACGGCGGAGCGTCGATCGCCTCGCTGCTCGGATGGCGCTACGCGCTCGCCGCGGTGGTGCTCGGGCTGCTCGCCAGGCGCGGCCTCGCGCGCATGCCGCTCAGGACGGCAGCCCTTGCGTTCGGCCTCGGGCTCGCGCTCTACGCCGCCGACGCCGCGCTCTTCTACGCGGCGCTCGATCGCACGTCGGCTCCGTTCGCGACGCTCCTCCACTACGCGCACCTGATCGTCGTGGTCGGGGCGGCCGCGCTTCTCGGCCGGGAACGACTGGATGCCCGGCGGGCGGCGGCGCTCACCGCTGTTCTGCTCGGCATCGTCCTCGTCAGCGGCGGCGGGACGCCCGACCCGCTCGGAATCGCGCTTGCGCTCGGCTCCGCGGCGGCCTACGCCGCCTACATCCTCTTCTCCGACCGCCTGCTCCGCGACGCCGACCCGATGGCGTTCGCGGCGCTCCTCACCGGCGGCGCAGCGACCGCGTTCCTCGTCTTCGGCTCCGCGACGAGCCAGCTGGCGGACGTTGGCGGCTCCGTCGGGCTCGTCGCAGTCGCGAAGCGGGGCGCTCGTCGGCAGCGTGTTCGCGCTGAGCGCGTTCCTGGCCGGCATCCGGCTGATCGGGCCCGGCACCGCCTCGCTCCTCGTGACCATCGAGGTGCCTGCGGGTCTCGGCTTCGCGGCCGTGGCGCTCGGTGAGCGCCTCTCCGTCCCGCAGCTCGGCGGCGCGGCGCTCGTCGTCGGCGCGATCGCGCTCCTCCAGCTGCGGCTCCGACTGCCTCGAACGCGGATCGCCGAGGTGCACGTCCTGCCGGTCTCGGCGAGCGGCGGCGAGCTCGTCGAGACACAGGCGGCGTAGGTCTAGATCTCGCCGGCGTGGATGGCGCGGACGAGCTCGATCGTGTCCGCCTCGCTCGCCGCCTTGTCCGGCCGGTAGCCCTTGACGCGCGCGAAGCGGAGCGCCAGCCCGCCCGGGTACCGCGAGCTCGCCTGGACGCCGTCGAAGGCGATCTCGACGACGAGCTCGGGCCGCACGTGGACGACATGCCCGTCGCGACCGGTCTCCAGCTCGAGGAGGCGCTCGGTCTGCCACGCGAGCATCTCGTCGGTCATCCCCTTGAACGTCTTCCCGAGCATCACGAAGCCCCCGGACTCCGGATCCCGGGCGCCGAGATGGATGTTGCTGAGCTTGCCGCGGCGCCGACCGCTCCCCCATTCGACCGCGAGCACGACGAGGTCGAGCGTCCGGACGCGCTTGACCTTGAGCCAGCCGACACCGCGCCGGCCGGCCTCGTAGATGCTGTCCAGCGCCTTCACCATCACCCCCTCGTGGCCGCTCGCGAGTGCCTCCTCGAAGAAGCGCTCGCCCTCGGCTACGTCCTCCGTCTCGCGGCGCGGCGGACGGAGCGCGGGCGGAACGTGCTCGGCGAGGACCGCGAGCCGCTCCCCGAGCGGGAGGTCGAGCAGGTCGCGGCCGTCGAGGTGGAGGCAGTCGAAGAAGAACGGCGAGAGCGCGACGTCCGTCGGCCCGTCGCGCTCCGGGGTGGAGCCGAAGCGGCTCATCGTGACCTGGAACGGGTGTGGCCGGCCGTCCGGGCGGAGCGCGATCACCTCGCCGTCCAGCACGACGCACTCCACGGCCAGGCGCCGGACCGCCTCGACGACCTCGGGCACGCGGTCGGTGACGTCCGCGAGGCTGCGCGTATAGGCGCGCACCTCGTCGTCCCGGCGGTGCACCTGCAGGCGCGCGCCGTCGAGCTTCCATTCGACCCCCGCCCGGCCGACGCGCTCGAGCGCCTCCGTCACGCCGACGGCGGACTGCGCGAGCATCGGCTGCACCGGGCGGAACAGCTGGAGCCCGAAGCCCGCGAGGCCTGCCGAGCCCTCCGCGAGGGCGACGTGCGCGACCCGGTCCAGCCCACCCGCGAGCATCGTCGCGCGGCGAACCTCCGCCGCCGGGACGGCGGCCGCCTTCGCGACGGCCTCGACCATGACGCCCTCGAGCGCGCCCTGGCGGAGCTCACCGTGGATGAGCCCGCGGAGCAGCAGCTGCTCGGGCTCGGTCGCGCGGCCGAAGAGCTCGTCGAGCTCTCGCTTGCGCGTTCGTTGCGACCCCGGGCCTGCCGTGGCGCCGAGGCGATCGAGCGCGGCGGCGACGTCGAGCAGCTCGAGAGACGGCGTCACGGCCGGCGGCGGGAGCTCTCGCAGCGACGCCCAGCCGACCCGGAGCCGAGTGAGGGAGCCGGTGAGGAACGTCACCGCCACCGGCACCTCCTCCGGGCGCAACGACCGCAGGCAGGCGGCGAGCTGCTCGACCTTCGCCGAGCGCGCGCTCGTCTGCGCCACGGTGCTCGAGGTACGCGCGAGCTCGGCGAACAGCACGACGGGATTCTTCCAGGGCTCGTGCCGTAGGCTCTCGCGATGCGGCTCACGGCTCCGGTCCGCGACACGAGCCTCCACGTCGCCCATGCGATCGGAGAGGGGATCGACCGGCAGGTGCGGAACCATCACCGCCGGCGGCTGCGGAAGGTGGGGTGGGAGCACGCATTCGACGGAGACGGCGCGGACTGGGCGAGAGGAGCGACCGAGCCGCGCGCCGGCAACGCCGCCGAGGTGCTGATCGACGGGGCGAACGCGCTCCCGCGGATGGCGGAGGACATCGCGGCAGCCGAGTCCCACGTCCACCTGATCGGCTGGCACTTCTCGCCGGAGCTCGATCTGACGCGTGGCGAGCGCCCGACGATCCTCCGCAACCTCCTCGCCGAGCGCGCGGAGCACGCGCAGGTGCGGGTGCTGATGTGGAAGGGCTCGCCCCTGCCCGTCTTCCGCCCGACCCGCGGCGACGTCGGCACGATGCTCCGGCGCTTCGCGAAGAGCAACGGCATCGTCTGCGCGTCGGACACGTGCGTCCGCCAGTGGCATTGCCACCACGAGAAGACGATCGTGATCGACGACCGCATCGCCTACGTCGGCGGCATCGACCTGACGCTCGACGGCGGCGACCCGTTCGACACCTCCGAGCACCTCGCGCGCAGCCGGGTCGGCTGGCACGACGCGGCGATCCGCCTCCAGGGGCCGATCGTCGCCGACGTCGCCGAGCATTTCCGGATGCGCTGGGACGCGGCGACCGACGAGCGCCTGCCCGAGCCGTCCACGCCCGGCGAGCAGGGGAACGTCAGCCTTCAGATGGTGCGGACCGTGCCCGAGAGCATCTTCGACCGCTCGCTCCCGAACGGCGAGTTCTCCGTCCTCGGCTCGTATCTGGGCGCGCTGCGAAGCGCCAGGAAGCTGATCTACCTCGAGAGCCAGTTCCTCTGGTCGCCCGAGATCGTGCAGGTGCTCATCGAGAAGCTCGAGAGCCCGCCGGCAGACGACTTCCGGCTGGTCGTCCTGCTCCCCGCCCGCGCGAACGACGGAGCCGACGTCTCACGGGGTCAGGTCGCCGCGCTGATCCATGCCGACGACGGCAACGGGCGCTTTCTCGGGGCGACGATCTTCGCCCGCTCGGCAACGATGCGCGACACGATCTACGTCCACTCGAAGATCGGCATCGTCGACGACGCGTGGCTCACGATCGGATCGGCGAACCTCAACGAGCACTCTCTCTTCAACGACAGCGAGATGAACGTCGTCTCGCTCGACGAGAGCCTGGCACGGGAGACGCGCCTGCGCCTCTGGGCCGAGCACCTCGAGCGACCGATCGAGGAGATCGACGGGGACTCGACGACGGTCGTCGACGAGCTCTGGAATCCGATCGCCGACGAGCAGCTCGAGCGCTTGCGCGCCGATGAGCCCATCACGCATCGCCTCGTCAAGCTGCCGGGCGTCTCGAAGCGGCACCGCCGCGTGATCGGGTCCGTGAAAGGGCGCTTCCTGGACGGCTGACGCTCGTTCGCCAACAGGAATCGGCAGAAGCCGAATCCTGCGGCTTGATCCCGCCTGCAGGCGGGCAGACCCTGAAGGCGCTCGGTGCGCCCGGTGTCTGGCTTCAGCCAGACACCTGCTCTTCCGCTCTTCGGCCGGCACGCAGATCGTGATCGCAGCGGGCTCGATGCCGATCTTGAGCTTCTCGACCTCGTCGCGGTCGCCGCCGTCGAGCTCGTAGAGCACCTTCTCGGCAAACGTGATGCGGATCTTCTTCGCCCGCGTCACCTGCACGAACGGCGACTTCGCGCTCGAGCCGAGCGCGGTCCTCGTGAGCGTCCGCGCCCAGTCGGCGAGGCCGTCCGCGGTCACGACGCCGAGCTCGAGCATGCCGTCGTCGGGCTTCGCGTCGTCGAAGAGGTCGACACCGCCGAAGACCCCGCCGACGTTGCCGACGAGCACGCACGACGAGACGTCGTCGAACCAGGTCGTGCCGTCAACCTTGATCTTCGTCCCGACCGGCGTGGCGCGGAGCTGCTTCGCGCCGGTCCAGAGGTACGCGACGCGGCCGACGGTGTCCTTCAACCCGCCGTCCGCCTCCTTCAGCATCTCCGCGTCGAACCCGGCGCCTGCCATGACGGCGAAGTGCTCGCCGTTGATCGTGCCGACGTCGAGCGTCCGCCTGGAGTCGCCCAGAGCGATCGCGACGGCCTGTTCGATGTCCTGGGGGATCTCGAGATGGGTTGCGAGCAGGTTGGCCGTTCCGGCGGGCGCGATCGCGAGCGGCACGCCGGTCCCGGCGAGCACGTCGATGCACCGTTGCACCGTGCCGTCGCCGCCCCACGCGATCACGAGCTCGGCGCCCTCGCCCAGCGCGCGCTCGACCACCTTCGGCGCCTTGCGGCTCTTCGGCACCTCGTACCAGAGAGGATCCGTGACCCCGGCCTCCTCGAGCGCGCGCCTGAACGCCAGGAGGCCGTCGCCGAACGTCTTGCCGGCGTGCGCGACGACCGCGACCTTCACGACCGGGCCTCACGAGCGTTGACGACAGCACGTGTGATGCGGGCGGCGCCGAGCGCGATCACGAAGAGGGCGAGGATCCCGACGACGACCCCCCCGAGCGCGTCGAGCGGGTGGTGCATGCCGCGGTAGATGCGCGCGAGCGCGACGACCGGAGGGATGAGGAGTGCCACGACCCAGATCGCGATCCGGGCGGTGCGGCTCTTCACGAGGTACGTGGCGAGCAGCGCGAGCCCGACGTAGACCGCGAGCGACGCCGCAGTGTGCCCGGAGGGGTAGCTCGCGTCGGGGTCGAGCCCTTCGAGCCGCTCCACGTCGGGCCGCTCGCGCGGCACGACCAGTGAGGTCACGCGGTAGGTACCCGATTCGAGCGCGAGCGCGACGATCATGAAGCCTGCGACGAGCCAGTGGCGTAGCCACGCGCAGATCGCCGTCAGGACGACGAGGATCGCAGGTAAGACGATGCCACCCGACGCCGTCGAGATCACGTACGACACGTCGTTCCAGAACGACGTGCGCTCCGCCGCCAGCTCCTCGGGTAGCCATTCGTCCGCGTCTTCGACGGCATCGATCGGTACGAGCACCTCGGTCACGAGCAGACCGAGCAGGATCGAGACCCCGAGCACGAGCCCCCAGATCACGACGGCGCTGAGGACGAAGGCGACGACGGGATGGAGACCTGCGAGCCACCTTCCGATCCGCTCGGCCGGTCCGCCCGGCGAGGGCTCGAAGAGGGGGACGCCCGTCCGTCGCCCGTCGGCGGCCGATTCACCCATCTGAAGATGGATTGTTGCCAGATGGGGTACACCTGAAACCCATGCCGCTGCTCGTGATCCTCCTCGTCGCGGGTGCCGCGGGTGCCTTGACCGCCTTCCTGGCGTACCGCTACCCGACGCACGTGCCGACGGCAGGTACGCCGACCCTGGAGGCTGCCGAGCGGATGGGTCGCGAGATGCGGCGCCACGAGCACCTCGGGGCGCTGTGGCGCAAGCGCCGCGACCCGTCGGTCGCGACGGGCCTGGCCCTGACGATCGCCCTTGGGGTCGTGTTCGTCGGCGGCATCGGGCTGGGACTGCTCGCGTACCTCGTGCGGACGAACTCGGAGCTCGTGGACATCGATGCGAGCGTCGCCGAGTGGGGTGCGGAGCACGCGACCGCCTGGTCGACGGACGCGATCGAGACGCTGACGCACCTCGGAGACACGCTCGTCGTGATCGTCCTCGCCCTGGTGCTGATCGCCGTCGAGCTTCTTCGCGCGCCGAGCCGCTGGATCGTGCCGTTCGTCGTCCTCGTGATCGCCGGCCAGAACCTGATCACGAACGGCCTCAAGGAGGTGTTCGACCGGCTGCGGCCGACGATCAACCCGATCGCCGAGACGCTCGGGCCGTCGTTCCCCTCGGGTCACTCGGCCACTGCCGCCGCCTTCTACGCCGCCGCCGCGCTCGTGCTCGGACGCCGGCGCTCGCCGCGCGTCCGCTCGCTGCTGACCGGCGCAGCCGTCCTGATCGCCGTGTCAGTGGCCGGCACGCGGGTGATGCTCGGCGTGCACTGGCTCTCGGACACGATCGGCGGCCTGCTCCTCGGCTGGGCATGGTTCGCCGTGGCCGCGATCGCGTTCGGCGGCCGCCTGCTCCGCTTCGGCGCGGCGGCCGAGCACGTGAGCGACGCGGCGCAGGGCACCCCGCACGAGATCCCCGCGGAGGTCGTCGCCGAGGTCGAAGCGCCGCGCTGACCCGTCCCACCGCCGGTGTCCGACTTCAAGTCGGACACCGGCCGTACGCCGGGCAGGCCGCAAGAGCACGTGTCTGGCTGAAGCCAGACACGCGCTCGGTTACAGCCCTAGCCCCCCGAGATCCGGCAACTGACCCCGGAGCTTCGTCTCGACCTGCTGGGCGGCCGCGCGGAGCGCCTCGTTGGCCGCCGCGAGCACCATGTCGGCCAGCATCTCCGGATCGTCGGGGTCGACGGCGCGGGGGTCGATCGAGATCTCGACGAGCTCGCCCGCGCCGTTCGCCTTGACGGTCACCATGCCGCCGCCGGCCGACGACTCGGCGAGCTCCGTCTTCGCCTCCTCCTGCGCCCGCGCCATCTGCTCCTGCATCTCGCGGGCCTGCTTCATCAAGGCGTTCATGTCGAGCTTCACGGGATCTCCTCAACCTCGGTTGCGTTCAGGTCGCTCTTCAGGAGCGAGATCAGGTCGTGCTCGCCGAGCGGTCGCTCGTCCGCCTCGTCCTCGTCGGTCGGCTCGCCGACCTCGGTCACGACGGCCAGCCGGCGACCGGTGACCTCGTAGAGGGCGTCGCGGACGAGCGTCAGGTTCCTCGGCTCGTCGACCTGCTTGCGGTGGAAGTCGGCGCCGGGCTGGAACGAGAGAGTCAGCGTGTCGTTCTCGAGGCTCGTGGGGCTCGCCTCGGAGAGCAGCGTCGCGATCGGGATCGACCGCTCCTGGACGGCCGGGAGGACGCTCCGCGGCCAGGCCTCCTGGAGCTGCTCCAGCGAGAGCTCGGGCGAGGTGAGATCGGCGGGCTCCGGCGCTCCCTCGACCGCGGGCGCCGGGCCCGCCGCGGGCGCGGGTACGGGGGAGGGGCCCCACGTCTCCACGGCGGGAGCACCGGCATGCAGGCGGGATTCCAACACTTCGACCCGATGGACCAGGGACTCTCGCGCCAGGTCTGCCTGCGGACGCGTCACCTTGACGAGCGCGAGCTCGAGTGGCAGCCGCGGATCGCCGCCCTGGCGCTCGTCCTCGAGCACGACCGCGAGGAGGTCGATCAGGCGCAGCACCGTGGGCTCCGGCAGCTGATTCGCCTGCTCCCGCAGCCGGTCGCGCGACTCCTCGGTGAGCGGCAGCGAGTCCGGCACGTGACCGAGATGCTGGACGAGCAGGAGCTGTCGGAGGTGCTCGAGGAGCTCCTTCGTCAGCTGGCCGAGATCCTGCCCACGCTCCGAGAGCTCCTCGACGAGCACGAGCGCGCCGGCGACGTCGTGGTCGACGATGGTGTCGCAGAGCCGGAAGAGCGCGTCCTCCTCGACGGCTGCGCCGAGCTGGAGCACGTCCTGCACGGAGATCTGCTTGCCCGTCGCTGCGGCGAGCTGGTCGAGGGTCGAGATCGCGTCGCGGAACGCCCCGCCGGCGCCGCGCGCGATCAGCGCGAGGGCGGATTCGGGAGCGTCGATGTTCTCGCCCTCGCAGATGTGGCGGAGCACCGCCACGATCTCCTGGAGCCGCGGACGCTGGAAGGCGAACACCTGGCAGCGGGAGCGGACGGTCGGGATCACCTTCGACTGCTCGGTGGTGCAGAAGACGAAGACCAGGTGCGGCGGCGGCTCCTCGATCAGCTTCAGGAGCGCGTTCCAGGCGGCCGGCGTGAGCTGGTGCGCCTCGTCGACGATGTAGACCTTGTAGCGGCCCTCGGCCGGCTGGAGCATCGCGCGCTCGCGGATCTCGCGGACCTCGTCGATCCCGCGTTGCGACGCGGCGTCCATCTCCACGACGTCGAGCGCGGTCCCGTCGGCGATCGACCGCGCGATCCGCGTCGTCGGGTCGAAGTCCGCGCTGGGGCCGCCCTCGGCGTTCAGCGCCTTCGCGAGGATGCGCGCCATCGACGTCTTGCCCGTCCCGCGCGGGCCCGCGAAGAGGTACGCCTGGCGCACCTGACCCGATTCGATCGCGTTCCGCAGCGTCCGCACGACCGCGTCCTGCCCGACGACCTGCGTGAAGTCGAGCGGGCGGTAGGTGCGGTAGAGCGCGGTCACCTCGGGATTGTCGCAGACCGCCCAATCACGGGTCGTGGGCTTGTTGCAGGGATCCGAGCAAATTCAATGAGGCAGTTGCGACCGCGAAGCGGGCGCCTTCAGGGATTTGCCCTCGCCGGAGGCGAGGGATTCAAGCGGCGGGATTCCGCTCCTGCGGAATCCCGCTTCGCGAAACAGGAACTGCGCCCGGCCGCGCAGTCCGCCTTCGAAGGGCGATCGCGGGTGGTGCCTCCGCCGCCTGCTCGGGCCGGGCGGTGCCGCGGCACCTGGGAGGGAGTCCTTAGCGCTGCTTCCTTCCGGACCTGACGCGGTTCGAACGCTCCCAGTGCGCGGGACCCGACCTTCAACGCCACGTGTCGGTGACCCATGCCCGTGATCGCCGCCCTCGGGCGGCGTTCGGTCCCGCTGGAGCGGATTTCGGGTTCAGGGAACCGCTGACTCCCCACCTAGCGCGACCGGGCACGGCGACGGTAGCAGGCGCCCGACGGGTCTGCGCTCCCCGTGGGTAACGCGTTCGGTTGAGCCGGCAAGGCTCGGTTATCCTCCCGCGCATGAGTGAGAGGGGTGGGCGAATCGCGCGCAACGAGGCGGTCTTTCGGCTCGTGAACGAGGACATCGAGGATCTCGCGACCGGGGCCGAGGTGTCGAGGTTCGACATCGTGTGCGAGTGCGGCTCCGGAGGGTGTGTCGAGATGATCAGCGTGACGCGCGAGGCCTACGAGGCGGTGCGGGCCGATCCGGAGCGGTTTTTCGTCAGGCACGGGCATGTGTTCCCGGACGTCGAGACGGTCGTCGAAGAGCTCGAGGCGTACCTCGTCGTCGACAAGCGAGCCGGTGAGCCGGCGCGCATCGCGCGAGAGATGGATCCCCGGAGCTAGGTCACCAGGACAAGGAGGCTCGACCTCCGACTCAGTCGCTCCCCGCGAGAACCTCCAGCGCCGTGCGCGTCTTCGTCTGCTGGTCGGCGCTGAGATCGATCCCGTGCGAAGCCAGGAACGCTCGCGACTCGGCAGCGGCCTGGAATGCCTCGTTCGGCAGGCACTTGGTCGAGAGCTCGAGGACTCGCGAGTTGTCCGGGTAGAGCCACATCTCCGCCGTCAGCTTCCGGTCGAAGCCTCGAGGCGAGTACTTGAGCTTGAGGACGAAGATCGGGCCGAGGATCGTGAGGTCGTCCAATTTGACTCCGTCCGGTGCATGCTCGGCGAAGAAGGCGCGCTGCTCTTTCGAGAACAGCTTGCGGAGCGGCTGTTGCCCGCTCACCGCCTCTCGGACGTCGGTTGTGCCCAGCTTCCCCTTCATCGATCCCGAGCAGACGAACCCGCCGGGCATGGCGTCCACTTCGACGCCGAAGGCTGACGTGCGGCGCACGCGGTCGGAGAGCTTGGACGGATCGACCGGTCGCAGCTTCACGACGGAGTCGTCCCCCTTGCGCTGCACGCGACGGGCACGGACGACGACGCCGTGCGCGTCGAGCGCCAGGTCCGGCGTGTCGAAGAAGAACACCTGCCGGATCTCCGCGTCGAGCGGGTCGATTCCCAGTGCCGCCACCGCCGAGCGCTGATCGGTCGCCGGGACGGTCAGCTTCAGCTCGACGCTGTCCGCGTCCTTGACGAGCGCGATGAGCTCGGTCAGTTGGTCGTCCGAGAGCCTCTTGTCTTCGCTGCGTGCCACGTCGCCTCCCTGGTCGTTCCGGAACGATGTGAGTTGCGCCAAACACTCGCAGCATGCCGTCCGAGCCGCGTGGGATCGGTGACGATTCGCCCGGGTGAATCAGCCGGGTGGAGTGTCCAGGGCTCATCCGACTGTGAGATGGTCGGAGCCACCGGCTCCCCGACCTCGTGAGGTGTCCCCGCGATGTGTTGCTTTTTCGCCCTGTTCGCCGCGCTCGGCCCGCGGTTCGCGATTCTCGCGATCTGGCTCTTCGGGACCCGTGTCGACCTCGCCTTCGGCTCGTGGCTGTGGCCCCTGCTCGGACTGCTCGTCGCCCCGTGGACGACGCTGATGTATCTCCTCGCGTGGTCCCCGGTCGGTGGTGTCTCGGGCGGGGAGTGGATCCTCGTCGGCCTCGGTGTCGCACTCGACATCGCGACCTACGCCGCCAAGCCGGCCCAGGGCAGGTACGCCACTCGCTGAGACTCCTCCATCCGCCGCGTCGCCGACCGCGGTCGGCGTTTTCGTGATCCACCGGTCGGCCGCGGCGGAAGGGGCGCACATGGACGCGAACGTTGCCTCGCGCCCAGACTCTCGAGCTCGACGGGATCTGCACTACGAGCGCTTCCTTGGTTTCGCACTCGGCCTCCGAGGTCATGTAGGCGACAAGGTCAGTCGAACGAGGAGGCAGAGATGCCCGACAAGCGACCGTCGGTGAAGAACGAGAAGCAGTACGAGGCCCTGAAGGACAAGGGCATGTCGAAGGAGCGGGCGGCGCGGATCGCCAACTCACCGGGTGCGTCGAGCCGCGGCGGCAAGACGTCCGGTTCGGGCGGCGACTCGCGTCAGGGTGGGACGACAGCGCAGAAGAAGGCCGCGGGACGGAAGGGTGGCAAGGCGACAGCGCGCAAGCGCTGATCACCGATGGCGCCCCAGGCGGACCGCCGCGTCCTCGCATCGGCGTCCCGTCCACGACACATCACCCATCCGACACAACCCGAAGGAGCGACCAATGTCCGAGATCACCTCCCCTCGCGAGCTCTTCCTGCACGAGCTGGGCGACATCCTCTACGTGGAGCGCAAGCTCGCCGACGAGACGCTTCCGAGGCTCATCGACGAGGTGCGCGACGACGAGCTCCGCAAGGCGCTCGAAGGCCACCTCGAGGAGACGCGTGGGCACGTGAGGAACGTCGAGCAGGTGTTCGAGAAGCTCGGCGAGGAGCCGACGTCCGAGAAGTGCCTCGGCTTCGAAGGGCTACGCGCCGAGCACGACAAGATGCGCGAGGAGTCCTCGCCCGAGCTCGTCGACTCGATCGACCTCGGCGCTGCCGCGCGCACCGAGAGCTACGAGATCGCCGCCTACGAAGGACTGCGAAGGATGGCGAAGGCGTTGGGGAAGGACGACGCGGTCGAGCTCCTCGACACCAACCTCAAGCAGGAGAAGGAGGCGCTCCGCGTCGTGGAGAAGATCGCGACCCGGGTCAGCAACGAGAGCGCCAAGGCCGCCGCGTAGCAGGAAAGGGCCGCAGGGCGGGGCAGCCTGACTGCCCCGCCCTGGGAGTGCGGGCGCAATTCGCGACCAACCAAGTCCGGCTCGGCTGCCGCGCGAGAGGGCCGTTACCGCGCGTCTGCCTCGTCTTGTGGTGCGAGGCGCAAAGTTTCCAGGAGCTCGCCTATCTCGTGATCGGCTTGAGCCTCGTGTCGCATCGGGCGGGAACGGTTGATGACGTAGCGGCTTCGCCGGCCGACGCGCTCGCGGGTGATGTACCCGCCGTCGACGAGGTCTCGGACAATTCGTTGTGCCGCCCGTTCGGTGATGCCAACCACCTCGGCGACGTCGCGGAGCCGGACGTCTGGTTCACGAGCGACACACAGGAGCACCTGCGTGTGATTGGTGACGAACCGCCAGGGCTTCTCCGAGTTCTCAGTTGACACAGGAAAAAGTTGTCGTATTATCTCTGTCGCGTCACCAATTACGCATCTTCCTCATCGTATATGACGGCTATGGACGGAGGGGACGTCATGGACGGCACGAGACGGCTCGGCCGTCCCTCGAAGAGCCGGTCAACAGGATCGATCGAGACGGGGAGGCAACGGTCGTCTACCTGAGCGGAGAGCTGGATCTCCCCATGTCGCCAGGCCTTCAGAAGCTGTTGGACGCCGAATGCGAACGAAACCCCCGGCGACTACGCCTTGACCTGACCGGTGTCGACGTCCTCGATTCCTCAGCGCTGCACGTGTTCGTCCACACTCACAAGCGGCTGGCCGGCGACAGCGCCCGCTTCGAGCTCGTCAGCTGCACACCCGCAATCCGAGAACTGCTCTCCTTGACGAGCCTCGACTGGCTCCTGGCCACATGAGCGTCGTCGACACGTGCCGTTGGATTGGCGCGGGGAGAAGTCGCGGGTTCTCCGGGCCGCAGGACATGTAAGCGATAGCGATCTGCCGCGTTGCGCTCGTCTGATGTTGGAGGGGGAGCGAGGCCTGGACTAACGGTCGGTCCGGGTGGGCGGACTCGTCGGCCACGGCTCAGGCACCCGCTCGATGAGGTGATCGTGGTGGGCATGCTCGCAGGCGCCAGAATGTGATCGTGGCTCGTGAGTCCACCTACATCATCCGGGGCGGGCCGGAGGGGCGCGAGCGGCTACGCCTGGTGGCGCGGGTCATGGCGCCCAGCACCACCGAGCTGCTCGGACGCGTCGGAGTCGCACAAGACGCGGACTGCCTCGATGTCGGATGCGGAGGCGGTGACGTCACGCTCGAGCTCGCCCGGCGAGCGCACGCCGGGCGCGTCGTCGGAATCGACCTCGACGAAGCGAAGCTCGAGATCGCCCGCACCGAGGCACGCGAGGCCGGCGCCGACAACATCGAGTACCGCTGTCAGGACCTGCGGAGCCCCGATCTCGGGTCGTCCGCATACGACGTCGTACATGCGCGCTTCGTCCTGAGCCACCTGGTCGATCCGCAGGCGGCCGTGGACGGCCTTGTCCGGGTGCTCCGCCCGGGAGGCGCGCTCGTTGTCGTGGATATCGAAAAGACGGCAACGCTCTGCGAGCCGCCACACCGTTCCTTCAAGCGATACATCGAGCTCTACGCGCTCGCGGCACGAGCACGCGGCGTCGATCCCGACATCGGCCCTCGGCTCCCCGCGATCCTCGCCAACGCCGGCTGCCGGCCCGTGCGGGTGAACGTCGTGCAGCCCGTCGGCAGACAACCCATGGACTATGAAGGCGACGTGAAGCTGACCGCGCCAGTCACGCTCGAGAGCATCGCCGACGCAATCCTCGCGCTGGATATCGCCAAGCGCAGTGAGCTCGACTCGCTCGTCGACGATCTCTACCAACTCGCAGCAGACGACGAAACACTGATCAGCACGCCACGGATGATTCAGGCCTGGGGCAACCGGGCGATCGAGCCCACATAACTCGGGGAGAGCCCATACGGGATTCGACCGGCTCGAATCCTGGAAATTGATGTATGCGGGCTGCGGGTTCGCGCCCCGAGAAGCGCCCGCCCTCTGCGGTGCAGCGGAGTCTCGCGGACCATTCTGCGACCGATGCAGAAGGTCACGGGCATGGGAACGCCAGTGGTGGAGCGGTGATGGGCGCACATCGCGGCAATGACTGGTGGTCGGACGAGGGGGGCGCCGAGCTGCGCATCCGCCTCGGCGAATGCGTCCTGAGACTCAGAGCATCCGCCGCTTGATGCCTAGGCTCGTGGTTCGGAGAGGACCTACAGCGCGAGGGTTGTACTCTGAAGCCAGCGCGAAGGGCTCTAAGAAGATCACGGCCACGAGGAGGTCTCATGCGTGTCCGAGCGAGAGTTCTAACCGTGGTGCCCCTGGTCGCTGCGATCGCATGTGGGATCGCGGCTGCGGGCTCGGCGGTTCGCCCGCTCTGCGATTCCGACAATGGGGGTCTGAGCCTGCCTGGTGGGTTCTGCGCCCTGGTCGTGTACGACGCCAAGACGTCGACGGGCGGTCCCGCCAGAGTGCGGCACATTGCGGTTGCGCCTAACGGCGATGTGTTCGTCGCTAGCCAATCCGCGGGTGGGGGCGTGCTGGCGTTGCGGGACACTGACGGGGACGGGAAGGCCGACGAGACGGCGCAATTCGGCACGAGCCCCGGGAACGGGATCTACTTCAGAAGTCCGTATCTCTATTTCGCACCGAACGATCGCGTAGAGCGGTACCTGATGTCGCCGGACAGCCTGACTCCGGTGGCCGGGCCTGAGCTGATTGTCTCCGGGCTGCCGGCGACGGGGAGCCACGTGACGAAGTCCATCGTGGTCACCGAGAGCGGTTCGCTCTTCGTGGGTGTCGGGTCGGCCACGGACAGCTGTCAGGCAATGCCGGGCGTGCCGGGCTCACTGGGGATCGATCCGTGCCCCGACTTGCCGATCCGGGCGGGAATCTGGAGGTACGACGCGAACCTGCCTGGTCAGGTCCACTCCGCGGCAAACCGTTACGCGACGGAGCTCCGGAACATGGTCGCGCTCGCCCTGAACCCGTACGACGGAGGGCTATACGGGGTGCAGCACGGACGAGGCAGCCTGAATCGCCTGTTTCCGGACCTGTTCACCCCTCAAGATGACGCCGAGCTGCCAGGCGAGGAGTTCTTCCGCATCGAGGAAGGCGGGGATTACGGGTGGCCGTACTGCTACTACGACGGAAGACAGGAGCTGAAGGTGCTGGCGCCGGAGTATGGCGGGGATGGAGAGACCGTCGGTCGCTGTGCAGACGCCGAGGATCCGCTTCTGGCCTTCCCGGCCCACTTTGCGCCCAACGGGCTGCACTTCTACGGCGGTGTTCAGTTCCCCGGGAAATATCGAGGCGCGGCGTTCGTCGCGTTCCATGGAGGATCCAATCTTCCGGTGAGCTACAACGTGACGGTCGTGCGTTTCCACAAGGGCCGTCCCTCGCACGGGCCGGAGGTCTTTGCGGACGGCTTCATCGGTGAGGGCGCCGTCAACCTGCCGGCAGATGCCGACCATCGGCCGATGGGCCTTGCGGAGGGTCCCGATGGCTCGCTCTACATCACAGACGACGCCGGGGGCCGGATCTGGAGAGTGCTGCACGCGAGCCGAAGACGGTAAAGGACGGGCTGCTTGTCCGGGGTGTAACGCCGCCGCGCGGGGGAGTGGCGGGCATGCACAGCCCGGACAGCATCGCCCTCGGCCACGAGGAGCGTCATCTATCTCGGCAACGGCGGCTGGCGGCCGCTGGATCATTCGCCGGGCTAATAGAGCGTAAAGATCCCAACTGACCGACCCCGGCGTCGTAGGATTAGCGATTGGTCATCCTGCGAGCGCCGAGGGCCGCAGCCCGCGACGACCCAAAGGAGGAGCGATGAAGACTCGAACGGTGCTTTGCAGCGTGCTCGCGCTGGCCGCGGTCACGGTGTCGGCGGCAAGCGCGACGCCGCGTCCTGCGGCCTACGTCCTTCCCGGCGTGGCCGTCTTCCCAGAAGGGGTCGCGTTCCAGCCCGAGACGGGCCACTTCTTCGTCAGCAGCACGGGTGACGGTTCGATCCTGCGCGGCCACGTCTCGGAGCCGGCGGCGGGTCCCTTCATTCCCGGGACGACCGGACCGTTCTCGGCGATCGGCCTCAAGACCGACGCCGCGGGGCGGCTGTACGTGGCCGGTGGCTTCACCGGGACGGCTCGCGTCTACAACATCGCCAACCGCGCGCTTCTCGGCACCTTCACCTCCGGCCCCGACGGCTTCATGAATGACCTCGTCGTCGCAAAGGACGGCGACGTCTTCGTCACTGACTCCTTTCGTCCGATCCTGTGGCGGATCCCAGCCGAGAGCGTGGGATCGTCCGGCGCGCTCGAGCCGTGGCTGAGCTACGCCGGCACGCCGATCGAGTACACGCCGGCTCCGGACGATTTCGAAGTCAACGGAATCGTGGCGAGCGACAACGGAAGGTACCTCGTCGTCGTCCAGACCAACACCGGGAAGCTGTTCCGGATCGAGATCGCGACCAAGGAGGTGGTCGAGATCGACATCGGCGGCGCGTCGGTGAACGGCGACGGCCTCCAGCTTCTGGGGCGCAAGCTCTACGCGGTGGCCGACGGCGGCATCGTCGAGATCCTGCTGTCCGGTGACCTCTCGCGCGGCACGGTGGTCTCGCGTACGACCGATCCGTCGTTCTCCTCTCCCACGACGAACGCGATCGCCCGGGGCCGCATGCTCATCGTGAACTCGCAGTTCGACCGCCTCTTCAGCGGCCAGCCTCCCGTGCTGCCGTTCACGGTCTCAAGCATCCCGCTTCCGTAGAGCGAAAGGCGGGCCGGACCGATATGGCCCGGCCCGCCGCCTCAGCCGCACGCAGCCCGCGGACGTGCGAGCGCTCCGCCGTTTACCCGCGCGGACCCGTTCCTCGATCTCCTCCTAGGTCGCGACGTCGTGACCGACCACAGGGTGCTTGGCGATGTGCCAACAGCTTGCCGAGGAGCGCTCGGTTCAGGTCATAGCCCGCTCGCTCGCCGCGTACTCGAACGTCGTCTTGGGGTTTGGATGGCGTCGGCCCGACGTGACTGCGCGTTCTCGGCCAGGACCACTCGCCGTCTTGCAGCGTGTTAGAGACGGGAGCGACGGGACTCGAACCCGCGACCTCCGGCGTGACAGTTCTGTCCGGCGGTGGTCTCCGTTGGTGGCGGGTGGCCAAAGGCGAGGAACCAAGCGACCCGGGCGAGACTCTTGGGTCGGTATTGGTCGGCGATTGTCGGTGTGATCTGGCACGAATCTGACACGGATGCTCCTGTGGAGCGCGGCCGGTGCCGGGGAAGAGTCGCGTGGGCGGAAGTGGCTGGCGATCCTTGACGCCGTCCACGCGCGCTCCTAGCCTCGCAGGGTGTCGTTTCGCGTCGTCTGCATCTCGCACGCAACGGGCGCGGGCGGCGAGGAGGTCGGTCGGCTGGTCGCGGAGCGGCTTGGCTTCCTCTACGTCGACGACGACATCGTCGCTCGCGCGGCGGCGAGGGGAGAGATCAGCCCGGCTGAGGTAGCTGACGAGGAGCGACGCAAGTCGCTGGTCAGCCGACTTCTCGAAGCGATGGCCCGGGGCAGCAGCGAGGTGGGCGGGAGCGTCGTCGTCCAAGGGTTGGACAACGACCAAGTGCGCGCCCTGATCCGCGAGACGATCGAGCGCACAGCCGCACGGGGCAACGCCGTGATCGTCGCTCACGCGGCGTCGCACGTGGTCGAGCCCGGAGACGAGTCTCTCCGCGTCTTCGTCACAGCCTCGCCGTCAACACGCGCGGGCCGCCTCGGCGCTGCGGAGGCGCTCGAGCCGGCGAAGGCTGCCCGCGCGGTGAAGGACTCGGACGCGGGCCGCCGCGACTACCTCAAACGCTTCTACGAGATCGACGAGGAGGTCCCGACCCACTATGACCTGGTCGTGAACACCGACGTTCTCACCGTCGAACAGGCCGCCGACCTCGTCAGCCGTGCCGCCTTGAGCTAGTGCGCTAGATCCGGGGATTTGGTGGGGCAGAGCATGCCGGGCTCCGGCGACCCCCAGCTTGCAAACTCGGCCGAACAGTGCTCTCGATGGGGTCAGGGATGGTCAAAGCCAGAGAACAAGCCACCCACGCGGCTGCGTCGGGGGCAGCGTTAGTCGGCGTCCGTAAGCGTGATCTGACACGAATCTGACACGTGGACGACCGCGCCCGAGGCTCGCCGCGTGTCGATGGCGTGCGTGCAATCTCGGTAGTGCGGCGGATGCGGATCGGATGCCGACGGGCAACGTGCGGATCACGGCTTTGGCGCCTTAGCGGCGTCCGCGGCGTACTCCTGCCGTGATTGCGAGCGCGGCGCCGCCGGCGAGGAGTGCGCCGGCAGCGAGTAGGCCGACGCCGACCCAGATCGCGGAATCGAGCTCCGCTCCGATGCTTAGCTCGGCCGAGATGCCTCGGCGTCCGTCCGCGTTCATGGCCACCGCCCGCCAGTCGCCGTCCTCGGGATCCCAGGCGAGCGTCTGCTCCCCCGACCCCGATGAGGATGCCACCCAGAACTGCTGGGCCCCAGGTGGGCCGTCGGGCTCACCTCCCCCCAGCCGCGAGTAGCGCGGCTCGTCCTCGAGGTCTGTCACGACGTCGTGCTCGACGCCTGCGAGATAGCGGTCGACCTCGGTCGCGGGCCCGATCCCCACGAAAACCGGACGCTCGCTCTCACTGCGGATGCGCACCGTTCCGAGGAAGGAGTCGAGGGCCCACTCGGCCCCGCCCGTCTCGATGTCCGCGCTCTCCGACACGATCGCGTAGGTCGGGGTTCGGAAGTCCTCGGACGGCGACATGAGGAAGCCCTCGTCGTCGCGTTGTGTCTGGTCGACGGCCACCAGCGCGCAGCCGCCTGCGAGCAGGCCGAAGGCGAGGACCGCCGCGATGCTGCCGGCAACGATCAGCACGACCCGGCCCGCTCCACCCCCTTCGCCCGCGGGCGCGAGCGGCGCCGGTGCGACTGCCGCCGTCTCCGCAGCGTCCAACGTTGGGGGTGGCTCCGTCGGCACGGCCGCGGCGTCCTCGCCTCCCTGATCGAGACGGAACGGCGGATATGAGTCGGTCATCAGACCCGCGTAGACGGCGACGCGCGCGACCCAACGGTCGAGCCCGAGGACGAAGTCGAAGATTCCTCGCGGATAGCGCGTCGTGAAGAGAAGCGCCACGGCGGCGAAGAAGACGAGTGTGCCGATGAGGCCTGCCTCGAAGCCGACGACCCAGACCCAGTCGGTTGCTTCCGCTGCCGCGTGGCCGCCGCCGAGGAAGACCCCGACGACAATGTAGTGCGGGATGGCGAGCAGCCACCACTTGACGAGCACGAGCCCGCGCGAGAGCCTCTCCGGGTAGGCCAGCTCGAGCGTCGCCGGGTAGTCCGGCGCCTCGCCGAGCGTGAACGGCGGGTAGCGGTCGGTGCCGAGCGCGCCGTACGAGTAGAACACCACCCGCCACGTCCAGCGCAACACTCCCACGTTGAAGTCGAAGATCCCTCGCGGGTAGCGGCCGGTGAAGAGGATCGCGAAGAACGCGACCACGGTCAGCACCACGAAGGCGAGCCAGAGGAAGAACAGCACCACGAAGTGCGGGATCGCCAGCAGCCACTTGACGAGCCAGAGCCAGCGGCTCAGGCCCGGGTCGAGCGAGCCCCGGACTCGAAGGGGGAACACGTGCGGTCGCTGAACCTCGTCGACCTCCATCGCGAGGGAGTCTGACGGATCCAACCCGGGACGCGAATCGGTAGACCGCGTGAGACGGCTGCGGGATCGCGCTCGTGCTCACAGGGATCGGGCTTGTGATCCTCGCTCTCGCCGTCTTCGGCCGACACGACCAGGCCGCAACGTCGTAGACGACTCCACGATCCGGATGTCGACCGGCCTGGTCCTGCCCGCGACAGCCCCATCACGATCGCCGCATCGAGGGGGTTGGTACCTCGGCCGGGTTACTCCTGCGCGTCGCACGCCTTCACCCGGGACGCGGGCGGACAGGTCGACCGCGATCGCCGCGCGCGCGGCGAGCATCTCCGCGAGCCGCAGGTCGGCGTCGGAGAACCGGGGGTCGTCCGCCTGCTTGTCGTACCCCAGGATCACGCCGAGCGGGCGGTCGCGGACGCCCCCCCGCGATCAGGCCCCACCGCGATGATTGTCGCGAGGGGGGAAGGCCGGGCTCCCGATCCTGCGAGTTGGAGCGCGATACGTTGCTGAGGGCGTCAGGAGTGCGGCGACCGCTCGATGCCGTCGTCGATTTGAGCTTCGCTGATCATGCTGAAGGAGAGGCGCACCGTGTCGGCGCCGTGGCCGTCTGACTTGATTGTGCCGGCGCCTCGCGTGCGCGCGCGTGCGCGCGAAATGCGCCGTGGGATCTCGATCAGCCCACCGAGACCAGGCCCCACTGCCATGATCACCGCGAGGCGTGTGGGTACCGGTCGGTCGTCGCGTGCGCGCGCGTGCGAGCGATCGCTGTCGGTGGCTTTCGGGACGCGGAGGCGGTTCGGGCCGGATTTAGGTGAAGAGAGGTATCAGCGTGCGTCGCTCGACGAGCGCCTGCATAGTCTCGTCGTCCGGCTGTTCGCGGACCCGCTCGGCTGCCTCGAGGACGTGCGGAAGCAGCTGGAGGTCCCGACGCAGTTCAGGAACACGCCCTCGCGCCCGAGTACCCAGTGCACCGCAAGCTCGATGTCGGCTGGTTCGGTGAGCGGCTCGTACCACGTCGCTGACGTCTGGGGGCGTCCATCCCAGGGTGCGAGCGCGATGCTCTTGATCGTCTGTAACGCAACCTGACGCTCTGCGCACAGACGAGCGAGCGCCTCGAACTCCGCGGCGTAGCGCTGGTCCAGAAGCTGCCGGAAGTTGAACGGCAGCAGCACCGAGTCGAACGGGAAGCGCTCGAGGCTGCGTCGGTGCATCGCCGCCACCGACAAGCCGTGGCCCGTGACACCGATGAACCGGACAAGGCCCTCGTCGCGCGCCTCGATGGCCGCTTGGAGAGCCCCGTCTTCGCGCAGCGCGAACTCCCACTCGATCACATCGACGAGGTTGTGGAGCTGGATCAGGTCGACGTGGTCGACACCCAGCCGGTCGAGCGAGCGCCGAATCTCCTCCCGCGCTTCTCTGTATTTCCTCTCGCCGGTCTTTGTCGCCACGAAGAACTCTCCTGGGTGGCGCTCCAGCCACGGCGCAACACGCAGCTCAGAGCTGCCGTACGACGCGGCGGTATCGATGTGGTTCACACCATGCTCGAGCAGCAGCGCGAGAGCGGCGTCGGCTTCCTGCTGCGAGACGTGTGCTAGTGCTGCTGCGCCGAAGATCACCCGGGAGCTCTCGTGTCGTGTGGAGCCGAACGGCCTGTGGGCGATCACCCGATGCACGGTAGTCGCCAGCCGAACCGGTGCGCAACGATGTCACGCCGGTGGCGCCGCGCCACGCCGACTACGCCTCAGCGACGCCTCCCGGTCCGGCGCCGTAGCGGGAGGCGCCCTCGTCCCGAAACGCCTGCCACTTCCGCGACCAGGCTCCACCACGATGATCATCGAGCGGGGGTGGGTGCCTAAACGCGACCAGGCGCTCGATCCCGCCGAGACGGCGGTCGAGGTCGCTTGCGAGGCTCGTCCACTGGCGTCGAGTGGCCCGGACAACGTAAGGCGACGGAGAGCGGGGCATAGGGTGGAGGTCGCACGACACCCCGTTCCGACAAAGGAGGAGAGCGATGGTCCTGGCAACGGCGAAGATCGAGGATTTCGACCGCTTCTGGAATACCTTCTCAACGAAGGGCGCTGAGAAGCGAAGGCAGCACGGTTGCAAGGGAGCGCACGTCTTTCAGGATCCAAATGAGAGCGACCGGGTTTGGGCGATTTTCGACTGGGATCAGGCGGGCTGGCAGAGCTTCGTCTCAGACCCCGAGGTGCCGGCGATCTTTCAGGAAGCCGGGTTTACGCAAGGTCCGCCCAAGTCGGCGGAGTTCCTCCGCGAGCACGACGCCTAGCCTCCACGGCTCGCGGGCCGGTCACCAGGTGACCGTCGACGATGGCGAACGTGCTCTCGATCGAGCGCCTAGGAGTCGGCGGGTGTCGCGCCGGACTCGCGAGCGGTGGTACCCAGCGTGCGGAAGGTGGCGATGCTCGTAGCGATCGACCAGATCGCGAGCGCGAGGATGCCAGGAAGAAACCCGTAGCCAAACACGCTGTCTTCGCTGGTTCCTTGGATGAGCGCGAAGAACGTGATTACGAAGGCAAGTGCACCGAGGAGTGCCACGATGCCGATCCAGCGCGCGAAGACTCGGCTGCGCAGTGTGAGCAGTCCGGCAGCCGCGAGCATCACGGCAAAGCCCATTGCGGCGACGAAGTATGGCCCCGCCGCGGCACTGGTCACCGCTCTGCTCACCACCGGATCCACGTCGGCGCCCTCAGTGGCTGCGGCAGCGATCATCACGATCGCGATTGCGTCGGTCTCGAGCAGGCGGTGGTCACGGCGCTCGAGATCGCTCGCCCAGGTGGCGCTGTGGGTCGCGTCGGTGTGCCGGAGCACGACACGACACCCACCGGCATTGCGTTCTGGAAGAACGCCAGCGTGGCCGGCGGCCCAGCGCCCGTGCGCGCGTACATCGACGAGTTGCTTCCGGAGGTACTCGAAGGACGGATCGAACCCGGCCGTGTCTTCGACCGTACGGGCTCGCTCGACGAGGTGCCGGATGGCTACCGCGCGATGAACGACCGCGACGTGCTCAAGTTCCAGATCGCCTTCTAGAAGAGAGATGTCCCGCGACCAGGCCCCATCGCCACGATCACTGCGAGGGGGAGGGGTTCCCTCCCCGGGATCGGGCTCCTCGCGCCCGATCAGAGTGGAGGTCCCTCGCGTGCGCGCGTGCGCGCGATGGGAGCAGTGGGGCGTTCGGCGTGGCCGCGACGCCGTGACGGGGTCGACGCCCGTCACTCGCGCCTGATTGCGCAACGTTGGCCGGTTCGTTCGGCACGTCGCGATCGGATCCCGCCTCCCGCTAGCCTCAACGGATGGAGTCACCCATGGGGGACACCGCCGGCCGCGTGCAGATCCGTGAACTCGACGATTCGCGGCTCGAGCAGGCCGTGCGCCTGTGGGAGAGCGACGCGGAGGGCGACGCCGAGTCGCCGTTCTCGCTCGCCGAGGTGCTCGCCGCCGTCGCGGCGCGGCAGCCGGCGCTTGTCGCGACGCTCGGCGAGTCGATCGTCGGCGCGGTCGCGGCCCGGGTGGACGGCGAGCGCGCTTGGGTGCTTCGCTGGGCGGTCGCGGCAGAGTCCCGCCGGCGAGGCGTGGGCGCCGATCTCCTCCGGACGCTCGAGCGCCGTCTGCAGGCGCTTGGCGTGCGCGAGATCTCGATGCTCACCGCGTCCGGCGAGGCGGCGGTCTCGGCGGCGCAGGCGGCCGGCTACGTGCTGCAGGACGGGATGCGGTATCTCGAGAAGCGGCGCCTCCACGCGACGGTCGCAGACGACCGGCTCGAAGAGCTCGGCGGGAGCTGGCCCTCAGGTGAGCTGTGGCCAGCGATTGGCGGGATGGAGCGCGAGAAGGAGCTGATCGAGCGGCGCGTGATCTTGCCGCTGGCCGAACAGGACGCGGCGCGCCGCCACGGCGTCGTCGCGGCGTCAGCGGTGATTCTCTTCGGGCCGCCCGGGACGGGCAAGACGACGTTCGCGAAGGCGATCGCCGGCCGCCTCGGCTGGGCGTTCGTCGAGATGTTCCCGAGCCAGCTCGCGGGCTCCGACGCCCATGGCCGCGCCGGTGCCCTGCGCGACCTCTTCGGACGCATCGAGTACCTCGACCGCGTCGTCGTCTTCATCGACGAGGTGGAGGA
Organism: uncultured Actinomycetes bacterium; assembly: GCA_963791895.1. GTDB lineage: Bacteria > Actinomycetota > Thermoleophilia > Gaiellales > Gaiellaceae > Gaiella. The sequence continues at coordinate 423,801 of CAWBTY010000013.1, forward strand.
GATTGCCTCCCACCGCCAGGAACGGCCGGAGACCCGCGTTATGGCGAACGAGCTGCTGAAGCTGATCCCGACCTTCCGCGATAGCGACTCACGCCTGCTCGTGGTGGCGACCAACTCCGTGCGCGACCTCGACCACGCGTTCACGCGGCCGGGCCGGTTCGACTACCTCCTCCCCGTCGGGCCGCCCGACCGGATCGCCCGGATGGGGATCTGGGAACGCTACGTCGCCGGGATCACGGATGCCGACGTCGACCTTGGCGAGCTCGCCGAGCGCTCGCAGTTCTTCTCCGCAGCCGACATCGAGTTCGCCGCCAGGAAGGCCGCCCAGACCGCCTTCGAGCGATCGCTGGGACGCGAGCACACTCCCGCGACGACCGGCGACTTCGTCGCCGCAATCGCCGAGGTGCGACCGTCGATCACGGCCGCGATGGCGCGCGAGTTCGAAGAGGACATCGACCGCTTCGCGCGGTTCTGAGCGAGTCCGGTGCCGGTGACGGTCGACAAGGGAGTAGGGCTCGCGGTGACGCTCTGCCGAGGTCCCGGCGGTGACGTCCGACAACGGTTAGGCGAGTCCTGCGTGTTTGCGCCCGACGTGCTCCGGCAGCAGCGCCGCACCGGCCTCTTCGGGCCTTCCTGTCGGGCGAGGAGCAGCAGGCGCAGGCGAAGCGCGGCCGGACGCGCGCCTGAGCGCCGAGGCCGGCACCAGGCCCCACCGCATTGACGACCGCGAGGGGGGAGGGCGGGTACCGAGATGCACCGACCCTCCGAGGCGGGGTTGCGCGGGATCGCTGATGGATGGACGCGTCGCGACGGCGTGTCAGACGCTGGTCAGATCGCAGGCGCTCGAGGCCGGGCCGACCAGCGCGGAAGATCCCTCGCGTGCGCGCGCGTCGAGGGCGACCACGCCACGGATCGTCTCGGGCAAGCCGTGCCCCCGAACTCTGAGCAACGCGTCCGCTTCTCGGATGGTCACTTCATTTTGTAAACTAATGGGCCATCCCCAGTCCTGAAGGAGACCGGATGTCCGTTCTCGAGGAAGTCCTCGCCGCCAATGCCGAGTACGCGCGCACTTTCGGGGCCAAGAGCGAGCTGGCGCTCCCTCCGGCCCGGGGCTTCGCGATTCTCACCTGCATGGACGCGCGACTCGACCCCGCAAAGTACGCCGGTCTCAGCGAAGGCGACGCCCACGTCATTCGGAACGCCGGAGGCCGCGCTAGTGACGACGCGATCCGCTCCCTCGTGATCTCGTACAAGCTTCTCGGCACGGCCGAGTGGTTCGTGATCCACCACTCCGACTGCGGCATGGAATTCTTCACAAGCGAGACGATGGCCGGGCTGCTCGATCAGAGCCTCGAGACCGCAGAACTCGGGGAGGACGGCTTCCATGACGTCGGGGCCGGACCCGGCTCCGGCGAAGGACACAACATCGACTGGCTCACGATCGCCGACCGCGAGCAGAGCGTCATCGAGGACGTACGCCGCATCCGCAATCACCCTCTCGTGCCCGCGAGAATCCCAATCTACGGGTACGTCTACGACGTCAGAAGCGGCAATCTCGATGAGGTCGCCGACGCCACAGAAGCCGGCCGCCCAACCTGACGCCGGGTCCGCCAGCGCTTGGCTAGGGGGCGCGAAATCTGACCCCACCCCAAAAGCCGCCCTCTCGCTGCATCCTCGGCCCATGACCGGGCCACACGCCGCGCGTGCAGCTCGAGCGTGCGAGGATATGGTCGCCGCCGCCGATCTGATGGAGCGCGTGGCCCGTACCAAGCCAGCCCGGACGCGCAGCTCGCACAAGGCCAGCGGCAAGCTCGAGGCGCGCGAGTCGGATGCGTTGCCAGTGCGCGGTCTTGCGTCGAAGCCGGGTGTTGTTGGCGTATGCGGCGCTGCTGCCCTCTTGCGGCGCGGGACTGCTGCTGCCTCGCCTGGCAGGAGCATGGACTGATCTTCATGCAGCGCGGGCAGCAGTGAAGATCACGTCTCAGTCCTCTCGGCGATCGTCACGCCCGCGCCTATCGTCGGCGGATCCCGCTATCCACTGAGGTTCAAGTGACCCCCGACTAGGCGTGTCGGTTCATCTCGGCACCCCCTCCCCCTTGCGGGCGATCATGGCGGTGGGGCCTGGGCCCCGGTAGCCCCGAGCCGTACGCGGGCGACACGTTGGGCGAGCGCGCCCGCTCGATGGCGGCTGCCGCCGCTCCGCTGTTCCGCCGGTCGCGCTAAGCGGCCACTAGGAGGCCGTCCATCTGGCCGACGGCCTCGCGCAGGCCCTCCTCCATGCCCATCTTCAGCATCTCCTCCATCTGCTCGAGGGTGGGGAATTGGTCGTGCAGCTCCATCCGCGTGCCGCCCTCGTGCTCGAAGAGGCGCATCCGTAGCTGGCCGGTCTTGTCGGTCAGCGGCTTCCCGTCGGCGTCGCCGAAGCCGTCCTCCATCGTGAGCTCGCGTGGCGCGTCGACCGTCCCGATGCGCCACCAGCCGTAGTGCTGGTCGCCGGTCGGGCCTGTCATGTAGTAGGTGACGAGCGCCCCGGGGGTGAGGTCGTGCTCGACGAACGTCGCCGGGTACGTCGGCGGGCCCCACCAGCGCTCGAGCTTGCGCGGATCGGCGAACAGCTCCCACACTGCCTCGACCGGCGCGGCGAAGTCGGCGACGAGCGTGAGGGTGAGCGCCTCGGTGTCCTTGTCGATCGTGGTGACGGTCATCGGTCCTGCCCTTCGGTCGGGGGGGTCAAGAGGTCGGCCATGCGGCCGACGCGGTCGCGCCAGGTCGACTCGAGCTCGTCGAGCGCGTGGCGCGCGCGGGCGACGGCGACGGGATCGGTGCGGACGAGCTGTTCGCGGCCGTGGCGCGCCTTGGTCACGAGGCCGGCGCGCTCGAGCACCGCGACGTGCTTCTGCACGGCGGCGAAGCTCATCGCGTAGCCGTCGGCCAGCGCGCGAGACCGACAGCTCGCCGTCGGCCGAGCGGCGCAGCAGGTCGCGTCGCGTGGCGTCGGCCAGGGCGTGGAACACGCGGTCGATCTCGGCTTCGGTGAACTCATCTACAACCATTAGGTTGTACGTTAGCACGCCGGGCTAGATTCGTCCACGCCATGTGCGGGATCGCCGCCATCGTGGGCGGCGCGCCGCCCGATACCGCGACGCTCGAGGCGATGGCCGCGCGCCTGGCCCACCAACGGCTGGCAGGTCGCGCTCGACCTTGGCCGCTACGGGACGAAGTACCCCTACCGCGCGGCGTGGACGTTCTTCGGCGTCGGCGGCAACTTGATCGAGGACGCCTGCTATCCGCTCGCGATCACCGATGGAACGGGCGAACCGCTCGACAGCTCGAGCCGCTACTCCCTGCATTTCGACCGCGACGAACTGTCTCCCGTGAACGCCTTCTGGCCGCTGACGATGTACGACGCCGAGACGTACCTCGTTCCAAACGCGATCAACCGCTACGCGCTTGGCGACCGCAGCGGCCTCGCCTACGGCGACGACGGCTCGCTCAGCTCTACATTCAGAGCGACAAGCCGGACGACTCGCAGGATACGAACTGGTTGCCCACACCGAGCGAAGGCCGCTTCAACTCGCGCTCCGGCTCTACTCGCCAAAGCCCTCGGTCGCCGACGGCACATGGCAGCCGCCATCGATCGATCGCGTCGACTGACCGAGACAAAGATGACGCGCGCAGCGGCGGGGAGCGCCCCTCACCTGGCGTCCTCGGCCCCGGAGGGGGCTGCGGCTCGCATTGCGCGGACGTCCTTAAGGGCGAACCAGGAGGAGCCCACTCCTCGGTCGATGCGAGATCGTCATGCTTTCGTCCCCGAGGCGAGCTTGACCGAAACGGGAACGTCGAAGCCATCCTGCGTGCGGTATGCCTCGAGGAGCTCGGCGAAGCGCGAGTGAATCTCACGCCGCAGCTCCTCCGTTTGACCGAGGATCATCGGGCGAACTCGCACGGCCCCCTCGAGAAGTCCGTCCCAGAGCTCGTCGCCATCAGCCAGGTCGAGACCGAACTCGACGGTATCGACCGTCACGTCGGTGAGCCCGGCGCCCTCCAACAGCGACACGAACTCCGCGTCGTCTGCGAACCTGAAGAAGCTCGGGCCTGCGGGAACATCGGCGGGGGGATGCGCTCCCGCAGCCACGAACGCCTCGAAGAAAACCCCGATCCAGCGACCTCGCGACGGCTCGTCCCACACGCTGAATGCAGCGCGGCCGCCCGATCGCAGCACCCGAGCGGCCTGTTCGACCGCTCGCTCAGGAGTCCCAAGGTGCAGAAGCACGAAAGCCGCGACGACCGCGTCGAACGACTCGTCCTCGAACGGCAGCGCAGTCGCGTCTCCGTGCACGAACTCGACGCCCGCTACGTAGGCGCGTGCATAGGCGAGCATCGTGTCGGAGAAGTCGACGCCAATCGGCTCCGCGCCGCGCTCGGCCGCTCTTGCAGCGACGTAGCCGGGGCCTGTCGCGACATCGAGGAGCCGCGTCCCCCGGCGGGCGCCCACCGCATCGAGGAGCGGCGCTGCGACCTGCGATGTCACGCGCCCCAAGAGCCCGTGGTAGGCGGTGGCCTCCTTCGTCGTCCAGCCGGCCTCCTCGAACGCATCGAATGCGTCGGGGTCGTACTCGGTCACGACCTGAAGTATGGAAGATCGTCACGCGCGAGGCGTGTGACCAGCGTCTCGGGCCACCCCCGTCGCAACAGGTCAACGATCGCGCTACCCTCGGCATAGCGAGGAGCCGGGAGCTCCTCGTGGCACCCGCCGGGAGCGGGCCGGTTGATTCGTCGAGCAGGGCTCGGCACGCGGGCCGGAAACCGAGCACTCGAGCTCGAAGGTCCTCGAGCTCTCTACCCCTCGTCGCAAACGGCTACCACTTCGTCTCACGCGCACGCACGCGCATGCGAGACGACTCGCTCGAGGCTACCCCACCCGCTCGATGCGGTGATTGAGGTGGGGCCTGGTCGCGATCGACCCCCGACCCGGCGTGTCGGCGGCCTTCCGCCGTTCGAGATGGTCGCCTCCAGAAATGGGCGAGGGTACGGCCTTGGCGGTGCGGCCTACGGCGGAGGCGCCCGAGCGCAACCATCCACGCAGATCATGACCGGTGCCTGGCGAGGTAGGCGTCGAGGACGCGTTGATTCGCGACTCGGGCCGGGATGATGGCCGGGAGATCCTGGAGCGGGTAGATAGCCGCCGGTCCTTCGTCGCCGTCGGTTCGCAGGTCAGCTCCGCTCGCCTGTGCGACGAAACCGAAGTCCAGCACCGGCCCGAACGGCGTCCCTTTCTGCAGGAACCGGGTCAGCTCGTCGAGCAGCTCGATCTGCAGCCCGGTTTGCTCGCGCACCAGTCGAATCGCGGCGACTTCGGGTGTCTCCGAGTACTCGACGAGGCCGCCCGGCAAGGAGGCCGGCGCGTCCGGTGTTCCGGGAGACGGGTGGATCATGACGATGCCTCCGTCGGCCTCGACGACAACGAGCACGCCGATCAGGTTGGCCGCGAAGTACGTCCAACCGCAGCGCTCGCAGACTGGCCGGATCCGGCCGTTGGCGGGGTCGGGATGCAGGAGCGGGCCGGCGCAGCGCGGGCAATAGACGTAGCCCCCATCGGCCGGCGCCTCATCGCGGTAGTCGGGCACGATCGCATCTTTCTCGTACGGCATGAAAGCCGGGCTCACGCGGCGTGCTGGAGTCGCTCCACCGGTCGCCAGTCGGCGCCGACCTCGAGCATGCGCTTGAGGCTAGCGACGCGAGAGGCGAGGCCGACCGACCAGCCGGCGGCGTGAGCTTCGCTCGAGAAACCGCTCTGGACGACGGTCAAATGGGTGTGCCCGCCTGAGCCTTCGAGTTCCCAGCGCACGACCATCGGCGGCTCGTCGTCGCTGGTCGCCCAGTCGTGAGTGAGCCGTTCATTCGGGATCAGCTCGAGGATGCGTGTCGGCCCGATGCCCCAGCCGAGGTCGTAGCGTCCGCCGACCTCGGGCTCGATGGTCGCCTTTGTCGCGAACCACCGCTCAAGTTGCTCGGGCTCGATCAGTGCCGCAAACACCTCCTCGGGTGTCGCGTCGATCTCGAGCTCGTAGCCGGCGTCACGACCCTGTAGGGACGTGAAGTCGACCCGGCATGCGAGGCTGCGTCGTTCGACGAAGTTCGCGAGGTTCTCGAGCGACAGCTGCCACCAGTCGCGGACATAGACCTCCGTCTCGGCGCGCGGCGGCGCGTCCCGGTGCGTCAGCGTGACACGCATGCCGTCCTCCTCTGGTTCGAGCTCGATCTCGACCTCGCCTTCGTAACCGCCGAGCGGCCAGCCAAAGCGCAGCCACCGCGGTGCGTCCGCTTGGAGCAGACGCTGCCGTGTCTCGTCGCCGCCCGGACTGAACCGTCCCCAGAACGCGTACTGTCCTTCGCCGAGGGCGACCTTCGCGTGCTCGCTCAGCCAGGTTGCGAGCGCGGTAGCGTCGGTCAGCGCCGCCCACGTCTTGCCGGCGTCCGCCGCGACGTACTGGCGCAGAACGATCGTGTCGCTCACGTCGGGTCTCCCTTCGGGTAGCAGGTCAGGGCGATTCGGAACCGCTCGCCCTCGCGACCTCCGTAGCGCCCGAGCAGCTCCTCGAACACGGAGCGGAGCTCGCGGAGGAAGTCCTCGCGTCGCTTCGGCGCGAGGTGTATCTCACCGCTGAGGCCGAGGGACGGCACGTCACCCTCGACCTGCGCGAGGCGAGCGACGTCGGCCTGGATCTCCTCTGTCAGGTCGAGCAGAAAGCCGAGGCTGAGATCGTCGGTCGCACGACGACGGCCGCCGATCTGGCCCACCAGCTCCGGCGAGAGCCAATAGGAGCGAGCACGTGCCTGGTAGATGCCCTCCATGACCGCGCGCACGCGCCTCTCGTCGACCCGGTCAACAAGGCCGGCAGCTTCGAGCTTTTTCAGGTGGTAGTAGACCTTCTGCGGCGGCTCACCAAGCTCGCGGCCCAGCTCGGTGCACGAGCGCGGCTGGGCGAGGCGCCGGAGCAGATCGACGCGCTTCGGCTTCAAGAGCGTCTCGGCCTGGTCGAGCCGGTCAAGAAGGAGAACATCATCCATTACAAATACTATTGAACATACAAAGCATTTTGTCAATGGACTTTTGAGCAACCAGCGGCGCGCTGAGACGTTCGTGGAGGAACTCCATCGCGGGACGGCGCTTCACGAGCGAGCACCGACCGGCGGGTAGCTCCCACCCCCCTCGCGATGCTCATCGCTGTAGGGCCGCACCCGTCGCGAACGCCTATCTATCTCCCTCGCGCGCAGCTACTACATGATGCGAGACCACGGACGCGTGCTCGAAAACGCGGCGATCGCGGCGAACTGGTACGACGCCATCTACACACCAACGCTCGCCGCAATCGATGGCCTGCACTTCGCCCACCAATATCGGGACGCGCCACCCGGAGATCTGTTCCTTGTGCTCCACCGGCACCGGCGAGATGCGTTCCCCTCGACCGGCTGCCCACACCTCGCGCAGACCGTCGTCTCGGTGATCGGCGACGGGGGGCGGCGCCGCCGGCTGAGGTTGCCGGGCCGCGGGAGCCGTTCGCCGGCCTAGCGTTGCGTCGAGGGCCCGTCGGGCCCCTGTTCGGGCCTCTTCGACGTCATCGCCGCAGGAAGACGTTCAGCACAATCGTTCCGACGATGGACACGAGAAGCATGAGTCCGATCGGGAAGAAAACAGTCACGTTGTCCGACTTCCACGAGAGCGTCCCAGGCACGCGATCGACGCCGAGCTTGGCGAGACCGAGCGCACCCAACCCAATGACGGCGAGGACGACCGCGCTCACGAGCAGAACTTTGCCCGCTGTCTCCATAAGGCGGGGCTACCCCGCTCTCGTCGCCTTGAACCGACGGGTCGGCCTCCATCCGCGGCTCCCTCCTCCTCGCGACGTGCTCGGGCGTCGGGCCTGCTTTCGGGGAACTGAGGAGCGCCTCGTCGAAGAAGCCGATGACTTGCTCCTCATACTCCTGTGGCGGTTGAACTCGATCTCCATTGGGAAGCCGGCCGCAGAACGGGGCCGTGATCGGGGACGCCGTGGAGCCTGGTCGGGGCGTAGCCGGAGCGCCGGTTCCGCAGCCCGTGAAACGGCCGCTCGGCTTGCAACTCAGATGGGTACCCACCTCGGACGGCGGTCCGATACGATGCCGAGTTTCCCGCGATCTGAGGTCGTCTTAATCGGACCGATCGTGAGCTTGACGTAGCGCATTGGCGAAGCGGGCAGTGGTGATGCCGCCGGCGTGACCTGCTAACCGGGCTCTCGGGATGCGGCCAGAAGCTTGAGCTCGTAGCGACTGATCTGATCCGCATCGAGGACTAGAACGCGACAAGGCGTTGCTGCCCGCAGCGTCGCGGTGCGCCTGCCTCCCCCAAGGACAGCGTGCTCGCCGAGCATGGCGCCTGGCCCCACTTGGGTGACCGTTTGGCCGTCAACCTCCACATCGAGCACACCGTCCAAGAGAAGGAAGAGCTCGCTACCTTCCTCACCCTGTTCGACCAACGCCTCGCCGATCTCGACGCGCCGGCGTGGCATCTTGCGGCCCTCCGTCATAACCGCACTCGAAAGATCCCGCTCGAGCTCGGTCTCGACGGCTGTCACGAACGCAGGCGTGTCCTCCGCGCCCCATGGCGTCTGCTCGCCGTAGGACTCGCGGTACCACTTCTCGAAATCGATCGTGGCCGACTTGCTGACGAGGGTCCCCTCAGCGTCATACACCCAGTGTCGCGGAAACGGGCTGGCGCCGACCAACGAGCCCTTCGCCTGTCCGTCGGCGTAGAGGATCAGCTGCAACGTCGTCCAGGCCGAGGCAGACGCCAGTTGAAAGAATGACTTGCCACGAACGCGGCGCGGTGCGGGCAACCCCATGCGCCCGCCGGCGGTCTGGACGAAGCGCACCCAACCGTCTCCCACCTCAGGCTCGGGCTGGATGAGGGGGAACTTCACGGCCGGAAACGCCATCTTCGCAGGCCCGAGCTTTAGCCGCGTAACACCGATCAGCCCGCGACCCTCATGACCATAGTCAATGATCTTCCCGTCCTCGACCTCGATCCACGCACTGAGCTCGTTCGCCTCGCGGAACACGTCCGCCTCGCGAAGCCTGTCCAGGCTCTCGATCCGATCCGGCGGTGGATCGTCGTAATGGGCGACCCCAAGCTCGAATGGCAGCTTGGGCATGCCATCGATCGCCTCGGACGGGATCCACGTCAAAGAAGTGACAGAAGACTCGATTCGGATGCGCCGAACCTATAGCGCCGAGCACGAGAACACGAGGTACGGAGCCGAGTAACGGGGTGCCCACCCCCTCGCGATCGGCAC